>NZ_JAHHDS010000003.1:636524-1273048 GCF_019739195.1 Microcella sp. | reverse complement strand
CTCGCGGGCAGCGCGGCCCCTTGCAGTTGCTCGATCGACTGCAGCACGCCATCGATGCCCTGTAGCGCCGGCCGTCGAGACGCGGTGCCGGGGCCGGCCGAACCCACATGCTGCCAGGTGGGCAGGAATCGACCGAGGGTTCCGTGACTGACGGGCTCGATCTCTTTGCGCAGTGCCGCGAGGCTGCGTGAGCGCAGGCGCCGTAGCACCTCGGCGTCGACCCACTCGGTGCCCGAGGCGCCTGGGCGAAACTCGCCTTCGATGATGCGCCGATCGGCGGCGAGCCTGCGCAGGGCATCCGTCGCCACCGCGATGCCGACGCCGTAGCGCGTCGCCGCGTCGCTCGCGGCGAAGGGCGTGTGCGTGCGGGCGTAGCGCGCCATGAGGTCGCCGATCGGGTCGGGCACGGGGTCGAGGAAGGCGCTCGGCACGCCGTGCGGAATCGGGGTGCCGAGCGCATCGCGCAGGCGTGCGGCGTCTTCGACGACGGCCCAGCGCGCATCGCCCGCGATGGTCGCGGCGAACACCCGATTGGTACGGGCGAGCTGCTCGAGCGCGGTGGTCACATCGACCTCGTCGAGCGTGCGGTCGTCGACCTCGGCGACCGAGAGCGGACCCAGGATGCGCAGCAGGTCGACGACGCCCTCGAGGTCGCGCGCGCGGCGATCGGGCGCGAGGCGCTGCATTTCGGCCTCGGTCTGCTCGATGACGGCGGGGTCGAGCACCTCGCGTAGCTCGGCGCGACCGAGAAGCTCGGCGAGCAGTGCGGGGTCGATGCTGAGCGCTGCGGCGCGGCGCTCGGCGAGCGGGCTGTCGCCCTCGTAGAGAAACGCCGCGACGTAGCCGAACAACAGGCTGCGTGCGAAGGGCGAGGGCAGGTCGGTCTCGACTTCGATGATGCGGATGCTGCGCTGGGCGATGCTCGCGGCGACCTCGATGAGCGACGGCAGGTCGTAGACGTCGCTCAGCACCTCGCGCACCGTCTCGAGAATGATCGGAAAGTCGGCAAACTCGCGCGCGACCTCGAGCAACTGGCTCGCGCGCTGGCGCTGCTGCCAGAGCGGACTGCGTCGCCCGGGGTCGCGGCGCGGCAGCAGCAGGGCGCGCGCCGCGCACTCGCGGAACCGCGAGGCGAAGACCGCCGACCCGCCGACCTCTGCCGTGACCAGGTCGTGCAGTTCATCGGCCTCGAAGAGGAACAGCTCGGCCCCGGGCGGCTGCGCCTCGGTGTCGGGCAGCCGCACGACGATGCCGTCATCGGCGGCGATCGCGGCGCCGTCGTAGCCGTGCCGCTCGCGGATGCGCGCCGAGATCGCGAGCGCCCAGGGCGCGTGCACGGCGAGGCCGTAGGGCGAGTGCAGCACGACGCGCCAGTCGCCGAGCTCGTCACGGAACCGCTCGATGATGAGCGTCTGCTCGCTGGGCACCTGCCCGGTGGCTGCGGCCTGCTCGGTCAAGAGCGCCTCGAGGTTCGCGACCGCGCGATCGTCGAGGCCAGCTGCGGCGAGGCGCTCGCGGCGGGCATCCGTCGATGCGGCCGCGAGTTCGCGCGTCGTGCGCCCGACCGCGCGGCCGAGCTCGGCGGGGCGACCGAGCCCGTCGCCCTTCCAGAACGGCACTTTGCCGGGCTGCCCGTAGGCGGGGGTCACGATCACTTGGTCGTGCGTGATCTCGTGAATGCGCCAGCTCGTCGTGCCGAGCGCGAAGACGTCGCCGACGCGAGACTCGTAGACCATCTCTTCGTCGAGCTCGCCGACGCGGCGGCCGACGCCCTCGCCCGCGATGAAGACGCCGAACAGGCCGCGATCAGGAATCGTGCCGCCGCTCGTCACCGCAAGTCGCTGTGCGCCCGGCCGACCGGTGAGTGTACCCGCGACGCGGTCCCACACGATGCGCGGCCGCAGTTCACTGAAACGGTCGCTCGGGTACCGGCCGCTCAGCAGATCGAGCACGGCGTCGAAAGCGCTGCGGGGCAGGGTCGAGAAGGGCGCGGCGCGGCGCACCTGGTCGAACCATTCTTCGACGTCGCAGGGCTCGAGGGCCACGTGCGCGACGGTCTGTTGCGCGAGCACGTCGAGCGGGTTCGAGAGCACGTGCAGCTCTTCGATGAGGCCCGCGGTCATGCGCTCGCTCGTGACCGTGGCGTGCAGCACGTCGAGTCGGTGCTTGGGCACGAGCACGCCGCGGCTGATCTCGCCGACCTGGTGCCCGGCGCGGCCGACGCGCTGCAGGCCGCTCGCGACGCTCGGCGGCGCCTCGACCTGTATGACGAGGTCGACGGCGCCCATGTCGATGCCGAGCTCGAGACTGCTCGTCGCCACGACGCAGCGCAGTCGGCCGGTCTTGAGAGCCTCTTCGATCTCGCCGCGCTGCTCTTTGCTGACCGAGCCGTGGTGGGCTCGGGCCAAGAGCGGTTCGGCGCCCCCCGTTGAGCCGGCTTGGGCCATCACAGTGGCAGGGACCCCGCGCTCGGGCAGGTCGAGGCCGAGGCGAAGGGAGTAGATCTCGTTGAGTCGCGCCGTCAACCGCTCGGCGAGCCGCCGCGAGTTCGCGAACACGATCGTCGAGCGGTGCTCGAGCACCCGGTCGACGATGCTCTCTTCGACGTGCGGCCAGATCGACGGCGCCTGCGGCGCACCCGAGGTCTCGGTCGGGTCGTCGCCGCCGATCACGGGCGGCTGCGTCATGTCGTCGACGGGCACGACGACGCTCAGGTCGAAGGTCTTCGCCGCCGGCGGCTGCACGATCGTCACGGGGCGACCGCCGCCCAGGTAGCGCGCAACCTCCTCCGGCGGTCGTACCGTGGCCGAGAGTCCGATCCGCTGAGCAGGGCGAGCCAGGCGGGCATCGAGCCGCTCGAGGGTGAGCGCCAGGTGCGCGCCGCGCTTCGTGCCGGCGACGGCGTGCACCTCGTCGATGATGACGGTCGTCACCCCCTCGAGCGTCTCGCGGGCGCTCGCCGTGAGCATGAGGTAGAGGCTCTCGGGAGTGGTGATGAGAATGTCGGGCGGCGACTTCTGCAGCGCGCGGCGGTCGGCGCTCGGGGTGTCTCCGCTGCGCACACCGACCGTGATGGTCGGGGCGGTGCCCCCGAGACGCAGCGCGGTCTGGGTGATGCCGATGAGCGGTGATCGCAGGTTGCGCTCGACGTCGACGCCGAGCGCCTTGAGCGGGCTGATGTAGAGCACGCGGGTGCGGTGACGGGCGTCGTCGGGCGGCGGCTCGGCCGCGAGCCGGTCAATCGACCACAAGAACGCGGCGAGAGTCTTGCCCGAGCCGGTCGGCGCGATGACGAGCGCGTCACCGCCGGTCGAGATGGCATTCCAGGCTCCGAGCTGCGCGGGTGTCGGGGCGGGGAACGCCCCCGAGAACCACTCGCGCGTGGCGGGCGCGAACCGCCCCAGCACGTCGTCGGCAGCCGGTTCGATCATCCGCCCATTCTGGCCCTGCCCGCTGACAGCCCGCCCGCGGTCAGGCGTATTGAGCGCGCATGAACGTCAGCACGTCCGCGAGCTCGGGCTCACTCACCGAGTGCCCGACACCCTCGTAAATGCGCTCGGTGAGGGTGACGTGGTGGGGCAGCCACCGCTGGGTCGCCTCGACGAACGAGTCGGGAATCACCGTGTCGTGCGTGCCCCGCCCCCAGAACACCGGCGGTGCGAGCTCGGCCAGCCGTGCGTCGGCCGGCGCTTCGCCGGGCACGACGAAACCCGCGAGCGAGACGGCGAACGCGAAGCGCTCGGGCGCGTGCCGCATGAGGTGGATGCTCATCGCCCCGCCCTGCGAAAACCCCAGCAATCCGACAGAGGTCGCGCGCACCCCGTCGAGCCAGTGCAGAAGGCCGCGCGCGGCGGCGTCGGCGCCCTCGGATCTGCTCTCGTTCGTCGCGCCGTTCAACTCATACCAGGCGTAGCCAGGGCCCGCGCGAAGGGGCGCGCGCACCGAGGCGATGACGGGCTGCAGGGGCAGGTGCGGCGCGAGCCCGAACAGATCGCCCTCGTGCGAGCCGTAGCCGTGCAGCAGCACGAGCAGCGGGCGATCGGCGCGTTCGGCTTCGGCAGCCGACCACAGCACAGCGCTCTCATCGATCAACTGCATGAAGCTCATGGCTCCATCGTGTCAGGTGCGCCCGCGAGGCCGCCGAACGGGTCAGAATGGGGCATGGCCTCTGTGCGCACTCCTGACCCGAACCCGGGCTGGCTTTCTGACGACGAGCTCGAGCAGATTCGGCAGCGACTGCCCCTCGTCTACGTCGAAGCGATTCCGGTGCGCGTCGACGGCATGGGCTCGGTGACCGAGGTGGGGGTTCTGCTGCGCGTCAACGACGCGGGTAGCATCACGCGCACCCTCGTGAGCGGCCGGGTGATGTACGGCGAGACGCTGCGCGACGCGCTCTTTCGCCACCTCGAGAAAGACCTCGGGCCCATGGCCTTCCCGCAGCTTCCGGCCTCGCCCACGCCTTTCTCCGTGGCCGAGTACTTCCCGTTCCCGAGCCCGACGCGGTTCAGCGACGATCGGCAGCACGCGGTCGCCCTCGCCTACGTGGTGCCCGTCACGGGCACCTGCGAGCCGCGGCAGGATGCGCTCGAGCTCACCTGGATGACGCCCGACGAAGCGGCATCGCAGCGCGTGGCAGATGAGCTCGAGGGCGGCCGGGGCGCACTCTTGCGCGCGGGCCTCGCGTCGGTCGGTGTGCTGCCCTAGCGGGCACCTCTGTGCCCCAAAAGTGAAGGTTCGTACCCCCCGAAGTGGGACACGAATGCCCCCCTGCCGGGGTACGCGCGCGTCGAATCCTGCGAGATAGGTTGAACGTGGTTCGCTTAGTGGCGAGCCGTCTTCACGTCTTCGGAACAGTGCCCCCGTCACGCGTCTCCGGAGTCACCCGGGGGGGAAACGCACACCATGACTACGTCTTCATCACGCCGCACGCGCCGACTGCTGCCGGGTATCGCGGCACTCGCGCTCGTCACGCTCTTCACGCCCTTCATTGCGTTCCAGCCCGCCGTGGCTGCCGAAGGCGACCCTGACGAGCCCGTACTCATCCAGTTCGAAAAAGACGCAATTCCCGCTGCACCGACAGCAGTCGCCGCCGGCGGAACCATCACGTACCAGTTCACGATCAACTGCTCGTCGCTCGAAACCGACTGCCTCGATCTGACCCTCGCCGACACGATTCCCGCTCCGCTCGTGTTGCAGTCGGTCACCATGGCGACGCAAAACCCGCCGATCGACATCCAGATCTCGGGCAACGACTTCACCGTCGAGGTCATCGACGAGTTGGGGGGCGGCTTCACCGGCATGCAGGCCGGTACGGGCATCCAGCTCAATGCCACCGCGACCGTTCCTGCCGACCTCTCGGCCGATTTCGACGGCGAGCTGCTCGACAACACCGCACAGGTGACAGTGACGAACCGAGCCGATCTCACGCTCGACCCGCCGCGGCCGAACCTCGTCGAATCGAGCGCGCAGGTGCTGCTCACGGTGCCGCGCGTGCTCGGCTCTGACACCACCAAGACCGTGACGCCCGAATCGAGCCCTGCGGCCCTCGGCCGCGCGGCCGAGTTCGCGCTGGGCGCGACCAATACGAGCAACGGCTCGGTCGACGAGCTGGTCATTCAAGAGCCCGCCGACACCTCGTCGACGATTCTTGACTACATCGAAATCACGGGTCTGAGCGATCTTGATCTGCCCGCCGGCGCCGACCGCGTGCGCATCGACTGGTTTGACGGCACCGACTGGAACACCGGCACGGCGGCCGCGACGGCCGCGCTACCGGTCGGCGTCGACACCGCCGACATCCGCGGAATCCGCATCGCCTTCTCGTCGAGCACGGGCCGCGTCGACCGCGGCGCAGTGGGTGGCATCACGATCGAGGGCGAGCTGACGTCGACGGCCGCCGCACTCGTATCGACCCTGACCCTCACCAACACCGCGAGCTCGTGGGTGCGCTTCGACGCGACGACAACGACGCCTGAGCCCGCCGCCGACACCATCCGTCTCGACCCCTCGAGCGTTTCGCCTATCGCGACGAAGCTCTTCGAGAACCCCTACGTCGTCGGCGGCGCGCTCGAGCGCGCCACCATCGGCGGCCAGAACGGCGGCGACTTCGCGCTCAAAGAGCTCACGCTGACCGAACCGGCGCCCGGCACGACCTCCCTCGCCGACCAGGGCCTGAGCTTCGACAGCTGGATCACTGCTGACATCGAGTGGCCCGTGAGCGCGACGAGCGCCGAGGTGAGCTACTGGTACGAGGGCGACGCAGACTTCAGCGCGCCGATCGTCACCACGACCGTCGACACCCTTCCGGCACCCACGGATGCTGCGCTCGTGCAGAGCATCCGCGTCAGGTTCCTCAGCACCGCACCCGGGGGCATGACGCCCGGTCAGTACGCTTCGTTGCCGTTCCTCGTGCTCACCGACCCGGTCGTGAGCGATGTCACCACCACGAACCAGGTGCGCGTCGATGTCGTCGCACTCGACGACCAGACGGCATCGGCCGTCGCCTCCGACGACCTCACGCGCCGCACTTCGCGCGTGAACACGCTCGTCGAGAAGAGCATTACGCCCGACACGATCTACGGCATTGCCGGCGCGACGACTCTCATCTCGCTGCCGAGCAGCATCACGCCCTTGCCGGCCACGGCGGTCGACCCCACCTCATCGACCGTGGGCTCGGTCTCGCTCGTCATCACCGACCCGGTCGACACGGGCACCGACGACTTCTACAACTACTTCGACCTCACCGACATCGTCGCAACGGCCGTGCCCGCCAACACGACCCTCACGGTCGAGTACTTCGACGGTGCCACCTGGAACGCGCTGCCCGGTGCCGCCGGGCTCGTCGGCCCGACCTTCCTGACCACTGTCGTCGATCCGGCGCTGCGCCCTGACATCGAGGGTGTGCGCTTCACGTACCAGCACGCCAACTACGACACGGTCGGCACTCTGCTCAACCCGGGTTTCAGCGTGCAGCCGAACCTGCGGTTCGCTCTGCGCGACGAGTTGCGTGACGGCACCGGCGAGGCCGCGTCACCGACGCGCGTCGACACGATCGAGATTGACAACACCGTGCAGTCGCGGGTCTCGAACCCCGTCGCGACGCCCTCTGAGGCCACCGACGAGGCAGACGCGCCGATCGAGTTGTTGCCGACCGATGACGGCAGCGGCACGGGCACGGGCAACATCTCGGCGATTGCCAAGAACTGGCAGCCGGTCGCGAGCACGGGCTTTGAGGCCGTGAACGCGCGCAGCGCCGACCAGGCGACGGCGCGCATCACATGGGGTACCGCTGGCACCTTCTTCGACTCGGTCGTGCTCTCTGACACCGCGAGCGACCCGGCGACGACGCCGGTCGCCGACACCGTTTTCGAAGCCTTCGATCTGGTGCGCATCCCCGCGATCACGAGCGGCATGGATGCTCTGCTGACCTTCGACCGCGTCGTCGCCGTCGAGCTCTACGTGCCTGGTTCGGGCTGGGTCGGGGCAGCGGGCGACCCTTGCCCCGCGGCCTGCGACGGAACCTTCCCCGGCTACACCCTCAGCGACGCCGAGAGCGCGGCCGCGACCGGCGTGCGCCTGATCGTCGAGGAGAGCCCGACCCGATCGTCGCGCGTGGGAACCAATCCCGCAGCGCCGCCAGTCGGCTCGGGCGTCGCCCCCTCAATGGGTCTCGACCGCCGCTTCGACCTCGTCTTCGAGGTGCGCGACGTGCGTCGCTCCGACACCGACGTCGCGGTGCTGGGCTCGACCCGCGAGGCGCTCTACAACACGGGCGCTTTCGGTGTTGTCGACAACACCGTGCGTTTCGACGGGCGTGACACCGACGCGAACGTGCTGCTCACGCGCACCGCAGGCGACACGATTCTGATCTTCGACCAGCCGCTGACGATCGAGGTCACGAAGAGCTGGGTCGACGGCCCGCTCGGCACCCCGCCCGACGGTACGCCGCAGGCTCTCTACCCGCGCGCTCGCATGACGATCGACGCCGAGAACACCTCAGTCTCGCGAGTCGACGAGCTCTCGATACTCGACCCCGTCGCCGGCACCGACCCCTTCGAGTCGGTCAACCTCTACGACATCGTGTCGCTCACCGTGCCGAGCGGCGCCACCGACACGGTCGTGGTGCTTGAGCGCGAGTCGGGAGCGTTCGACTCGTACACCCGCACTGCCGCGCTCGCGCTCACCTCGACGCAGCTCGCCGACGTCGTCGGCATCGAGGTCGTGCACACGGGCCGCATCGCGGTCGAGGGCACGACCCGCCTCGTCGTCGACACTCAGTTGCGAGAAGATCTGCGCAGCACGCCCGGCACACGCGTCGACGGCGTCAACAGCGATGTTGTCGCAAACACCGTGCGCGCCACCATCACCGACCCGGGCGGACTCTCCGAGCCGCCCGTCGGTGAGACGGTCAACACTCTCACCGCTCAGGCCAGCGCGCAGGTGCGTGTCGAAGACCTGTCGTACGGTGTGACGGCCACCAAGGGCATCCAGGCCGACACGACGGCGACGCCGACCGTTCCCGCCACTCAGTTCGACGGTAACTCGCGCGTCGCGACGATCACGCTGACGGGTCAGCCCTCAGGCAACGTGCGGTCGACCGACATGGTCTTCGAAGACCTCTCGCCCTCGTTCTGGAATGCCTACAACTTCAACGGCTTCGGTTCGCATTCGTTCGCGAGCCCGCTCAACCGCGTCAAGGTCGACGTGCTCGTCGGAGTCGACTACGTGCTCGGCGGGCCCGACGGCATCTCCGTCGAGTGCAACGGCTCGGCCGTGCTCGACGCGTGCTGGGTCGAGGGCGCGTTCGGCTCGACTCTCGCTCTGCCGACGCTGCCGCCCGGCGCGACCACCGCCGACATCCGCGGCATCCGCTTCCACTACACCCGGTCTGACGGTGCCGCGTGGGAGCGCCCGTACAACCCTCTTCAGACGGTGCGCTTCACGGTGACGCGCCGCGACCTGCTCGTCGAGCCGAGCACCGAACCGGTTCCGTCGACGCTCTACATCTACACGGCCCCCGCACCGGGCGAGTCGCAGATCGGCGTCTTCACGAACGACGTCACGGTGACCTCGTGGGCCGATAACAGCCCGGATGCTCCGCTCTGGCAGGCGACTGACGACGACACCCGGCAGATTCTCTTCCAGCACCGCCCGGCCGAGGTGCGCGTCGTCAAGACGCCGTTCGGGCCGCTGACGCTCGGCGCACCAATCCCCTACGAGATCGAGGTGCGTAACCTCGGCACGGGTCAAGACAAAGACCTGGCCGAGCTGCAGATCGTCGATCTGATTCCCGTCGACGCCACCGGGCCGATGCTCGTGCTCGGCACCGACCCCGAGACGAACACGACGTTCGACCCCGAAGACCTCATCACCCTCACGGTGGTCAACGCATCGGGCCAGCCGGTGACCGCGCCGTCGTTCACGGCTGCGCTGGGGGCGAGCGGCCCGGGTGGCCAGCCCCTCACGATCACACCTGACCCAGCATTCGTGCTGCAGAAGGGATGGACCCTGACGATCGACGCACCACTGCTGTTCCGCCAGTTCCTCGAGGCGGGCTCGGTCGACTCGGGCTTCGTGCTCAACAGCGCCATCGTGACGAGCGACCAAGAGTTCGACCGTTGCGAGTACTCGACCAACGGCGTGCTCGAGCTCGACCCGCAATTGCAGGTCGAGAGCTGCACGGCGACGACCAAGGTGTGGGCTCTCCCGAGCGCTCCCATGAACATCGTCAAGGGCGTCAAGGGTGTCGAGGCCGGTCCGCTCGACGAGGCTGGCCTGCCCGTGATCAATCCCGACACCGGTGAGCCGTTCGACGACCTCGGCATCATCCGCACGGTCAACAACGGTGTCGACTGCAGCGACCCGACTCTCGCCGTCAACGGCGAGGAGTACTACCGGTACCCCTGTGTGCCGATCACGCGCCCGGGTGGCACCGAGGAATGGGTCGGCAACTTCTTCAACGCCGGTAACGTGCGCGTGTTCGAGATCGTGTCGATCGACGTTCTCCCGCGTGAGAACGACCGCGGCGTCATCATCAACGATGCCCGCAGCTCGCGTTGGGCGCCGACTCTGACCGAGCGCCCGCGCCTGGTCGGCTGGCCCGACGAAGCCCTGACGGTCTACTACACCGACCGCCTGAACCTGGCTACGCCCGCCTGCAACGGCGCCGACATCCAGTTCGAGCTCGGCATGACGCCGAGCTCTGACCCGCCCATGGTCGAGCAGTACTGGCCGTGCATCACCAGTGGCTCGCCCGGCGGGCTGCCTGATCGCTCGAACGCGACGACCGGCTGGCAGGTCATGCCCGCCGTGCCCGACGCCGCGCTGCTCGAGAGCGTCATCGCGCTCAAGTTCGTCATCGACCTGACGGTCGGCGTCGACGTCGCCGACCAGGGTCTCGTGCCCGGTGACGACGTGTCGATCGTCTACCGCTCCGAGACGGCGCGCGAGCCCGTGCTGCGCGAGACGAACGCCAACCTTGCCCGCGACTCGATCGCGTACAACTCGATCGCAGGGGCCGCGCGCGGCCGCGACGGCGACAACGACCTGCCCTACCGGTTCGTCACTGAGCCCCGCAAGGTCGGAGTGGCGCTCGCCACCGGTGCGATCGATCTCGCCAAGATCGTCGACGGCGGCGCTGCCGCCTTCGCTCCGGGTGACTTCGACATCGAGGTTGCCTGCTCCGTCGACGGAGTGCCCATCTCGCTGCTCGACAGCACCGGTGCGAACCGTTCGCCGTTCACCATCACCGGCAATGCCGCGTCGACGCGCATCCTCGGTATTCCGTTGTATGCCGAGTGCGACATCAGCGAGGTCGGCACGACGGGTGCCACGACGACGACGGCGCTGCCCGACACGGTCACGGTGCGGTCACTCGACTACAGCCCGTCGACCGTGTTCAACCCTCGCCCCGCCTTCGCCGAGCGCGACCCCATCGAGTTGAGCGAGGTGACCAACACCTACGAGCTCGCCAGCCTGACCGTGTCGAAGTCTGTGAACATGAACGGTGCGCTCAACGCTGCGGGGCTGCCGGTCATGCAGACCGACTTCCGGTTCAGCATCGCGTGCACCTTCGATCGCGGCAACGGAGCCCAGGCGATCACTGTGGCCCCGTCGACCTTTGTGCTCAACGACGGCCAGTCGCGCACCTTCACTGGGCTTCCCGCCGGTGCCGTATGCACCGTGATCGAGACGCAGGCCAGGGGCGCCACGGTGACCAAGACCATCACCACCGGCGGGTCGTCATCGCAACCGAACGCGACAACGGCAGTCGTCACCCTCTCGCCCGACACCGAGCTCGGTGCTTCCACCAACGCGGTCGCCTACACGAACAGCATTCCGGTCGGTTCACTGACCGTGAACAAGGTGCTCACCGGAGCCGGCGCGGCGCAGTACGGTACCGGCACCTTCACTGTGCTCGTGAACTGCACCCGCACTGCCGCGACGACCGTGCTGCCGCCCGGGGCGGTCTCGCCCTCGGTCTGGTACGGATCGTTCACGTTGAGCGTCGCCAGCGGTCTCAGCCGCACGATCAACAACATCCCTGTGGGCTCCAACTGCACGGTGACCGAAACCGGCAGTGCAGGAGCAACAGAGGTGATCACACAGGGCGGCGTCAACGTCACCGCCTCGCCGACGCAATCGCGCTCGGTCACCAACCGCTTCGCCTTGGCGTCGATCACCGTCGGCAAGACCGTGCTCACCGACGCGGTCGACGCTGAAGGGCAGCCGGTCTACCCCGTAGACCCGTTCTCGTTCGAGGTGGACTGCACCTTCCAGGGTGCGACGGTGCTCGCCGCCGGGTTCAGCGCCTCACCGATGGAATTCGAGCTGCGGCACGACGAGACTCGCACCCTCACGGGTCTTCCCGCAGGTGCCTCCTGCACGGTCACCGAGACGGAGGATCACGAGGCCGATTCGACGTCGATCTCTCGCACGGTCGGCGCGACGTCGACCTCGATCGACGGCACGATCACGACGATCGACTCTCTCGCCGAAGACGGACCCAGCGCGGCCGCGCGCAACAGTGCGCAGTTCACCAATCGCTACGGCGTCACGAGCTTCACGATCTCGAAAGACGTCATCGGAGGCGGTGGCACGCAGTTCGCTCCCGCGACCTTCACCGCCAACGTGGTCTGCACCGAGCCGACCGTCGGCACCTCGTTCGACGGTGACGTCATTGTGCCGGCGAATGGTTTCGTGACGATCGAGAACCTCGTCGACGGCTCAACCTGCACGGTGTTCGAAGTCGATGTGCCCGCAACGGGCGCCGACGCGCACCGCATCGTCGACTCTGAGGGCGAGTTGATCACAGGAGAAGACATCGTGGTCACCACCGCGGCGCCCGGCTCGGTCACTCTCGAGAATTACTACCTCACGGGCGAGCTCGAGGTCACCAAGACCGTGCTCGGCGCGGGCGCGACCTACGGCGACGGACCCTTCGAGGTCACACTGGTCTGCGAGCGCGACGGCATCGCGGTCGACATCGCGGGCGGCGCGACCCGCGAGCTGCTCGCCGACGGCACAGCGAGCTACACGCTGCTGCCCTCGGGAGCCGAGTGCACTCTCACCGAGACTGACCCGGCAGGGGCGACGTCGAGTCGCATCCTCGATGAGAACGGTGCCGAGCTCACCGCCGATGTGGCGACGGGCGTCACCTTCACGGTGACGGTCGACGAGACGCAGCTGGTCGACGACCAGCCTCAGCCCGCCCTCGAGGTCGAGAACACCTTCGAGCTGGCCGGTCTTTCGGTCACCAAGTCTGTCTCGAGCGAAGCGGTCGACGCCGACGGTGCGGCGATCGACTACGGTCCCTTCCCGGTCTCGGTCGCCTGCACGTTCGAAGGCGACGCCGTCTTCGGTACCGGCTACAACGTCGACTCCCCGATGCAGCGCGATCTCGCCGATGGCGAGACCTGGTCGCTCGCCGGGCTGCCCGACGGCGCCGACTGCACCATCACCGAGACAGACACGATGGATGCGGCTGACACGCGAGTCGTCACCGCCGTCAATGGCGGCAGTTCAACGACGTTCCTCGGCGACTCCGCCATCGTGACGCTCGGTACGGTGACGACGGCAGAGATCGAGAACGACTACACGGTCGGCTCGATCGAGCTCGCCAAGTCGGTCGTCGGGGAGGGTGCCTCCGAATGGGCGGATGCTCCCTTCGAGATTGACGTGACGTGCGTGCTCGACGACAGCACCGGCGAGCGCACCGTCTTCAGCGACTCGTTCACGTTCGTGCAGGGTGATGACCCGGTGACGATCGAGAACCTCGCGACGGGCGCGCTGTGCACGATTACCGAGACCGCGTTCGGCGGAGCATCGTCGACGACGGTGACCATTGACGGCAGCAGCGTCGACGGCCTGAGCGCCGATGTCGTGGTGGCCGACGAACTGATCGAAGCCACCGTGACGAACACCTTCGCCCTCGGCGAGGTGCAGGTCGAAAAGCTGCGCGACGGTGACGGCGCTGCCACGTGGGGTGCCGGCCCGTTCGAGGTCGAGCTCACCTGCGTGCGCGACGTCGACGGCGTCGAGCAGTCGGTTGAGGTGCCTGGCGGTGCACTGCGCGAACTCACGTCGGAGGGCTTCTACCGGGCGACCTACACCGACCTGCCTCTCGATGCGGTGTGCTCGCTCGTCGAGACCCGCACGGCAGGAGCGACGAGCACGAGCGTCGACGTCGACGAGGTGACGGTGTCGGCTGAGCCGGTGGACTTCACCGTGACGAACACGTTCGACGTGGGCGCCGTCGAGGTCGAGAAGACCTTTGCGGGCGATGGCACTGGCATCTTCGTCGAGGGTCCGTTCGAGGCGACGCTCGCGTGCACGCTCGAGATCGACGGCGTGGTGACCGAGCTCGAGATTCCCGGCGGAGCCACTCGAGAGCTCACCGAGCTCAACGGCTACCGCAACGGCTGGGATCAGATTCCGGCGGGCGCCGAGTGCGCCGTCACCGAGTCGCGCACGGGCGGCGCGACGCGCAGCGACACCACCGACGGTGAGTTCTCGGTCGCGGCTGGAGAGACCCACACGGTCCGCATCGAGAACACGTTCTTGCTTGCGGCGTTCTCGATCACAAAAGACGTGACCGGGCCTTTCGCAAACGAGGCGCGCGACGCGGTGTTCCTCATCGAGACCTCCTGCATGTGGGATCGCGACGGAGTGCTTGTTCCGCTGCTGCCGAGCGGTTGGCCGATCGTCAACGACGACCTGGGCGGCACCGACGAGGTCGACGCGGAAGACGATCGCGATGTCGCGCCACCGACGACGGTGACCTCCGAAATTCGCGACGGCACGACGGTCATGTTCGAAAACCTTCCGGCGAACTCCGTGTGCTCGATCACGGAGGTCGACAGCGGCGGGGCGTCGGGGCAGTTGGTCTGGCTCGGCGGCGTGCTGCAGCTCGGCGACCTGACGCTCGCCGACGGCCTCAATGACTCGACCTTGTCGAACGTGTTCATGATCACGCTCGCCGAGACCGGCGTGGTCGTCGAGATCATGCTGTGGCTCTGGGTGATCGCGGCACTGCTCTTCGGCGGCCTGGTCATGATGACCATTGCTCGCCGACGGGCCGCAGCTCACTAGGCCCTCTGACGCTCGGCGCGAAGGCGCAGAGACGGCCGGGCCCCGGAGGAGCGGATGCTCTTCCGGGGCCCGTGAGCCGTGCTCGGTGCTGCTGGGGCGCGGGTCAGCGTCCGCGGCGTTGGCCGCCGGTCGAGTTCGACCGCACGACCTGGCCGACGCGGATTCCGCCTGACGAGCCGCCGCTGGGTGCCGAAGCGCGGCGCGAGCCCTGACGGGCGCGCGCGGGTGCCGCGCTCGGGGCGTCGGTGCTGCGAGCGGCCGGTGCGGCGCCGCTCGACGCGGTGCGCGTCGGGGCGACGTCGGTGCGGCGCTGGCTCGAGCGCTGGCCGCCCTGCGACGAGCGCTGTCCGCTGCGTTGGCCACCCTGACCGCCCTGGCCTGAGCGGTTGGCGCGCTTGCGCTGAGCGTTGGCGCCTTGCGAGCTGCCGCCGCCCTCGGGCTGGCGCTTGAGCACGGCCGGAAGCTCGTGCTCGGCGACGCGTGGGGCGACGTCGCCGATGAGGCGCGTCACGGCCGGCGAGGTCGCGGTGACCTGCTGGGGCTGCACGCGAATCGAGGCCTTGCGCAGCAGGTCGGCGGTGTCGCGGCGCTGCTCGGGCAGCACGAGCGTCACGACGTCGCCTGCGGCTCCCGCGCGAGCGGTGCGCCCCGAGCGGTGCAGGTATGCCTTGTGCTCGGTGGGCGGGTCGACGTGGATGACGAGCTCGATGTCATCGACGTGAACACCTCGTGCCGCGACATCCGTCGCCACGAGCACGCGCACGCTACCGTCGCCGAACGCAGCGAGGTTGCGGTCACGCGCCGGCTGCGAGAGGTTGCCATGCAGGTCGACGGCGGGAATGCCGTCGGCCGTGAGCTGCTTCGCGAGCTTCTTGGCGGTGTGCTTGGTGCGCATGAACAGGATGCGACGGCCGCTGCCCGAGGCGAGCGCGGTGATCATGCGCTTCTTCTCGTCGGTGCCCGAGAGCTCGAAGACGTGGTGCGTCATGTCGGCGACGGGCGAGTTCGCCTCATCGACCGAGTGCGTGATGGGGTCGTGCAAGAACTGCTTCACAAGCTTGTCGACCCCGTTGTCGAGGGTCGCGCTGAACAGCATGCGCTGACCGCGCACGGGCGTGGCCTTCAAGATGCGGGTGACGCCCGGCAAGAAGCCGAGGTCGGCCATGTGGTCGGCCTCGTCGAGCACGGTGACCTCGACAGAGTCGAGCGAAACAAAGCCCTGCTTCATGAGGTCTTCGAGGCGGCCGGGCGCTGCGACGACGATGTCGACGCCGCGTTGCAGCTGTTGCACCTGCTTGCCCTGCGAGACGCCGCCGAAGATCGTCATGGCGCGCAGGCCGTAGGCTTCGGCCATCGGCTCGATCACGGCGAGAATCTGCGTAGCGAGCTCACGGGTCGGCGCGAGCACGAGGCCGAGCGGCTTCATGGGGCGACGGGCCGGGCCTGTGCGCATGCCGAGGCGCGCGACCATCGGAATCGAGAAGGCCAGGGTCTTGCCCGAGCCCGTCTTGCCGCGGCCGAGCACGTCGCGACCCGCGAGGGTGTCGGCGAGCGTGTCGACCTGAATCGGAAAGGCCTCGGTCTTGCCCTGAGCCTCGAGAACCTCGACGAGCGGATAGGGAACGCCAAGCGCGCTGAAGGTGGTGGTGGAAGAACTGCTGGTCATTCTGGTGGTGCCTTTCGAACAGGGGTGATCCCCGGCATCCGCGACCGAGTGGTCAGGATGCGGTGGGTGCGCCTGGGTTCAGTAACCCCGTGCGCGCCATCAGGAATCGAAGTGGCGACGGCGGCAATGGCCGACATCGTTCGCCGTGAGAAAGTATCGAACCGTCTGGATGCGCGAGTCGGTGCGCGTGCAGCGGGAAGAGGAAGCGTTCTACGACGCAGGAGAGCTGAGAACAGTTCTGCCTATGGCTCCACCGTAGCAGGTCGCCCCGACGGCATGGCTGCGCGAAGCGACGCGCGCGAGAATAGAGACATGAGCGACGAAGCGCGTGACCGGTGGAATGAGCGGTACCTGGCACGGCCGCGCGTGTGGAGCAGCTCACCGAACCCTGTGCTGGTCGACGAGGTCTCGAGCCTCGCGACAGGGCGTGCGCTCGACATCGGGTGCGGAGAGGGGGCTGATGCCCTCTGGCTGGCGGAGCGCGGGTGGCAGGTGCTCGGCATCGACGTGTCTGACGTGGCGATCGACCGGGCCCGCGATGAAGCGCACTCGCGCATGGTGTCGGGAGGGCTAGGGCTCGCGGGCAGCGCGGAGTTCCGGCGTGCCGACCTGCGCGAGTGGGTGCCCGAGCGTCGCGCCTTCGACCTCGTCATCGCTTTCTTCGTGCACCTGCCGGTCGACGAGCGCGACCTTGTCTTCGCGCGGCTTGCAGACGCGGTCGCGCCGGGCGGCACTCTGCTGCTCGTGGGACACGCAGTGAGCGACGCGACATCGGGAGTGGGGCGACCCGCTGCTCATCTGCTCGTCGACGAATCCGATCTGCTGCCCTATGCCGCGGGGTTCACGACCGCTGAGGCCAGCACGCGCGCTCGAGAGGTCGACGGCCCCAGCGAGACGGCGCCGATCACGGTGCACGACATTGCGCTGGTCGCGCGGCGCTGACCACGGCATCGTCTGACGACCGGCCTCAGAGCGTGAGCCGTCCGTCGCCGTAGCGCTCGCCGACGGGGATCTCGACCTCGATGACGTTGCCGGGTGGCGCGAGGGGACACGCCCAGGTTTCGTCGTAGGCGCATGACGGGTTGTAGGCGAAGTTGACGTCGAGCACGAGTGACCACGGCGCTCGGCCTCCGCCGAGGTCGGCGCCCTTGACGGTGTCGAGCAGGTAGCGCCCACCGCCGTAGGTACCGCCGGGCATGCGCGAGAGGGCGTCGCGCACGGGCACGAACAGTCCGCCGCCGTAGGAGGCGAGCCGCCAGACGTCGAGCGAGCCGACGCCGGGCACCTCGACGAGCCCGAGCCGCTCGAACGGCACGACCCCGTCGGTGCCGGTCTCGACGTCGATGCGCGCTGGCTCAGCATCCTGAATCACGCACTCGAACCGCCACGCCGGGTCGTAAGGCTTGACGCGTAGCCCCGTGAACGACTCGCGGTCGGCGGGTAGCAGCGGCGAGGCGGGGTGGTGGGCGAAGAGCTCGTCGCGCGTGCGCCGCCAGTGGTCGTGCGCGGCAGGCAGGTCGGTCGCGGAACGCAGTTCGGCATAGAGCGCGGCCGTGCGGCGCCGCCAGTCGGCGACGGCGAGGGCGCTCACGGCGCGGTCTGGGGTGCTGGATGCTGCGCTCACGACGCGCCATCCCGTGGGCTCGGCGTTCCGAACTGCACGGCCCACCCCGGCGCGAGCCGTCGCAGCTTCTGCGCGCGCAGCTGCCAGAAGATCCAGAACCCCAGCCACGCGAACGGCGTCAGCACGCCGGCGCCGACATCGAGGGCATCGCGAAATCGCGTGCGGGCATCCGGCGCGGAGGGGTCGGGGCTGATCGCCATGCGGTGATGCCAGCTGGTGACGACGCTCATCGCCCCACCTAGAGGGCCGCCTTCATCGTGCACGATGCGGGTGCCGTCTGCGCGGGTCTCATCGCGCAGCCGGATGAGCTGAGTGCCCATCGGCAGCACTCCGAGCAGACGCAGCCGAACCCGGTGCTCGGTGTCAGCCCAGCGCTCGGGAAACCCAACGGGCTCGAGCGAGTCGGCCTTCGTGAAGGGCCCCGACACGGCGCGGAACACGGCGGGGGAGTGCACGGCCTCCCACGCCGCATCGGGCGGGCAGTCGAGCAGCAGATCGAGTCTCACGCGCATGCGCTCAGTCTGCGGCACGTCGATACGATCGACCTGTGACCGGCCCGCACGACGACGACAGCCCCGACGCCCAGCACCGCTACCAGGTGCGGTTCGACGTCGGTCTCGACGGCGCTCGCCGCATCGGCGCCAGCGCCCACCTGCTCGTCTGGTGCGATGGTCTCGCGACCGAACCCGTGCCGACGGATGCCCTTCCACCGCACCTCGAGATCATCGATGCTCGGTGCGGTGCTGCGGCGTCGATCGCCCAGCGCCTGCTCGCGCTTCAGGCTGCACGCGGCGAGCGCACGATGGTCGCGGTCGTCGCGGCGGGGGCGCCCGTGGAGGCTCCGGAGGGCATCCCCGTCGAAGACCACTTGCTCGCGGGTGCCGTGATCGACGCGCTCGGCGCGGTCGGCATCGATGCCACGAGCCCCGAGGCCGCCGTCGCGGCGGCGGGGTACCAGGGCCTGCGCGGCGCCGTCGCCCACATGCTCAGCGCGTCGGTCGGAGGGCGGATACTCGCTCTCAGCGACGGACCCGAGGCGGTGGCGGCGGCCCGGGCGCGCTGGGAATCGACCGAACTCGTGGTGCTGCGGGAATTCGACCTGCCAGCCTGAGGTTGTGCACAGCACATCGACCGTCTCGACCGCAGGAGGACCCATGAAGGCTCACGTCAACGGCACCGTCATCGCCGAGGCCGCAGAAGACGACCTCATCAAGATTGAGGGCAACTGGTACTTTCCGCCGTCGAGCATCGTCGAGGGCTTTCTCTCGCAGAGCCCGACGCCCTACACCTGCCCCTGGAAGGGCGAGTGCCAGTACTTCACCGTCACGGTCGACGGCCAGGCGCTGCAAGACCGCGCCTGGAGCTACCCGACCCCCTACGCGAGCGGCATCGAGCGCGTCGGCAAAGACTTCTCGAACTACGTTGCGTTCTGGAAAGAAGTCACCGTCAGCGAGTGACTCACCCGCGCGCGGTGCGAACGCCAGGCAGAAGACCAGCCTGATCGCGCCACGTGATGATGTGTGCGCGGCTGAACCCGCGCGAGCATCGACCGCATGAAACATCTGTTCTCGGGCGGCGAAACCGCACGAACTCGTGACCTCTCGGGCACGAGCCGCGCCAGCGCGCCCGGTCGTCAGCGATCGGGCCGTCGTGCGTTGTGCCGCCGACGTAGCCGAGATCGCGCGCGATGCGCCGCCATTCGGCCCCGTGCCCCGTGCCCGGCCCGGCGAGTGCGTGCGCGACTTCGTGCAGCAGCGTCTGGTGAATGGCGTCGTCGTCGAACCGCTCGGCCAAGTGACGCGAGACCGAGATGCGCTTGCGCCCGAAGTCGCACAACCCCGCTCGGCGCGTGGCGCGGTCGAAAGCGAAGCTCCACGACTCGTCGAGGTGCAGCGCGATGAGGGCTTCAGCCCAGTGCCGCACCCGGTTCAGCTCGCTCACGCCCACGATGGTAGGCGGTGCCACCGACAATGGACGCGACCGCTCACCCGCGCGGCGTGAGCGATACAGCGATGAGCCGGTCGTCGTCGGCGCCCGGGCGGCCGTTGGCGTCGGTGTTGCTCGTCACGATGAGCAGTCGGTCGTCGTCCACCCCGACGGCGTCGCGAATGCGACCGAGCTCGCGCACGAAGAATGCCGTGCTCGAGCCGGGGGTATCGATGTCGATTGCCCACAGCCGCTGCCCGCGCAGCGCCGCCAAGAACAGTGTGTCGCCCACGATGCCGAGCCCGCTGGGGCTCGCCTCGCTCGTCGCCCACTGCTGCACCGGGTCGGTGAATCCCGAGCGGCCGCCGATGCCCTCAACCACGGGCCAGCCGTAGTTCGCGCCCGGCTCGATTCGGTTCAGCTCATCCCACGTGTTCTGACCGAACTCGGCCGCCCACAGCTGCCCGGTGCGGTCGAACACGAGGCCCTGGGGGTTGCGATGCCCGAGCGAATAGACGTGCGAGTCGGCGAAAGGATTGTCGGCGGGCACGGCACCGTCGGGCGAGAGCCGCAGAATCTTGCCCGCGAGCGAGCTGCGATCTTGCGCGCGCTCAGTCTGCTGCGCATCGCCCGTGGTCGCGTAGAGCATCCCGTCAGGACCGAACGCGAGTCGACCGCCATTGTGCGTTCGCGCTTTCGGGATGCCCGCGAGCAGCACCTCGACACCGCCGAGGCCGTACGTTCCGGGTGCACCGGTGAGCGGCATGCGCACGATGCGGTTGTCGTTCGCAGCGGTGAGGTAGGCGTAGAGGTACGGAGTTTCGGTGTCGCGCGCGGCGATGCCCAGCAGCCCGCCCTCGCCGCCGGGCACGACTCCAGGCACGCTGCCGACCACGCGCACGGCGCCATCGGGCAGGAGTTCGAGCACGCGGCCAGTGTCACGTTCGCTCATGAGCGTCGAGCCCGTGGGCAGCGGCGCGATCGACCACGGCGTGCGCAGCCCGGTCACGAGCACCTCGAGCTCGCCGGTGGGCGATACCGTGCCGAGCGGCGCGGGGGGCTCGGTGGGCTCGCTGAGGGGTGGGCGCGGTTCAGATGTTCCGACTCCCGTGGGGGTGCGCGACCCCTCGGTCGCCACGCAGCCGCTCACGGTGAGCGCGGCCGCCACGACGAGGGCGAGCGAGCGATTCAACGGTCGACCCATGAGTCCTCCCCAGACGGACGGTGACCCCCATTCTGGGAGCGGCCCCTGTGCGCCCGGTGAACATTGACAGGTCTACTCTGTACAGTCAGGGACAATCTGAGGAAAGGTCGGCCGTGAGCATCTACGACGCGTTGGGGGGCGAACCCACCATCAGGGCCGTCGTCGACGACCTCGCCGATCGTCTTGCGGCCGATGATCTGCTCGGCCCGCTCTTCGACGGCGTCGACCACGAGGCGCTGCAGCGACACCGCGTCAGCTACCTCGCGGCGGTGCTCGGGGGGCCCGAGCAATACCTCGGGCAGAGCATGCGCGATGCACACCGGCCCTTCCGGCTCACCGATGCGCACATGGAGCGCTTCTTGCAGCTGGCGCGCGAAGCACTCGATGCCGCCGGCATCGCGCCCGAGGCCGCACGAGCGATGCTCGACCTGCTCGACCGGCTGCGGCCCGTGATCGTCGACCCGAACGCGGTCGGCGAGGTCAGTCGCCCCGCTTCTGAGTCGTGAACAGTCCGAGTGACGGTGAGGGCGAGGGCACGGCGGTCTGATCGCTGACGACGGATGCGCCTGCGATCCAGCGCGTCAGGTCGGCGCCTGCGGTGACCGTGGCCGGGTGAGGTCCCCGCGCCATGAGGCGGGGCATCCACTCGAGCGGCAGCTGCGAGGCAGAACCGATCAACACGACGTTGCCGAAGCGGCGCCCCTTCAGAACTCCCGTTTCGGCGAGAGCGGCAACATCGGGCAGAACGAGCTGCAGCGTCGCCGCCTGACCGCGGGCGAACGCGAGCCCCGGCCCGTCGGCAATATTCACGGCGATGATGCCGTCGGGCGCGAGAAATACCGCGAGCTCTCGATAGAACTCGACGCTCGTGACGTGGGCCGGAATACGGGCGCCGGCGAACACATCGACCACGATGAGGTCGACAGCGCCGTGCAGGGCGGCGGGCAGGCGCGCGAGCAGAGCGCGAGCATCCCCGTAGCGAACCCGGATGCCCGACTGGCGGGGCAGCGGCAGGTGCTCGCGCACGAACGTCACGAGTTGCTCGTCGAGCTCGAGCACCTGCTGGCGCGAGCCCGGCCGGGTGGCGTGTACGTAGCGCGGCAGAGTGAGCGCGCCGCCGCCGAGGTGCAATGCCGTGAGCGGCTGCCCGGGCTCGCCCCACTCGTCGATCACGTGTCCGATGCGCTGCACGTACTCGAAGAACAGGCGCGAGGGGTCATCGAGGTCGACGTGCGACTGGGGCGTGCCGTCGACGATGAGCGTGTAGCTGCCGTCGGCCCACCGGTCGGGCTCGATGACGGCCGACATGCCGTTCGCGAGTCGCAACTGCACGGCACCCGTCATGCTCGACAGCGTGCCATATCGAGCGCCCGTGCCGGCAACGCGCGAGGCGTTCAGAGGCCAAGCTGGGCGGTTATAGCGCAGCGATCCGAATTGGTCAAGAATCTGACTGGACACAGCACGGCGAGCGCGCCTAGTATTGAGGTTTGCGCTCCCATGTCTGATCGGCCGTCAAATAGCGGACGTCGATCGTGCCCCGAGTATAGCGGCGGGGTGGATTCCTCCATGAGAAGAATCCCCACGGGTTTCGGCGCGTTCACTCGACCGCACTCACCTGTCGACGATCGACAGAATCCGGGCCTCGACGCCCACGGAGGTTAGTTCCTTGGCTGCTGCTCGCACCGCTAAGACCCAGTCCCTCAAGAACGGCCGCACCGCATCGCGCGTGTCGTTCGCCAAGATCAGCGACACGCTGACTGTGCCCGACCTTCTGGCGCTGCAGACCGAGAGCTTCAACTGGCTCGTCGGCGGCGACGGATGGAAGGCGCGACTCGAAGAGGCGCAGGCCGCCGGCCGCACCGACGTGCCGTCGCGGAGCGGCCTCGACGAGATCTTCGAAGAGATCTCGCCGATCGAAGACCTCGGCGAGACCATGCAGCTCTCGTTCACGAACCCCTACCTCGAAGAGCAGAAGTACTCGATCGACGAGTGCAAAGAGCGCGGCAAGACCTACGCCGCGCCGCTCTACGTCGAGGCCGAGTTCATGAACCACATGACGGGCGAGATCAAGACCCAGACGGTCTTCATGGGCGACTTCCCGCTCATGACCGAGAAGGGCACCTTCATCATCAACGGCACCGAGCGCGTCGTCGTGTCGCAGCTCGTGCGCTCGCCCGGTGTCTACTTCGAGCGTCAGCTCGAGAAGACGACCGACAAAGATGTCTACACCGCCCGCATCATCCCCAGCCGCGGTGCCTGGCTCGAGTTCGAGATCGACAAGCGCGACCAGGTCGGCGTGCGCATCGACCGCAAGCGCAAGCAGTCGGTCACGGTGTTCCTCAAGGCCCTCGGCCTGACCACCGAAGAGATCCGCGAGAAGTTCGCCGGGGTCGACTCGATCGAGCAGACGCTCGACAAAGACCCGATCCTCACCAAAGAAGACGCGCTCAAAGACATCTACCGCAAGCTGCGCCCGGGCGAGCAGGTTGCCGCCGAGGCCGCGCGTGCGCTGCTCGACAACTTCTACTTCAACCCCAAGCGTTACGACCTGGCGAAGGTGGGCCGCTACAAGCTCAACCGCAAGCTCGGTCTCGACGCGCCGCTGAGCGACTCGGTGCTGAGCGTCGACGACATCGTCGCGACCATCCGCTACATGGTGTCGCTGCACGAGAACAAGACGACCATGCCCGGCGTTCGCGCGGGCAAGCCGGTCGACCTGCGTCTCGATGTCGACGACATCGACCACTTCGGCAACCGTCGCATCCGCGCCGTCGGCGAGCTCATCCAGAACCAGG
This sequence comes from Microcella sp., assembly GCF_019739195.1. NCBI lineage: Bacteria > Bacillati > Actinomycetota > Actinomycetes > Micrococcales > Microbacteriaceae > Microcella > Microcella sp. The sequence goes on along the minus strand of NZ_JAHHDS010000003.1, from coordinate 1,249,244 downwards.
TGCGCACCGGCCTCAGCCGCATGGAGCGCGTGGTGCGCGAGCGCATGACGACGCAAGACATCGAGGCGATCACGCCGCAGACCCTGATCAACGTACGACCCGTCGTCGCCGCGATCAAAGAGTTCTTCGGCACCTCGCAGCTGAGCCAGTTCATGGACCAGAACAACCCGCTCGCGGGCCTCACCCACAAGCGCCGTCTGAGCGCCCTCGGCCCGGGCGGCCTCTCCCGTGAAAGGGCGGGCGTCGAGGTGCGCGACGTGCACCCCAGCCACTACGGCCGCATGTGCCCGATCGAGACGCCGGAAGGCCCGAACATCGGTCTCATCGGCTCGCTCGCGTCGTTCGCGCGCATCAACTCGTTCGGCTTCATCGAGACGCCGTACCGCCGCGTCGCCAAGGGCAAGGTCAGCTCGACGATCGACTACCTCACCGCCAGCGAAGAAGACGACCACGTCGTCGCGCAGGCCGGTGCGCCGCTCAACAATGACGGCTCGTTCGCCGACGATCGCGTGCTCGTGCGTCGCAAGGGTGGCGAGGTCGAGCTCGTTCCTGCCGAGCAGGTCGACTACATGGATGTCTCGCCGCGTCAGATGGTCTCGGTCGCGACGTCGCTCATCCCGTTCCTCGAGCACGACGATGCCAACCGCGCGCTCATGGGCGCCAACATGCAGCGTCAGGCCGTGCCGCTGCTCCGTTCCGAGTCGCCGCTCGTCGGCACCGGCATGGAGAGCTATGCGGCCGTCGATGCTGGCGACGTCATCACCGCGACGGCTGCTGGCGTCGTCGCTTCGGTCTCGGCCGACTCGGTCACCGTGCAGCTCGACGAGGGCGGAACGCAAGACTACGTTCTGCGCAAGTTCGACCGCTCGAACCAGGGCACGAACTACAACCACCGCGTCGTCGTTAGTGCGGGTGACCGCATCGAGGTCGGCGAGGTCATCGCCGATGGCCCCGCGACCGAGAACGGTGAGCTCGCGCTCGGCAAGAACCTGCTCGTCGCGTTCATGTCGTGGGAGGGCCACAACTTCGAAGACGCGATCATCCTGAGCCAGAACCTCGTGAAAGACGACACGATGTCGTCGATCCACATCGAGGAATATGAAGTGGATGCTCGCGACACGAAGCTCGGAAAAGAAGAGATCACCCGCGATCTGCCGAACGTCAGTCCCGAGCTGCTCGCCGATCTCGACGAGCGCGGCATCATCCGCATCGGTGCCGAGGTTCGCCCCGGCGACATCCTCGTCGGCAAGGTCACGCCGAAGGGCGAGACCGAGCTCAGCGCCGAAGAGCGTCTGCTGCGCGCGATCTTCAACGAGAAGTCGCGAGAGGTGCGCGACACCTCGCTCAAGGTTCCCCACGGCGAGCAGGGCACGATCATCGGCGTCAAGGTGTTCGACGCGCAAGACGGTGACGACGAGCTCGGCTCGGGCGTCAACCAGCGCGTGGTCGTCTACATCGCCCAGAAGCGCAAGATCTCCGAGGGCGACAAGCTCGCCGGCCGCCACGGCAACAAGGGCGTTATCTCGAAGATCCTGCCCGTCGAAGACATGCCCTTCCTCGAAGACGGCACGCCTGTCGACATCGTGCTCAACCCGCTGGGCGTTCCCGGTCGCATGAACTTCGGCCAGGTGCTCGAGATCCACATGGGCTGGGCGGCATCGCGCGGCTGGAAGATCGAGGGCAACCCGGCGTGGGCCGAGGGTATTCCGGCGAACGCTCGCGAGGCGGCACCCGGCACCAAGATCGCCACGCCGGTGTTCGATGGTGCTCGTGAAGACGAGATCGCCGGTCTGCTCGACTCGACCCTGCCTAACCGCGACGGCGTGCGCATGATCGACTCGAGCGGAAAGGCGCGCCTGTTCGACGGCCGCTCGGGCGAGCCGTTCCCCGACCCGATCTCGGTCGGCTACATGTACATCCTCAAGCTCCACCACCTCGTCGACGACAAGATCCACGCGCGCTCGACGGGCCCCTACTCGATGATCACGCAGCAGCCCCTGGGCGGTAAGGCCCAGTTCGGCGGCCAGCGGTTCGGCGAGATGGAGGTGTGGGCCCTCGAGGCGTACGGTGCGGCCTACGCGCTGCAAGAGCTGCTGACGATCAAGTCCGACGACATTCTTGGCCGCGTCAAGGTGTACGAGGCGATCGTCAAGGGCGAGAACATCCAGGAGCCCGGTATTCCCGAGAGCTTCAAGGTGCTCATCAAAGAGATGCAGTCGCTCTGCCTGAACGTCGAGGTGCTCTCGGCCGACGGCACGCCCGTCAGCCTGAAAGACACCGATGACGAGGTCTTCCGCGCTGCCGAAGAACTGGGCATCAACATCTCCACCCGCTTCGAGTCCTCGTCGATCGACGAGATCTGAGCCGGCCGGTATTCACGAGACACTGACGAGACGTTAGAGAAGAGAAGAACTAGTGCTCGACGCAACAACTTTCGACTACCTCCAGATCGGTCTGGCAACGGCGGACGACATCCGCAAGTGGTCGCACGGCGAGGTCAAGAAGCCTGAGACCATCAACTACCGCACGCTGAAGCCGGAGAAGGACGGCCTCTTCGGTGAGCAGATCTTTGGGCCCTCCCGCGACTGGGAGTGCTCGTGCGGCAAGTACAAGCGGGTGCGCTTCAAGGGCATCGTCTGCGAGCGCTGCGGCGTCGAGGTCACGAAGTCGTCGGTGCGCCGTGAGCGCATGGGCCACATCGAGCTCGCCGCTCCGGTGACGCACATCTGGTACTTCAAGGGTGTGCCCAGCCGCCTCGGCTACCTGCTCGACATGGCGCCGAAAGACCTCGAGAAGGTCATCTACTTCGCCGCGTACATGGTCATCTCGGTCGACGAAGACGGCCGTCACGCCGACCTGCCCGGTCTCGAGAACGAGATGCGTCTCGAGATCAAGACCCTCGAAGGCCAGCGCGACAGCGGCATCGCCGCCCGCATGCAGAAGCTTGAGACCGAGCTCGCCGAGCTCGAGGCCGAAGGCGCCAAGGCTGACCAGAAGCGCAAGGTCAAGGACGCCGGCGAGAAAGAGATGGCCCAGCTGCGCAAGTCGTTCGACGAGCAGATCGGGCAGCTCGAGCGCGTGTGGGAAGACTTCCGCACCCTCAAGGTCGGCGACCTCAAGCCGGAAGACGGCGTCTTCCAAGAGCTGCAAGACCGCTACGGGCTCTACTTCGAGGCGCACATGGGTGCCGAGGCGATCAAGAAGCGCCTCGAGGCCTTCGACCTCGCCGCCGAGAGCGAGCTGCTGCACGAGCAGATCGCTGGCGGCAAGGGCCAGAAGAAGATCCGCGCGATCAAGCGACTGAAGGTCGTCAACTCGTTCCTGCAGACGGGCAACTCGCCTGCGGCGATGGTGCTGGATGTCGTGCCGGTGATTCCGCCGGAGCTGCGCCCGATGGTGCAGCTCGACGGTGGCCGCTTCGCGACCTCCGACCTGAACGACCTCTACCGTCGCGTGATCAACCGCAACAACCGCCTGCGTCGCCTGCTCGACCTCGGGGCTCCCGAGATCATCGTGAACAACGAGAAGCGCATGCTGCAAGAGGCCGTTGACGCACTGTTCGACAACGGTCGCCGCGGTCGCCCCGTGACGGGCACGGGCAACCGCGCGCTCAAGTCACTCAGCGACATGCTCAAGGGCAAGCAGGGCCGGTTCCGCCAGAACCTGCTCGGCAAGCGCGTCGACTACTCGGGCCGCTCGGTCATCGTGGTCGGCCCGCAGCTCAAGCTGCACCAGTGCGGTCTGCCCAAGCTCATGGCGCTCGAGCTCTTCAAGCCGTTCGTCATCAAGCGCCTCATCGACCTGGGCCACGCTCAGAACATCAAGAGCGCCAAGCGCATGGTCGAGCGGTCGCGGCCGCAGGTGTGGGACGTGCTCGAGGAGATCATCCGCGAGCGCCCCGTTCTGCTGAACCGTGCCCCGACCCTGCACCGTCTCGGCATCCAGGCGTTCGAGCCGCAACTCGTCGAGGGCAAGGCCATCCAGCTGCACCCGCTCGTCTGCGCGGCGTTCAACGCCGACTTCGACGGCGACCAGATGGCCGTGCACCTTCCGCTCTCGGTCGAGGCTCAGGCCGAAGCCCGCATCCTCATGCTCGCGTCGAACAACATCCTCAAGCCGTCTGACGGCCGCCCGGTGACGGTTCCCACGCAAGACATGATCATCGGTCTGCACCACCTCACGACCGTGCGCGAAGGCGCTGCGGGCGAGGGCCGGGCGTTCTCGTCGGTCTCCGAGGCGATCATGGCCATGGATCAGGGTTCGCTGCACCTCAACGCGCCCGCGCGCATCCGTCTGCTCGGCGAGAAGTTCGCTGACGGTCGCGAACTGCGCGAGACCACGCTGGGCCGCGCGCTCTTCAACGAGCTGCTGCCGGCGGACTACCCGTTCGTCGACGACGTGGCCGACAAGGGCACTATCTCGCAGATCGTCAACGATCTGGCCGAGCGGTACCCGAAGACGATCGTTGCTGCGACGCTCGACAAGGTGAAAGACGCCGGCTTCTACTGGGCCACCCGCTCGGGTGTCACCGTGGCGCTGAGCGACGTCGTCACCCCGCCGAAGAAGAAGCAGATCGTCGCGGAGTACGAGAAGAAGGCCGCGAAGATCCAGGCCCAGTTCGACAAGGGCCTCACGACCGATGACGAGCGTCGTCGCGAGCTCGTCGAGTTGTGGACCGAAGGCACCAAGGCGGTCAACGACGAGATGCGGGCGAACTTCCCGGTCGACAACACGATCAACCGCATGGTGACCTCGGGCGCCCGAGGCAACTGGCTGCAGGTCGGCAACATCGCCGGTATGCGCGGCCTGGTGTCGAACCCGCGCGGTGAGATCATCGCTCGACCGATTATCAACTCGTACCGCGAGGGCCTGTCGGTGGCCGAGTACTTCATCGCCACCCACGGTGCCCGCAAGGGTCTCGCCGACACCGCACTGCGCACCGCCGACTCGGGCTACCTCACCCGTCGTCTGGTCGACGTGGCGCAAGACGTCATCATTCGTGAAGACGACTGCGGCACCGGCAAGGGCCTCGACTTCCCGATCGCTCACGAGGTCGACGGCGGATGGGTTCGCGACGACAACGTCGAGAACCTGGTGTTCGCGCGCACGCTCGCGGCCGACGCGGTCAGCGCTGCTGGCGAGGTCGTCGCGCAGGCTGGCGCCGATGTCGGCGACGTGCTCATCGACCAGTTGGTCGAGGCGGGCGTCAGCGAGATCAAGGTGCGCTCGGTGCTCACGTGCGAGTCGGCGGTCGGCGTCTGCGCCGCCTGCTACGGCCGCTCGCTGGCCACTGGCACGCGAGTCGACCTGGGCGAGGCCGTCGGCATCATCGCGGCCCAGTCGATCGGCGAGCCCGGCACGCAGCTCACCATGCGCACCTTCCACACGGGCGGCTCGGCCTCGGCTGACGACATCACGCAGGGTCTGCCCCGCGTGACTGAGCTCTTCGAGGCTCGTACCCCGAAGAGCGCGAGCCCCATCGCCGAGAGCGCCGGTCGCATCTCGATCGACGACTCCGGTGCTCAGCTCAAGATCGTGCTCACGCCCGACAACGGTGACGACGAGGTGGCCTACGCCGTCTCGCGCCGCTCGAACCTGCTCGTCGAAGACGGTCAGCACGTCGAGCTGGGTCAGCAGATCTTCGAGGGTCCGGTCGACCCGAAAGAGGTTCTGCGGGTCAAGGGCGTGCGCGCCGTGCAGCAGCACCTCGTCGAGGGTGTGCAGGGCGTCTACCGCTCGCAGGGTGTGCCGATTCACGACAAGCACATCGAGGTCATCGTGCGGCAGATGCTGCGCAAGGTCACCGTCGTCGACCACGGCGAGACCGACCTGCTGCCGGGCGAGCTCGTCGACCGCTCGAAGTACAACACGCTGAACCGTGCCGCGCTCTCCGAGGGCAAGAAGACCGCCTCGGCGCGTCAAGAGGTCATGGGCATCACCAAGGCCTCGCTCGCGACCGAGTCGTGGCTCTCGGCGGCGTCGTTCCAGGAGACGACCCGTGTGCTCACTGAAGCCGCCATGCAGGGCAAGCGCGACCCGCTGCTCGGCCTGAAGGAGAACGTGATCATCGGAAAGCTGATCCCGGCCGGCACCGGTCTGCCGAACTACCGCAACGTGTCGGTCGAGGCGACGGAGGAGGCGAAGGCCGAGCGGTACCCCAACCGCATCTTCGCCGACGACTCGAGCTTCACCGAGGCCGACCTGTCGTTCGTCGACTTCGACTCGTTCTCGAGCGACGACGTCACTCCGGGCACGTACAACTAGCGGTACTCACACCGAGAGGCTCTCGAGCCTGAGTGCGCCCGCGGAACCTCGGTTCCGCGGGCGCACTCGTTCGGGGGGGCACCTACGTCGGCGAGTGTGAGGTTGAATAGACCTCATGAACCAGACTGCGGCAGAGACCCGCGCTCGCGCGATCGCACGGGGCCGCGAGCTGATACGCGAGAGGCTCGACCAGGGCTTCACCCTCGTCGAGCTCATCGTCGTGACGCTCATCATCGGCATCCTGGCGGCGATCGCCGTTCCGGTGTTCCTTTCCACGCTCGAGCAGGCCCGCACCAGCGCGCTCCAGGCGGCCATGGCGACCACACGGCTCGAGTTCGCCTTGGCGCTCGTCGAGCGGGGAGCACTGCCCGAGGGCGCAGAGCGGGCAGCGATCCTCGCCTCTCACGGAGATCCGGAGATCTCCCTCGACGTGACTGCGACCGGCACGGAGTTCTGCCTGGGCGGTCGGCATGCGCTCGTCGGCGAACCGTGGGCCAGCACGCAGACAGTCGTGCCCACACGGGGCGCCTCGTGCGGCGCGGGCGGCGCCATTGTGCTTCCCTAGACCGAACCCGAGCGCACGCCGGTACGAATGACATGCAGACCCGGCCGGGGCGCTGTGGTTGATGTTAACAATGTGACTGGTGTGGACTACCCCCGAATGCGGGACTATTGTCGCCAGTACGGCGTGTCATACCTTTGCGGTCAGGCAGTCCGTGCAAGCGACCCCGTGGGGGCGTCTGCATCCAGGGGGGAGGGTTTGCCGTGGTTTCCGTCAGTGAAGTGCTCATCATCCGTGGGCTGCTGCCTATTGAGACACTCGACAAGGTTCGTGACGAGGGCGACGACGTCGTCGTCGGCGACTTCATCGAGCGCGGACTCGTCACGCCATCACAGGTCGCATCGGCCAAAGCCGAGGTCGCCGGGCTTTCTTTCGTCGAACTCGCCGAGTACCCCGTCGATCGCGCCGCGGTCGCTCTCGTGCCCGCGCAACTGTGCCGGCGTCACAACGTGCTGCCCATCCACGCCACCGCCACGACCATCACCCTCGCCATGGTCGAGCCGGGCGACGTGCTCGCCATGGACGACGTTCGTGCGATCGCCCGGATGCACGTGGTCGCGGTCGTCGCCGAGAAAAGCGACCTGCTGGCCGCGATCAACCGCTTCCACCGCGCCGACAACGAGCTCAGCGACCTGACCACCGCGATCGAAGAAGAGTCGGCGCCGTCGACGACCGATGAGGTCGCGCTACGTGATGCCGATCCCGACGACGCGCCGATCGTGCGGTTCGTGAACCTCATCATCGGTCAGGCGATCCAAGACCTCGCCTCTGACATCCACATCGAGCCCGGTGAGTTCGAGATGCGCGTGCGATACCGCATCGACGGCGTGCTGCACGACGTGCAGAAGGCTCCCAAGAACATTCAGAACGGCGTCATCTCGCGTCTGAAGATCATGAGCGACATCAACATCGCCGAGCGGCGTCGACCGCAAGACGGCCGCATGTCGGTGCAGCACGGCGGGCAGGTGATCGACCTGCGTGTCGCGACGCTGCCCACGGTCTGGGGCGAGAAAGTCGTCATGCGTATTCTCGACAACAACGCGACGCGCAAAGACATCGGCGACCTCGGCATGCTCGAGCGCAATCTGACGGTCTACCGCAACTCGTATTCGAAGCCGTACGGCATGATTCTTGTCACCGGGCCGACGGGTTCGGGAAAGTCGACCACGCTCTACACGACGCTGCACGCGGTCGCTCGACCCGAGATCAACGTCATCACGGTCGAAGACCCGGTCGAATACCGCATGGAGGGCATCAACCAGGTGCAGGTGAACCCTAAGGCGGGCCTCACCTTCGCGAGTGCGCTGCGTAGCATCCTCCGCTCCGACCCCGACGTCGTGCTCATCGGTGAGATCCGCGACCAAGAGACGGCGCAGATCGCCATCGAAGCGTCGCTCACCGGCCACCTCGTGCTCTCGACACTGCACACCAACGACGCGCCGAGCGCCATCACGCGTCTCATCGAGATGGACATCGAGCCCTTCCTCGTCGGTTCGGCGCTCGACTGCGTCGTCGCCCAGCGACTTGCCCGCAAGCTCTGCGACCGCTGCAAGCAGTTGCAGGAGTACGAGGTCGAGCACCTCGACAACCTGGGGTTCGGGCGCCGAGAAGACGAGTTCAGCCCCCGGCTCTACCACGCGGTCGGGTGCTCTGCCTGCTCGGGCACCGGCTACCGCGGCCGGCTTGCACTGCACGAGGTGATGATGGTGACCGAAGAGATCGAGCGGCTCGCCGTGGCTCGTGCATCGAGCGTCGAGATCATGCACACCGCCACAGCCCAGGGCATGCTCACGCTGCGGCAAGACGGGTGGGCGAAGGTTCGTGCCGGGCTCACCTCGATCGAAGAGGTTCTGCGCGTCGTCGCGTGACGATCTGCACCCGTCCTTGCATCTCGCACTCACGAGGGAGACATCATGACCGACACCACGGGCTTCAGCGCCGAGCCGAATGTGGCTCCAGCCTCGCAGGGCCGACGGGTCTGGTCGGTGACGGCCGACGTGAGCGCACCAGTCGGCTCGGCAACCGCTGCTCCGCCCGCTGGTACTCCGGTCGTGCCTTCCGAGTTCTCGCCGTTGCCCGAGCTCGCGGTCGGTGCTCCGCACCTCGCACCTCCGCCGCCCGTCGGGCAGCCCGTCGCGGCTCCCGCTCCGGCGGCCGTCGCGAGTTTGCCCGCGCCAGTCTCCGCGCCCCCGGTCGGTCTCGCGGCTCCCGCACCGACGTCGAACGCCGCGATCGTGGATGCTCCGCCTCCCGCTGGAGCCGTCATCTCAGCCGCGCCCCCGCAGGTGGCCTCCGGCACCGTGCTCGCGGGCATCCACCCTCTGCTGCTCGAGGCCCTCGACGACGTGATCGCGCGCGGTGCATCTGATCTGCACGTCGCGGGGGGCGCACCGCCCATGGTGCGACTCGACGGTGAGCTCAAGCCCGTCACCAACGCGGGCGTCTGGACCCGCGATGACGTCACCCAGATTCTCGAGAGCGTCATGAACGATCGGCAGCGCGAGGCCTTCAGCCACGAGTGGGAGCTCGACTTCGCCATCAGCCCGCGCGGCGCCGAGCGCTTCCGCGTCAACTACTACAAAGACCGCGACGCCATGGCCGGCGCCTTCCGTCTGATCCCCACTGAGATCAAGTCGCTCAAGCAGCTAGGAGTGCCCGGGGTCGTCTCGAAATTCGCCACGCTGCCGCGCGGCCTCGTGCTCGTCACGGGCCCGACGGGGTCGGGCAAGTCGACGACGCTCGCCGCCCTCATCGACCTCGTCAACAAGTCGCGCGCCGACCACATCGTCACGATCGAAGACCCGATCGAGTTCGTGCACCAAAATCAGCGCGCGCTCGTCAATCAGCGCGAGGTCGGCAGCGATACTCACTCGTTCGCCGACGCGCTCAAGCGTGTGCTGCGGCAAGACCCCGATGTCATTCTCATCGGCGAGCTGCGCGACCTCGAGACCGTCTCGACGGCACTCACCGCGGCAGAGACCGGCCACCTCGTGTTCGCGACCCTGCACACGCAGTCGGCCGCGCAGACCATCGACCGCATCATCGACGTCTTCCCACCGCACCAGCAGAGCCAGGTGAGGTCGCAGCTGGCACTCACGCTGCAGGGCGTCGTCTGTCAGACACTGCTGCCGAGGGCGACGGGCCAGGGTCGCATCATCGCCACCGAGATCATGATGACCACGGGTGCCATCGCCAACCTCATTCGCGAGGGCAAGACCTACCAGATCACTTCGGCGCTGCAGGCGGGTCGCGAATCGGGCATGCACACAATGGACCAGCACCTCGCCGACCTCGTCAACAGCCACATGGTGACCCACGAGGCCGCGCAGTCGAAGATGCAAGACCCTGAGAACTTCAACCGCCTCGTGCACCGCACGGGCGCAGGAGGCGACGGCGCCGCGAGCGCTCCGTTCGCCGATGGATTCGGAGGACACCGCTAGTGGCCAGCGCTCTCACCTACGCCTACACCGGCCGCGATTCCAGCGGCAAGCTCGTGAAGGGCCGGGTTGATGCTGCGGGCGAGGCCTCGGTCGTCTCGCGACTGCGCACGATGGGCATCGCGCCCGTTTCGATTCAGCAGGTCACCGGCGGAACCGGACTCAATCGCGACATCTCGATGGGCGGTCTGTTCGACAAGAAGGTGACGATCAAGGATCTCGCCGTCATGAGCCGCCAGCTCGCGACGATGATCGGCGCCGGCCTGCCACTGCTCAAGTCGCTCACGATTCTCGCCGATCAGTCAGAGAACCCGAAACTCGCCTCGACGCTCGACGAGGTGCGGGGCGCGGTCGAAGAGGGCAGCACATTCTCTGACGGGCTCGCCAAGCATCCGCGCATCTTCCCGCCGATCTTCGTCAACCTCGTGCGTGCCGGCGAGGTCGGCGGTTTTCTCGAGACCTCGCTCGAGTCGGTCGCCAAGAACTACGAGAAAGAGGTCGAACTCAAGGCGACGATCAAGTCGGCGCTCACCTACCCCGTGGTCGTGCTCATCATGGCGCTGCTCGCCGTGGTCGGCATGATCCTCTTCATCGTGCCGGTGTTCGACGACCTCTTCAACGACCTCGGGGGAGAGCTGCCGCTGCCGACGAAGATTCTCGTGAGCATCTCGCAGAACATGATCTGGCTCGGGCCACTCGTTGTCGTCGGCTCGATCGTCGGCGCCATCTGGTGGCGCGCGAACCGGCAGACCCCGAAGTTCCGGTCGGTCTGGGAGCCCATGCTGCTCAAGATGCCGGTCTTCGGCGATCTCTTCAAGAAAATCGCCATTGCGCGATTCACCCGCAACTTCGGCACCATGATCGGCTCAGGTGTTCCGATTCTGCAGGCGCTCTCGATCATCGGCTCGACCTCGGGCAACTGGCAGATCGAGCAGGCCGTGCAGTCGGTGCAAGACTCGGTGAGGCAGGGCCGCACGATCGCTGCGCCGCTCGCGCTGCAACCGATCTTTCCGAGCATGGTCACGCAGATGATCGCCGTCGGTGAAGACTCTGGTGCCCTCGAGACCATGCTCGAGAAGATCTCCGACTTCTACGACAGCGAAGTGCAGAGCACCACCGAAGCACTCACCTCGCTCATCGAGCCGCTCATGATCGCCTTCCTGGGCGTCATTCTCGGCGGCATGATCGTGGCGCTCTACCTGCCGATTTTCGACATCTTCAACCAGATCTAGTCGCCACGCCGAGGTGCCCCCCGCACTGGGGATGCCGCCGCGTGAACCACCAATGCACACTTACTCGTGGGGGGCCGGTTTCATGTTCCGTGGGGGGCCCACCTATCAACCTTCACTTGATGGGAAAGGAAACGGACACATGTCCATTCGCACTGCACTCGAGAACCGTCTCGACCGCATCGAGAAGAACGACAAGGGCTTCACCCTGATCGAGCTGCTCGTTGTCGTCATCATCATCGGCATCCTTGCCGCGATCGCCGTTCCGGTCTTCCTGGGCCAGCAGGGCCAGGCACAGGACTCGGCTGCCATCTCCGACCTCGCCACCGCGAAGGTCGCCTACGTGAGCTCGCTCGTCGAGAACCCCGAAGGCGACGCTGACGCGGCCGCTCTCGCCGCTCTCGGCATGCCCGCGACCGTCACGGTCGCCACGGCCGGTCGTGAGTTCTGCCTCGAGCGGACCAGCGACAACGGCGATGTGGTCTTCAGCGTCGACAGCGGCACTGATGGGCCCGCCGCGGGCGAGTGCCCGGCAGGCTAGGCCTGGAGAACAGCACTCTCTGACGACAGGTGGGGTCGCCCTCTCGGCGCCCCCACCTGTTGTCCTTGGCTTTGAGTTGTGAGACCAAGCCGACAAGTTAACAAGCAAATTTCGCATCACACGATCGGGGGGATCATGACGATGGAGCGCAACCGCTCTCGCCGTGATGACGCGCGCGCTTCGCGCCTCTCCGACACCTCGACAGACGCCGGCATCGGCCTCATCGAGATCATCATCTCCATGTTCCTCATCTCACTGCTCGCGATCGCCTTCATCCCCGTGATCGTCTCGGCGCTGCGCGCATCCGAGCTCAACTCGAGCGCCGCGACCGCGACACGCCTGGTCTCGCAGGCTGTCGATGCAGCTCGCTCGCGCGGCGCGGCCGATTGCGCCGCCGCCCAGCTACTCAACGCCGTCACCGAAGAGGTCGACGCCCAGGGCGTCACCATTCGCGTCACCACGACTGTTCCGCCGGTCGGCACGTGCGTTGACGGCAGCGCGATGACCGTTACGGTCGTCGCCGTCGACGACGCCGACGACTCGCTGTTGGCGGATGCCCGCACTCAGATTCTGCTGGTGAGCACGCCATGACGCCCCGGCTGCGCCGAAACGACGCGGGGTTCTCGCTCATCGAGCTGCTCGTCGCCATGGGCCTCTTCGGCATCATCATCACGATCGTCGGCAGCGTCATCATCAGCGCGATCACGGCCGACCGCACGGTGCGCGAGGTGACGGGCTCGACGACCGACGGCCAGCTCGTCGTCAACATCGTCGAAGAGACCGTGCGCAACTCGACGGCCGTCTCGGTCACGACCGCGGCCGATGGTGTCTCCACTTTCGCGACGGCCCGTACGACAGCGGGCGGTACTGCGCGCTGCCAGGCGTGGTTCTACGATGACGAAGTGGGCGCAGTCTTCGAACTGTCGAGTTCGACGGCGGTGACGGCACCGAACCCTGGGGCCGTCGGCACCGAATGGATTCAGGTCAGTGCGGGGATCACGCCTCTTGACGACGGCGCGGGTGCTCCGGTGCCCGTCTTCGCGCTCGCCGGCACCCGTGGACTCTCCGTCAGCTTCTCGGTCGACGGGGGTTCCGGCACTAGTTCGCTTTTCATCACGACCACTACCGGTCGTGCACCGCAATCGAATGTGAGTCCGCAATGCTTCTGACATCGCCTCTCCGCCGCTCTGGAACGCGCTCTGACGATCGCGGCAACGCCATGATCGCCGTCATCGGCCTGCTGGCCGTGACCTCGATGATCACGATGACCGTCACCGGTGCCACCGTGCAGGCCCTCAGCTACACCTCGCTCACCCGAGCGGGAGTGCAGTCGAACGCCGCGGCCGAGGCCGGCGTTGACGCGATGCTCGCTCAGCTCTTCGCCGATGCTTGCCCGGCGACCGGTGAGCTCACCGCGACGCAGGGCTCTGTCGACCCGAGCCTGGCCGGCCCCGCTGCCGACGAGCTGTTCTTCGTCGCCACGGTCGCACAACGCATCAGCACGTCGGCGAGTTGGACTCCGGGTTGCCCGGCAGAAGCCACCACGCAGATTCGCATTCAGTCGACCGGCTTCGCTGCGGACCTGGGCGTTGCCGAATCGGCGTCAGCCGGCGACGCCTCTGCTGTTCAGGCTGTCTACGAATGGACTCCGGGGGCCAACTCTGCCGCTGTGACCGGTGCCGCCGTCTTCAGCTACGGCGTTCCTGGGCTCTCGAACAGCCTCGAGTTGTTGTCGTTCAACGGCAACCAGGCGAACGTTATTGTGGCCGAGGGCAACATCGTGTGCAGCAACAGCGTCTATGTCGAGGGTGACATCGTCGCGGCGAACGGCAACATCTCGCTCAACAATACGTGCGGAGCTGGAGGCAATGTCTGGGCTTCAGGCACTGTCACGCTTCAGGGCAACAAGACCATCGGCGGTGATGTCATCGCGGCAGGTCCGGGAACCACGACCATCGACCCCAGCACGACGATCAATGGCGGCGTATACGCCCGCGGCGAGATCGACAGCTGGGGCCAGCGCTGCTCGACCGGCGCGACCGGCTGGGATGCCGCGGGCGATGCCTGCTCGGTCGCCCGCAACACCGGTGCCGACCCTGTGTTCTACAACCGTGCCGATGTCGTCGCTCCGACGCCGCCAGTGTGGGTCGACGTCAACTATGTCGCCAGCGACTGGCAGGGCCGTGGGTGGAACGTGGTGAACTACACCGGACCGTGCACCATCGACAACCGAACCGCGAGCGACAGTCGCGTCGTTGCTTTCAGCAACTACACGACCCCGACGGTCATCGACATGCGCAGCTGCGGCACCGTGATCTTCTCGTCGAGCGCCAAGCTCGACCTCACGATGCGCACAGACTTGACGTTCATCGTTCCGCACAACGTGAACCTTGAGAACTTCTCCGTATTCTCGCAAGGCAACCTCGACCGGGCACTGCGATTCATCACGCCCGATACCGTCGGGAACGGAGTTCCGACAACGACAGGCTGCGGCCGCTTCGACATCAACAACCGCAACGTTGTGCAAGACTCCATCGCCATTCTCATCTACAGCCCGTGCACCATTCAGAACAGCAATCAGCTCACCTGGCGCGGACAGTACTACGGCGGTCGCGTCACCTTTTCGAACAATAGTGAACTGACCTACGTACCCATCGGTATTCCTGGCTTCGATTTGGGCAATGGCGCAGGCGGGCCCGGCGGCGGGGGTGCCGCTGGCGGCACGCCGACGGCTGGCGCGCCTGGCGCGCTGATCGAGTACACCGACATCGACGTTCCGGCCTGACCGGGTCGCCGTGACCATCATCGTGCCGGCGATCGCCGGCGTGCTCGGTGCCGCCATCGGGTCGTTCCTGAATGTCGTCATCTACCGGGTGCCGGCCGGGATCTCGGTCGTGCACCCGCCGAGCGCATGCCCGTCATGCTCCGCACGCGTGCGGCCCTATGACAACATCCCGATCGTGTCGTGGGTCGTGCTGCGCGGGCGCTGCCGCGATTGCGCGGCCCCGTTCTCGGGGCGCTACGCGCTCGTCGAACTGGTCACGGCTCTCGCGTTCGCGGGAATCGCGGCGTGGCAGCTTCCGACCCTGCTCGCCGCGCCCTCGACGGCGTTGACGGCCTCCGGTGCTGTGGTCATGCTCGCCCTGCTCTACTTCGCCGCGATCTCGATCGCGCTGGCGGCCATCGATCTCGACACCCACCGCTTACCGAACGTCATCGTGCTTCCCTCGTACGCGGTGTTCGCCGCTTTGCTGGGTGCGGCCGCGATTGCGACGGGCGATCTCGAGGGCGCCGCGCGCGCAGCCGCCGGCGCGGGCATCCTCTTCGGGGGCTATCTGCTGCTCGCGCTCATCTCGCCTCGAGGCATGGGCATGGGCGATGTCAAGCTCGCTGGCGTCATCGGCCTCGTGCTCGGATGGTTCGGGTGGTCGGCGCTCGTCGTCGGCACGCTCGCAGCTTTTCTGCTCGGAGCGCTGGTAGGGGTCGCGCTCATCGTGGCACGGCGGGCGAGTCGCAGCACAGGAATACCCTTCGGGCCGTGGATGCTGGGAGGAGCCTGGGTAGGAATTCTGCTGGGTGAGCCGATCGCGCGGGGATACCTCGCGCTGTTCGGCCTGGAGTAAGGGGGCGCACATGGTGAACGGGGTAGTGGGTGTCGACATCGGCAGCTCGTCTCTGCGAGCCGTCGAGATCGACGACGCGGCGAAGGCGAGGCCGACGCTGCTGCGCGTTCACGAAGTGCCTCTTCCCGAGGGCTCGGTGAAGCGCGGCGAGATTCTCGAGGTGCACACTGTCGCATCGGCGTTCAAACGCCTGTGGGCCGCCGGCGGGTTCAAGACCAAAGACATCGCGCTCGGCATCGGCGGGCAGAGCGTCATCGTGCGTGATCTCGCGGTGCCTCGCATGCCGCTCGCGCAGATCAAAGAGTCGCTGCCGTTTCAGGTGCAAGACCTCTTGCCTGTGCCGGTCAACGACGCCGTTCTCGACTACTACCCGATCGGCGAGGGCCAGAACGAGTCGGGGGCCGTGGTCAACGGCCTGCTCGTCGCCGCCTTCAAGCAAGCGGTCACAACGAACGTGACCGCGGCCACCATGGCGGGACTCAACCCGGTCAGTATGGATCTGCTGCCGTTCGCGATGACGCGAATGCACACGGTCTCGAGCCCGACCAAAGGTTTTGCAGTACACATGAACATCGGCGCCAATGCGACGTCGATCGTGATCGTGCAGGCCGGTGTGCCCCTCTTCGTGCGCATCGTTCCCGCCGGGGGTGACGACGCCACCCGCGCGCTCATGGCGCGGCTCTCGATTCCGCGAGAGCGGGCCGAGTTGCTCAAGCGCGAACTCGGGCTGACGACGGCGGGCAGCACCGACGAAGAACGCGTGGCCGCTGAGGTGATTCACGAATCGACGAGCGAGCTGCTCACGGCGGTGCGCAACACCTTGGCCTATTTCGCAGGTGTGCGCACGGGAGTGGTCTTCGACCATCTCTCGGTCGCGGGCGGCGCCACCCGCATGCGCGGGTTCGCGAGCGCGTTGGCCGAGTCGACGCGCATCTCGGTCGTGCCGGTGAACCCGACAGCTGGAGTTGCGGTTGCGCGCGGCCTGCGCGGCGCCGAGAGCGATGATCAGATGCAGGCCTGGGTTACGGCCATCGGCCTCGCGGTGGGGAGCGCAGCATGAGCCGCCGCGACAGCCGTGAGACGGGCGCGCTCGTCTACGGGGGAGTGCCACGCGCTCACCTCATGCCGCCCGAGGTGGCGCTGCAGAAGAAAGAGCGCGGTCGTCGACGCGGTCTCATCACGGCGGTCGTCGCCGTGCTCGCCCTCACGGTAGCGGGCGTCGTGGGCTCGTTCTTGGTCGCCGCCAATGCTGAGGCGCAGCTCGCCGCAGAGCGTCGCACCACCGAGCAACTTCTCGCTTCGCAACTCGAATTCACCGAGGTCACCCTCGTACTCGGCCAGCTGCAGTCAATCGCTGACGTACGGGGTGAGCTCGCCAGCGTCGAAGTGCTGTGGCGCGACGCACTGCAGCCCTATCTGAGCGTGCTCAGCGACGAGGAAGCCGTCGATTCACTTGCCTTCTCGTCCGACTCACCGGCCGAGCCGCCGCTCGGCATCACTGGTCCGCTGCGTTCTCCGCGCGTGGCCACCGTCACGATGGTGGTGCTTACTGCTGAACTGCCCGTGCCGTACGTGTGGTATCGCGAGTGGGAGCTCATCGACACGTACGCCGACGCGAGCATTGACTCGATCGTTCGAACTCAACGAGGCTACGAGACGACCGTCACCATCAACCTCAATGACGTCGCACTCTCGAACCGGTTCTCAGAAGAAGAGGTGACCGAATGACGACGGCATCGACACGCATCTGGACCTTTGCGACCGCGATTGTCATCATCATCGTGATCGCCCTCGGGTGGTTCCTTGGCATCTCGCCAAAACTCGCAGACACTGCCCGGTTCGACGCAGACCGGCAGAGCGTCGTCGCACAGAATGATGTGGCTCGAGCGACCCTCGCCCAATTGCAGGCAGACTTCGAGCAGATAGACACCCTGTTGCTTGAGCTGGAGGAGCTGCGGGCGGAGTTCCCGACCGACGCCGCCTACGACGACGCAGTCGAAGAGCTTCTCACGACGATGCTCTCGGCAGGGCTAAGTCTCGAGAACATCGCGCTCAACGAACCCGCTCCAACATCTGCCGGGGTTCTGGAGGACGGCGACGAGCCGCCTGCTCCAGAGGTCGACGGCGACGGAGTCCTGCCGACGGGATCGCTTCTGCGGATCTCGGTCTCGGTCACGGTCCGCGGAGAGCTCGCGCGAATCTTGTCGTACATCCAGGCACTTCAAGAGTCTGCGCGCTTCGCCATCGTGTCGACGGGCAACTACGGCCAAGATGCCGCGGGAGTCGGGGAGATGACGTTCTCGATGATCATCTACGCGGTGAGCGGCGAAGACCTGCTCGATGTGCAGCCGGAGCCCGAGCCGGAGCCCGAGCCAGAGCCGAGCGCGTCGCCGACACCGGAGGCGACAGACCCGGCCGGCACGCAGCCGTCGGCCGAGCCGACCCCCTCTCCGTAGCGTCAGAACTGCGGTGTCGGGATGCTCGGAGCGGGCATCCCGACACCGCATCTTGGTAGGGTGGCGCGTTCGTATTCCCTGTGAAAGGACGCGTCATGGCCACCCAGTCTTCCTCCGAGCCCACCGACGATCAGACGACGGAGCCCGCGGCGACACCTGCTGAGTCGCCTGCCGAGGCCCAGGCCGAGCCGACGGCCGTGGCCGCTGACGAGTCGACCGAAGTGACGAGCCCGAGCCCCGCGCCGACGACCGAGGTCGTCGAACCGGTGGCCGTTCCCGCTGCGGAGACGACCCCCGCGGCACCCGCTCAGCCGACCGTGGTGTTCGTGCAGGCACCCCAGCCCCCGAAAAAGCGCGGTGCTCGTGGCGTCGGCGCGCTGGTCGCACTTCTGGGTGCCGCACTGTTCGCCGTCGCCTACGCCATGCTCGTGCTGCTGATCGCAGTCATCGGGTCGCCCGCCGGCCTCGCTCCCGCGCTGCAGTACCTCTCGTCGGTCACGTTCTACTTGCCGGTGATCATCTTCTTCTTGTCGTACCTGCTGCTCGTCATCATCGTGAATCGCGGCGGCTGGTGGGCGCATGTGCTCGGTGGCTTCATCGTGGCCATCGTCGTGTGGGTCGGCTTCGTCGGCGCCGCCCTCATCTCGGCGAGCGCGATCGGCGCCTCGGCGGCCGAGGTCAACAGCATCGTGCTGCAGCAGCTCACGAATCCGCTCGGATTCGCCGCCGCGATCGCCGCGCGTGAAGTACCGATCTGGGTCGGCGGGCTGGTGTCGAAGCGAGGCAGAACCGCTCGGGCGCGCAACGCCGAGGCTCGCACCGCCTACGAGCAA
This sequence comes from Microcella sp., assembly GCF_019739195.1. Lineage (NCBI taxonomy): Bacteria > Bacillati > Actinomycetota > Actinomycetes > Micrococcales > Microbacteriaceae > Microcella > Microcella sp. Next base: position 1,230,299 of record NZ_JAHHDS010000003.1, on the reverse strand, counting down.
GAGCTGGCCGAGCACCGGGCCACTCTGAACTCCAACACTGCCGTTTGACCACATCACTCCAGAGGTCTACCCTTAGCAGTGTGTGTGCTTTGGCGCACGCCTGTGTCGTGCCGTGAGAGCGGAACTCCAGGCGGCTGACGCGCACGCAGAGGGTCACTGACGCATCGAACGCTCCGGCGGGCGGGCACACACCCCCACGGCATATTCGTCACCCGGCGAGCACCTTCGTCGGGCCGGACGGATTCGCGTGAGCCTGACCGCACTCAGCAGTGCAGTCAGGGACTTTCCAACCGCAACCGCTGTCACCGTGCAGCACAGTCAAGGAGCAGTTTTGCCCACTATTCAACAGCTGGTCCGCAAGGGCCGCTCGCCGAAGGTCTCGAAGACCAAGGCGCCGGCCCTCAAGGCCAACCCTCAGCAGCGCGGCGTCTGCACGCGCGTCTACACGACGACCCCGAAGAAGCCGAACTCGGCTCTGCGCAAGGTCGCTCGCGTCAAGCTCAGCAACGGCACCGAGGTCACCGCCTACATTCCCGGCGAGGGCCACAACCTGCAGGAGCACTCGATGGTGCTCGTGCGCGGCGGTCGTGTGAAAGACCTTCCGGGCGTGCGCTACAAGATCGTGCGCGGCGCCCTCGACACTCAGGCGGTCAAGAACCGTAAGCAAGCGCGCAGCCGCTACGGAGCGAAGATGGACAAGAAGTAATGCCTCGTAAAGGTCCAGCACCCAAGCGCCCCGTCGTCGCAGATCCGGTCTACGGCGCGCCGATCGTCAGCCAGCTCGTCAACAAGATTCTTCTTGACGGCAAGAAGGGCCTCGCCGAGCGCATCGTCTACGGTGCCCTCGAAGGCGTGAGCGCCAAGAACGGTCAAGATGCCGTCGCGACGCTCAAGAAGGCCCTCGACAACGTGCGACCCACCCTCGAGGTGCGTTCGCGTCGTGTCGGTGGCTCGACCTACCAGGTGCCCGTCGAGGTCAAGCCGCACCGCGCGAACACCCTCGCGCTGCGCTGGCTGACTTCGTATGCCAAGGCTCGTCGCGAGAAGACGATGACCGAGCGCCTCATGAACGAGATTCTCGACGCCTCGAACGGCCTCGGTGCCGCGGTCAAGCGTCGTGAAGACACGCACAAGATGGCTGAGTCGAACAAAGCCTTCGCGCACTACCGCTGGTAAACCGAAGGTTTGCCAGCCGGGCTGAGCGCGCAGCGGGGCCATTTCTGGCCCCGCTGCGAAGGCCGGGTGGCGGCCCGTCCCGGGCCGACACGGTGTAAAGCCATCACATTGACGAAATACTGAAAGTAAGGACATCCCTGTGGCACAGGACGTGCTCACCGACCTGAACAAGGTCCGCAACATCGGCATCATGGCGCACATTGACGCCGGCAAGACGACCACCACCGAGCGCATTTTGTTCTACACGGGCATCACGCACAAGATCGGTGAGGTGCACGACGGCGCCGCCACGATGGACTGGATGGCGCAAGAGCAAGAGCGCGGCATCACGATCACCTCGGCTGCCACGACCTGCTTCTGGAACAAGCACCAGATCAACATCATCGACACCCCCGGCCACGTCGACTTCACGGTCGAGGTCGAGCGCTCGCTGCGCGTGCTCGATGGCGCTGTCGCCGTCTTCGACGGCAAGGAAGGCGTCGAGCCCCAGTCAGAGACCGTGTGGCGCCAGGCCGACAAGTACGACGTGCCGCGCATCTGCTTCGTCAACAAGATGGACAAGCTCGGTGCCGACTTCTACTTCACCGTAGACACGATCGTGAAGCGCCTCGGCGCCAAGCCCCTCGTCATTCAGCTGCCGATCGGCTTCGAAAACACCTTCGAGGGTGTCGTCGACCTCGTCGAGATGCGCGCGCTCACGTGGCGCGGCGACTCGAAGGGTGACGTCGAGATGGGCGCGAAGTACGAGATCGAGCCGATTCCGGCCGACCTCGTCGACAAGGCCAACGAGTACCGCCAGGCGCTGCTCGAAACCGTCGCCGAGTCTGACGACGTGCTGCTCGAGAAGTTCTTCGGCGGCGAAGAGCTCACGGTCGCCGAGATCAAGGGCGCCATCCGCAAGATGACGGTCGCCTCGGAGATCTACCCGGTGCTCTGCGGCTCGGCGTTCAAGAACCGCGGCGTGCAGCCCATGCTCGACGCCGTGGTCGACTACCTGCCGAGCCCGCTCGACGTGCCGGCGACCGTTGCGCACGACCCGCGCGACGAAGAGGTCGAGATCATCCGCAAGCCTGACTCGACCGAGCCCTTCGCGGCGCTCGCGTTCAAGGTCGCGGTGCACCCGTTCTTCGGTCGCCTCACCTACGTGCGCGTCTACTCGGGCAAGATCGACTCGGGCGCTCAGATCATCAACTCCACCAAGGGCAAGAAAGAGCGCATCGGCAAGATCTTCCAGATGCACGCCAACAAGGAGAACCCTGTCGACTCGGTCACCGCGGGCCACATCTACGCGGTCATCGGCCTCAAAGACACGACGACGGGCGACACGCTCAGCGACATCCAGCAGCAGGTCGTGCTCGAGTCGATGACGTTCCCCGAGCCCGTGATCGAGGTCGCGATCGAGCCGAAGACCAAGGCCGACCAGGAGAAGCTCGGCACGGCCATCCAGAAGCTCGCCGAAGAAGACCCGACGTTCCGCACCGAGCAGAACATCGAGACCGGCCAGACCGTCATCAAGGGCATGGGCGAGCTGCACCTCGACATTCTCGTCGACCGCATGAAGCGCGAGTTCAACGTCGAGGCCAACGTCGGCAAGCCCCAGGTGGCCTACCGCGAGACGATCAAGCGCACGATCGAGAAGTACGACTACACCCACAAGAAGCAGACGGGTGGCTCCGGTCAGTTCGCAAAGATCCAGATCAGCCTCGAGCCTCTCGAGGTCACGCCCGAGACGAGCTACGAGTTCGTCAACTCTGTCACCGGTGGCCGCGTTCCGCGCGAGTACATCCCCTCGGTCGACGCGGGCATCCAAGACGCGATGCAGGTCGGCGTGCTCGCCGGCTTCCCGACGGTGGGCGTCAAGGCGACGCTCCTCGACGGTGCAGCGCACGACGTCGACTCCTCGGAGATGGCGTTCAAGATCGCCGGGTCGATGGCCTTCAAGGAGGCCGCTCGCAAGGCGAACCCCGTGCTCCTCGAGCCGCTCATGGCGGTCGAGGTGCGCACCCCCGAGGAGTACATGGGCGACGTCATCGGCGACCTGAACTCCCGTCGCGGCCAGATCCAGTCGATGGAGGACGCAACGGGTGTCAAGGTCGTTCGCGCCCTCGTGCCGCTGTCGGAGATGTTCGGGTACGTCGGAGACCTGCGGTCGAAGACCTCCGGGCGCGCCGTCTACTCGATGACGTTCGACAGCTACGCGGAGGTCCCGAAGGCCGTCGCCGACGAGATCGTCCAGAAGAACAAGGGCGAGTAATCGCCCGACCTGCGAGGGCTCGCCGAGCCTGAGTACGATACATACACACCAAATCGCGCGGTGTCTGAAACCCGGATGCTGAGCAAACAAGTCCTGAGGAGGACCCACAGTGGCTAAGGCCAAGTTCGAGCGGACCAAGCCGCACGTCAACATCGGAACCATCGGTCACGTCGACCACGGCAAGACCACGCTCACCGCCGCCATCTCGAAGGTGCTTGCAGACAAGTACCCCTCGGCGACCAACGTGCAGCGTGACTTCGCGTCGATCGACTCGGCTCCGGAAGAGCGTCAGCGCGGCATCACCATCAACATCTCGCACGTCGAGTACGAGACGCCGAAGCGTCACTACGCGCACGTCGATGCCCCCGGCCACGCCGACTACATCAAGAACATGATCACCGGTGCTGCGCAGATGGACGGCGCGATCCTCGTGGTCGCGGCGACCGACGGCCCGATGGCCCAGACCCGTGAGCACGTGCTGCTCGCCAAGCAGGTCGGCGTGCCGTACCTCATGGTGGCGCTCAACAAGAGCGACATGGTCGACGACGAAGAGATTCTCGAGCTCGTCGAGATCGAGGTTCGCGAGCTGCTCTCGAGCCAGGGCTTCGACGGCGACAACGCTCCCGTCATCCAGGTCTCGGGCCTCAAGGCGCTCGAGGGCGACGAGAAGTGGACCGAGTCGATCCTCAAGCTCATGGAAGCTGTCGACGAGTCGATCCCCGACCCGGTGCGCGACAAGGACAAGCCGTTCCTCATGCCCATCGAAGACGTCTTCACCATCACCGGCCGTGGCACGGTCGTGACGGGTCGCGCCGAGCGCGGCACCCTCGCGATCAACTCCGAGGTCGAGATCGTCGGCATCCGCCCGACGCAGAAGACCATCGTCACGGGTATCGAGATGTTCCACAAGCAGCTCGACGAGGCGTGGGCCGGCGAGAACTGTGGCCTCCTGCTCCGCGGCACCAAGCGCGAAGACGTCGAGCGCGGCCAGGTCGTCGTGAAGCCGGGTTCGGTGACCCCTCACACGAACTTCGAGGGCACCGCGTACATCCTCTCGAAGGACGAGGGTGGCCGTCACAACCCCTTCTACACGAACTACCGCCCGCAGTTCTACTTCCGCACCACCGACGTCACCGGCGTCATCACGCTGCCTGAGGGCACCGAGATGGTCATGCCCGGCGACACCACCGACATGGTCGTTGAGCTGATCCAGCCCATCGCCATGGAGGAGGGCCTCGGCTTCGCCATTCGTGAGGGTGGCCGCACCGTCGGCGCCGGAACGGTGACGAAGGTTCTCAAGTAGAACTTCTGCACTGCTCGTGAGCGGGGTCGCACCTTTGGGTGCGGCCCCGCTTCGTCGTTGTGGGCCCGGCGCCGGCGTGATCAGAGGGCCCGCCACAGCTGGCGCGGTGCCAGTACGCTCGTCGCACGTGTCAGGCAGACGAGGCAGAGAGACGAGGCAGACATGGCGTTGAGAGTCGTGCGCGAGGTGCTCGTGCTGGTCGGCTCGACCGTGCTGGTCTTCGCGCTAGTGGTGCTCGTGATCTATGGCGCGTTCGCGTCGCTCGAGTTCGGTGAGCTGCTCAGCGTCGTGCCCGAGTTCGTGTTCGGCTTCGCCGGCCCCGGGCTCGCCCTCTGGGCGGCGCTCGTCGCAGTTGGCGCGGCCCTGCTGAGACACCGCGGGCCGTGGTGGCGCATCGGCGCGCATGCGCTGTCGGCCTTCATCGCCGGAATCGCGAACGTGGCGATCGTGGTCGCTCTCGGCGAGGCGTCGGATGCTCAGGGCGGGTTCGTCGGAGCCCTCGGGCTGCTCGGCTCGGCCCTTTTCGTGCCGCTCGCCATGCTGGCGACGCCGATCGTCGTGCTCCTGCTCGACCGCGGTCGGCCGACTGCGCCGGCGCCGCTCTCGACTACGAGCGACCCTGCAGACGCGCGCTGAGCGCGGCCGCGGCGGAGCGCACAGCGTCGGCGAGAGCATCCACTTCCGGGGCGGCGACGGCCTCGGCGCGGTAGGTGAGGCCGAGCGCGGCAGCCGGGTAGCCGGTGCGGTCGATGCCGGTCGCGGCGACCGAGGCGTAGCCCGCGGTGATCTCGCCGTCTTCTGACGCGAGGCCGCTCTCTCGCGCTTGCGCGAGGATGCGGTCGAGCTCAGACAGGGTGCGGGGGCCGACGCCGCGGCGCGTGATGAGGGCGTCGCGGTGGGGGAAGAGCGCACGCACCTGCGGCGCGGGCAGCGCTGCGAGCATGGCGCGACCCGTGGCGGTGAGGTGCGCCGGCAGCCGCACACCGACGCGCACGACCGTCGTCGGTGCGCGCGCCGCTGAGGCCTGGCCGACATACGAGACGTCGCCGCCGGCCAGTACGGCGAGCTGTGCGACGACCGGCACGGGTGACTCGCGCACCAGTCGGTCGAGCAGCGGGCCGCCGAGGCGCGCAAGCCTGCTGGCGCTGAGCACCGAGCCGCCGATCTCGGCGACGAGGGCGCCGAGGCCGTAGGCCCGGGCCTCGGGGTAGTGCACGACGAACCCTTCGTCTTGCAGCACGCGCAGCAGCTGGTAGACGCTCGACCGCGGCAGCTGCAGCTCGCGCGCGAGAGTCGAGGCGGGCACGGGGTCGTTGTGGTGCGCGAGCAGCGTCACGATGCGCAGAGCCGCGCGGGCGGCGGGAACGTCGGGCACGAGCATCCCCTATCTGTCTGATATGTCAGACAGATTATCGCGTCAGGCCGATGCGCGCCGGAAGCGCAGCGCGTTCACTGGGGTCATGCAGATCACGCTCGGCCGTCGCCCCCTCAGTCTCGACGAGGTCGTCGCCGTCGCCCGCGGCGGAGCGACGGTCGTCATCGACACTGAAGCGCTCGCCGCGATGTCCGCCAGCCGGGCAATCGTCGAGGGCCTCGCCGACGACGTCGAACCGCACTACGGGGTCTCGACGGGGTTCGGAGCGCTCGCGACAACGCACATCCCGGTCGCCAAGCGCGCCGAGCTGCAGCGCTCGCTCGTGCGCTCGCACGCGGCGAGCAGCGGCCCCGAAGTCGAGCGCGAAGTCGTGCGCGGCACGATGTTGCTGCGCCTGCAGACCCTGACGACTGCCCGCACGGGCGCCCGCCCCGTCGTCGCCGAGACCTACGTCGCGCTGCTCAATGCCGGCATCACGCCCATCGTGGGCGAGTACGGCAGCCTCGGTTGCTCAGGCGACCTCGCTCCGCTCGCGCACTGCGCGCTCGCCGTCATGGGGGAAGGGGAGGTGCGCGATGCCGCCGGCACCCTGATGCCCGCCGCTCAGGCCCTCGCGGCCGCCGGCATCGAGCCAGTCGAGCTGCGCGAGAAAGAGGGCCTCGCCCTCATCAACGGCACCGACGGCATGCTCGGGATGCTCGCTCTGGCCCTCGCCGACCTCGACCGCCTCGTGGCCACCGCCGACCTCGCCGCGAGCATGAGCGTCGAGGCTCTGCTCGGCACCGATCGCCCCTTCGCCTCGGATCTGCACAACCTGCGCCCCCACCCGGGTCAGGCGACCAGTGCCGAGAACATGCGCGCCGTGCTGAGCGGCTCGGCCGTGGTGAAGAGCCACCAGACCGATGCCTGCACGCGCGTGCAAGACGCCTATTCCTTGCGCTGCGCACCACAGGTGCACGGCGCCGTGCGCGACACGATGGCGCACGCGGCGATGGTGGCGAACCGTGAGCTCGCGAGCGCGATCGACAACCCCGTCGTGACGCTCGACGGCCGTGTCGAGTCGAACGGCAACTTCCACGGCGCTCCGCTCGGCTACGTGCTCGACTTTCTCGCGATCGCCGTCGCCGACCTCGCGAGCATGAGCGAGCGCCGCACCGACCGCTTTCTCGACGCGAGCCGCAACCAGGGGCTGCCCCCGTTTCTCGCCCACGACCCGGGTGTCGACTCGGGGCACATGATCGCGCAGTACACGCAGGCAGGCATCGTGAGCGAGCTCAAGCGGCTCGCCGTGCCGGCGAGTGTCGACTCGATCCCCTCGAGCGCGATGCAAGAAGACCACGTGGCGATGGGCTGGTCGGCCGCCCGCAAGCTGCGCCGCTCGATCGACGGACTCACGCGCGTCGTCGCGATCGAACTGCTGACGGCCGCGCGGGGGCTCGACCTACGCACGGCCGCGCTCGGCGTCGACGCAGCCCCGGCCACGGCCGCCGTCGTGAGCGCACTGCGCGAGCACGTCGCCGGCCCCGGCCCCGACCGCTACCTCGCCCCCGAGATCGAGCATGCCGTGCGGCTCACGCACGACGGCACGCTGCTGGCCGCCGCCCGCGCGGTCACCCCCATCGTCTAGACCCGCCGACAGGAGAACAGCCATGACCCTCACCGACGCCACGAGCATGAGCGCAGCATCCGGCGCAGCGCCAGCACCCAGCGGCCCCCGCCCTGTGCGCGCGCACCGCGGAACCCAGTTGCACACCCTCGGCTGGCAGCAGGAGGGCGCCCTGCGCATGCTGCAGAACAACCTCGACCCCGCGGTGGCCGAGCACCCCGACGAGCTCGTCGTCTACGGCGGCACGGGCAAGGCGGCGCGCGACTGGGCGAGCTTCGACGCGCTGACCCGCACGCTCGCCACGCTCAAGGGTGATGAGACGATGCTCGTGCAGTCGGGCCGCCCGGTCGGAGTCATGCAGACGCACGAGTGGGCCCCGCGCGTGCTGCTCGCCAACTCGAACCTCGTGGGCGACTGGGCCAACTGGGACGAGTTTCGGCGTCTCGAAGCCCTCGGCCTCACGATGTACGGCCAGATGACGGCCGGCTCGTGGATCTACATCGGCACGCAGGGCATTCTGCAGGGCACCTTCGAGACCTTCGCCGCAGTCGCCACGCAAAGGTTCGGAGGAACTCTTGCCGGCACGATCACCCTCACGGGCGGACTCGGCGGCATGGGCGGCGCGCAACCGCTCGCCGTGACCATGAACGACGGCGTCGCGATCTGCGTCGACGTCGACCCCAGCCGCATTGCCCGGCGGCTTGAGCACCGCTACCTCGACAAGCAGGCCGATTCGCTCGAACACGCGCTCGAACTCGCGGTGCAGGCACGGGATGCCCGGCGCGGGCTCTCGATCGGTGTGCTCGGCAACGCGGCCGAAGTCTTTCCGCGCCTGCTCGCCATGGGCGCCCCGATCGACATCGTCACCGACCAGACCAGTGCCCACGATCCGCTCGCCTACCTGCCGCTGGAGCACTCGGTCGACGAGTGGCACACCGCCCGCGAGCGCGACCCCATCGGCTTCGCGGCCGCCGCCCGGGCGTCGATGGCGCTGCAGGTTGAGGCGATGGTCGGGTTCCAGCGTGCAGGCTCCGAAGTCTTCGACTACGGCAACAACATCCGCACTGAGGCGAAAGCCGCGGGGTACGCCGACGCGTTCTCGTTCCCCGGCTTCGTGCCCGCCTACATCCGCCCGCTCTTCGCGCAGGGCAAGGGTCCGTTCCGCTGGGCGGCGCTCAGCGGCGACCCGGCAGATATCGCTGCGACCGACCGTGCGGTGCTCGAGATGTTCCCCGAGAACGAGAGCCTGCAGCGCTGGATTCCGATGGCGCAGCAGCGCGTGCACTACCAGGGCCTGCCCGCGCGTATCTGTTGGCTCGGCTACGGCGAGCGCGATCGCGCGGGTGAGCGCTTCAACGACATGGTCGCATCGGGCGAGCTCAGTGCCCCCGTTGCGATCGGCCGCGACCACCTTGACTCTGGGTCGGTCGCGAGCCCGTACCGCGAAACCGAGTCGATGAAAGACGGCTCAGACGCGATTGCCGACTGGCCGCTGCTCAACGCCCTCGTCAACACGGCGAGCGGAGCGACGTGGGTGTCGATTCACCACGGCGGGGGAGTCGGCATCGGCCGCTCGATCCACGCTGGCCAGGTGGTCGTCGCCGACGGCACGGCGCTCGCCGGAGAGAAGGTGCAGCGCGTGCTCACGAACGACCCCGGCATGGGCGTGATTCGCCACATCGATGCGGGTTACACCGAGGGCGAGCCGATCGTCGAGCAGTTCGGCGTGCGCATTCCGATGCGCGAGGGCGGCGCCGAGTGAGCCTGTACGGCACGAGTGTGCCCGACCCGGGCGGGAACACTCGCGCGCAACAGGCACACCAGCTCGCACACGACCCGCTCTGGCCCCGCGCGGGCGACTGGCCAGTGTGGACGCCGGGCTCGCGGGCGGACGCTGTCGTGGTGGGCATCCCGACCTGGCGCACCTCACTATCGCCGGGCCAGGCGCACACGACGCCCGCCGCGATTCGGGATGCTCTCCGGTACTACTCCGCCGACGCACTCGCACGGCCTGACGGTTCGAGCGTGACGGTGCGTGACGCTGGTGATGTGCCCGAGCCCGACGGCGCCGGTGAGGCGGCCGCGACCGCGCGGGTTGCCGAGCTCGCGAGCACAGCATCCCTCGTGATCGTTCTCGGCGGCGACAACGCTGCCACCGTGCCGGCCGCCCTCGGAGCCTGGGGCGCGGGCATCGCGACCGCGGGCCTCGTCACGCTGGATGCCCACCACGACCTGCGCGACGGCACCACCAACGGCTCGCCCGTGCGGCGGCTGCTCGAGGCCGGGCTCGCGGGCGAGCGGGTCAGCCAGCTCGGCATCGAACCACTCGCGAACTCACGGGCCTACGCGGCGCGAGCTGCCGAGCACGGCATCTCCGTCGTCACCCGCGCAGAACTGCTGCGCACCCCGATCGAGGCCGCGATGTCGACAGCGCTCGATCGCGCGGCCTCGGCGGGCGGCCCCGTGCACGTCGACCTCGACCTCGACGTGTGCGACCGCAGCGTCGCGCCGGGCTGCCCGGCGAGCGTGCCCGGCGGCCTCAGCGCGATCGAGCTGCGCACGGCGGCGCGGCTCGCGGGCGCGCATCCCGCAGTGACGAGCATCGACCTCGCCGAGCTCGACGCCGCACGCGACACTGCCGACCAGCGCACCGTGCGCCTCGCCGCACTGTGCGTGCTCGAAGCGCTCGCGGGGCTGGCGAGCCGCCCGATGATCCCGAGCGCGGCAGGATGACACCATGAGCGCCGCGACCAGCACCGTCATCACGAACATCGGCCAGCTCGTCACCCTCGACCCCGCCGACCCCGAGCGGCCGATCCGCACGGGGGCCTCTCTCGTGATCGCTGACGGCCACGTGGCGTGGATGGGCGACACGGTCGATGCCCCCGCTGCCGACACCCGCATCGACGCCGACGGCGCGGCGGTCATCCCGGGCTTCGTCGACAGTCACAACCACCTCGTCTTCGCGGGCGATCGCGTCGACGAGTTCGAGGCGCGCATGGCTGGCCGCCCTTACACGGCGGGGGGAATCCGCACGACTGTCGCCGCCACCCGCGCCGCGAGCGACGTCGAGCTGCGCGCTCGACTCGCGCACCTCATCGCCCAGGCGCACGCTCAGGGCACGACGACGCTCGAGATCAAGAGTGGCTACGGGTTGACGGTTGCCGACGAGGCGCGATGTCTGCGGCTCGCCCGCGAGGTCACCCCCGAGACCACCTTTCTCGGTGCGCACGTCGTGCCGGCCGAGTTTGCCGACGAGCGCGAGACCTACGTCGACCTCGTGTGCGGCGACATGCTCGCGGCGTGCGCACCGCACTCACGCTTCATCGACGTCTTCATCGACTCGGGGGCGTTCACCGTCGACGAGGCGCGGAGCATTCTGCAGGCGGGGCGGGATGCTGGCCTCGAGCTTCGTGTGCACGCCGGCCAGCTCGCGCCCGACGCAGGAGTCGCCCTCGCGGTCGAGCTCGGCGCCGCGAGCGTCGATCACTGCACCTTCCTCGCCGACGACGATGTGGAGCTGCTCGCGGCAAGTGCCCGCGACGGCGCTGGCACCGTCGCGACCCTGCTGCCACTAGTCGAGTTCTCGACGAGGCAGCCGTATCCGGATGCCCGCCGTCTGCTCGACGCGGGCGTCGCCGTGGCGCTCGCGAGCGACTGCAACCCGGGGTCGAACTTCTCGAGCAGCATGCCCCTCGCGATCGCCCTGGCCGTGCGCGAGCTCGGCATGACGCCCCTCGAGGCGCTCGACGCCGCGACGCGCGGGGGCGCACGCGCGCTGCGCCGCACCGATGTCGGGCACCTGGGGCTCGGCGCGCGGGGCGACGCGGTCATCCTCGATGCGCCCGACTATCGCCACCTCGCCTCCCGGCCAGGCGTTCCTCTCGTACGGCGGGTGATTCTCGCCGGGGCGATCACGATCGATCGACCCGGGCCTTTCGGCCTCTCGCCGGCATGACAGCGCACCGGTAGGCTCTGGCCACGCGACCGGCAGACCGTGTCACGTCGACTCATCGAAAGGCTGGTCATGGTCCGTCGCATCGTGCTCGAGATCATTCTCATCATCGGCATCGCGATCGCGCTCGCGTGGCTGGTGCTCGCGGCCTTCGCGCTGACCGATAGCGCCGACCCCGTCGGCACGCTCGTCGATCAGACCCCCCGCGTGCTGTTCGGTCTGCTGGGCATCGCGCTCGGACTGTGGACCGTGCTCCTCGTCATCGGGGCGATCGTGCAACGCCGCCGCGCGGTCGGCTGGCGCATCGGCACGCACATCGTGTCGCTGATCGCGGCGCTCGTCGTCAACATCGGCGTGCTGACGGTCGTCAGTGTCGTCTCGGGCGGCGGGCAGGGTGAAGACTGGGGAATTCTGGTCGTCGCGATTGCCGTGGCGGCCGGTGGCCTGCTGATGGTGGCAGGAGTCATCTCGGTGCTGCTCGTCGAGCTCGTCATTCTGCGGCCGAAGAAGGCAATGGAAGCTGCTGCGACGGGCCCGGAGACCGCCGAGTAGGTCGATTTCGCGCCCCACCGGCGTGTCGCGCGTCAGCGCGACACGCCCGGGTTGCAGCAGGTCGCGCGCTGTGGCAGACTCTTCAAGTTCCACACGCCGCGTTTTCGTGCGCGGCTCACTGCCAGGCAGTGCATAGGACGAGCGTCGCACCGAGTGATCGGTAGCGGGTCGTGATGAGCCTAGGCCGCGGGCAGCAGAACACAGCTCACACCCCCTGCACCCTCTCCAAGGGAAACCTTGTGTGCGGATGCCGTGCGTTGCGAGGGCGACACGCCCGAGCGCGGGGGTCGGTGTGAGCAGGCGACAAGCAAGCGTTCGTTTGACAGAAGAACAGTGGTGCGACAGCGATTGCGCTCCGCGTGAGGTGCGCCCGTCAGGGGTGCATCACGTCTAAGAAGGAAGAGAGTTGAGCATGGCGGGACAGAAGATCCGCATCCGGCTTAAGTCGTATGACCACGCTGGTCTCGACGCATCGGCGCGCAAGATCGTCGACACGGTGACCCGTGCCGGCGCCACGGTCGTGGGCCCCGTGCCCCTGCCGACGGAGAAGAACGTCATTGCCGTCATCCGGTCGCCCCACAAGTACAAAGACAGCCGCGAGCACTTCGAGAAGCGCACGCACAAGCGTCTCATCGACATCATCGATCCGACGCCGAAGGCGGTCGACTCGCTCATGCGCCTCGACCTGCCCGCCGACGTCAACATCGAGATCAAGCTCTAAGGAACCCGGATATGTCTGCAATCAAGACGACCAAGGGTCTGCTGGGCACGAAGCTCGGCATGACGCAGGTGTGGGACGCGAACAACAAGCTCGTGCCCGTCACCGTGGTGGAGATCGCCCCGAACGTGGTGACGCAGGTGCGCACCCCCGAGATCGACGGCTACGCCGCCGTGCAGATCGCCTACGGCGCCATCGACCCGCGCAAGGTCACCAAGCCCCTCACCGGCCACTTCGAGAAGGCCGGCAGCACGCCGCGCCGCCACCTCACCGAGGTGCGCACGGCTGACGCCGCCGAGTACACGCCGGGCCAGCTGCTCGCTGTCGACATCTTCGAGGCCGGCCAGCTGGTCGACGTCGTCGGCACGAGCAAGGGCAAGGGCTTCGCCGGTGTCATGAAGCGCCACAACTTCAAGGGCGTCTCGGCGTCGCACGGTTCGCACCGCAACCACCGCAAGCCGGGCTCGATCGGCGCTTCGTCGACCCCCAGCCGTGTCTTCAAGGGCATGCGCATGGCGGGCCGCATGGGTGGCGACCGCGTCACGGTCATGAACTTGACGGTCCACTCCGTCGACCTCGAGAAGGGTCTGCTGCTCGTCAAGGGCGCGGTTCCCGGTGCTCGCGGTCGTCTCGTATTCGTCCGCAACGCCGTGAAGGGAGCGTAATCGCCATGGCTACCTCGCTCGACGTTCTCGACGCCGCCGGCAAGAAGACCGGCTCGGTCGACCTGCCCGCCGCCGTCTTCGACGTTCAGACCAATGTTCCGCTACTGCACCAGGTCGTCGTCGCGCAGCTCGCTGCCGCACGCCAGGGCACTCACTCGACCAAGGGTCGTGGCGAGGTCTCGGGTGCCGGCCGCAAGCCGTTCAAGCAGAAGGGCACCGGTCGCGCTCGTCAGGGCTCGATCCGCGCGCCCCAGATGACCGGTGGTGGCATCGTGCACGGCCCGACGCCGCGCAGCTACGCCCAGCGCACCCCCAAGAAGATGATCGCCGCGGCACTGCTGGGTGCGATCTCCGACCGGGCTCGCGGCGAGCGGCTGCACGTGGTCGAGTCGTTCGGCACCGACGTGCCCTCGACGAAGGCCGCAGCATCCGTCATCGCTCTGCTCACCACGGGCCGCAACGTGCTCGTCGTGATCGAGCGCGACGACGAGGTCAACCTCAAGAGCGTGCGCAACCTCAAGAACCTGCACGTCATCACCCCCGACCAGCTCAACGCGTACGACGTGCTGGTCAGCGACGACATCGTGTTCACGAAGGCCGCCTTCGATTCGTTCGTGGAGTCGAAGACCAAGAAGGAAGAGGTCAGCGCATGAGCATCCACGCTGCCGCTCAGAACAAAGACCCCCGCGACATCATCATCGCGCCGGTCGTGAGCGAGAAGAGCTACGCGCTCATCGACGATGGCAAGTACACCTTCATCGTCGACCCGCGGTCGAACAAGACCGAGATCAAGCTCGCCATCGAGAAGATCTTCAACGTCAAGGTCGCCACGGTGAACACGCTCAATCGCACGGGCAAGACCCGCCGCACCCGCTTCGGCACCGGCAAGCGCAAAGACACCAAGCGCGCCATCGTCACGCTGAAGTCGGGCTCCATCGACATCTTCACGGCCGTCGGCTAGGCACGAAGGAATAACGACAATGGCTATTCGCAAGTACAAGCCCACGACCCCGGGTCGCCGCGGCTCCTCGGTCGCAGATTTCGCCGAGATCACGCGCTCGACCCCTGAGAAGTCGCTGCTGAAGCCGCTGCCCAAGACGGGTGGTCGCAACAACTCCGGCCGCATCACGACGCGTCACATCGGTGGTGGCCACAAGCGCCAGTACCGCATGATCGACTTCCGTCGCAACGACAAAGACGGCGTCAACGCCAAGGTCGCGCACATCGAGTACGACCCGAACCGCACGGCGCGCATCGCACTGCTGCACTTCGTCGACGGCACCAAGCGCTACATCCTGGCGCCCAACAAGCTGTCGCAGGGCGACATCGTCGAGTCGGGCCCTTCGGCCGACATCAAGCCCGGCAACAACCTGCCGCTGCGCAACATTCCGGTCGGCACGGTCGTGCACGCGATCGAGCTGCGCCCCGGTGGCGGCGCGAAGATGGCGCGCTCGGCTGGCACCTCGGTGCGACTCGTCGCGAAAGACGGCCCCTACGCCCAGCTGCGTCTGCCCTCGGGCGAGATCCGCAACGTTGACGCGCGCTGCCGCGCGACCGTCGGCGAGGTCGGCAACGCCGAGCAGTCGAACATCAACTGGGGCAAGGCCGGACGCATGCGCTGGAAGGGCGTGCGCCCGACGGTTCGCGGTGTCGCGATGAACCCGATCGACCACCCGCACGGTGGTGGTGAGGGCAAGACCAGCGGTGGTCGTCACCCGGTGAGCCCTTGGGGCCAGTCGGAAGGCCGCACTCGTCGCCCGAAGAAAGAGAGCGACAAGCTCATCGTCCGCCGCCGCACCGTTGGCAAGAAGCGCTAGTAGGAGTCGAGAACTATGCCTCGCAGTCTCAAGAAGGGTCCGTTCGTCGACGACCACCTGCTCAAAAAGGTGTTCGCGCAGAACGAGGCCAACAGCAAGAACGTCATCAAGACCTGGTCGCGCCGGTCGATGATCGTGCCGGCCATGCTCGGCCACACGATCGCCGTGCACGACGGACGCAAGCACATTCCCGTGTTCGTGACCGAGACCATGGTCGGGCACAAGCTCGGCGAGTTCGCGCCCACCCGCACCTTCCGCGGTCACGAGAAGGACGACAAGAAGGGTCGTCGCCGGTAACCCGGCGGCGTGAAGAGGAGTACAGACATGGTGGAGTCGATCGCCCGTGTGCGACACATCCGCGTGACGCCTCAGAAGGCTCGTCGCGTCGTCGACCTGATCCGCGGCAAGCAGGCCCTTGAGGCCCTGGCCATTTTGAAGTTCGCGCCGCAGGGCGCGAGTGAGCCCGTCTACAAGCTCGTCGCTGCGGCCATTGCCAACGCGCGAGTCAAGGCCGATGCGGCGAACACCTTCCTCGACGAGCAAGACCTCTACGTGTCTCGCGCCTTCGTCGATGAGGGAACGACCCTGAAGCGGTTCCAGCCGCGCGCTCAGGGCCGTGCGTTCCGCATCAACAAGCGCACCAGCCACATCACCGTCGTGCTCGCCACGCCGGACGAGCTGGTTGCCGCGGGCTCGAGCACCGGCAAGAAGAAGGCGAGCAAGTAGTCATGGGCCAGAAAGTCAACCCGTACGGTTTCCGTCTCGGAATCACCACCGACCACGTGTCGCGCTGGTTCTCTGACAGCACCAAGCCCGGTCAGCGCTACGCCGACTACGTGGCGGAAGACGTCAAGATCCGCCGCATGCTCACCACGAGCCTCGACCGCGCCGGCGTCGCCCGCATCGAGATCGAGCGCACGCGCGACCGCGTCCGCGTCGACATTCACACCGCCCGCCCGGGCATCGTGATCGGTCGTCGTGGTGCCGAGGCCGAGCGCATCCGCGCCGACCTCGAGAAGCTCACCGCCAAGCAGATCCAGCTCAACATCCTCGAGGTCAAGAACCCCGAGGCCGAGGCTCAGCTGGTCGCCCAGGGCATCGCCGAGCAGCTCAGCGCCCGCGTCGCCTTCCGTCGCGCGATGCGCAAGGGCCTGCAGGGCGCGCAGCGTGCCGGCGCGAAGGGCGTGCGCATCCAGGTCTCCGGCCGCCTCGGCGGTGCTGAGATGAGCCGCTCCGAGTTCTACCGCGAAGGTCGAGTTCCGCTGCACACGCTGCGCGCGAACATCGACTACGGCTTCTACGAGGCCAAGACCACCTTCGGCCGCATCGGTGTGAAGGTCTGGATCTACAAGGGCGACATCACCAACAAAGAACTCGCTCGCGAGCAGGCTTCACAGAAGTCGACGCGCCCCGAGCGACGTGACTCTGACCGCGGCCCGCGTCGCGATGGCGGCCGACCGGCCACCACCAAGGCGCCCGCCACGGCCGGAGCGGAAGGCTAAGGACAATGCTGATTCCCCGCAAGGTCAAGTTCCGCAAGCAGCACCACCCCAAGCGGAGTGGTCACGCGACCGGAGGCACCGAAGTCTCGTTCGGCGAGTTCGGCATCCAGGCCCTGACTCCCGCGTACGTGACGAACCGGCAGATCGAGTCCGCTCGTATCGCCATGACGCGCCACATCAAGCGTGGCGGCAAGGTGTGGATCAACATCTACCCCGACCGCCCGCTCACCAAGAAGCCCGCTGAGACCCGCATGGGTTCGGGTAAGGGCTCGCCCGAGTGGTGGGTCGCCAACGTCAAGCCGGGTCGCGTCCTCTTCGAGGTCGCGGGTGTCGACGAGCAGCTCGCTCGCGAGGCCATGACCCGTGCCATTCACAAGCTGCCCCTCAAGGCACGCATCATCAAGCGCGAGGGAGGCGACGCGTAATGGCGATCGGATCGAAAGAGCTGGCACCTGTCGAGCTCGACACCTTTGAAGACGAGCGTCTCGTCGACGAGCTGAAGAAGGCGAAGGAAGAACTCTTCAACCTGCGCTTCCAGGCCGCGACGGGTCAGCTCGAGAGCCACGGACGCCTTCGTGCGGTGAAGCGCGACATCGCGCGCATCTACACGATCATCCGTGAGCGCGAGCTCGGCATTCGTGCGACCCCGGCTCCGGTCGAGGTTCCCGAGAAGCCGGCGAAGAAGACTGCCAAGGCAAAGACCGAGGCCGCGGACAAAGCGGCTGCAGACGACGCAGCTTCGGACAACACCGAGGAGAAGAACTGATGGCGACGACTGAGAAGAAGACCACCGACGCCGGTCACGAGTCGGCTGCCCACGACGTTCGCGATGCTGACGCTCGCGGCTACCGCAAGGTGCGCCGCGGCTACGTGACGAGCGACAAGATGGAGAAGACCATCACTGTCGAGGTCGAAGACCGCGTCAAGCACCCGCTGTACGGCAAGGTCATCCGCCGCACCTCGAAGGTCAAGGCGCACGATGAGCAGAACGCCGCCGGTATCGGCGACCTCGTGCTCATCTCCGAGACCCGCCCCCTGTCCGCCACGAAGCGCTGGCGCCTCGTCGAGATTCTCGAGAAGGCCAAGTAGGCCTTCGCCTGCTTGACCACTAGGAGTAAGAAATGCTTCAGCAAGAATCCAGAGTCAAGGTTGCCGACAACACCGGCGCCAAAGAGCTCTTGACGATTCGCGTTCTCGGCGGCTCCGGCCGTCGCTACGCCGGTCTGGGCGATGTCATCGTCGCGACCGTCAAAGACGCGATCCCCGGCGGCAACGTCAAGAAGGGCGACGTCGTCAAGGCCGTCATCGTGCGCACCGTCAAGCAGACGCGTCGCTCCGACGGCTCGTACATCAAGTTCGACGAGAACGCCGCCGTCATCCTCAAGGCCGATGGCGACCCTCGTGGTACCCGTATCTTCGGGCCGGTCGGCCGTGAGCTTCGCGACAAGAAGTTCATGAAGATCGTCTCGCTCGCACCGGAGGTGCTCTAACTCATGGCCAACATCAAAAAGGGCGACCTCGTGCAGGTGATCACGGGCGCGACCGAAGACCGCGGCGGAGACCGCGGCAAGCAGGGTCGTGTCATCGAGGTCATCGCCGAGAAGAACCGCGTCATCGTCGAGGGCGTCAACTACGTCACCAAGCACGTGCGCGTCGGCCAGACGCAGCGCGGCACAAAGACCGGCGGCATCGAGACGCAAGAGGCTCCGATCCACATCTCGAACGTGGCGCTCGTCGACCCCAAGACCAAGAAGCCCACGCGCGTCGGTTTCCGCGAGGAGACCGTCGAGAAGAACGGCGTCAAGAAGACCGTGCGCGTGCGGTACGCCAAGAAGTCAGGTGAGAAGTTCTGATGACTGATACTGCAACCGCGCCTGGCAAAATCCAGCCGCGCCTCAAGCAGAAGTACCGCGCCGAGATCACAAAGGCTCTCACCGAGCAGTTCGGGTACACCAACCCGCACCAGGTGCCCGGGCTCGTGAAGATCGTCGTGAACACCGGTGTCGGTGAGGCCGCTCGCGACTCCAAGGTGATCGATGGGGCCATCAAAGACCTGACGGCCATCACGGGTCAGAAGCCCCAGGTCACGAAGGCGCGCAAGTCGATCGCACAGTTCAAGCTGCGCGAGGGCATGCCCATCGGTGCGCACGTCACGCTGCGTGGCGACCGCGCCTGGGAGTTCATGGACCGCCTGATCACCCTCGCCCTGCCTCGCATCCGCGACTTCCGCGGGCTGAGCGAGAAGCAGTTCGACGGCAACGGCAACTACACCTTCGGTATCCAGGAGCAGAGCGTGTTCCACGAGATCGACCAGGACAAGATCGACCGCGTGCGCGGCTTCGACATCACTGTCGTGACGACGGCGAAGACGGACGACGAGGGTCGCGCTCTGCTGCGCGCGCTCGGCTTCCCCTTCCGGTCGTCAGAGACTGCTCAGTAACATCCCATCCGGCCCAGCAGGGCCACGATCGCCTAGGTCGGCCCCGGTGTACCGGGAGTCGAAACCGGACGAGAATAGGAACAACGCATCATGACGATGACAGATCCGGTCGCAGACATGCTGACCAGACTGCGGAACGCCAACTCGGCGTTCCACGAGACGGTGTCGCTCCCCAGCTCGAAGCTGAAGACGCACATCGCCGAGATCCTCAAGCGCGAGGGCTACATCGCTGAGTGGGCCGTCGCTGACGCCCGCGTCGGCTCAACCCTTACGCTCTCGCTGAAGTACGGCCCGAACCGCGAGCGGTCGATCGCCGGCATCAAGCGCGTCTCCAAGCCCGGCTTGCGCGTCTACGCGAAGTCGACCGAGATCCCCACCGTTCTCGGTGGCCTCGGCGTGGCGATCCTGTCGACTTCCTCCGGTCTGCTGACCGACCGTGAGGCGATGAAGAAGGGCGTGGGTGGGGAAGTCCTCGCCTACGTGTGGTAACCCGCCATGTCACGAATCGGACGCATGCCCATCGACATCCCCGGTGGTGTCGAGGTGAAGATCGACGGCCAGGCCGTCACCGTCAAGGGCCCGAAGGGTGAGCTCGCGCTCACTGTCGCGAGCCCCATCGAGGTGGCCATCGAGGAGAACCAGGTCGTCGTGACCCGCCCCGATGACGAGCGCAACTCGCGCTCGCTGCACGGCCTCACCCGCACACTCATCGCCAACCAGATCATCGGCGTCACTCAGGGCTACTCCAAGGGCCTCGAGGTCGTCGGCACCGGTTACCGCGTGCAGGCCAAGGGCGAGGGCGTCGAGTTCGCGCTCGGCTTCTCGCACCCCGTCACCGTGAACCCGCCTGCGGGCATCACCTTCACGGTCGAGGGCAACAACAAGCTGACCGTCAGCGGCATCGACAAGCAGGCCGTCGGCGAGGTCGCGGCCAACATTCGCAAGATTCGCAAGCCCGAGCCCTACAAGGGCAAGGGTGTGCGGTACGCCGGCGAGATCGTACGCCGCAAGGCCGGAAAGAGTGGTAAGTAACCATGGCTCTCGGAACTAGAGGAAAGAGCAAGACGGCCGCCAAGGGCCGCCGTCACGCCCGTCTGCGCAAGCGCATCACGGGAACGACCGATCGTCCGCGCCTCGTGGTCACCCGTTCGGCGCGCCACGTCTTCGTTCAGATCGTCGACGACAGCAAGGGTCACACCCTGGCGAGCGCGTCGACGATGGAAGACGACCTGCGCACGTTCGACGGAGACAAGACGGCCAAGGCCCGCAAGGTGGGCGAACTGCTCGCCGAGCGCGCGAAGAAGGCCGGAGTGGCAGACGTGGTGTTCGACCGCGGAGGCAACCGATACGCCGGTCGCGTCGCAGCGATCGCCGATGGAGCGCGAGAGGGCGGACTCAACCTGTGAGCGAGATCGAGAAGGAGCAGCCCGTGGCGGCAGAAGCCCCCGTGGAGACGGCAGCGTCGTCAGAGCCGAGCACCGAGCCTCGCGAGGCGCGTCGTGGCGGGCGTGAGCGCAGCCCGAACCGCGACCGCGGCCAGCGCGATGCCGAGAAGAGCCAGTTCCTCGAGCGCGTCGTCACGATCAACCGCGTGTCGAAGGTCGTGAAGGGTGGTCGTCGCTTCAGCTTCACCGCCCTCGTGGTCGTCGGCGACGGCAACGGCATGGTCGGTGTCGGCTACGGCAAGGCGCGCGAAGTGCCCACCGCCATCTCGAAGGGCGTCGAAGAGGCGAAGAAGAACTTCTTCCGCGTGCCTCGCGTCGCTCAGACGATTCCGCACCCGGTGCAGGGCGAGGCCGCAGCCGGCGTCGTGCTGCTGCGCCCCGCCGCGGCCGGTACCGGTGTTATCGCCGGTGGCCCGGTTCGCGCCGTGCTCGAGTGCGCCGGCATCCACGACGTGCTGAGCAAGTCGCTCGGCTCGTCGAACACGATCAACATCGTCCACGCCACGGTGGCAGCGCTGCAGCAGCTCGAAGAGCCGCGCGCCGTCGCCGCCCGTCGCGGACTCGAGTTCGAAGATGTCGCTCCGGCGCGTCTCGTGCGCGCCGAGGCACTCGCTGCCGAAGCCGCATCCGGAAAGGGTGGTGCGTGATGGCTGCGCAGCTCAAAGTGACCCAGATCAAGTCCGTGATCAGCGAGAAGCAGAACCAGCGCGACACGCTGCGCAGCCTGGGTCTCAAGCGCATCGGCGACATCGTCGTGCGTGAAGACACCCCGGCCAATCGCGGCTACGTTCGCACGGTCGCCCACCTGGTGACTGTCGAGGAGATTGACTAATGGCAGAAGAGAAGAAGCCCGCCGCCGACAAGGCGCCGGCCAAGAAGCCCGCGGCTGCGAAGCCTGCGGCTGAGAAGAAGGCTCCCGCCAAGGCACCTGCGAAGGCTGCTGCTGACAAGGCTCCGGCTAAGGCGGCTGCTGACAAGGCTCCCGCGACGAAGGCTCCGGCCAAGGCTGCGGCCGCGAAGGCGCCTGCGAAGGCTGCTGCTGACAAGGCTCCGGCCAAGGCTGCTGCTGACAAGGCGCCCGCGACCAAGGCTCCGGCGAAGACTCCGGCCAAGGCCGCACCCGCGAAGAAGGCCGCGTCGGCAGACGTCGCGCGCCCTCAGGTGCTCAAAGTGCACCACCTTCGCCCGGCTGCCGGGTCGAAGAAGGAGCGCACCCGCGTGGGTCGTGGTGAAGGCTCGAAGGGCAAGACCGCCGGTCGTGGCACCAAGGGCACCAAGGCCCGCTACCAGGTCAAGCCCGGCTTCGAGGGCGGCAACCTCAACTCGGTGATGCGCGCGCCCAAGCTGCGCGGATTCACGAACCCGTTCCGGGTCGAGTACCAGGTCGTCAACCTCGACGCGCTCGCCGCCCTGTACCCCAAGGGGGGCGATGTCACGATCAGCGACCTCGTCGCCAAGGGTGCCGTGCGCAAGAACGAGAAGGTCAAGGTTCTTGGGCAGGGAGACATTGCGGTTAAGCTCAATGTGACCGTCGACAAGGTCTCGCGCTCTGCCGAGCAGAAGATCGTCGCTGCCGGCGGTTCGATCCAGTAGGTGATGGGTGGCCCTTCGGGGCCACCCTCACCTGCGGGTCCGGCCCACTCGGGCCACAGCATCCGTTCGCCGCCGGGCGGTCGGATGCTCATGGTTTTTCTACGGGAGGTCTCGTGTTCAGAGCTATCGGGCGGATCTTCCGCACGCCCGACCTGCGCCGCAAGATTGGCTTCACCCTCGGGATCGTCGCCCTCTTCCGTCTGGGTTCATTCATTCCTGCGCCGTTCGTCGACTTTCAGAACGTGCAGATCTGCCTCGCCGGCAATCAGGGTGCGACGGGGCTCTATCAGCTCGTCAACCTGTTCAGCGGCGGCGCCTTGCTGCAGCTCTCGATCTTCGCGCTCGGCATCATGCCGTACATCACGGCGTCGATCATCACCCAGCTGCTGCGCGTCGTCATCCCCCACTTCGACACCCTGCACAAAGAGGGTCAGGCGGGCCAGGCGAAGCTCACGCAGTACACCCGCTACATGACGATCGCTCTCGCGGTGCTGCAGTCGACCACCCTCATCACGGTCGCTCGCGCCGGTGCGCTCTTCCCCACCACGAGCGGTGTTCCGCAGTGCAGCGACCTCATCACGAACGACGCCTGGTACGCCATTCTGCTCATGGTTATCACCATGACGGCCGGCACCGGACTCATCATGTGGCTGGGCGAGCTCGTCACCGAGCGCGGCATCGGCAACGGCATGTCGCTGCTGATCTTCGTCTCGATCGCTGCGACGTTCCCGTCGGCGTTGTGGGCCATCGCGGTCTCTCAGGGCTTCGAGATCTTCCTGCTCGTGCTCGCGCTTGGCCTGCTCGTCATGGGCGCCGTCGTGTTCGTCGAGCAGTCGCAGCGGCGCATTCCCGTGCAGTACGCCAAGCGCATGGTGGGCCGCCGCACCTACGGAGGCAACAACACCTACATTCCGATCAAGGTCAACATGGCGGGCGTCGTGCCGGTCATCTTCGCCTCGTCGTTGCTGTACCTGCCCGCGCTCATCGCGCAGTTCAACCAGCCGGCCGCGGGCGAGACCGCCCCTGAGTGGGTTGTCTGGATTCAGAACAACCTGGTCTCAGGCGACAACCCGATCTACATGGTCGTGTACTTCTTGCTCATCGTCGGCTTCACGTACTTCTACGTCGCGATCACCTTCAACCCTGAAGAGGTCGCCGACAACATGAAGAAGTACGGCGGCTTCATCCCGGGTATTCGCGCGGGTCGCCCGACGGCCGAGTACCTCGACTACGTGCTGACCAGGGTCACCCTGCCGGGGTCGCTCTACCTCGGTCTCGTGGCGCTGATTCCGCTCATCGCCTTCGCCGCTGTCGGAGCGAACCAGAACTTCCCGTTCGGTGGTGCGAGCATCCTCATCATCGTGGGCGTCGGCCTCGAGACGGTGAAGCAGATCGACGCGCAGTTGCAGCAGCGGCACTACGAGGGCCTGCTGCGATGAGCGCCCGCCTGCTGCTGATCGGCCCGCCCGGTGCGGGCAAGGGCACGCAGGCGCAGCGTCTCTCAGAGGCGCTGGGCGTGCCGGCCATCTCGACGGGCGACATCTTCCGTGAGCACTTGCGCAACGAGACCGAGCTGGGCCTCAAGGCGAAGGCCTACATGGATGCCGGCGATAACGTGCCCGACAGCCTCACGAACGATCTCGTGCGTGACCGGCTCTCGCAGCCCGATGCCGCCGAGGGCTTCCTTCTCGACGGCTACCCCCGCACGACCGACCAGGTGCGCGCGCTCGATGAGTTCCTCGCCCAGCACGACACGTCGATGGATGCTGTGGTCGAGCTCGTCGCGGAGCCCGATATCGTCGTCGAGCGACTGAAGAAGCGTGCTCTCGACCAGGGCAGGGCCGACGACGACGAGGCCGTGGTGCGCCACCGCCTCGAGGTGTACGCCCGCCAGACGGCGCCGCTCATCGACGTGTACGACCAGCGCGGCCTGCTCGCCAAGGTCGATGGCATCGGCGAGATCGCCGAGGTCACCGCGCGCATTGAGCACGAGCTCGCCGCGCGCGGCATCCTGTTCACCGCCTGACGTGCTGAGCGCTCGCTGCTGCGGTCTCGACTTGCTCTGCGAGCCCGATATCACCTAAGCTCGACCTTTGGTGCTTTCGGCACGCCTTCGGCGTGTCATCGTCGTCTCCGCCGTGCAGACGGGGCGATCGTCTGGGGCACCGTGTCATCCGCACGACCGGTACGAATCACACTTATAGCGACGAAGAGGCAATGGCCAAAAAAGACGGTGTCATCGAGATCGAAGGCTCGGTGGTCGAAGCGCTGCCCAACGCGATGTTCCGCGTCGAGCTGACCAACGGCCACAAGGTTCTCGCCCACATCTCGGGCAAGATGCGCCAGCACTACATCCGCATCCTTCCTGAGGACCGCGTGATCGTCGAGCTGAGCCCGTACGACCTGACCCGTGGCCGCATCGTCTACCGCTATAAGTGACGGTTCGACCGCATAAGGAACGGCCCGGGGATCCACCCGGCGCACGAGGCCAGCGAGAGAAAGCACAACCATGAAGGTCAACCCCAGCGTCAAGCCCATTTGCGACAAGTGCAAGGTGATCCGCCGTCACGGCAACGTGATGGTCATCTGCGAGAACCCGCGGCACAAGCAACGCCAGGGCTAGGGCTCACGCCCCCACGAAGCCACAACTAAATACGAACACCAGGCAGTTCCAGATTCCGCCACGGCGGAGGACACCCAGGGCGGGAGGCCCCGGCACCGGAACTGCTCCACACCTCTCACCCACCTGAAGGAGCCATCATGGCCCGTCTTGCCGGAGTCGACATTCCGCGCGACAAGCGCGTGGAAGTCGCCCTGACCTACATCTACGGAGTCGGACGCACGCGTTCGCTGCAGACCCTCTCTGCCACCGGGATCGACCCGAACGTGCGGGTCAAAGACCTCACCGACGACCAGCTCGTCGCACTGCGTGACCACATCGAAGGCACGTTCAAGGTCGAGGGTGACCTGCGCCGTGAGGTCGCCGCCGACATTCGCCGCAAGGTCGAGATCGGCTCGTACGAGGGCATCCGCCACCGCCGCGGTCTGCCTGTGCGCGGTCAGCGCACCAAGACCAATGCGCGCACCCGCAAGGGCCCGAAGCGCACCGTCGCCGGCAAGAAGAAGGCGCGCTAACCGCGGCCCCGCCGCCTCCGCGCAATTCGACAGGTTTAGGAGAACACCATGGCAGCACCCAAGACGGCCGCGCGCAAGCCCCGCCGCAAAGAAAAGAAGAGCATCGCCGTCGGCCAGGCTCACATCAAGTCGACCTTCAACAACACGATCGTGTCGATCACCGACCCGAGCGGCGCCGTCATCAGCTGGGCATCGTCCGGCCAGGTCGGCTTCAAGGGCTCACGCAAGTCGACCCCGTTCGCCGCTCAGCTCGCCGCCGAGTCGGCAGCGCGTCAGGCGCAAGAGCACGGCATGAAGAAGGTCGACGTCTTCGTCAAGGGCCCCGGCTCCGGGCGCGAGACGGCGATCCGCTCACTGCAGGCCGCCGGCCTCGAGGTCGGCTCGATCAGCGACGTGACGCCGCAGGCGCACAACGGCTGCCGGCCGCCCAAGCGTCGCCGCGTCTAGCCCCTCTGTGATTCCTATGAAGCGGTTCATAGGAATCACGCTGGCGTGCGCCGTGGGGCGCACGCCATCCAGAACCGCAGTAGTTCTTAAATAACTCAACACACTCGACGAGCCAGCCACTCGTCGCGCCACAAGTGTCATATGGCGGACACTTTGCCGAAAGGAATCAACAGTGCTCATCGCACAACGTCCCACTCTGACCGAGGAGAGCGTCTCCGAGTTCCGGTCCCGCTTCATCATCGAGCCGCTGGAGCCCGGCTTCGGCTACACGCTCGGCAACTCGCTGCGTCGCACCCTGCTCTCGTCGATTCCCGGCGCTGCCGTGACGAGCATCCGCATCGATGGCGTGCTGCACGAGTTCAGCACCATTCCCGGTGTGAAAGAAGACGTCACCGAGATCATCTTGAACATCAAGAACCTCGTGGTCTCGAGCGAGCACGACGAGCCGATCACCGCCTACCTGCGCAAGCAGGGCGCGGGTGAGGTCACCGCCGCCGACATCTCGGCGCCGGCCGGTGTTGAGATTCACAACCCCGAGCTCGTCATCGCGACGCTCAACGACAGTGCCAAGTTCGAGCTCGAGCTCACGATCGAGCGCGGTCGCGGCTACGTCAGCGCCACCCAGAACCGCAGCGAGTTCAGCGAAGCCGGCCAGGTTCCGGTCGACTCGATCTACTCGCCCGTGCTCAAGGTGACCTACCGCGTCGAGGCGACTCGTGCCGGTGAGCGCACCGACTTCGACCGTCTCGTGGTCGACGTCGAGTCGAAGCCCGCCATCACCCCGCGCGACGCGATCGCATCGGCCGGCCGCACGCTCGTCGAGCTGTTCGGTCTCGCCCGCGAGCTGAACACGCAAGCCGAGGGCATCGAGATCGGCCCCGCGCCGGTCGACGCCGTGCTCTCGACCGAGCTCTCGATGCCGATCGAAGACCTCGACCTCTCGGTGCGCAGCTACAACTGCCTCAAGCGCGAGGGCATCAACACCGTGAGCGAGCTCGTCGCGCTCTCGGAGACCCAGCTGATGAACATCCGCAACTTCGGCCAGAAGTCGGTCGACGAGGTCAAGGACAAGCTCGTCGAGATGGGCCTCTCGCTCAAGGACGCGGTTCCCGGGTTCGACGGCGCTCACTTCTACGGCGGCTACGACGACGAGAAAAGCAACTAGGCGCTGCGGCGCTTCGTTCTCGCCCCTTCCCGTCACTGATACGAAAGAACACACACCATGCCTCAGCCCACGAAGGGACCCCGCCTCGGCGGCGGCCCCGCCCACGAGCGCCTGCTTCTCGCGAACCTCGCGACGGCACTCTTCACGCACAAGCGCATCACCACGACCGAGACGAAGGCCAAGCGCCTGCGTCCACTCGCTGAGCGCCTCATCACCTTCGCCAAGCGCGGCGACCTGCACGCCCGCCGTCGCGTGATGACGATCATTCGCGACAAGAGCGCCGTGCACGAGCTCTTCACCGAGATCGCGCCGCTCATGGCCGAGCGCGAGGGCGGCTACACCCGCATCACAAAGGTCGGCTACCGCAAGGGCGACAACGCCCCCATGGCCGTGATCGAGCTCGTTCTCGAGCCCGTGAACCCCAAGCCCAAGAGCGCGAAGAAGACCGCGGCTGCTGCCGCGGCCGCGGCGCCCGCCGAGAAGCCCGTCGTCGACGAGGTCGTCGCTGACGACGCGGCGGCTGACGAGGTCGTTGTCGACGAGGTAGTGACCGACGAGGCCCCCGCCGACGAGACGGTCGACGAGGCGCCCGCGGCCGACGTCGCCGACGAAGCGCCCGCCGACGAGGCCGCTGACGAGGCGCCTGTCGACGAGGCTGAGGCGAAGTAGCCAGCTCGAATCACGATCGCGTCACGGCCCCCGCTCGAGAGAGCGGGGGCCGTACGCTTTTCTGCGTGACCGATGAGAAGCCCGAGCTGCGCGACCGCGTACCGGCGCCCGACAACATCGCACTGCCCGAGGGGCCGGAGGGCATCCACTGGCGGTCGCTGACCACAGACGACGCCGCGACGCTCACCGACCTCGCCGAGCGCATCAGTGCCCGCGATCACCCGACCTGGAGCGAGTCGCTCGACGAGCTCGACGAAGAGCTCGGCCACTCGTGGGTCGAGCCCGCTCGCGATGGCGTGCTGGCGCTCGACGCCGACGGTCGCGCTGTGGCGTGGGGGCTCGTGACTTCGCCTCCCGATCCTGAGACGGTCATGCGGGTCTTCCTCTCTGGCGGAGTCGATCCCGCGCACCGCGGGCGCGGCATCGGTCGGCGGCTGCTCGCCTGGCAGCACGCCCGAGCGCAGCAACTGCTCTCGCAGAGTTCGAGCACCCTGCCCGCCTGGGTCATGAGCTACGCCGCCGACCTGGCGCCCGAGCACGGAAGACTGCTGCAGCGAGTTGGCTTCGAGCCCGCGCGCTACTTCACGACGCTCGAGTGCCCGCTCGGGCAGCAGGCACCCTCCGTCGCGCTGCCGGAGGGCGTGACGGTCGAGCCGTTCTCTGCAGTGCTGAGCGAAGCGGTGCGCGCGGCGAAGAACGCCTCGTTCGCCGACCACTGGGGCAGCCAGCCGACGAGCCGCGAAGGGTGGGAGTCGATGCAGACGCTACCGAGCTTCAGGCCCGAGCTGTGCCGCATCGCCCGCGTCGGCGACGCGGTGGTCGGGTTCGTGATCACCGAGATCAACGAAGACGACTGGGAACGCCAGGGTGCCCGCAGCGCCTATATCGGGCTCGTCGGCACCGTGCGCGAGTGGCGCGGGCGTGGCCTGGCGAGCGCCCTGCTCGCCGACGTGCTGCAGGCATACCTTGCGGCCGATCTCGAACTGGCCGTGCTCGACGTCGACACCGAGAACCCCACGGGAGCCCTCGGCGTTTACACCCGCCTCGGGTTCGTGCCCACGGCTCGAGACGTCGCCTACCGCGTCGTCTACTGACCTCGTCGCGTCAACGCGGACGCCACAGCTCGGGATTCTCGTCGTAGTCGATCAGTTCGGGCAGCGAGGCAAGGTAGAGCAGCGCGCTCTCGACGGCGCTGGCGTAGACCCGACCACCGGCTGACCCGGGGTGTACCTGGTCGCGCGCGAGCAGGTTCAACTGCGGTGCGATCGCGCGGCGCCAGTCAGCGACGACGACATCGCGGTAGTCGGCCGCGAAGGCGAACAGGTGACTGTTGACGACAGGAATCCAGTCGCGCGGCGCCTGGGCACTGACGAGCACGAGCTGCCGGTCGGGCCCGATGATCGACCGCACCTCGGCCAAGGTCGACGGATCGATCGACCCGTTGGTGCCGAGGTGCAGGATGACGATCGGGCGCAGCGCGTCGCGAGCCGCGAGCGACCGCACGATCTCGGGCGCCTGCCGCATCTGCCGCGAGACGACCGCGTCGATGGCGATGCCCGGCCACCGAGCCTGCAGCTGGGGGGCCGCCGCGAGCATGACCGAGTCTCCGATCGCGACGATCTGGTCGCCTGTCGCCAGCTTCGCGGCCGTGCCGTCGACCGGCGCGCGCTCTGACAGCGGGATGCGCAGAGGCTGCGCCGCGGCGGCGTCGAGAGCGGCCTGCCCGGCGGCGATGAAGGCGGCGGCCTCAGATTGCGCGGGTGCGCGCACCACCGCGGTCGCTGTGCCGGCGACCAATCCGGCGAGAGCGAGCCCGCTCGCCACGACCGTGACCACGCGACGGGGCCTCGGCCAGGTCGCGACGATGGCGCGCACGCGGCGCTGGCGCACGGGCTGCTCGAGCAGTCGGTAGCTCAGAGCGGCGAGGCCGATCGAGATGACGAGCGCGCCGAGCCCGAGCAGCCAGGCCTGTGGCCCCCCGCGGTCGACGAAGGGCAGGGCTGCTCCGAGCAGCATGAGCACGGGCCAGTGCCACAGGTAGAGCCCGTACGAGCGTTCGCCGAGCCAGCGGGGGAGCGGAGCATCCAGCACCGTCGCCGCTGACCCGCGCGGGTGCTCGGCGCTCACGATCAGTACGCCGGTGAGCAACACCGCAGCCACGAGCCCGCCCTGGTAGGTGGCGACCGAGTCGATCGACAGCACGACGCTCAAGGCCACCAGACCCAGCACGGAGAGCAGGGCGGCCGCATCGGCGGCCCAGCGGGGCACCCGCGTGACGGATGCCCGTTTCGCGATAGGCTCGCGGGCCACAGCCAGTCCGGCCCCGAGTAGCAGCCCGAAGCCGTGCGTGAGCGTCGAGTAGTACGCCGCCGAGGCGGGGGCCGGATCGATCGCGGGATCACCGGCGAGCAGCGCCATCGCTGCGGCAGACGCGACCGCGAGCGCGACCGGCAACGCGACGCGCAGGTGCCGCAGAGGCAGGGCGAGCAGAGCGATGACCGCCAGGGGCCACAGCAGGTAGAACTGCTCTTCGACCGCGAGCGACCAGAAGTGCCGGAAGAGCTCGGGGCTGGTCTGATCGAGGTAGGTCGAGCCGTTCGCAATCGACCACCAGTTGCTGCTGAAGGTGAGGGCTCCGGCGAGCTGCCAGCCGATGCCGACGAGAATGTCGCCGCCGATCAGGGCCGCCACGCTTGCCGAGAGCCCGACCACGACGATCAGGGCTGGCAGCAGCCGCCGGGCGCGCCTGGCCCAGAACCGGCGCAGCCTGACGCGACCCTCGAGACGATGCTCGGCGATGAGGAGCGCGGTGATGAGGTACCCGCTCACGACGAGGAAGATGTCGACGCCGAGAAACCCTCCCGGAGCGAGACCCGGAAACAGGTGGTACGCCAGCACGAGCGTGATCGCGAGCGCTCGCAGGCCGTCGAGACCCGCAAGCCGGGTGCCGTTCGCGGGGCTTGTGCTGATCGCAGACATCGTGAGAACAGTCTCTCGCGTTAGCGAGGAGGTGCGGATGCGCCGCTCTAGGATGATCGGTTGTGGAAACGGTGCGCCTGCGACTCGATGTCGCGTACGACGGCGCGGCTTTTTCGGGCTGGGGGCGGCAGCCGCGACTGCGCACGGTGCAGGGTGAGCTCGAACAAGCGGTCGCCACTCTGCTGCGCCACCCCGAGCACGAGGTGCGCCTGGTCGTGGCCGGCCGGACCGACGCGGGCGTGCACGCGATCGGTCAAGTCGCTCACATCGACCTCAGTGCTGACCAGTGGCGGGCGCTCGCGGCGTCGAGGCGGGCCGGCTCGGTCGAGGAGTCGCTCACCAGGAGGCTCAACGGCCTCATCAGCCGGCACGGGGCCGATGTCGTGGTCACCGGCGTCGCGCTAGCACCCGAGGGCTTCGACGCGCGCTTCTCGGCGCTCTGGCGCCGCTATCAGTACCGGGTCGCGGATGCCCGCAGCCTCCGTGATCCGCGTCGTCGCGGGCACACCCTCTGGCACACGGCCGACCTCGACCTCGAGGCCATGGATGCCGCGAGCCGAAGCCTCACGGGCCTTCATGACTTCGGGGCGTTCTGCCGGCCGCGCGAAGGCGCCACGACCATTCGCACGCTGCTCGACTACGGCTGGTCACGAGATTCCGACGGCGTGCTCATCGCCGACGTGCGGGCGGACGCGTTCTGCCACTCGATGGTGCGCGCACTCGTCGGCTCGGCCATCGAGGTCGGCAAGCACGAGCTGGGGCTCGACCAGCTGCACGCCGTGCTCGAGGGGGCGAGGCGCGAGAACGGTTTCTCGGTGGTCGCGGCGCGGGGCCTCACACTGATGGAGGTCGGCTACCCGCCCGACGACGAGCTCGCGGCACGGGCCGAGCTCACGCGCGCGCGTCGGGAACGCGCGGGGCGCTCGGCCGAGCCCTCAGATTGACCGACCGGCCTCGCGTGCACTAGTGTCGACCCTTGGTGTCCGTCGCCGACGGGCATCCGGTTGAGCCCTCCACCTCGGCGTTCCGCACGATCCGTGCGAGAACTCCTCC
Source organism: Microcella sp. (assembly GCF_019739195.1). Taxonomy (NCBI): domain Bacteria; kingdom Bacillati; phylum Actinomycetota; class Actinomycetes; order Micrococcales; family Microbacteriaceae; genus Microcella; species Microcella sp. The sequence continues at coordinate 1,198,450 of NZ_JAHHDS010000003.1, read as the reverse complement.
CGGAGCGGGATTCACGAACTACTCGACACGAAAGCCGTGATTGTGACGCGCACTTTCAGCCCCACGCCCGCTGACGTTCAGCACAACTGGGTCGTCATCGATGCCAACGATGTCGTCCTGGGCCGTCTCGCCAGCCACGCCGCCGCCCTGCTGCGGGGCAAGCACAAGCCCACCTTCGCCCAGCACATGGACATGGGCGACTTCGTCATCATCATCAACGCCGAGAAGGTCGCGTTGACGGGGTCGAAGCTCACTCAGAAGAAGGCCTACCGCCACTCCGGCTACCCGGGCGGACTCACGGCCACGACCTACTCCGAACTGCTGGAGAAGAACCCCGTGCGCGCCGTCGAGAAGGCCATTCGAGGCATGCTGCCGAAGAACTCGCTGGGCCGCGCCCAGATCAAGAAGCTCAAGGTCTATGCGGGTGCCGAGCACCCTCACGCTGCGCAGCAGCCGACGACCTACACCCTCGACCAGGTCGCTCAGTAGCGACCGCGCAGACGCTAAAGGACACGCATCGTGGCAGACGTTACGAACACTGACGAAACGAACATCGACGAGGTTGCTCCCGAGTCGTACACCACCGAGTCGGCTGCGCCCGTCGAGACGGCCGCGCCCCGCGCCGTGCTCTCGGTCGGCGGCCAGGCCGTCGGTCGACGCAAGCAGGCGATCGCCCGCGTGCGCATCACTCCCGGCGCTGGCACCTACTCGGTCAACGGGCGCACGCTCGAGCAGTACTTTCCGAACAAGCTGCACCAGCAGCTCATCAACGACCCCTTCACGGTTCTGCAGCTCGGCGGCGCGTACGACGTGATCGCCCGCATCACCGGCGGTGGCCCCTCGGGCCAGGCTGGTGCGCTGCGCCTCGCGATCGCCCGCGCGCTCAACGAGATTGACCGCGAGAACAACCGCGCCATCCTCAAGAAGGCCGGCTTCCTCACGCGCGACGCGCGCGTGATCGAGCGCAAGAAGGCCGGTCTCAAGAAGGCGCGCAAGGCTCCTCAGTACTCGAAGCGCTAGTCGCCCGGGTTCTGGTCGAACGCGATGGGTCGACTTTTCGGCACTGACGGGGTTCGAGGGCTGGCCAACGGTGATCTCACCGCTGACCTCGCCCTCGGGCTCTCGCAGGCAGCCGCGCTCGTGCTCACCTCCGGTCGGCACGCTGAAGAGTTGCGCGCAGCGGGCAAGAGGCCCACGGCGATCGTCGCCCGCGATCCGCGGGTCTCAGGGCAATTCCTCACGGCAGCAGTCTCGGCCGGGCTCGCGAGCTCGGGCATCGACGTGCTCGATGCGGGTGTCATTCCGACTCCGGCGGCGGCCTTTCTCGTCGGCGACATCGGTGCCGACTTCGGCGTCATGATCTCGGCGTCGCACAACCCGGCTCCTGACAACGGCATTAAGTTCTTCTCGTACGGCGGCACGAAGCTGCCCGACGCCGTCGAAGATCGCATCGAAGACGCGCTCGCGGGCGAGAAGCTCGCACCGACCGGTGCCGGCGTAGGCCGCATTCAACGCTTCGCCGACGCCGAAGACCGCTACGTGCTGCACCTGCTGGGCACCCTCGACGTCTCGCTCGAAGGGCTGCATGTCGTCATCGACTGCGCACACGGAGCCGCGGCCGGCATCTCGCCGCGCGTCTTCGCCGATGCTGGCGCTCGCGTGACCGTGATCGGCAGCGACCCCGATGGGCTCAACATCAACGATGGCGTGGGCTCGACGCATCTCGACCCGCTGCGCGCGGCGGTCGTCGAGCTCGGCGCCGATCTGGGCATCGCTCACGACGGCGACGCTGACCGGTGCCTGGCGGTGGATGCTCACGGCAACATCATCGACGGCGACCAGATCATGGCCATCATCGCCCTGTCGATGCACGCGCGCGGGGCTCTCGTCGACGACACGCTCGTCGCCACCGTGATGAGCAACCTCGGCCTCAAGCGCGCGATGCAGCACCACGGCATCCGCATGATCGAGACCAAGGTCGGCGACCGCTACGTGCTCGAGGCGCTCGCCGAGCACGAGCTCAGTCTCGGCGGCGAGCAGTCGGGGCACATCATCTTCAGCGAGCACGCGACGACCGGCGACGGCATTCTGACCGGCCTGCAGATCGCGGCCGAGATGGCTCGCACGAAGAAAACGGTGGCCGAGCTGGCCGGTGTCATGACCGTGTTCCCGCAGGTGCTCATCAACGTGCGCGGCGTCGATCGCGCAGCGCTCGAAGGCCACGAGGTCGTCGCTGAGGCGGTCGCGGCCGAAGAGGCGGCACTGGGTGACAGCGGTCGCGTGCTGTTGCGGGCGAGCGGCACCGAGCCGATGGTGCGCGTCATGGTCGAGGCGGCCGATCAGGCGACAGCAGAAGCGGTGGCTGAACGCCTCGCCGCTGTCGTGCGCGAGCAGCTCGCGGTCTAAACGACCTTCGGCGTCGCGATGACCTCGACGTGGGTCATGGTGAGCATCGCGTCGTCGTGCTGCGCCCACTCGCGCCACGCCTCGCTGATGGTTTGCAGCTCTGCCTGCGTCGCATGCCCGCCGTCGAGGGCGTCGCGCGCGAACGACGAGTGCAGCACTCGCTCAGCCCACGCTCCACCCCACCAAGCCCGGTCGACCTCGTCGCTGAAGAGCCAGACGGTCGCCGTGGTCTCGACGGCATCGAGCCTGGCGGCGTGCGCCCAGGCCTTGAGATGTCGACCCGCGTCGGGCTCGCCCCCATTGCCCCGGTGCACGCGCTGATAGAGGTCGAGCCAGAGCGCGAGACCGGGCAGCAGCGGAAACCAGCTCGTCACGGCGTAGTCGACCTCGCGCGCGGCGATCGTGCCTCCCGGCGCGGTGACCCGCGCCATCTCGCGCAGCATCGCGACGGGGTCGGCGACGTGCTGCAACGTCTGATGGGTGTGCGTGATGTCGAACGCGCCGTCGTCGAAGGGCAGCGCGAAGGCATCGCCCTGCACGAACGTCGCGGTCGAGCCGACCTCGACCGCGTGCGAATGGGCCGCCGCGATCGCGTCGGGTGCGGCGTCGAGACCGACCACACGCCCGGGAGAGAGCCGTTCGGCGAACTCGGCCGTGATCGTGCCGGGCCCGCACCCCACATCGAGCAGAGATCGACCGGCGACGAGGTGCGGCTCGAGGTACGCGGCCGAGTTGGCGATCGTGCGCCAGCGATGCACCGAGAGCACGCTCGCGTGGTGACCGTGGGTGTACTTCGCGGAGTCGGCCGAGGCCGAGTCAGGTGTCTCAGCCATCAGATCTTGCGCAGCAGGATCGTCTCGACGCTGTGGTCGCTCGCCTTGCGCAGCACGAGCGACGCGCGCGCCTTCGTCGGCAGGATGTTCTCGATGAGGTTCGGCTCGTTGATCTCGCGCCAGATCTCCCGTGCCTTAGCCCGCGCCTCATCAGGGGCGAGCGCGGCGTAGCGGTGAAAGTAGCTGCGCGGGTCGGTGAAGGCGCCGCGCTGCAGAGCCATAAAGCGGTCTTCGTACCACTGCGCGATATCGCTCGTGCGAGCATCCACATAGATCGTGAAGTCGAACAGATCGCTCACCGCGAGCGATGCGCCCGGCCCCGGCGGCTGCAGCACGTTGAGGCCTTCGACAATGAGGATGTCGGGGCGGCGCACGATGATCTCGGCACCGGGCACACGGTCGTAGGTGAGGTGGCTGTAGACGGGCGCCCGCACTTCATCGGCGCCCGCCTTGACCCGGGCGACGAAGCGCAGCAGCGAGCGGCGATCGTACGATTCAGGAAAACCCTTGCGGTGCAGGATGCCCCGTCGTGCGAGTTCGGGGGTCGGCAGCAGAAAGCCGTCGGTCGTCACGCGCTCGACGCGCGGAGTGTCTTCCCACCGCGACAGCAGCTCGCGCAGCAGGCGGGCGATCGTCGACTTGCCGACCGCGACCGAGCCCGCGACGCCGATGACGAAGGGGGTGTGCTGCCCGGGCTCGCGCAAGAAGCTGCGGGTCGCCGCGTGCAGGTCGCGAGCGCCGACGGCGTAGAGGCTGAGCAGTCGGCTCAGCGGAACGTAGACCTCGGCGACCTCGCGCATGTCGAGCGAGTCGCCCAGGCCGCGCAACTGCACCAGCTCGGTCTCACGAAGCGGTTGCGGCGTCTCGGGGGCGAGCGCGGCCCAGCGCCGCCGGTCGATCTCGTCGAACGGGCTCGTCTCGCGCGCGAGGGTGTCGCGCGGTGCGCTCGGCTCGGCCATCGCCCCCACAGTACCCCCGCGGGGCATCCCTTGTTCCTGACCGGCCCGCCGGGGCGCGAGCCCTAGAATGGTCGGCTATGTGCGGAATCGTGGGGTATGTCGGAACCCGGGGCAGCGTCGAGGTGCTGCTGGGCGGTCTCAAGCGACTCGAGTATCGGGGTTACGACTCGGCGGGTGTCGCCGTCATCGACGACGCCGGGCACCTCGATACGCGTAAGCACGCGGGCAAGCTCGGCATTCTGAGCGCCGATCTCGATGCGTCGCCGCTCACCGACGGCCAGACCGGTATCGGTCACACGCGCTGGGCGACCCACGGCGGGCCCACCGACGAGAACGCCCACCCGCACCTCGGCGACGGGGGCAAGCTCGCGCTCATTCACAACGGCATCATCGAGAACTTCTCCGAGCTCAAGACCGAGCTGCTCGCGAGTGGGCACGAGTTCAGCTCTGAGACCGACAGCGAAGTCGCCGCACTGCTCGTGGGCGACGCGTTCCGCGAGACGGGCGACCTGACCACGGCGATGCTGCAGGTCGTCAACCGTCTCGAGGGCGCTTTCACCCTGCTCGCCGTGCACGCCGACCAACCCCACGTCGTCGTCGGCGCTCGCCGAAACTCGCCACTCGTGATCGGGCTCGGCGAGGGCGAGAATTTTCTCGGCAGCGACGTCGCCGCCTTCGTCGAGTACACACACCGCGCGATGGAGATCGGGCAGGACCAGCTCGTCACCATCCGCCCCGACAGTGTTGACGTCGTCGACTTCGCCGGTCAGCCGGTCACCCCGAGCACCTTCGAGGTGAACTGGGATGCCTCGGCCGCCGAGAAGGGCGGCTGGTCGAGCTTCATGGCGAAAGAGATCAGCGAAGAGCCCGAGGCTGTCGCGAAGACCATTCTCGGCCGTGTGCACGACGGTCTCGTCGACCTGCCCGAGGTCGTCGCCCTCGGCGAGGGCGCGCTCGCGAGCATCGACCGGGTCGTCATCATCGCGTGCGGCACCGCCGCCTATGCGGGAATGGTCGGCAAGTACGCCATCGAGAAGTGGGCGCGCGTACCCGTCGATGTCGAGCTCGCGCACGAGTTCCGCTACCGGGAGCCGGTGCTGTCGCCGAACACCCTCGTGGTCTCGATTAGCCAGTCGGGCGAGACCATGGACACGCTCATGGCGGTCAAGTACGCGAAAGAGCAGGGCGCCCGCACCCTGTCGATCTGCAACACCCAGGGTGCGACGATTCCGCGCGAGTCTGACGCCGTGGTCTACACGCACGCCGGCCCCGAGGTCGCGGTCGCCTCGACCAAGGCCTTCGTCGCGCAGATCACCGCGATCTACCTGCTGGGCCTGCAACTGGGCCAGGTGCGCGGCACCCTCAGCCCCGAGCAGGCTCGCGAGCTCGTCGTCGAGCTGCAGGCCGTGCCGGAGAAGCTCGCGTCGGTGCTCGCAACGGGAGAGCGCATCGCCGAGCTCGCGCACTGGATGGCCGACACCCGCTCGGTGCTCTTCCTGGGCCGCCACGTCGGCTACCCGGTAGCCCTCGAGGGCGCGCTCAAGCTCAAAGAGCTCGCCTATATTCACGCAGAGGGCTTCGCCGCCGGAGAACTCAAGCACGGGCCGATCGCCCTCATCGAGCCCGGGCAGGTGGTGTTCGTGATCGTGCCGAGCCCGCGTGACCCAAGCTCGCTGCACGCGAAGGTCGTCTCGAACATCCAAGAGATCAGGGCTCGCGGAGCCCGGGTCATCGCGATCGCTGAAGAGGGCGACGTCGCGGTGCTGCCGCACGCCGACGAGGTGATTCGCATTCCGCTCGCCTCACCGTTCTTCGAGCCGCTGCTCGCGGTCGTGCCCCTGCATATCTTCGGCATGGAGCTTGCTGCGGCGAAGGGTCTCGACGTCGACCAGCCGCGCAACCTCGCCAAGTCGGTCACGGTCGAGTAGTCGCACGACGAGAGGGCGGTCGAGGCGCATGGCGATCGTGGGCGTGGGAGTCGACATCGTCGACCTCGCTCGGTTCGAGCGCGCGCTCGACCGCACGCCGCGCCTGCGCGACCGCCTGTTCACGACGGACGAGGCCTCGCTGCCGTTGCGGTCGCTCGCGAGCCGGTTCGCGGCGAAAGAGGCCTTACTGAAGGCCCTGGGCGACACGGTTGGCGCACGATGGCACGACATGCGCATCGTGAGCGATGCCGAGGGCAACCCCGACCTCGTCGTGACCGGGCGGGTCGCCGACATCGTCGCGGCGCGCGGCATCGCCTCGCTGCACGTCTCGCTCTCGCACGACGCGGGGGTCGCGATCGCCTTCGTGGTGGCCGAATCATGAGCTCACCGCTGCGCGAAGCACGCATCTCTGCCGCGGCGATCGGCGCGAACGCCGCACTGCTGCGGCAGCGCGTCGCGACGCGGCACGCCATGGCGGTCGTCAAGGCCGATGGCTACGGCCACGGCGCCATCACGGTGGCGCATGCGGTGCTCGATGCAGGCTTCGACCACCTCGGCGTCGCCGATCTCGACGAAGCATTCGAGTTGCGCGCGGCCGGCATCGACGCTCCCGTGCTCGCGTGGCTGCACGGGCCGGTGATCGATGCGGCTGCTGCTGCCGAGGCCGGCATCGCGATCGGGCTGAGCTCGCTCGCGCAGCTCGAGCAGGTCGCCCGCGCAGGGCACCGTACGGCGGTGCACCTCAAGGTCGACACGGGTCTGAGCCGCAACGGCGTGGCCGAGGCCGACTGGGGCCCGGTCGTCGAGCGGCTCGCGGCGGCGGTCGCCGACGGCAGTGTGCGCCTCGAGGGCGTCTTCAGCCATCTCTCGAACACGTCGGCCGACGACGATCGGGCGCAGATCACCGCCTTCGAGCGATTTCTGGATGCTGTGCGCAGCGTCGGGCTCGACCCGGGCATCCGTCATCTCGCCGCGTCGGCGGGTGCTCTCGACCACCCGGCCGCGCGCTATGACATGGTGCGTTTCGGCATCGCCCTGTACGGCATCGCTCCCGAGCCGCACCTGCGCGGTGTGGTGCCGCTGCGGCCCGCCATGCGGCTGAGTTCTGAGGTCGTCGGGGTCAAGCGTGTGCCGGCCGGCAGCGGGGTCTCGTACGGCTACCGGCATCGCACGAGCGCGGCGACGACGCTCGCGCTCGTGCCGCTGGGCTACGCCGACGGCGTGCCGCGGGCGGCCGTCGACGCGCCCGTGCGCATCGGTGATGCCCTGCTACGCGTCGTGGGTCGCATCGCCATGGACCAGCTCGTCGTCGACGCCGGCGATGCCCCCGTCGCGGTCGGCGACCGCGCGGTGCTGTGGGGCGACCCCGCGCAGGGCGACCCTCACGTCGATGAGTGGGCCGATGCGGCCGGCACCATCGCCTATGAGCTCGTGACGCGTCTCGGCCGACGTGTGCACCGCACTCTCGGTTGATGCCCATGACCATCACTCTCACAATCACCGACCCCGAGTCGATGGCCCGCCTCGGCGCGGCGATCGCTGCCGGCCTCACGGCGGGCGACGTCGTGCTGCTCACGGGCGAGCTCGGCGCCGGCAAGACGACCTTGACCCGCGGTCTCGGTGACGCGCTCGGAGTGCGAGGCACGGTCACGAGCCCGACCTTCGTGCTCGCCCGCACCCATCCGCGCGCCGAGGGTGCACCACTCGTGCACGTCGACGCCTACCGGCTCAGCGGAGCCGAAGAGCTCGACGATCTCGATCTCGACTTCGAGAAGTCGATCGTGGTCGTCGAGTGGGGTGCCGGGCTCATCGAGCACCTCGTCGACGAGTGGCTCGCCGTGACGATCGCGCGACCGACGGGCGCGACCGCGCACGCGGTCGGGGAAGCGACCGAGCCCATCGAGCCCCGCACGGTCACGATCGAGGGCGTCGGCCCGCGCTGGAGCGACCTAGGCTGGCTGCATGCTGCTGGCGATTGACACTTCGGCGGGCACCGCCGTCGCGCTCGTCGCCGACGATGGCCGCGTGCTCGCCGAGCGCTCGACCGCCGACACCCGCCGGCATGCCGAGGTCATCGGCCCCTTTCTCGCCGAGGTGCTCGCGGCCGAGGGCTCGACGCCGCTGACGGGAGTCGTCACGGGCATCGGCCCAGGGCCCTATACGGGGCTGCGCGTCGGCATCGCGGCCGCGCGGGCGGTCGCGTTCGCGCGCGGAATCCCGCTGCATGCCGTGCCCAGCCACGATGCTGTCGCGCTCTCGCTCGTCGAGGGCGGAGTGGCGGCGGGCCGCTTCAGCATCGTGACGGATGCGCGTCGTCGCGAAGTGGCCGTGACCATATACAGCGCGGCGCTTCCGCTGCCGCGCGAGATCGAGCCCGCGCACCTGGTGCCGCGCATCGACTGGGTGCCCGAGGAGGGCGTTGCGGCCTACGAGGTGACCGAGATTCCCGCCGCTCCGCTCGCCCACGCAGCTCTCGCGCGCATGGCTGCCGGTGTCGCGCCGCTCTCGCCGCGGCCGCTCTACCTGCGCCAGCCCGACGTCACGCTCTCGACGCCCAAGCGGGTGAGCTGATGAACGACGTCGTCATCCGCGATGCCGACCTCGGCGACCTCAACGCCATCATGCGACTCGAGACAGAGACCTTCGCGACCGACGCCTGGAGCCGCGACGTCATGGCCGCCGAGCTCGCCTCGCCGAGCACGCAGTACCTGGTCGCCGAGTCGGGCGGCGTGCTCGTGGGCTATGCCGGTCTGAGCGCACCGGCGGGGTCTGAGCAGGCCGACATTCAGACCATCGCGGTCGACCCGACCCACCGACGGCTCGGCATTGGCCGTGTGCTGCTGCGGCAACTGCTGGCACTGGCGCAGTCGCGCGGGGTTGTCGACGTGCTACTCGAAGTGCGGGCCGACAACCCGGGCGCCCAGCGGCTCTACGAGCTCAACGGCTTCACCGCGATCGCCGTGCGCCCCCGGTATTACCAGCCCGACGACGTCGACGCCATCGTTATGCGGTTCGAGGTGGGGTCATGAGTGTTGTCGTGCTCGGCATCGAGACGAGCTGCGACGAGACGGGCATCGGCATCGTGCGGGGCACGACGCTGCTCGCCAATGTCATCTCATCGTCGATGGACGAGCACGCGCGGTTCGGCGGCGTCGTGCCCGAGGTCGCCGCGCGCGCCCATCTCGAGGCGATCGAGCCCGCGCTGCGCCAGGCGCTCGCCGAGGCTGAGGTGACGCTCGCCGAGATCGATGCCATCGCCGTCACGAGCGGCCCCGGCCTCTCGGGCGCCCTCATGGTCGGGGTGGGCGCGGCGAAAGCGCTCGCGGTGGCTCTCGACAAGCCCTTCTACGCGGTGAATCACCTCGTCGGTCACGTCGGCGCCGATGTGCTGCGTGCTGAAGGCGAAGGCGAGATCGAGCTGCCCACGATCGCGCTCTTGGTGTCGGGCGGCCACACGTCGCTGCTGCTCGTGCGCGACCTCACGAGCGATGTCGAGCTGCTCGGCGAGACGATCGACGACGCCGCGGGCGAAGCCTTCGACAAGGTCGCGCGGCTGCTCGGTCTGCCGTACCCCGGCGGGCCGCACATCGACCGGGTGGCATCCGAGGGCGACCCTGCCGCCGTGCGGTTTCCCCGCGGGCTCACTCTGCCGAAAGATCTTGAGCGGCACCGCTATGACTTCTCGTTCTCGGGCCTCAAGACCGCCGTCGCCCGGCACGTGGAGAAACTGCGGGATGCGGGCGAGCCGGTGCCGGTGGCCGACATCGCCGCCTCGTTTCGCGAAGCGGTCGCCGATGTGCTCACTGCGAAAGCCGTTGCAGCCTGCCGCGACCTCGACGTGCCCCGACTGCTGCTTGGAGGGGGAGTCGCGGCGAATGCGCGGGTGCGAGCCCTCGCCGCCGAGCGATGCGCCGCCGAGGGCGTAGCGTTGCGCATCCCGCCCCTGTCGCTCTGCACCGACAACGGCGCCATGATCGCCGCACTCGCTGCGCAGCTCATCGCTTCGGGCCACCCGCCGTCGCCGCTCGACGTGAGCGCCGACTCGACCCTGCCGGTCACGATCATTCAGGCGTGAGCGCTCTGAACTCCCCGTGGTGAGTCGTTGACACCCTGGGGTGACGCTGAAACGATAGGGGCCGTGCCCGCTCGGGCGCAGCCCTCAGCCGTACTGGAGAGAATTCATGTCTGACGTCACCCCGCCGCCCCCCGCACCGGAGCCCACGCCCTACGCCTCGGCCCCCGCCGGCCCCAAGACGAACACCATGGCGATCATCTCGCTCGTGCTCGCGTTCTTCATCTCCCTCGGCGCGGTCATCACCGGCCACATCGCCCTGGGCCAGATCAAGCGCACGGGCGAGGGTGGGCGCGGCCTTGCGATCGCCGGCTTGATCCTCGGCTACCTCGGCCTGCTCGTCGGCCTGCTCGTCATCATCTTCTGGGCGAGCATCTTCGGCATCGCTGCATCGACGGGCAACCTGACCGTCAACTAGACGATCGGTCTCTCGGGCCCGCACTCACGGTGAAACCGGAGTGCGGGCCCGTATCCTTTCAGCGACCCACCGATCGTCCTCGACCCGAACGGCATGCCCACGATGACCGACGACACCGCAGCTCGCCCCACCAACCGCCTGGCACCGGTCGCGCTCATCCTCGCCATCCTCGTTCCGATCGCGGGGGCAGTGCTCGGCCACCTCACGTTGCGGCAGATCGCGCAGACCGGCGAGCCCGGTCGCGGCATGGCGCTCGCGGCGACGATCATCGGCTGGGTCGGCACGGTCGCCTGGTTCGTGTTTTGGGGCGTGTTCCTCTCAACCCTCCGGGGGCTCACGGCCTGAGCCAAGGGCCGGTCGATACGCTGGGGGCAGCATCGGGGTGCATCGACGCCCCGCCGCCCGCGTGAGATAAAGGAGTTCTTGTGGCCCGATCGACTGTTCCTCCGCCCCCGCCGGCTCCTGACGGCGAGGCTGGCGCCCCGGTTCCCGGAACCGCGGCCGCGAAGCCCGCCGCAGCGGCGAAGTCGGCGGCCGCGAAGGCCCCTGCCGCCAAGAAGGCCCCCGCTGCCCAGAAGGCTCCCGCTGCCCAGAAGCCGGCAACGTCACCGAAGGCCCCGACGACGACTGCCGCCGCGAAGGCCGATTCGCCTGCTGGTGCTCCCGCGGTCGCCCCGCCGCCCGCCGCCGGCATGGCAGCGGTCGAGCCCGCCCGACCGAACCCCTATGCGGCACCGCCGGTCGCCCCGCCGCCCGGCGTCGTGCCCAGCCCCTACGCGGGCGCTCCCGCTGCTCAGCCGTCGACGCTGAGCGTGCTGTCGCTCGTCTTCGGCGTCATCGGGCTCGTGCTCTCGCTCTTCCTCGTCGGGCTTCTGCCGGCGATCGCGGGAGTGATTCTTGGGCACATCGCGCTCAAGCGCGAGCCGCACGCGCGCGGCATGGCCGTCGGCGGTCTTGTCACCGGCTACGTCGGCGTCGCCATCTCGGTGCTCTGGGCGCTCATCATTCTCGTGCCGCTGCTGCTGGTGTGGATCGCGGTCGGTGCGGTCGGGGTCACCGGCGGTCTCACCGGGGGCTTCTAGCGGCCACGAGCGCGATCGACCGCGCGATCAGTCGCAGCGTTCGGCGAGCAGCGCCGTGCGGGTGCCCGCGATGCGGGTGAGCACCAGCACGGCAGAGGCATCACCGCGCAGCTTGAGGCGCGGGCGCAACTTCGCCGGGTCGATGTCGATGCCCCGCTTCTTGATCTCGAGCGTGCCGATGCCACGGGCGGCGAGTTCACGCGCGAGCAGCTTCTCGTCGAGCGGAAAGCGTTCGAGCACGCGGAACGCTCGGGCGAACGGCGTCGGCTCGAGCCGGTCGGCGGTGATGTAGGCGATGGTCTCGTCGAGCATCCGCCCCCCGAGGCTGCGCGCGAGATCACCGATCAACCGGGCGCGGATGACGGCCCTGTCGGGCTCGTAGAGGTAGTCGCCAAGCTCGCCGACCTCGACGTCGGCAGAATCGGCCTCGGCCCGTAGTTCGGCGGGCGGCTGGTCGCCGCGCAGCACGAGCGCGGCCCGCGCCACCCCGGGTCGGGCCAAGACACCCGACCAGAGCACGAGCTCGACGACGTCGCCGTCGACCGAGATCCACAGCGCTTCGAGCCCGGCGGGCAACAGGTCGCGATGCATGCCAGGAGCGAGCTTGATGCCCGCCGGTCGCTGGGCGGCGAGGGCGAGCGCCTGATCGAGGCTCGGTGACCAGTCGTCGGGCGAGGTGAGCCGTGAGACCCCGTCGCGCCGTGCAGGGTCGAGCCAGATGCCGTCGATGCCGTCGAGTGACTGTTCGAGAGCGTCGCCGTGCACGACGCGCGCCGAGTCCCACGGCGCAAGGTTGTAGGCGGCGATCGCGGCCGTGACCTCGTCGCGCTCGACGGCCGTGACCCGCAGGTCGATCGCCGCCATCGCCATGGCGTCGCCGCCGATGCCGCAGCCGAGGTCGGCGATGTGCTCGAGACCGGCTGCCGAGAAGCGACCAGCGTGAAGGGCTGCGACCGTGAGCCGCGACGCTTGCTCGAGGCCGTCGGGCGTGAAGAGCATCCGCTCGGCGAACGGGCCGAACTTGGCGACCGCGCGGCGACGCAGCCGGTACTGCGTCAGCACGGCGGCGACCCTGGCGGCCGGATGCCCGGCGCGACGCAGGCGCGAGACGAGTGCCACGGCGCCGCTCAGGTCGTCGCTCGGCTCGAGGCTGTCGAGCAGCTGCAGCGCCTCGGGCGTGAGCAGTTCGCGCAGTTCGCTCGCATCCATCCCCCGATGATGCCACCTGCCGTGCTGACCGTCGTTGGCACTCGGATTGCGTGAGTGCTAACCGCTTGGGTACAGTAGACCTGGCACTCGCACGTCGAGTGTGCCAACCCCCTCATCGTCGTAAGAAAGAAGAGGTCAACCGTGTCGGTCAGCATCAAGCCGCTCGAAGATCGCATCGTCATCAAGCAGGTCGAGGCAGAGCAGACCACTGCGTCGGGTCTCGTCATCCCCGACACCGCCAAAGAGAAGCCGCAGGAGGGCGAGGTCGTCGCCGTGGGCCCCGGCCGCATCGACGACAACGGCAACCGCGTGCCGATCGATGTCGCCGTCGGCGACCGCGTGCTGTACTCGAAGTACGGCGGCACCGAGGTCAAGTACGGCGGCGACGAGTTTCTCGTGCTGTCGGCGCGCGACGTTCTCGCGGTCGTCGTCCGCTAGTCGACCCGCAGCTCGTCGAACCCCCGGCTCGCCTCTGGCGAGACCGGGGGTTCGTGCGTTGCTGACGGTGAAGAGCGCCCTCCGCGCGCGGCTACAGTGAGCCTGTGCCAGAGAACCGTCTATCGTCGTCGGGGCTCGCGCTCGCCGTCTCGGCCTACGGCCTCTGGGGCTTCCTGCCGATCTATTTTCTGCTGCTGAGCCCCAGCGGCGCGCTCGAGATCGTGGCCTGGCGCGTGGTGCTCTCGCTTGTCTTCTGCCTCGTGCTGCTACTGCTCACGCGCGCGTTTCCGGCCTTCGCCGCGCTGCTGCGTGACCGGCGCATCATGCTGCTGAGCCTCGTGGCCGGCATCCTCATCGCCATCAACTGGCTCGTCTACGTCTATGCATCGACCAACGGCTTCGTCGTCGAGGCTGCTCTCGGCTACTTCATCAATCCGATCGTCTCGATAGCGCTCGGCGTGCTCTTCTTGCGCGAGCGGCTGCGCATCGGCCAGTGGGTGGCCGTGGGCATCAGTGTCGTGGCCGTGCTGGTGCTCGCGATTGGCTACGGCCAGCCGCCCTACATCTCGCTCGCCCTCGCGTTCTCGTTCGGGCTCTACGGCTTTCTCAAGAACCGCATGGGCGGCCGGGTGTCGGCAGTCGGCGGTCTCACTCTCGAGACCGCGTGGCTCGTGCCCGCCGCGATCGGCGCGCTGGTCTGGGTGCAGCTCGCCGGGGGAGGCATCACCGCGGGGCAGGAGGGGCTCGCGCACGGCGTGCTGCTGAGTCTTGCCGGGGTGGTCACGGCCGTGCCGCTGCTGCTCTTCGCCGCCGCCGCTCGACGGCTGCCGCTCAGCGTCATGGGGTTCATTCAGTACTTCGCTCCGCTGCTGCAGTTCGTCTTCGGCGTCGCCGTGCTGCAAGAGCCCATGCCGCTCGAGCGCTGGATCGGCTTCGCACTGGTCTGGCTGGCCCTCATCGTGCTGAGCACCGAGGCCGTCGTGCAGCGCCGCCGGGCGATTCGCGAGCGTCGTGCCGTGCCGCTCGACACCGTACCGGTGCAGACGGTCTAGCCGCGCTCAGTCGAGATCGCGCAGGGCGGCGTCGAGCTCGGTCGCGAACCGATCGACGTCGGCGCGCGAGAACGGCAGCGGAGGGCGCAACTTGAGTGCTGCGTTGTCGCGCCCCGATGCACTGATCAGAATGCGCCTCTCGCGCAGCGCGCTCACGATCGCCACTGCAGCCTGCGCGTCGGGGGCACCCGTCTCGCGATCGACGACATCGACGGCAAGATAGAGCCCCTGCCCCCGCGCGGCTCGCAGGCGATCGTGTTGCTGCACGAGCTCGCTCAGACGCGCGAGCAACTCGGCGCCGATGGTGGCCGCATGCTCGGGCAGGTTCTCGTCGTGCAGCACCTGCCACGTGGCGCGGGCAGCGGCGACCGAGACGGGCGTGCCCGCGAAAGTGTTGAAGTAGCGCACCCGCTCGCCGAAGGCACTCATGAGCTCGCGCCGAGCGACGAGTGCGGCGACGGGCAGCCCGTTGGCCATGGGCTTGCCGATCGTGACGAGATCGGGCGTCAGGTCGTGGTGCCGATAACCCCACAGTCCCGGCTCGCCGCTGCGCTGGCCGAGTCGTCCGAAGCCGGGTTGCACCTCATCGGCGATGAGCACTCCGCCCGCGGCGTGCACGAGCCTCTGCACCTCGGCCAGGGCCGAGCGCGTGCCGGGCGAGGGCGCGAGAAACCCGTCGCTCGCAAACGCCGTGTCGACGATGAGCGCGGCGACACCGTGGCCCGCGGCCCGCAGCTCGGCGATCGCGGTGCGGGCATCCGCCACCATGACGGCACCGTCGTCGACCGGAGGCCGCACGGTGCGCACCCACGGCGCGAGCGAGTCGGTGCCTCCGAGCGAAGGCGAGATCGCCGCGATCTCGGTCGTGACGCCGTGGTACGCGTTCTCAGTGACGACGATGCCGCGGTGCCCGGTGGCCTGCTTCGCGACGCGCAGGGCCAGGTCGTTGGCCTCGGAGCCGGTGCAGACGAGCGTGAGGGTGTCGAGCCCGTGGGTGAATGAGTCGAGCAGCAGCTCGGCGTAGTCGATGAGACCCTCGTGCAGGTAGCGCGTGTGAGTGTTGAGCAAGGCAGCTTGCTCGGCGATGGCGGCCGTCACGCGCGGGTGCGAGTGCCCCACCGAGGGCACGTTGTTGTAGACATCGAGATACTCGTCGCCGTCGCGCGTGTAGAGCTTGGTGCCGCTGCCGCGCACGAACTCGATCGGGTGGTCGTAGAACAGCCGGTAGCCGGGCGAGAGCACCGCCTCGCGCCGGTCGACCAGTGCGCGGGTGCGCGGGTCGAGGGCCGCTCGGTGCTCGGGTCTGAAGTAGGTGGCAGGGCCGATCATGGGCTCGTTCTCGATCATGCGGGGGCTCCGATCGTGCTCGGGATGCTCGCACTGAGCTCGCGAAGATCTCGAGCGATGGCGCTCAGGTTGCGGCTCGCGTAGTCCGCGGCGGCCGGGTTCGCGGCGGCGATCGCCGAATTCAGGATTCCACGCTGGGCGAGGCGCAGCAGCACCAGCTCGGGCAGCAGCGCGCGCTCGTCATCGGTGAGCGGCTGCACGGCCGCAAAGCCGGCGACGTAGGCCTTCGCGGCGCCCCACGGTTCGACCGTCGACGGCGCTCGACCCCGCGCGTACGAGGCGGCGACGGCGAGATCGGCGACGCGCGGGGTGCGCGTCATGTCGCCGAAGTCGAGCACGCCCGTCACCGCGAAGGGCTCAGCAGACACCAGCACGTTGTCGCCATGGAGGTCGTTGTGGGCGAGCACGGCGGGGAGGGTGTCGAGGCGCGGCAGCACCGTACGACGCGCGCCGTCGAGCACCCGAAGAACGTCGTTTCGCAGCGGCCCGTCGGCCAGGTCGTCGGCGCGCGGGGCGTAGAGCTCGAACTGCGTGAGATTCCACGCTGTCTCAGACCCCGTGAGCGTGGGGTCGGCGTCTCCGATGGAGGCGACCGCCGAGGCGAAGCGGGCGTGGAAGCTTCCGAGTGCATGCAGGTCTGCGAGCGAGCGAGTGCGCGCACCGAGCAGCTCGCCGTCGAGATAGCTGAGCACGCGCACCGATCGCGCTTGGCCGGCATCGTCGATCACCCGGTGCACGAGCTCTCCATCGAGGCCGGGCAGCACGCGCTGCACCGGCAGGTCGGCGTGGTCATGCCACAGAGTCTCGAGCACCGTGACCTGATCGAGCAGCGAACGGGGGTCGTCGAGGGGGTGGGCGAACTTCGCGACGAGGGAGCCGCGCTCGGTGTCGACGCAGAAGCTGTCGTCGCGTTCGGTCGCCAAGCGCTCGATATGCGCCGCTGCGATCCCGTGGCTCGTCGCCAGCAGGGCCGCCGCGCTCGCCTCGCTCAGGCGCGAGAACGCTGCGGTCAGTTGACGGGGCGACGGCGCGGTCACCGCTTCAGCCTAGAGCGAGAGAGATAGGGTGCCCCCGTATCGTCGGTCAGCAGCAAGGAGCAGCCTCATGATGCGTTTGCCGGTTGTCGCCGCCGCGTGCGTCGTTGTGCCGATGCTGCTGGCCGGGTGCGCCGAGCCGCGCCCGCTGCCGACTCCCACGCCGAAAGCGACCGAGAGCGTCGGTCCTACGGGCGATGGCGTGCTGCGCATCGGTGCCCTGCTGTCGATGAGTGGCGATGTCTCGAGCATCAGCGCCGGCATGATCGCCGCCATCGAGGTCGCCGTGCGCGATGTCAACACGGCCGGCGGAGTGCTCGGCACCCAGGTCGAGACCTTCTATCGCGACGCGGGCGCAGCGGACGACGAGAGGCTCGAGTCGGGCTTCGCCGACCTTGTCGCCCGCGGCGTCGATGTCGTCATCGGCCCCGCCTCGCCCGTGCTGCTCGAACGGCTGCTGCCGTTGGCTGACGAGGCTGGCGTCGCCGTGATCGCGACGGCCGCCGCGAGCCCGACGGCACGCTCGGCCGAGCCCGGTGGCTCTCTGCTGCGCACCGTTCCCGCCGTCGATCGCGAAGTGGTGGCGATCATGCAGTCGGTTGTCGACGGCGGTGTCGAGACGGTCGCGCTCGTCGCGGGGTCGGATGCTCAGGGCCAGTCGGTCGTCGACGCGGCCCGCGCGGCGCTCGCCGGGTCGTCGACCGTGCTTGCCGCGGTGGAGCGCGCCGACGCCGCCTCGAGCACCGCGCGGCTGTCGTTCAGCGTTGCAGCGGGCGAGCCCGATGCGGTCGTGCTGGCGACAACAGGCCTCGCGAGCGCTCAGGTCGCCGAACTCGTCGCCGCGATCGTGCAGCGCGGAGTGCCGGGCGACCGGCTCTGGTTCACCTCCGCGACGACTGCCGATTACTCGGCATCGCTCGAGGCGGGAGTGCTCGAGGGCGCTGCCGGAGTGCGCACGGGGGCTGAGGTCGATGAGCAGCTCACCGCACGTCTGCTGCAGTCAGACCCCCGACTGCGGGTGCTGCGCTTCGCCCCGGAGACCTACGACGCCGTCGTGCTGGCTGCCCTCGCGGCGACGGTCGCCGACGATGACGGAGGCTCGTCGATCGGCCGCGCCGTCGCCGAGGTGACGGGTGGTGAGGTCGTCTGCACCAGCGCAGGCCAGTGCTTTGACGCTCTGCTCAACGGCCGCACGATCAACTACGACGGGCTTTCGGGCGAGCTGGGACTTGATGACGCGGGCGATGTCGTCTCCGCCACCCTGAGTCTGCTGCGCTACGACGCCGACAACCGACCGCAGCCGGAGGGCGCGGTCACGCTCGGCGAGTAGACGCGCGCGCGAGAGCAACGGAATTCGTCGTGCACTGCCGGGCCTAAGCACGGAAATCGTCGCGAGAGAGTCACCCACCGCGCATTTCCGGGTGTTACAGGGATGTAACCCGAATGAGTTGTGAATGGAGTCTGGGCACCGTACGGTGGCAAGACGGCCGTGCTTCTGCGCGGCCTCTTCCTGAACACCTTTCAACGCAAGGAGCAACATGAGCGTATTCACTTCCGGCTCAGGCCGCCGCTCTCGTTCTCTCTCGTCCATCCTCGGTGGCATTGCCATCGTGGGTGCCAGCGCACTCGTTCTGAGTGCCTGCGCGACGGCAGAGCCCGAAGAGCCGGCCGGTCCCGCCGAGCAGCTGACCCTCAAGATCGGCACCATCCTCCCGCAGAGTGGCGCGCTGGCGTTCCTCGGCCCGCCGGAGGAGGCAGGCGTTGCTCTTGCCGTGCAAGAGATCAACGAAGCCGACCTCGGCATCACGGTTGAGGCCATCTACCGCGACTCGGGTGACACCACGACCGACACCGCCACCGTCTCGGTGACCGACCTCCTTTCGCAGGACGTCACGGCCATCGTCGGCGCAGCGTCGTCGGGCGTCTCGTTCACCGTGATCGACCAGATCACCGGTGCGGGCGTTGTGCACTTCTCGCCGGCGAACACCTCGCCTGACTTCACGAACTACGACGATGGTGGCCTCTACTGGCGCACCGCCCCCAGCGACCTGCTGCAGGGCGAGGTGCTCGGCAACCTGATCGCCGAAGACGGCGCTGCCACGCTTGGCATGCTCGTTCTCAACGACGCCTACGGCACCGGCCTCGCGGCCGCGCTCGGCGCGACGTTCGAGGCTGCCGGTGGCGAGGTTGTCGCCGAGGAGCTGTTCAACGAGGGTGACACGAGCTTCGACGCTCAGGTCTCCGCGCTGACCGCAGCCGCTCCTGACGCGATCGCCGTCATCACCTTCGACCAGGCAAAGGTCGTCGTGCCCGCACTCGTGGGCGCCGGCTACCCCGGAAGCCAGCTGTACTTCGTCGATGGCAACCTCGCGAACTACACCGAGGACTTCGAGCCCGGCCTCGTCGAGGGCGCCAAGGGCACGCTGCCCGGCCCGGCACTGGCAGACGGTTTCCGTGACCGCCTGCTCGAGGTCGACCCCGACCTGACCGAGTTCGCGTACTCGGCCGAGTCGTACGACACGGTCATCCTGCTCGCGCTCGCGGCTCTCGCCGCCGGCTCGACTGAGGGCGTCGACATCGCGTCGAAGCTCCAGGAGGTCTCGGGTGGTTCCGGCGATGGTGAGAAGGCGACCGACTTCGCGTCGGCCGCGCAGATCATCCTCGACGGCGGCGTTGTCGACTACGACGGTCCTTCGGGCCCGATCACGTTCGACGAGAACGGCGACCCCACTGAGGCGACCATCGGCATCTACCAGTACGCTGCCGACAACACCTTCAGCCGCATCAACTAGTCACGACTAGCTGCAGCTGAGAGGGGCCCCGACTTCGGTCGGGGCCCCTTCTTCGTGCGCCCGGCGTGCGGCGAGCATCCCCGCACCGACGATGACGGCCCCGCCGAGCATCCCGCACCGCCGACGACGACGGCCCCGCCGAGCCGAGTGGCTCTGCGGGGCCGTGTGCGCCGTTCTGCGGGCTTCTATTCCTGCCCGAGGGTTCCGAGGTACAGACCGATGACCTTGGGGTCGTTGAGCAGCTCACGGCCCGTGCCGGTATAGGCATCGGTGCCCTGGTCGAGCACATAGCCCCGATCGCAGATCTGCAGGCAGCGGCGGGCGTTCTGCTCGACCATGATGGTCGTGACGCCCGCCTTGTTGATCTCTTTCACGCGCAAGAACGCCTCGTCTTGCCGCACCGGCGAGAGGCCGGCGCTCGGCTCGTCGAGCAGGATGACCTCGGGGCTCATCATGAGCGCGCGGCTCATCGCCACCATCTGTCGCTCTCCGCCCGAGAGCGAGCCAGCGCGCTGACCGAGACGCTTGCCGAGCTCGGGGAAGATGCTCACGACGAACGCGAGGCGATCGGTGAGCTCTTTCGGCTTCTGGAAGAGCCCCATCTCGAGGTTCTCTTGAATGGTGAGGGTCGGGAAGACGTTGTTCGTCTGCGGCACGAAGCCGACGCCCTTGGCGACGAGCTTGTTGGCCTTCATGTTGGTGATGTCGTCGCCGTAGAGCGAGATGGTGCCTTGACGCACCTTCACCAGGCCGAAGATCGACTTCAGCAGCGTCGACTTGCCAGCGCCGTTAGGGCCAATGATGCCAATGAGCTCGCCGTCATAGGCCGTGAGCGAGCACTCTTCGAGAATGTTGATGCCCGGCAGATAGCCCGCAGTGACATTGTCGACGTGCACGACGACGTCGCGCGTCTCGTTCGTCACGGCGGCCTCAGTGCTTGTGTTCGTCGGCGTCGTCATCGGCCAGCTCCTTGATCGCAGAAATCACTCCGGTGTCGAGATCGCCCAGGTCTGAGTCGTGGTGCGAGCCCAAGTAGGCGTCGATCACCGCGGGGTTCGCCATGACTTCGTGCGGGTCGCCTTCGGCCACCACCTTGCCCTCGGCCATCACGACGACCCAGTCGGCGATGTGACGCACCATGTGCATGTCGTGCTCGACGAAGAGCACGGTCATGCCCTCGGTCTTGAGGTTGAGAATGTGGTCGAGCAACGACTGGGTCAGCGCCGGGTTCACGCCGGCCATCGGCTCGTCGAGCATGACCAACGTCGGTTGGCTCATGAGGGCCCTGGCCATCTCGAGCAGCTTGCGCTGCCCGCCCGAGAGCCCGGCCGCGTAGTCGTTCTTCTTCTCGTCGAGTTTGAAGCGCGCGAGCAGCTCGAGCGCACGCGCCTCGATCTCGGCCTCTTGCTTGCGCCAGAACCACGGGAACAGCGCGCGGGCGAGGTTCTCGCCGCTCTGGCCCTTTGCTCCGAGCTTCATGTTGTCGAGCACGGTCAGCAGGCCGAGGGCCTTGGTGAGCTGGAAGGTGCGCACCTGGCCCTTGCGGGCCACCTTGAAGGCGGGGATGCCCGAGATGCCCTGCCCGTCGAACGTCCACTCGCCCGTGTCGGGCTTGTCGAAGCCCGTCAGCAGGTTGAAGAGCGTGGTCTTACCGGCGCCGTTCGGGCCGATGAGGGCCGTGATCGCGCCGCGCGGAATCTCGAGGTGCTCGACATCGACCGCCGTCAAGCCGCCGAAACTGCGCTTGATGTGGTCGGCGACGATGATGGGATCGACCTTCTTGACACCGGGAGCTGCCTCACCGACGTGCAGGTCGACTGACTTGATCGGGGCGCCGTTGGCGCCAGCGCTACTTGACAAAGGCCAGCTCCTTCTTGTTCCCGAAGATTCCTTGTGGTCTATAGATGACTATCAGCATGATCGCGACGCCCACCAGGATGAAGCGAAGCTGACCAGCCTGAACGTTCGACAGGAACGGCAGCCATCCGACCTCGACCGCGCGAGCGATGAAGCCCGAGAAGAACGACAGCAGCACCCAGAAGATGACCGAGCCGATGATCGGGCCGAAAACCGTTGCGGCACCGCCCAGCAACAAGATCGCGTAGATGAAGAACGTCAGCGACGTCTGGTAGTTCGAGGGCACCACGGCGCGAGGCAGGATGAAGATCATGCCGGCCAGGGCGCCGAACACGCCGCCGATGACCAGCGACTGCATCTTGTAGAAGTAGACGTTCTTGCCGAGCGCGCGCACAGCATCCTCGTCTTCACGAATGCCCTTGATGACACGGCCCCAGGGGCTCTTGAACAGGCGCCACGTGATGAAAGCAGCGAGGGCGACGAGGCCCCAGCCGAAGATACGCACCCACCAGTCGTACTCGTTGTAGACCCACGGGCCGAAGCCGTAGGTGCCCTCGGGAATCGGGTTGAGCGCGGCGAACCCGCCCTTGTAGCCCTGCAGGCCGTTGGCAGAGCCCGTCACGTCGACGAACGTGTTGGTCGTGAACAGCAGCCGCACGATCTCCGCCGCCGCAATCGTCACGATCGCGAGGTAATCGGCCCGCAACCGCAGCGTGGGTATGCCGAGAATCAGGGCGAAGACGATGGAGGCCACCACGCCGGTGAGGATCGCGGCCCAGACCGGCCATCCGAAGGTCAGCGTGGCAATGGCGAAGCCGTACGCGCCCAGCGCCATGAAGCCCGCCTGACCGAAGTTCAGCAGGCCCGTGAAGCCGAAGTGAATCGCCAGCCCGAGTGCGGCGAGCGCGTAGGCAGCCGTCGTCGGAGAAATGATCTCCTGCGCGGCGTTGGAGAAGAGAAGGATCCAGTCGATCATGGTCAGCCCCTAGCCGATTCGTTCTTTGCGTCCGAGGATGCCCTGAGGCCGCACGAGCAGCACCAGGATGAGAATCACCAGCGCTCCGACGTACTTCATGTCGGAGGGAATGATGAGGGTCGACAGCTCGACGAACATGCCCACAATGAGCGCGCCGACGAGGGCGCCGAAGGCCGTGCCGAGACCGCCGAGCGTGACGGCGGCGAAGGTCAGCAGCAAGATCTGGAACCCCATGTCCCAGCTCACACCGGGGCGGAAGTACGCCCAGAGGATGCCCGAGAGGCCGGCGAGCGCGCCCGCCATGACCCAGACGATGCGAATCACCCGGTCGACGTCGATGCCGCTCGCGGCCGCGAGCGACGGGTTGTCGCTCACTGCGCGGGTCGCCTTGCCGATGCGCGTGCGCAGCAGGAAGTAGCCGACGGCGAGAAGCACGATGACACTGAGCACCATGCTGCCGACGTCGATCCATGACAGGCCGAAGACACCGATCGAGAAGGTCGTGTCTGTCGCGCCCGGCAGCTGTTGCGTGTCGCCGCCGACGAAGAGCTGGTAGACGTAGCGCACCGCGAGTGAGAGACCGATCGAGACGATCATCATCGGGATCAGGCCGACGCCTCGGCGTCTCAAGGGTTTCCAGAGCGCCGCATCGTTCACCCAGCCGAACGCGGCACTGAGCGCGATGGCGATCGGAATGGCGAGCCAAATGGGTATGCCGAACCCGATCGAGAAGAGCAGGGCCATGAGCCCGCCGAAGGTTACGAGTTCGGCGTGCGCGAAGTTGCTGAGGCCCGTCGTGCCGAAGACGAGCGAGAGGCCGATCGCGGCGAGGGCGAGCAGTAGGCCGAAGTTGAGGCCGTTGAAGATGCGCTCGATGACCTGGTCGAACAGGCTGACGGTGTTGCGCTCGCCCTGCCCGATGAAGAAGTTGGCGATCGCGACACCCGACTGGCCCACGTTGATCGTGCGCACGTTGGGCTG
This sequence comes from Microcella sp., assembly GCF_019739195.1. Classification (NCBI taxonomy): domain Bacteria; kingdom Bacillati; phylum Actinomycetota; class Actinomycetes; order Micrococcales; family Microbacteriaceae; genus Microcella; species Microcella sp. The sequence continues at coordinate 1,175,066 of NZ_JAHHDS010000003.1, read as the reverse complement.
CTCGAGGTCTTCATCGATGACCGCGATGCCCTCGGGCAGTGTGTCTTCGTTGAGCGTGACGGTGTACTCACCCCGCTCGGGAACGCCCACGGCCCAGCGGCCGTCGTCGCCCGAGACGACCTCGACGCGGAAGCCTTGCCCGTCAACGACGAGCTGCACGTCGGCAAGAGGCTCGTCGGCGAGTTCGACGAGGCCGCTGATGCGGTTGTCGTACTCGTCGAGGCCGATCTCTTCGGCGGCAGCCGGTGAGACGGCCGAGAAGGTGAGGGCGGCCACAATGGTCGCGAAGAGCACCGCGGAGAACCGTCGGGATGCGTGTCGAGTACTTGGTCTGCTAGCAGCGTGTGCCACGAAACCTCCAGGTTGTTTCGGGTCAGGGCGGGTGGGGCCCAGCGGGCCAGCAGGCCCGATTCGTCCACGGTGACGATACGGCGCGATTGTTGCCGAGGTGTTTCCGGCGACGACCGATACCGCTCAGCCATTATGGCCACGGAATACGTTTCGACCTAACTCGCTTAGAATCGAGTACCGGTCTTCAGTGTGGCATTCCGGTTCATCTGCACCACCTTTCGCGCGTGCTTTCCAGCACCCCGGACGCAAAGGACGTCATGGACCAGCCCGACCCCTTCGGCTTCATCGGTCTCACCTACGACGACGTGATGCTGCTCCCTGCGCACACCGACGTCATTCCCAGCGAGGCCGACACGACCTCGCAGCTGACCCGCCGTATCCGGGTTCACGCGCCCCTCATCTCGGCCGCGATGGATACCGTGACCGAGGCCCGCATGGCGATCGCCATGGCGCGGCAGGGCGGCTTGGGCATTCTGCACCGCAACCTCTCGATCGACGAGCAGGCACAGCAAGTCGACAAGGTCAAGCGCTCCGAATCGGGCATGATCACGAATCCGGTCACCACCACGCCTGACGCGACCGTCGCCGAAGTGGATGCTCTCTGCGGGCAGTTCCGCGTCTCCGGTCTTCCCGTCGTCGAGGGCGACGGCTTGCTCGTCGGCATCATCACCAACCGTGACATGCGCTTCGTCTCGCGATTCGAAGCCGACTCCACCCTCGTGCGCGATGTGATGACGAAGGCTCCGCTCATCACCGGGCCCGTCGGCATCAATCAAGACGACGTGCTCGCGATCTTCGCCCAGCACAAGATCGAGAAGCTGCCCCTCGTCGATGACGCCGGGCGCCTGCACGGCCTGATCACCGTCAAAGACTTCGACAAGAGCGAGCAGTACCCCAACGCCACAAAAGATGCCGAGGGACGCCTGCGGGTCGGGGCCGCCATCGGCTTCTTCGGCGACGCGTGGGATCGAGCCGGGCAGCTGCGCGACGCCGGCATCGACGTGCTCGTGGTCGACACGGCCAACGGTGACAGCCGCGGCGTGCTCGAGATCATCGCGCGGCTGAAGGCCGACCCAGCTTTCGCGCACATCGACGTCATCGGCGGCAACGTCGCGACTCGCACCGGAGCCCAGGCGCTCATCGACGCGGGCGCCGACGCTGTCAAGGTCGGGGTTGGCCCTGGCTCGATCTGCACCACGCGCGTCGTCGCCGGCGTGGGCGTTCCTCAGATCACCGCGGTGTATGAGGCCTCGCTCGCGGCCCGCCCGGCCGGAGTGCCCGTCATCGCCGATGGCGGTCTGCAGTATTCGGGCGACATCGCCAAAGCCCTCGTCGCTGGCGCCGACACCGTGATGCTCGGCTCGCTGCTCGCGGGCACCGACGAGAGCCCTGGCGACCTGATCTTCGTCAACGGCAAGCAGTTCAAGTCATACCGCGGCATGGGCTCACTCGGGGCGCTGCAGACGCGCGGCACCAAGACCTCGTACTCGCGCGACCGTTACTTTCAGGCCGACGTGCCGAGCGACGAGCAGCTCATCGCCGAGGGCATCGAGGGCCAGGTGCCCTACCGCGGGCCCGTCTCGTCGGTCGTCTACCAGCTGCTCGGCGGCCTGCGGCAGTCGATGTTCTACACCGGCGGTCGCACGATCGACGAGCTGAAGAACCGCGGCAAGTTCGTGCGCATCACGGCTGCCGGGCTCAAAGAGTCGCACCCGCACGACATCCAGATGGTCGTCGAGGCGCCCAACTACCGCCGCTAGCCCGTGCCCGGGCGGCGTTGCCGCACGCGCGGCCCGGCGCGAGCATCCGTCGTCGCTTCGCACGAGTTGCGACACTTCGCACTGCCTGACATGTGCGAGGTGTCGCAAAGGGTGCGACGTACGGGCGCGCGTCCCTCAGGAGGTGCTCGAGGGTGGGTGCTGTGCACACTCGGCCGCCTCACGCGCGCAGTGGCCGGTGGGCGGGGCATTGTCACGGCATGACCGACATCATCGCCGACGCTCTCGCTCACGCCATCGTCGTCGCCGAGGTCGACGATCCGTCCCGCGCCCGGTGGCTACAACGAGCGACTAGGCACGGCGAGGTCGTGCGGCTTGTTCGAGGCATCTACGTGCCGCGCGAGGTGATCGAGCGCCTCGACCCCGGAGATCGCGAGCTGTTGCGCGCTGTTGCCGCCGCCACTCGAGGGCGCGTACGACAACCGCTGTGCGGCATCTCCGCAGCGCGGGTCTGGGGCGTGCCGATCCTTGAAGACCAGTTCTCTCCGGAGGTGATTGCGCTGGGGTGGGATGACCGCGCTACCCGTCGAGCCTCCGATCTGAGGTACTGGGCCACACCAGACGACGGGTACCGCATCGTCGAACATCGAGGGGCACGTGTCACTGATCTGCCGCGCACGATCGCCGAACTTGGTGTGCGTTCGTCTTTCGCACGCACTGTCGCGGCGATCGACTGGGCGATCAGAGTGCGGCGGCGCGGCGGCGCGGCTGCGACGACTCTCGAGGAGATACGAGCGGCGGCGGATGCGCTCGCCCTGGTGCGCGGCAGGGCTCGTCTCGAGCGCGCACTCGCGTTCGCTGACGGGCGGTCGGAGTCGCCGGGCGAGTCGTGGATGCGCACGCTCATCCATCAGCTCGGCTTCGAAGTTCCCGACCTGCAACACGAGTATCGGCTCGCCGACGGGCGGCGCTTCCGCTCCGACTTTCGGTGGCCGTCGATTCACCTCGCGGGTGAGTTCGACGGGCGCCTCAAGTACCGAGCGGGCGAAGCGTGGGGTGGTCGCACCGCAGAGCAGGTCGTCATCGAGGAGAAGGAACGCGAGGATGCGATTCGGGCGACAGGAGACGGGATGCTCCGCTGTGTGCGCGACGATCTGCGAGATCCGCGCCGCCTGAGGCACAAGCTGGAGGCTGCCGACGTGCCTCGGCGGGCGCCACGTGCGCGCTTCGCACCGGAAGCGACAGTTCGTACGAGTTGAACCGTGCGAACTGTCGCATTCAGTGCGAAAAGCGGCGCACGGGTAGGGGTCGGGCACCGCGGTGCTCGGCGGCGGCGGCGATGGAGGCGGCGGCGACGATGGAGGCGGCCACGGCGACGCGGCGGCGGGCGACGGGCGGCTACGGGGCCGCGGGCGTGGTCGGCACGCGGGCCCCGGTCTCGTGCGAGCGGATCACCGCGTGCGCGAGCTCGAGCGCACGGCGACCCGCCGACGCGGGGATCGGCGGGGGTGAGCCCGCGCGCAGGGCTGCGAGCACAGCATCCAGATGCCGGTCGGCAGTGCGCTCGAACGACCGTGCCTCGTCGTCGAAGTAGCCCGGCCGCCACACCCGCTCGGTCTCGTCGCCGACCGACTGCAGGGTCAGCGCCCGCACGGTGTCGTGGATGACCGCGCGACCCGCCGTGCCGTTGAGCTCCACGCGCTGGGTGTCGGGGTAGGCGTACGACGAGTCGTACGAGCCGAGCATGGTGCCGACGGCTCCCGAGGCGAATTCGAGGGCGATGGCCACCGTGCTGAACGCGCCGTAGGTCATCGTCGTCATCTGCGCGGCGACTGAGACAATCGGCCCGCACAGGTGCTCGAGCGTGTCGAAGCCGTGGCACTGCGTCTCGATGAGGTTGGCGTGCGGCGACGGCCCCCGGTTGGCCTCGCCGCCGAAGCGCCAGGTCGCGAACACGAGCTCGCCGAGCTCGCCGGCCTGCACCGCCGCCCGCGCCCGCTGCACGGGTTCGGCGTAGCGGTGGTTGAAGTTGATGCCGAAGAAGATGTCGCCGGCTGCCTCGAGCAACTGATCGGCCTCTGCGAGGTCGAAGACGAGCGGCTTCTCGACGAGCAGCGGCACACCCGCGCGCAGCAGCTCGAGCGTCGGAGCGAAGTGCTCTTCGTTGGGCAGGCTGACGGTGACGAGGTCGGGATGCTCGGTCTCGAGCATGCGCGCGATCGAGGTGTAGGCGCGCGTGCCGTACTCGGCCGCGCGCGCCTCGGTGCGATCGGGGGTGCGACCCACGATGCCCACGAGCTCGGTGTCGACCCGCTCGGTGATCATGCGCGCGTGCTGGGCGCCCCAGCCGCCGGCTCCGACGACGGCGACCCGCAGCGGTGCGTCGTCGCGCGACCCGGGTCGTTCGATGCTGAGCGCGCTGCCTGTCACGGTGACTCCTCTGTCAGCGGCGATCGAGTGCCGCCGTTCGCCACGCTACAACCCTGCCCGCCGATAGAGTGGGCGAGTGATGGAGATCGAGATCGGGCGGGCCAAACGCGGGCGCAGGGCGTACTCGTTCGACGACATTGCGGTGGTGCCGAGTCGGCGCACCCGCGACCCCGAAGTCGTGTCGCTCCACTGGAGCATCGACGCGCTCACCTTCGAGATTCCGGTGATCGCAGCGCCGATGGACTCGGTGGTGAGCCCGCAGACCGCGATCGAGATCGGGCGACTCGGCGGCCTCGGCGTGCTCGACCTCGAAGGCCTCTGGACCCGCTACGACGATGCCGAGGCGAAGCTCGAGCGCATTCGCGAACTCGCCGACGACGGCGCAACGGCCGAGATGCAGCGCATCTACGCAGAGCCGATCAAGCCCGAGCTCATCGCCACCCGACTCTCAGAGATTCGTGCTGCGGGCGTGCCCGTCGCCGCGGCACTCAGCCCGCAGCGCACGCAAGAGCACCACCAGGCCGTGATCGACGCGGGGGTCGACCTGTTCGTGATCCGCGGCACGACGGTGAGTGCCGAGCACGTCAGCAACACGGTCGAGCCCCTCAACTTGAAGAAGTTCATCTACGAGCTCGACGTGCCCGTCATGGTGGGCGGCGCCGCGACCTACACGGCTGCCCTGCACCTCATGCGCACGGGTGCGGCCGGGGTGCTCGTCGGGTTCGGCGGCGGGGCTGCGTCGACGACGCGGCTCAGCCTGGGCATCCACGCCCCGATGGCGACCGCGGTCAGCGACGTCGCCGCCGCACGTCGTGACTACCTCGACGAGTCGGGAGGGCGCTATGTGCACGTCATCGCCGACGGCGGCCTCGGCACGAGCGGCGACATCGTCAAGGCGGTCGCCATGGGCGCGGACGCCGTCATGCTGGGTACCGCGCTTGCGCGGGCGACGGATGCTCCGGGCGGCGGGTGGCACTGGGGGCCCGAGGCGCATCACCCCGAGCTTCCGCGCGGCCGCCGCGTGCACGTCGGCCAGTTCGCACCGCTTCAGCAGCTGCTGTTCGGGCCGAGCGCGACGGCCGACGGCCAGGCGAATCTCATGGGCGCTCTGCGACGATCGATGGCGACGACCGGCTACTCAGATCTCAAAGAGTTTCAGCGGGTCGATGTGGTCGTCGCCCCCTATACGGCGGGTCGCTAGCGCCCCGGTTGCCCCCACCCTCAGGAGGATTCATGGCTCGCACGGTCACCCGTTCATCGAAGCTCGGCCCCGAAGAGCGCTCGGCGGCCATCGAACGGCTGAAGGCCAAAGAGCTCGACGTGCTCGTGGTCGGCGGCGGCATCGTCGGCACGGGGGCTGCGCTCGACGCCGTGACCCGGGGCCTCAGCACGGGCATGCTCGAGCAGCGCGACTGGGGCAGCGGCACCTCGAGCCGGTCGTCGAAGCTCGTGCACGGAGGAATCCGGTACCTCGAGCAGCTCGACTTCAGGCTCGTGCGCGAGGCGCTCATCGAGCGCGGGCTGCTGCTGCAGCGGCTCGCCCCGCACCTCGTCAAGCCGGTCAAGTTCTTGTACCCGCTGACGAAGCCGATCATCGAGCGGGCCTACATCGGTGCGGGCATGGCCCTCTACGACGTGTTCAGCTACACCGGCGGGCGCCCGCCGGGGGTGCCGCACCACCGTCACCTCTCGAAGCGCCAGGTGCTCAAGGCGGCGCCGAGCCTCGCCGACGACGCGTTCACGGGCGGCCTCACGTACTACGACGCTCAGGTCGACGATGCGCGCTACGTGTCGACGCTCGCGCGCACGGCCTCTTTCTATGGTGCCCACGTGGCGAGTCGGGTGCGGGTCGAAGGCTTCATCAAGGTCGGCGAGCGCGTCGTCGGCGTGAAGGCGCACGACCTCGAAACCGGCGAGCACTTCGAGGTCAAGGCTCGTCAGGTGGTCAACGCCACGGGCGTCTGGACCGACGACACGCAGGCGATGGTCGGCGAGCGCGGTCAATTCAAGGTGCGGGCATCCAAGGGCATTCACCTCGTCGTGCCGCGCGATCGCTTCCAGTCGACCGTCGGCCTTCTGCTGCGCACCGAGAAGAGCGTGCTGTTCGTGATTCCGTGGGGACGCCACTGGCTCATCGGCACGACCGACACCGACTGGAACCTTGACAAAGCGCACCCGGCCGCCACCGCCGCCGACATCGACTACGTTCTCTCGACGGTCAACGAGGTGCTGCGCGTCAAGCTCACGCGCGAAGACGTCGAAGGCGTGTTCGCGGGGCTGCGTCCGCTGCTCTCAGGTGAGTCGGACGAGACTTCGAAGCTCAGCCGCGAGCACATTGTCGCGCACACCGTTCCGGGCCTCGTCGTCGTGGCAGGCGGCAAGTGGACGACCTACCGCATCATGGCGAAAGATGCGATCGACGAGGCCACGGCGGCGCTCGACGGCACGATCGCGCCGTGCGTGACCGAGCACATCTCGCTGCTCGGCGCCGAAGGCTACCAGGCTGCGTGGAACAAGCGCCGCAAGATCGCCCGCGCCTTCGGCGTGCACACTGTGCGCATTGAGCACCTGCTCAACCGCTACGGCGTCATGACTGACGAGCTGCTCGAGCTCATCATGGCGCGACCCGAGCTGCAGGAACCGCTGCCGGGCGCTGACGACTACATCGGTGCTGAGGTCGTCTACGCGGCGACACACGAGGGCGCACTGCACATCGAAGACGTGCTCGCACGCCGCACCCGTATCTCGATCGAGGCATGGGATCGCGGCGTCGCGGCCGCGCCGGTGGTCGCCGAGCTGATGGCCGCCGAATTGGGGTGGGATGCTGAGCGCACGCAGTGGGAGATCGACCACTATCTGCGCCGCGTGGCCGCTGAGATTGCGAGCCAGGAGCAGCCCGATGACGTGAGCGCCGACCGCGTGCGGCTCGAGGCGCCCGATGTCGTCGCCTCGACGCGCCCCTGAACGCCTTCACAGGGTGACTTCGCGAGGAATTGTTGTGAATGTCGGTGTTGTCGCTTAGCCTGACGGAAGTTCAGGAGCGACGACGTTTCGCTTTCTCTCCTGAGTGAACGATACCTACCCGACGACAGCCAACCCGAACCCGCGGCTGTCAGCCCCCTTGGAGAAGACACCCGTGACCCGAACACGCCCCTTCGGCGTGCGCGCGCTCAGCAGCATCGCTGCTCTGTCGCTCGCCGCCACCGGCTTGGCTGTCATCGCAGCCAGCCCCGCAGCAGCAGCGCCCGCCGTCGTTTACGACTCGATTCCCGACCCGATGCCGCCCGCCTACTCGAGCCTGGGCTTCCAGGCCACGAGCACGAGCGCGTTCGGCGACTACATCCAGCTGGGCGGTGGCAACCGCATCATCACCGAGGTGACGGTCGGCCTCACCAACTGGTCCTGCGAGAACTGGGAGTCGGGAGCAAATCCCTGCGTGACCACGCCAGGTTCAAGCTTTGATCACCCCATCACGCTCTCGCTCTACGAGGTCGACAACTCAGGGGCGACCCCTGCCGTGGGCGACCTCATCACGACGGTCACCGAAGACAAGACCATTCCGTTCCGTCCGTCGGCGAACGCCGAAGAGTGCGGTGACAACCGCTGGTACAGCGACGTCACGGAGACCTGCTACAACGGCTTCAACACGTCGGTCACCTTTGACGGGCTCAACGAGCTGGTCAGCAACGACGTGATCGTCTCGATCGCCTACAACACGCAGTCGTACGGTGCCGCTCCGTTGGGCGTGAACGGCCCCTACAACTCGCTCAATGTGAGCCTCGTCAACGCGGCTCCGTCTGTCGGCGCGGTCGAGACCTACGACGAGATGTTCTGGGATTCCACCTACCTCGGCCGCACCCCGGGCCTGACCATCGACACAGGCTGGGCCAGCTTCTTCGGGCTCGCGCTCGAGATCACGGCTGACAGTGTTCCCGCGATCGACCCGCTGAACGAGGTCACCGTCTTCGAGCGCGACGTGAAGCCGAACGAGACGTCAGAGACCTACACCGAATGGCACGAGGGCCAGACGAGCGACCGCTCGACCGTTTTCGCGGATGGTCTGCACCTCGGCATCGGAGGTCCGTCGACGGTGATCAAGGGCACAGATCTCAGCGACCCTGCTGCGGTCACGATCACTCGCGACGACCTGCGCACACTCATCGAGCGTGCAAGCGTTGAGGTCGTCAGCGGAACGGTCACGTACCAGGTTCCGGTCTTCTTCGGCAACCCGCTCGCGCCGAGCTTCACGACCCTCCGGTCGACCAGCCTGAGCGCAGGCAGCAACTCGTTCTCGCAGGCCGACACGTGGGCGACCACGCGGCCCTTCGGTGACTACGTCGCGCAAGAGGAGGACTCACTCGGTGAGCTCATCGACGCACTGTTTGCCGCTGCCTCGGCAGCCGGTGGCGGCGTCGCACTCGGCGGTTACGGCGTTCAGGCTGACAGCCTGGCCGTCGTCGAGAGCATCGTCTGGGACGACACGCGCTACACGTTCTTCCAGCCCGTGATCGAGGCGTGCGTGCCGACGCTCGGCACCGAGGTGACCAACCTCGCGCTCGGAGGCTGGGACTTCTCGCAGACCCGCACACAGGGCACGAACGTTTTCACCGACGACGGACTGATCGTCAGCACGTTCGGCGATGCGGGAAGTCCTGACCAGCGCAAGGCGGCCGGCTACGTGCCGATCGACATCGCGCTAAGCGAGGTCGGCAGCGTCGAGCTTGACATCGCTGACGGCTTCACCGGTGTGCGCCCGAGCCTGCAGTTGGGCTTCGATGCCGACGGCAACGGAACCCGCGACGCCTACCTCGTCGGCGAGCCATGGGTGTACGGCGGCGGCGATTGGACCACCGAGGTCAACGGTGACTGGGCAGACGCCGGTTTCTGGGTGACGGGATCGAACGCGTTCGGCATGCCGGGCGGCTTCGGCTACCCCGGGTTCGGCACTCTCGACGAGTGGTTGATCGCCAACCCTGAGGCGAAGATCACCGAGTACGGCTACAGCCTGGGTTCGGGAGTGACCGGTTCGGCGACCATCGAGTCGATTACCGTCGGGTGCGTCACGACCCCGTTCGGCTTTGACCTCGAGACGCTGCCGGCGCCGACGACTGAGCGTCTCTTCGGTGCAGACCGCTACGCCACCGCCGTCGAGGTGTCAGCGTCGGTCTTCGCCGACGGTGAGCCCGACACGGTCTTCATCGCGACCGGTGAGCAGTTCGCTGACGCACTCAGCGCCGCGCCCGCCGCGGCGAGCGTCAATGCGCCGCTGCTGCTCGTGCCGGCCAACGCACTGCCTGCCGTCGTGAGCGCCGAGCTCGAGCGGCTGAGCCCGTCGACCGTCGTCATCGTCGGTGGCACGGGCGTGGTCTCTACCGCGGTCGAGAATGCCATCGAAGCGCTCACGTTCACCCCGACGGTGCAGCGCGTCGCCGGCATCGATCGCTACGCGACCTCGAGGGCGATCGCTGAGGAGTTCTTCACCTCGGCGCTCAACGCGTTCGTGGCGACCGGACTCGAGTTCCCCGACGCGCTCGCCGCAGGACCCGCGGCGGCAGAGCTCAACGGCCCGGTGGTGCTCGTACCCGGCAATCAGGCCGCGGTCGACGCCGCGACCCTGTCGGTGCTGAATGGTCTCGGCACCGAGACCGTCTACATCGCCGGCGGAATCGGGGTGGTCACCCAGAGCATCGAAGATCAGCTCGAGGCACTCTCATCGGTCACGGTCAACCGCCTCTCCGGGGTCGATCGCTACGCCACAGCGGTAGAGATCAATGACGCGATCTTCACGACCGAGTCGGTCGCCTACCTCGCGACAGGGCTGATCTTCGCTGACGCACTCGGCGGCGGAACGGCCGCGGCGAATCAGGGCGCTCCGCTCTACATCTCGCCGGCGGACTGCATGCTGCCCGATGTGCTGGCGACGATCGTGAGTCAAGGCATCTCGACGATCTACGTGCTCGGCGGTCCTTCCGTGCTGAGCCTCGACGTCGAGAACCTCGTGCTCTGCAGCGTCGACTAGCGCGAGCGACGTAGCGAGCGGGGTCCCTCTCAGGAGGGGCCCCGCTCGTGCTTTGTAGACTGAGAGCGTCGCGCGGCGCTTGCCCCGACACCCTCGCCAGGAGAAACCGCCATGACGTCGACCGCTGCGCCGGGCTTCTGGCAGATCGCCCGGCGGCCGCGCTGGATCGCCGCGCTCGCGCTCGCCTTCGGCGTCGCGGCCGCGTTTGCCGCACTCGGCCAGTGGCAGCTCGAGCGCTCGCTCGAGACGGCCATCGTCGACGAGCGCGACACCGAGACTCCCGTGCCGCTCAACTCGATCGCCGAGCCGCAGACGGTCATGACGACCGAGGCCAGTGGCCGCGTCGTCACGGTGTCGGGCACCTGGGTCGACGGCGACGAGGTCGTCGTGACCGGGCGCCTGAGCGGAGCCGGCGATGCTGGCGGGGCAGACTCCGGTGCGGAGGGCGAGCCGGGTGACTGGGTGCTGCGGCACCTCGTGACCGAGAACGGCGCGAGTCTCGCCGTGGCTGCGGGATTCGTGGAGCCCGGGGCGAGCATCCCGAACCTGCCGAGCGGTGCGCAGGATCTGACCGGCCGGTACGTTCCGAGCGAGTCGCCGCAAGTGAGCGACTTCGAAGCGGGTGAGCGCTCGACGATCGCTGTTGCTGAGCTGATCAACCTCTGGAGCGACGTCGACACCGTGTACTCCGGGTACCTCGTGCTCGAGACGCCGCCGCCGGGTCTCGAGGCGATCGCCGCCCCTCCACCGACGGCCGACGTGTCGCTCAACCTGCTCAACCTCTTCTACGCGATCGAGTGGGTCATCTTCGGAGGCTTCGCGGTCTACCTGTGGTGGCGTCTCGTGAAGGATGAGCAGGAGAAGCTCGGGCTCGCCGCGGCAGGGTCGTCACCCGAGCCGAGCCCTCAGCCCGCGCCCATAGACTGAGGTCATGGCGATCGGCCCTCAGCCCCGGGATATTCCCCTCATCACGCGCACCGTCTCGATCTTCAAGGTCTCGTCGATCGTCACCGGCATCTTTCTGCTCGGCCTCGTTGTCATGATGGTGACGCGGTACGGGTTCGGTCGAGACATTGAGCTGGGCGGCGAGAGCGGATTCCTCGCTCTGACCCCGATCGATACGCTCACGGGCTTCAACGTGTCGATCTTCCTGCTCACGGTGCACGGCTGGCTCTACGTGCTCTACCTCGCGTGCAACTTCGTGCTGTGGCGCGTCGTCTACCTCGGGTCGGTGCCGTGGGCGTTCTTGCGCTTCCTGTGGATCGCCATGGGGGGCATCGTGCCGTTCTTGTCGTTCTACTTCGAACGGCAGGTTCCCCGTGAGGTCGCGCAGATCGTCGCCGCGATCGAAGCCCGGCACGTGAGCTCGGAGGCCACCGCATGAGCGATACCGACCAGCGCCCCGTGCTCGTCGTCGACTTCGGCGCGCAGTACGCCCAGTTGATCGCGCGTCGCGTGCGCGAGGCCAACGTCTACAGCGAGATCGTGCCCCACACCATCACGGCGGCTGAGGTCGCAGCGCTCAACCCCGCCGGCATCGTGTTGAGCGGCGGCCCTTCGAGCGTCTACGAACCGGGTTCTCCGAGTCTCGACCCCGGCATCCTGCAGCTGGGAGTGCCCGTCATGGGCATCTGCTACGGCTTTCAGGTCATGGCGCAGCAGCTCGGTGGCGAGGTCGCGAAGACCGGCCGCCGCGAGTACGGCGCGACCACGATGACCGTTCACGGCGACGGCGGTGCTTTGCTCGCTGGCCAGCCCGAGAGCCAGACCACGTGGATGAGCCACGGCGACTCGGTCGCGAAGGCGCCCGAGGGCTTCGCGGTGCTGGCGAGCACTGACGACACCCCGGTCGCGGCTTTCGCGAGTGACGAGCGCCGGCTCTATGGCGTGCAGTGGCACCCCGAGGTCAAGCACTCAGAGTTTGGCCAGCGCGTGCTCGAGAACTTCTTGCACCATGCGGCGGGGATCGCCGCCGACTGGAACAGCGGCAGCGTCATTGCCGAGCAGGTCGAGCGCATCCGCGCGCAGGTCGGTGACGCGCGCGTCATCTGCGGGCTCTCGGGCGGTGTCGACAGCGCCGTGGCGGCTGCCCTCGTGCACGAAGCGGTCGGCGATCAGCTCGTCTGCGTCTTCGTCGATCATGGTCTGCTGCGCGCCGACGAGCGTCGCCAGGTCGAGGAAGACTACGTAGCCGCGACGGGCATCCGTCTCGTGACCGTGGATGCTCGCGAGCAGTTTCTTGACGCGCTCACGGGTGTCACCGACCCCGAGACAAAGCGCAAGATTATCGGCCGCGAGTTCATCCGCACCTTCGAGAACGCGGCCGAGGCGCTCGTGCTCGAGGCGCAGGGCGAGGGCGAGGCGGTGAAGTATCTCGTGCAGGGCACGCTGTACCCCGACGTTGTCGAGTCGGGCGGCGGTACCGGCACGGCCAACATCAAGAGCCACCACAACGTCGGCGGGCTGCCCGACGACCTCGAGTTCGAGCTCGTCGAGCCGTTGCGCACGCTCTTCAAAGACGAGGTGCGCGCTATCGGCCGCGAGCTGGGGCTGCCCGAGCCGATCGTGGCACGGCAGCCGTTCCCCGGCCCCGGGCTGGGCATCCGCATCATCGGCGAGGTGACGCAGGAGCGCCTCGACCTGTTGCGCGAGGCCGACGCGATCGTGCGCGCCGAGCTCACCGCAGCCGGGCTCGACACCGAGATCTGGCAGTGCCCGGTCGTGCTGCTCGCCGACGTGCGCTCAGTGGGAGTGCAAGGCGATGGGCGCACCTATGGCCACCCGATCGTGCTGCGGCCCGTGTCGTCAGAAGACGCGATGACGGCCGATTGGACCCGTGTGCCCTCCGACGTGCTCGCCCGCATCTCGAACCGCATCACGAATGAGGTCGACGGTGTGAACCGGGTCGTGCTGGACGTCACGTCGAAGCCCCCCGGAACGATTGAATGGGAATAGCAACGCGCTTTGCGAGGCCCTTTCGGGCCTCGCAGCGTTGCTATTCCAGCGGCCGTCTCGGCCGCGATCTCTTGAGCGCCGAGCAACCTGAACGCCTCTACTGAGCAACCGGTTGCCGTCTCGGCGCTCGGGTCACCTAAGCCCCCGGCAGCCGACCTGCCGCGGACGCAGTGTGCCTCCCGCGGCACATGCCGCGAGCGGCACACAGCCTTAGCGGCACATCTCGCACCTTGAGCGGCGGCGGGGGCGGCCTGATCGGTGAGCGTGTGGAGGGTAACGGTCGCATTGAGTCTGGGCCGGTGGAGCAGTCGTGGCACTAGGTAGCGACCACGCAACACGACCCGCACCAACGAGAAAGGGCCGCCCCGAAGGGCGGCCCCATCCTGAATCGGATGCTCGATGCGAGCTGTCGACTACTCGCCGCGCAGAATGGCGAGCAGGCGAAGGATCTCGAGGTACAGCCAGATGACCGTGACCATGATGCCGAAGGCGGCCTGCCAGCCCCAGACGGCCGGCGCGCCGCGCTGAACCCCGGTCTTGATCGACTCGAAGTCGAGCACGAGCGAGTACGCCGCGAGCAGGATCACGAGAATTCCGAGCCAGAAGCCCAGCGGCATGCCGAGGAAGATCGTGTCGCGCAGACCGAACATGCTCTCGGTCACGCCGAAGATCATGAGGCCGAAGTTGATGAGCGAGAAGGCCGCGTAGCCGATGATCGCCACCATGAAGATCTTCGTCGCGCGCTTCGTGGCTCGGATCTTGCCGCTCGCGAAGAGCGCGAGCGTGATGCCGACGACCGCGAACGTGCCGAGCACGGCCTGCACCACGATGCCGTCCCACATGGTGTTGTACAGCATCGAAATGCCGCCCACGAAGACACCCTGCACCGCGGCGTAGGCGAGAACGAGGGGCGGCGACGGCTGCTTCTTGAAGATGTTGACGAGCGCGAGCACGAAGCCGATAATCGCGGCCGGGATCGTCAGTGCGGGAATGATCCAGCCCACGGCAGCGCCAGCCAGCAGCACCACGAACGCGATCACGGTCTTGACGATCGTGTTCTCGTACGTCATGCGGTCCATCTGCTCGGGCGTCGCCGACGAGCGGGCGTACAGCTCGTCGAGCTGCTGCGCCGAGGGCTCCTGGGTCCACTGAATCGCCTTGGTGGCGCTCTGCGTGAAGGCAGGGGAGTTCGAGAATGCGGGGTTGGAAGTGGCCATGGCGAGAAGTCTAGAGAATCTCGCCCCGAAAATGCTCTGCAGACCCTATGTCGATGCCGCGACAGGGATGCGTCGTGCCGGCCGTGCCAATGCCCACGCCCACCACGCAGAGCCGACGAGCACAATCCCCGAGATCGCCAGCGAGAGCAGCATGCCGTCGTACTCGCCGAACAGCCCGACGGCGGCGACGCCGTTGAGCAGCACGGGGCCGAGCGCCAGGTAGCTGCGCGCCGGTCGGTGACGCACGATGAGCCAGAAGATGAACGGAACGGTGAGAGTCCAGACCGACTGCGGCCCCGTCAGCAAAAGCCACACGACGAGCGTGCTCGGCAGCAGGGGCACGAGCCGCCTCCATGCCGTCGCCGGCATGATCAGCCAGCCGATGACATGCGCGGTCGACCCGATGATGAGCGGTATCAGGTCTTCGGTGCGGGCAGCCTGCAGGTGCACGAGCCCGCCCGCAATGAGCACGAGCCCGCCGTTCACCCGCCCCCGGTAGGTGCCCCACCGCAGCGGCAGCCGAGCTGCAGGTTCGACCCAGGCAAGTGCGGTCATCCGTTCAGCACGCGCCAGACGACCACGCCGATGACGATCGCTCCGACGAGCCAGACGTAGCCCAGCCCGACCGCGATCCACGCGATGACGGCTCCGCGCTCGGTGCCGCGCGATCGACCGATCTGCGCCGCGGCGATGTGCCCGAACAGCGCGGCGAGCGGGCTGAGCATGACGGCGAGGATGAGGGAGGCGACGGCGAGCGTATTGAGCTTCGGCCGCGGGCGCGCCACCGGCGGCGCCTCGTGCGGCAGGCCCGCGTACGGCATGGGCTCGAACCGCGGTTCGAACTCATCCGTGCGGGCCTCGTCTGCGGGGGCGCTCATGCTCTGACGGTATCGCGTAGCGTGGTCGCCGTGAGTGAGCCCGCTGCCGCGTCGTCAGCGCATCCGGATGCGCGCCCGCTCGTCATCGCCCACCGCGGCGCCAGCGGCTATCGCCCCGAGCACACCGAGTCGGCGTATCGGCTCGCGCTCGCGCTGGGGGCCGAGGCGATCGAGCCCGATGTGGTCGCGACGCGCGACGGCGAGCTTGTGCTGCGGCACGAGAACGAGATCTCGGGCACGACCGATGTCGCCGATCACACCGAGTTCGCCGACCGGCGCACGACGCGCGAGATCGACGGTGAGCGCATCACGGGCTGGTTCACCGAAGACTTCACCTGGGCCGAGCTGAGCACGCTGCGGGCTCGAGAGCGGCTGCCGCAGGTGCGTCCGGCGTCGGCGCGGTTCGACGGGCGCTTCGGCCTGCTGCGCCTGCGCGACCTGCAGCGGCTCATCGACGAGGCACCGCCCGCCCCGGGCACGGGTCGACCGGTGCGCCTCGTCGTCGAGGTGAAGCACGCCACCTACTTCGCCGGGCGCGGCCTGCCACTCGATGAGCTCGTCGAGGCCGAGCTGCGCGGCTGGGGCCAGCGGGGCCAGCTCGTCGTCGAGGCATTCGAACAGACCGTGCTCGGGCAGCTACGGGCCCGCGGCCTGCCCGCCGAGTACGTCTACCTGCTCGAGAAGTCGGGCAGCGCGGCCGACCTCGTCGCGCGCCACGGAGCGGCGGCGATCTCCTATGCCGGCCAACTCACCGACGCCGGGTTGGGGCGCATCGCCGCCGCAGGCATCGACGGGGTGAGCGTCGACACGGCGCTACTCGTGAAGGCCGAGCCGCGGGGCGCAGGCCAGCCCGGCTCGCCCTGGACGCCCGTCGGCAACGGCATCGCAGCATCCGACCTCGTCGATCGTGCGCGCGCCGCGGGGCTCGCGACGTACACCTGGACCCTCCGCGCCGAGAACCGCTTCCTGCCCGCCCCCTGCCGCATCGGCGCGAGCGCGGCCGCGCCCGGCGACTGGATGACGTTCTTCCAGGCCGTCATGCGCACGGGGCTCGACGGCGTCTTCGCCGATCAGCCCGACCTCGCGCTCGAGGCCCGCGCCGCGCTCTGAGTGCCCGCGGCGACGGATGCTCGCAGCAAGCCCGTCGGCGGCCAGACCTAGACTGGGGCGGTCATGAGCACCCCTGCCAGCGCCTCTCTCGCCGATGCTGATCCGCTGCTCGACGGGCTGAACCCGCAGCAGCGCACGGCCGTGCTCAGCCGCTCGAAGGCGCTGCTCATCGTCGCGGGCGCGGGGTCGGGCAAGACCGCCGTGCTGACGCGGCGCGTCGCTCGGCTCATTCGCGATCGCGAGCTCTGGCCGAGCCAGATTCTCGCCATCACCTTCACCAACAAGGCGGCGGCCGAGATGCGCGAACGCGTCGAACTGCTCGTCGGCCGCGAAGCAGCCCAGGGCATGTGGATCTCGACGTTCCACTCGGCCTGCGTGCGCATTCTGCGCCGCGAGGCCGAGCAGTTCGGGTTCGGCGCGGCCTTCACGATCTACGACTCGGCCGACTCGCGCGCGCTCATCAAGCGCCTCGTGAAAGACATGCAGGCCGACACCTTGGGCTTCACGGTGAGCGGGGTCGCGGGCAAGATCTCGCGGCTCAAGAACGAGCTCATCGATGCCGAGGGCTACAGCCGCCAGCTCAACCCGAACGACCCGACCGAGGTCATGTTCCTCGAGCTGTTCCGCCGCTACAGCGCCGAGCTGCGCCGGGCGAACGCGTTCGACTTCGATGACCTCATCGCGCAGACGGTCTACCTCTTCCGGGCGTTCCCGAAAGTCGCGGCGCTCTACCAGCGCAGGTTCCGTCACATTCTCATCGACGAGTACCAAGACACGAACCACGCGCAGTACGCGCTCATCCGCGAGCTCACCCGCCCGGTCGAGCCGCAGCACGTACCGGCCGATACGCGCGTCGAGCTGGAACCCGACGGCGGCATATCCGCGGCCAGCCTCACGGTCGTGGGCGATTCCGACCAGTCGATCTACGCCTTCCGGGGTGCCGACATTCGCAACATCGTCGAGTTCGAACGCGACTTCAGTGGCGCCGAGGTCGTGCTGCTCGAGCAGAATTACCGCTCGACGCAGACGATTCTCGATGCCGCCAACGCGGTCATCGCGAACAACTTCGACCGCATCGCGAAGAACCTCTTCACCGCCGTCGGCGCGGGCGACAAGATCGTCGGCTTCACCGGGTACAGCCAGCACGATGAAGCTCAGTTCGTCGCCGATGAGATTCAGACCCTGCACGAGGCCGGAACCCCCTACAGCCAGATCGCGGTGTTCTACCGAACCAACGCTCAGACGCGAGCGCTCGAAGAGATCTTCATCCGCTCTGCCATTCCGTACCGAGTGCTCGGCGGCACGAAGTTCTACGAGCGGGCCGAGATCAAAGACATGATGGCGTATCTCATCGCCGTCGCGAACCCGGCCGACGGCCTCGCGATGCGGCGCATCCTGAACACCCCGAAGCGCGGCATCGGGCCCGCGACCGAGACGGCGCTCGCCAACCATGCCGACGAGCTCGGCGGCACGATGCACGACGCGCTGCGCGACGCCGCCGCCCTGGGCCTCGGGCCCAAGGTGACGGGCGCGATTCTCGATCTCGCAGGCCTGCTCGACGAGGTCTCAGAGAAGATCGAGACGATGCCGGTGCCGGATGCCCTCACGACGATCATCGAGCGCACGAAGTATCTCGAGCTCTTGCGCGGCAGCCGCGACCCGCAAGACGAGGCGCGCGCCGAGAACGTCGAAGAGCTCGTGGCAGTCACTCGCGAGTTTCAGAAGAACAACCCCGAGGGTCGACTGATCGACTTTCTCACCGAGGTGGCGCTCGTCGCCGCGGCCGACGACCTCGACGACTCGAGCGGCACGGTCTCGCTCATGACGCTGCACACCGCGAAGGGGCTCGAGTACGACGCTGTCTTCATCACCGGGGTCGAAGAGAACCTGCTGCCGCACCAGATGAGCGCTGCTGAGCCGGGTGGCCCCGCCGAAGAGCGGCGGCTCTTCTACGTGGGCATCACGCGCGCGCGCAAGAAGCTGCACCTGAGCCTGGCGATGACGCGGTCGACCTTCGGCGACACGACCGTCTCGAGCCCGAGCCGATACCTGCAAGAGATTCCGACCGAGCTCATCGACTGGCGCGACTCGCCCGGCATGGGCACGCGCTCAACCACCCGCAGCATCGGTGCGGGTCGTGACCGGTTCAGCTACGGAACCTCGCTGCCGGCGGGCAAGCCCAAGACCGAGTGGGCGAACCGCGTCACGGCGACCGTGCGCGACAACGGCGACCTCACGCTCGCGGTCGGCGACCGCATCCGCCACGTCGACTTCGGCGACGGCAGTGTGAGCGCCGTCACGGGCGTCGGGCCCAAGAGCATCGCCGAAGTGCAGTTCGACACGGCCGGGCGCAAGCGCCTGCTCGTCAAGATCAGTCCGATCGAAAAGCTGTAGCTTTTCGACTGCCTATCTGTTCAATGCACCTCCGCATTGAACCCGATCGAACGGCTGTAGCCGTTCGAGCCCGTTTATCTGTTCGACGCTCGTTCGCGTCGAACCCGATCGAAAAGCTCTGAGCCCATTGGTGCGCCGCCGCTCCTGCGGCGCACGACGCTCCGCGCGCCGCACATGCCGCCGCGCTGCGCGGCCCGCGCCAGGGATAATGGGGGCATCAGCCGACAAGGGGAGTCGCGATGGACATCACAGTGGTGCACCACCCGTTCGGGGTAGCGGAGGTGGGTGTCGCTGGCCGCCTCAACATGGTCACGGCCGCGCGACTGCGCGAGGCCATCCAGGGCGCCGTCGACGACCACCACCCGAACGTCGCGGTCGACATGTCCCGCGTCGTCTTCCTCGACTCGTCGGGTCTCGGCGCGCTCATCGCGAGCCTCAAGGCCGTGCGGGCCTCAGGCGGAGACCTGCGGCTTGTGAGACCTGCCGAGCAGGCTCAGCTCGTGCTCGAGCTCACGAACATGGGCTCGGTGCTCGCGAGCTTCGACTCGGTCGATGCCGCCTTCCCGCATGACTGAACTCGTCTCTCGCACAGTGCGGCTCAGCAGCCCTCCTGACTCGGTCGACACCGTGCAAGATCTGCTCGCGACGATCTGGGCGCAAACACCCGGGCTCGACGACGCTGACCGCATGGCGGCCGAGCTGGCCATCGTCGAGCTGGCGGCGAACGTCATCGAGCACGCTAACGGGGGCGGCGACATCGCCTTCTCGCTCTCGATCGTGGTGTTCGAGGACCGCATCGAGGCCACCGTGACCGACAGCGGCTCTGTCGAGCGGGTGAATCTCGACGATCGCGCCATGCCCGAGTCGATGGCCGAGCGCGGGCGAGGGCTTCCTCTTATGCAGATGCTCAGCGACAGTGTCGAGCACCACCGCGTGGAGGGGTCGAATCACTGGACGGTCGTGCGGGCTCGACGCGCATCGAGCCCGCGTGCTCGGCGTTCGATGCCGTCGATCTCGATCGCCGGAGTCATCGACGAGATGGCTCGTCAACGCGCTCTCGACGACATGGGCATTCTCGACACGCCTCCCGAAGAGCGCTTCGATCGTGTGACGCGCCTCGCCGCGCAACTGTTCGGGGTCGAGTCGGCGGCCGTGAACATGATCGATCATGACCGTCAGTGGTCCAAGTCGCTGACGGGTCTCGGCTCAGAGGAGATTGCCCGCAGCGAGTCGATGTGCACGATCACTGTGCAGTCTGACGAGGCGCTCGTGGTGCCCGACCTCCTTGCTGATGAGCGCTTCGCTGCCAAGGCGAATCCTGACACTCTGAGGTTCTACGCGGGCTTTCCGCTCTACGCGCCCGGCGGCGAGCGCATCGGCGCGTTCTGCGTCTACGACTCGCAGCCGCGCCACTTCTCGGCGCGCGAGACTGAGATGCTGCGCGACCTCGCTGCGTGGGTGCAGCAAGAGCTGACGGTGAGCCAAGAGCTCAGCCGAGCATCCGAAGTGCAGCAGGGCCTGCTGCCGCAGAAGCTGCTGAGCATGCCGGGGTGGCAGATCGCGGGTGTCTGCATTCCCGCGCGAGCCGTCGGGGGCGACTTCTATGACTGGTACCCGGTGGGCGAAGGGGCGGCTTTCACGCTCGCCGATGCCATGGGCAAGGGCATCGCGGCGTCGATCATCGCCGCGACGGTGCGCGCAGTGCTGAGGTCGGCTGCCCGGTTCGCCGATGTGGTCGGCGCGGTCGACGCGGCCTCGGCGGCGCTCTCGATCGATCTCGACAACGCCGGCGTTTTCGTCACGGCTTTTCACGCGCGCCTCGACATGGATTCGGGCACGCTGACCTACGTGGATGCCGGCCACGGCCTCTCGATCGTGTCGCGCGCCGACGGCTCATCGCAGCGGCTCACGTCGACCGCGCCGCCCCTGGGCGTCGACCCCGAGACAGAGTGGACGCAGCAGACGGTCGATCTCGACCCGGGCGACACCCTCATCGTCGTGAGCGACGGTGTGCTCGACCTCTATGACGGCACGCTCGCCTCGCTCGACAACCTCGTGGCGCTGGCGATGCTCTCGCGGGATCCGTGGGAGATCATCGAGGCGATCCGCGCCCGCGCTCGCGGTTTCTCCGCCGACGATGTGACCGTGCTGATCGTGCGGCGCGACGACGCCGGTTGAGGGCGGGGTCGACTTGGTCGCCGGTCGAGGCCTTTGCTGGGCGGCGGTAGAGTAGAGCCTGCGATTTCTCTCGACATCGAGAGATCGATCGCATCAGCCCTTTTTTCGCACGCGGATGGGACGAACAGCGTGGATCTTTTCGAGTATCAGGCCCGAGACCTCTTCGAGAAGCACGGTGTTCCCGTGCTGCAGGGCATCATCGCCGACACCCCTGAAGAGGCGAGGGCGGCAGCCGAGTCGATCGGCGGCGTGACCGTCGTCAAGGCGCAGGTCAAGGTGGGCGGCCGCGGCAAGGCCGGCGGCGTGAAGGTCGCCAAGACCGCGGATGACGCCGAGGCAGCAGCCCGCGACATTCTCGGCCTCGACATCAAGGGCCACGTCGTCAAGCGCGTCATGGTCGCGCAGGGAGCCGACATCAAGGAGGAGTACTACTTCTCGGTGCTGCTCGATCGCGCCAATCGCAACTACCTGGCGCTGTGCAGCTTCGAGGGCGGCATGGAGATCGAACAGCTCGCCGAAGAGCGCCCCGAGGCGCTCGCGCGCATCGCGGTCGACCCCGGTGTCGGCATCACGCTCGAGAAAGCCCGCGAGATCGCGGTCGCCGCGAAGTTTCCGGCCGAGCTCGTCGACAAGGTCGCCCCCGTCTTCGTGACGCTCTACGACGTGTACGTGAAAGAAGACGCGACGCTCGTCGAGGTCAACCCGCTCGTGCTCACGGGCGCCGGCGACATCGTGGCGCTCGACGGCAAGGTCAGCATCGATGAGAACGCCGCATTCCGTCAGCCGGGTCACGAGGCTCTGGAAGACAAGGATGCTGCTGACCCGCTCGAGGCGAAGGCCAAGCAGCACGATCTCAACTACGTGAAGCTCGACGGCGAGGTCGGCGTCATCGGCAACGGCGCCGGGCTCGTCATGTCGACGCTCGACGTCGTCGCCTACGCGGGTGAGGCTCACGGCGGCGTCAAGCCGGCGAACTTCCTCGACATCGGCGGTGGAGCCTCGGCCGAGGTCATGGCCGCGGGCCTCGACGTCATTCTCGGCGACCCGCAGGTCAAGAGCGTGTTCGTCAACGTCTTCGGCGGCATCACGGCGTGCGACGCGGTGGCCAACGGCATCGTTGCGGCGCTCGAGATGCTCGGCGACACGGCGACCAAGCCGCTCGTCGTGAGGCTCGACGGCAACAACGTCGAAGAGGGCCGCCGCATTCTCGCGGCCGCCAACCACCCGCTCGTGACGCTCGCGAGCTCCATGGACGAGGGCGCCGACAAGGCTGCTGAACTGGCTGCGAAGTAAGGGATACGCGAACAATGTCGATCTTCCTCAACAAGGATTCGAAAGTCATCGTGCAGGGCATCACGGGCGGTGAGGGCACGAAGCACACCGCCCTCATGCTCAAGGCTGGCACGCAGGTCGTCGGCG
The DNA here is from genome assembly GCF_019739195.1 of Microcella sp. NCBI lineage: Bacteria > Bacillati > Actinomycetota > Actinomycetes > Micrococcales > Microbacteriaceae > Microcella > Microcella sp. The sequence goes on along the minus strand of NZ_JAHHDS010000003.1, from coordinate 1,152,397 downwards.
GTGTCAACGCCCGCAAGGCCGGCACGACCGTGACCCACACCGCGGCCGATGGCTCGACCGTCGAGCTTCCCGTCTTCGCCACCGTCGCCGAGGCCATGTCGGCCACGGGCGCCGACGTCTCGATCGCCTTTGTGCCGCCGGCGTTCTCGAAAGACGCCGCGTTCGAGGCGATCGACGCGGGCATCCCGCTGCTCGTCATCATCACCGAGGGCATCCCCGTGCTCGACACCGCCGAGATCTGGGCGCACGCTCAGGCGAAGGGCAACGCCACGCGCATCATCGGCCCGAACTGCCCCGGCATCATCACGCCGGGCGAGGCGTTGGTCGGCATCACGCCCGCCAACATCACGGGCAAGGGCCCCATCGGCCTCGTGTCGAAGTCGGGCACGCTGACCTACCAGATGATGTACGAGCTGCGCGATCTGGGCTTCTCGACCGCGATCGGCATTGGCGGCGACCCCATCATCGGCACGACGCACATCGATGCTCTCGCGGCCTTTGAGGCCGATCCGGAGACGAAGGCGATCGTCATGATCGGCGAGATCGGCGGCGACGCCGAAGAGCGCGCGGCCGACTTCATCAAGTCCAACGTCACGAAGCCTGTAGTCGGATACGTCGCTGGCTTCACGGCTCCTGAGGGCAAGACCATGGGTCACGCTGGCGCGATCGTCAGTGGCTCGGCGGGCACCGCCCAAGCGAAGAAGGAGGCCCTCGAGGCCGCCGGAGTCAAGGTCGGCAAGACGCCGAGCGAGACGGCAGCGCTCATGCGTGAGGTCATCGCGGCGCTTTAGCCGTAACGAAGAACGACGGCCCTGCCGCTCCCCTGGATGGGGCGGCAGGGCCGTCGCCGTGTGCGGCGCGCGACGAGCGTGTATCGCGCCCCGCACGCTCTATGCGCGATCGCTCCAGGCTGCGTACGGCTCGTCGCGCTCGTACTCCCGCAACGGTCGACGGTCAGGTGCACGGCGGTACCCGTCGCGATGCACGGCGCTCACCGTGCCCGCGATCGCTCCCACCGCGAGAGTGAGGAGAAGGATCAGCGAGGTCATGGCTGAAAATCTATGGTCGCCAAGACTGAGCCACGAGTGGCAGAAATGACACAGTTCAGTGATTTCATGCCATCCTGGTGCGGGAGGTGGTGTCGCCATGCTCACGTCCGTGGTCGCTTTGGCGATTCCCGGGGTAGCGCCATTCGAGTTCGGCGTTCTGTGCGAGGTGTTCGGACTCGATCGCACGGCCATGGGTGGCCCGGCCTTCGACTTCTGCGTCGCCACCGCCGAACCGGGCCCCGTGCCGACGAGCATGGGCTTCGACATCGTTGTCGAGAACGATCTCTCAGTCGCGGCGCACGCCGACCTCATCGCGGTCTCCGCACGCAGCATCGGGCCCGTCGACGAGCGGTATCTCAAGGTCATCAGAGCGGCAGAAGCTCGCGGTGCGTGGGTGCTGAGCGTCTGCAGCGGCTCGTTCGTACTCGGAGAGTCGGGCATTCTCGATGGCCGACGCAGCGCCACGCACTGGATGTACGCCGATGAGATGCAACGCGCATACCCTCGCACCACGGTCGATGCTGATGTGCTCTTCGTCGAAGACCGACGGGTCATCACAGGGGCGGGCACGGCTGCCGGCATTGATGCCTGCCTGCACCTCGTGCGGCGCGAGCTCGGTGCCGCGGCGGCAACAGTCATCGCTCGCCGCATGGTCGTGCCGCCGCAGCGCGATGGCGGACAGAGCCAGTACATCGCCCCGCCTCCTCGCCACGCAGACGAGTCTCCGTTCAGCCGACTGACCGAATGGATGCTCGATCATCTCGACGACGAGCTCACGGTAGACCAACTCGCCCGTCAGGCCCACATGTCGAGCAGAACCTTCTCGCGCCGTTTTCGCTCAGAACTCGGCACGAGCCCCGCGGCGTGGCTCAACCGGCAGCGCACCCTGCGCGCGCAGCACCTGCTCGAGCAGAGTCAGCACTCGGTCGACGAGATCGCGCGGCTCTGCGGCTTCGGCACGGCGTCAGTGCTGCGACACCACTTCCTGCGCACGCTGCACACCACGCCACGCGATTACCGTCGAGCGTTCGGAGCACACGCCGTCGATGAGGGCGAGCGCACTCGAGCGTCGTAGCGACGGCTATTCGCGGCGCTCGTGCCGCACCGGCAGCACATGCGCGGGCGGAGCATCGCCCACGGGCGGGAACTGGCACGTGAAGCGACCCTCGTACCCGAAGAGGAAGCCGAAAGCGCGGTTGCGTACCTCGAGCCGGATGACGAACTCGCCGGTGTCGTCGTCGAACGACTCGTGCAGGTCGGCGCGGCCCGAGAACAGCATCGGAAAGCGGAACGCGAGGGGCCCGGCGTAGAAGCGCTGAGCATCTGATCGCAAGCGCAGCGAGCCGTCGGGCTCTGCGGTCAGCTCGAGGTCGACCGCGAGGTGCTGGTGGGTTCCGAGGTAGTCGACGACGCGCCCGTTCTGACCGAGGATCATCGTTGCGTCGAATCGCCCGGGCTTGCCGGGTCGGTCGGGGTAGGCGAAGGTGCGCACGAAGGTCACCGTCTCGCGCCCGAACGGGTCGACGTACGGGTAGTTCTCGACCGTGAACGGCACCTCATCGCCGGGGTAGGGGGCCAGGATGTTGCGGATGCGCCCGATGTGCATGAACGGAACCGTCCACCACGGCCCGCGCCTGATGCGCGTCATGACGCCGCGCCCGACGCACGCGTAGCCGCCTGCGAGGCTCACGCCGAAGCGGCGCTGCAGCATCGGATGCAGGCGGTCGAAGTCGCCACCCATGGCGGTGGCGAACATGCTGCGCGCGGTGCCGGTCGACGTCACGGTGCGTCCAGGGTCGCGAGCGAGGCGGGGGCGTCGGCCATCGCGGTCGGCCTCCCGATGCTCCAGAGGCAGTCGGATGCTCGCGGTCGGTCGCGCGCCCCCGGCAGCGCCATCTTCCACAGCGGCCAGCGCTCGGGCGGCTCATCGGCCTCGGCCCACCGGCGCAGGCGCGCGAAGCTCGCGGCGGTCATCCACGCCACGAGTCGCCGCACGACGAACCTGTCGAGCAGGGCGCCCCAGCCTGGTTCGTAGTCGTAGCCGGTGATGAACCGCACCCCGCCGTCGACGGGCTCGTAGCGCCAGTAGCCGCGGCCATCGCGCAGGGGCGAGAGCCTATCGGTCGTCGTGAATCGCAGGGCCGAGGTGCGGGCGCCGTCTGAGCCCTCGCGCGAGCCGAGCGAGATGCCCGTGCCTCGAATCGTGCGCACCAGCAGGCGGCGCTCGTACGTGAACCGCCACAGGCCGTCGCCGCCCTGCTCGGTGGGCACGATGCGGCTGAAGCGGGCATCCCACCGCGCATGTAGCTCGGGGTCTTGCGTGAGCTTCCACACCCTCTCCAGGTCCGCGTCGATGAGTGCCTCAACGCGGATCGAACGATTGCTCACGGGCTCAGTGTGTCACGCGCATGCGTTCACGCTGATGCTGCGCACCAGGCCTTCTCGACACCCCTCGCGCAGGGGTCCCGCATTCGGGGGGTGTCGTTCGCAGAGCGAACTCCTCCCGTTGTGAACACGATTCAAGGCCAATACCGTGGCGTGACCTGAACTCGCTTCGCCGACTGGGCGAAGTGCGGTCGTGGAGCGCTGCTCACGAGCGATCGGCGTACATCAACGGAGAGAGAATCCCATGGCGTCGACCCCCCGGCCTTTCCTGTCTCTTGTCCGCCCGGTTCGCCCTCTCGCAGCCTTACTCGCTGTGCTTATCGGAGTCTCGCTCATCGCACCCGCCGCGACGGCTCCTGCGTGGGCTAGCTCTGGCTCGATCACGAGTGTCGCGCCCGATCAGGGCACGACCTTGGGCGGCACAGCCATCGAGATCGTCGGTACGGGCTTCGGTGACAGTGGCACTCCAGTTGTGACGATCGGCGGCAACCCCGCCACATCAGTCGTGCGGCACAGCGACACGCTCGTCACCGCCGTGACACCCGCGGGCAGTGCCGGAGCAGCGACCGTGGCTGTAACTCCTCAAGGCGGCGAGCCGATCACGCGCGTCGGAGCCTTCGAATACCGCTCGAGCTTCGCCGCGCCCACCATCACGACCGTCGCTCCGAGTGAGGGCTCTGCGCCCGGCGGCGAGCTCGTCACGATCGGTGGTTCGGGTCTCTACGCCGTCACCCACGTGCGCTTCGGCTCGGTCGAGATCGATCACTGGTCGTTCGTCGATCGCGGCGCGAACGGCAGCTCGATCACGATCCGTGCGCCCCAGCGTGCACCGGGCACTGTCGATGTCGCCGTCGTCACCTCGACCCAGGTCGTGCAGCGCGACGACGCCTACCGCTACCTCCAGCCCACCGTGACCTCCATGACTCCGACCTCGGGCCCCGAGACCGGTGGCACGCGCGTGACCATCACGGGTGCGGGCTTCGGCGTCACCGGCACGCCGAGCGTGACGATCGGTGGTGTTTCGGCAACCGCGATCACACGGGTCTCGAGCACGAGCATCCAGGCCACCACTCCCTCGGGCGTCGTCGGCAGCGCCCCCGTTGTCGTGCGCATCACGGCCGTGAGCCCCGCGCTGACGGCCACCGGTTCGCTGAACTACACCTACGCGGCGGTGCCGACCGCCCCCACGATCACCGCGGTCACCCCGAACCGCGGCCCCCTCGCCGGTGGCGAGAACGTCACCATCACGGGAACGAACTTCACCCCTTCCACTACGGTGACCTTCGGCGACAACGCTGCGGCCGTGCAGTCGGTGGTGGCGGGCGGCACCTCGATGGTCGTGCGCGTGCCTGCGGGCGCCGCCGCCGCCGCGGTGTCGGTGCGCGTCACGAACGCAGCGGGCGCAGCGACTCTGCCGCGCGGGTACACCTATGCGGCAGTGCCCTCGATCTCGTCCGTCTCGCCGAGCACGGTGCTGATCAACGGCGGAGGGCTCATCACCGTGGCGGGCTCGGGTTTCGGTGCGAGCGGCACCCCCGTGGTGACCGTGGGCGGCCGGCCTGCGACGTGCGTGGTGCGCACGAGCGACACCCAGCTCACCGCGGTTGCGCCTGATGGCTTTGCCGGGCCGGCCACCGTCACGGTGGCGCCTGACACACGGGGCGGCACAGCCACCCTGACCAACGCCGTCACCTATGCCGCGGCCACCACGACACCGACCATCTCGTCGATCTCGCCCTCGAGCGGCATCACCGCCGGCGGCACAAGCGTCACGATCAGCGGCACGGGCTTCGGCAGCACGACACCGGTGGTGCGCTTCGGCACTGCGTGCGCAGCGGCGATCATCTCGCACAGCCCCACGAGCATTGTCGCCGTCGCGCCTCCCGGCACGCTCGGCGCCGCCGACCTCAGCGTGACCATGCAGACCGGCCGAGTCGTCTCGACCGATGGTTTCACCTACACCGCGCCCCCCACCTTCTCAGCCGTCTCGCCCAACTGGGGCTACTCGGCCGGGGACGCCTCCGTGACCATCGTCGGTCGCGGCTTCGGCGAGGGTACCCCTGCCGTGACGTTCGACGGTGTGCCTGCGACCGTCACGAGCAGCACCGACGAGTTCATCTACGTGACCGTTCCGCCCGGCACCGTCGGTGCTGCCGATGTCGTCGTGACGCCGCAGGGCGGCACGCCCCTGCCCAAGCTCAACGCCTTCACCTATCGTGCGGCGCTCGTGCAGTCGCTGCTGCCCGAGGCGGGTCCCGAGAGCGGCGGCACCACGGTGACGATCACCGGTGAAGGCTTCGGCTCGGGAACGCCGAGCGTGACGTTTGGCGGGGTGCCCGCGACGAGCCTCCAGTTGCAGTCCAGCACGCGCATCACGGTCGTGACTCCCGCGGGAACAGGAGCCGCCGACGTGCGCGTGACGCCCGCGCAGGGCTCCGGAAACGGTGTGCTGAGCGCCGGCTACCGGTACGTGCCCGAGATTCGCACCCCCATCATCACGTCGTCGCTGCCGGTGCGCGCACCGCAGTCGGGCGGCACCCTCGTCACCGTGCTCGGCGAGCACTTTCTCGGCAGCAACGATGTGGCGGCAAGCGTCTGGTTCGAGCGTGGCGGAGTGGTGTACGCCGTCAGCGACCTCACCGTCGTCGATCAAGGACGCGTGACTTTCCGTACCCCTGCGCTGGCGTCGGGCGTCTACCAGTTGCGGGTCACGACGAACGAGGGCTTCGCGCTTCTCAACTACGCCCTCACCGTGCCCTACCCGCCGGTGATCGACAGCTGCAGTGCTGTCTCGCCGCGCTACCTCTACCTCGATGAGAACCCCGGAGACGTGACCGTCACGGGTACAGGTTTCGGCGATGGCACGCCCGTCGTGACGATCGGTGGCGTCATCGCCGAGGTCGTCAGCAGCACCGACACCTCGGTGCGCTTCGAGGTGCCTCCGTCGCTCGCACCGGGCAACCCGACCGTCGTCGTCTACCCGTCGACGGGCGCGGGGGCCTTCGAGATCGCCTCATGCCTCACTGCCTACGCGACGCTCACGATCGACCCTGACGACACGACCATCAACTACGGCGACCCGACCCCGGTCTTCACGTCGACGACGAGCGGACTGCGGGGCGGCGACACCATCGCCTCGGTGCGCTACATCTTCTCGGGCGAGTACTACTACTCGACGACGCCTCCGACTCGCGCCGGGGTGTACACGATCACCGTCGACGACGTGACCCTCGACCCGGGCCGTCGCGCCGACTACTCGCTCGAGCGTCTTTCCGGCACCTTCACGATCATCGGTCAGTCGGCCACGGTGCGCACGACGATCGCCGACCGCGTCTACGGTTCGACCGAGTCGATCACGACCACGGCGACGGGTCTCATCGAGGGCGACGAGCTGCACGGCGTCGAACTGGTCTACCAGGGCACTCTGCGCTCGGGCAGTTCTTTCGGTCCCACTCTCGCGGCGCCGACCGGTGCCGGTGACTACACCGTGACCCCGCGCAACGCCGATGTGGGCGAGAACACCGACAACTACGACTTCCTCTACATCGGAGACAGCTTCCGCATCGACCCGCGCCCGATCACGATCACGATCGACGACGTGCAGAAGCAGTACGGCCAGGTCGACCCCGAGTTCACCTACCAGATCACGACCGGCTCACTCGTCGAGGGAGACGTGCTCGAAGACCTGCTCGTTCGGGATGCAGGAGAGGATGTGCGCCCGGCGAACCTCGGCTACCGCATCACGGGTGACGCCGATGCAGGACCGAACTACCTCATGACCATTGTCGATGGCCGACTCTTCATCACTCCCAAGCCCATCTCTGTGAGCGTCGCCGATGCGGTGAAGTACTACGGCGATGACGACCCGCAGTTCACGGTCATCGCGCAGGGCCTCGTCGGCGATGACGAGCTCGAACTCACCATCTCTCGCGACCCGGGCGAAGACGTCGCGTTCTACGACATTCACGCCGACGGCGAGAGCCCCACGCTCAACTACGAGATCGTCGAGACCGAGTCGGGCCAGTTGCGCATCGACCCGCGACCGATCACGGTCGGCATCAACGACCTCACCCTCACGTACGGTGACCCGATCACGGGCTGGTCGCCTCGAGTGCTCGCGGGGTCGCTCGCGTTCAGCGACACCCTGGGCACGGTGACGGTCGAACTGCCCGAGGCGACCGCGACCCCGCGCGACGCTGGTGACTACACCGGCACCGCGACGGCAGTGCAGATCGTGGGCGGCAACGCCGCGAACTACGACATCACCTATGGCACTGGCCTGCTCACGATCGATCCGAAGCACGTGTTCGTGCAGGTCGGTTCCGCAGAGATCGCCTATCTCGACCCTGAAGCCGAGATCGGCGTGACGGCAACCGGGCTCTTGCCGGGGCATGATGTGATCGGCGCCACGTTCCTCTACAGCGAGGGCGAGGGCGAGTCGAGTGCAGCGCAACCTACCGCGGTGGGCGAGTATGCGATCGAGCTCGACTGGATCGACTTCGGCACTGCTGCCGGAAACTACGACGTATCGAGCACTGGCGGCTCGTTCACGATCACGCGCCGTGCCCTGCAGGTGTCGGTCGCTGACGCCAGCAAGACCTATGGCCAGGTCGACCCCCAACCGGTGGTATCGCTCGCGGGCGACTCGATCGAGGTCGAGCTGTCTGGCGACGATCGCGATGCTGTCGAGGCCTCGGTCTCGCGCGCGGCAGGCGACTATGTCGGTTCGTACGACTACCTGGTGGATGCTGATGCCGAGTCGAACTTCGTCATCGAGATCATCGACGACGGTGCTCTGACCATCACGCCCAAGGCCATCTCGGTCACTGCCGAGGCTGCCACGAAGGTGTACGGCGACGCCGACCCGACGTTCGTCGCGGTCTCGAACGACCTCGTGGGCGACGACGAGCTGACGGGCACTCTCACTCGTGCCACGGGCGAATCGGTGGGCGCCTACCCGGTGCAGCAGGGCACGGTCGACAACGAGCGCAACCCGAACTACACGATCACGTTCACCGACGGTGAGTTCGAGATCACGCAGCGCGCCATCACCGTCGCCGTGGTCGACGACGTGATCACCTACGGCGACGACGTGCCCGCGTTCACCATCGAGGTCGTCTCGGGCGCCCTGCTCGAGGGGCACACGCTCAACGGTGCTGCGACCGCGCTGTCTCCCGAGATCTCGGGCCGCGCGGCAGTCGGCAGCTACACGGTGACGCCCTCAGAGCTTGCGCTCACCGGAGGCGCCGTCGCGAATTACGCCGTCACCTACCAGGCGGGCACCCTCGAGGTGCAGCAGCGCGAGCTCACCGTGACGGTAGAAGACCAGACCATCGGCTTCGGCGAACCTGTCGCTGCTGTCACGATCGTTTCTACTGGCCTGCAGGCCCCCGACGTCGTTTCTGACTTTTCGGTGCAGTTCCGCGGTATCGAGGGCACTGAGTACGGGCCGAGCACCACCGCGCCCGAAGCTGCCGGCACGTACGCGATCGAGCTCGTCGATATCGAGGTGGGCGCTGAGACCGCCAACTACTCCATCACCGCTGTCGACGGCACTCTCACCATCGAACCTGGGCCGCTCGTCATCATCGTGAATGATGCCAGCAAGGTCTACGGAGACAGCGACCCGCAGTTCACCGTTGACTCGAGCGCCGTGACGGGTATCTCTGAATCTGACGTGGCGGCCATCGAGGCGGCGCTCGTGCGCGTCGAGGGTGAGAACGTCGGCGAGTACGCGATCTCGATCGAAGCGGATGCTGCACTCAACTACGAGGTCGAACTCAGCAATGAGGCACCGACTCCGGTGTTGCGCATCACCGCGAGGCCCATCGTCGTCACGATCGACAATGCAGAGAAGCAGGTCGGCGACAACGACCCGTTTGAGTTCACCTACTCGGTCGACGACCTTGTCTCTGGCGACTCGCTTTCGGGTGCTCCTGAGCGCACGGGTACAGAGGTCCGCGGCACGCACCCGATCACCGCAGGCACGCTCGACGCCGGTACGAACTACACCATGACCGTCAACCCGGGCACCTTCACGATCACCACGCGGTCGATCACGGTCGCGGTCGGTGACGAGTCGATCGCCTACGGCGACAGTCTGCCCACGTGGCAACTCGAGGTCGTCTCGGGCAGCCTGCGCGACGGTGACGACATCGTCGACGCTCTCATCGACTTCGAAGGCGAGGGCGGTGGGCGTCTCGCGCACGGCACCTATACGGCGACGCCGTCGTCGCTCGAGTTCTCGGGCACCGGTACGAGCGAGGAAATTGCCGCCGACTACGTCATCGAGTACGAATCGGGCACGCTCACGGTGACGCCGCGCGAGATCACGATCGCGATCAACGACGCAGTCAAGATCTATGGTGACGCCGACCCCGCGTTCACGGTCGACGACAGTGCGTTGCTCGATGGTGACTCGCTGACGGGTGCTGCTCAGCGCGACGAGGGCGAAGCGGTGGGTGATTACACCATCGGCTCGGGCACCCTCAGCGCTGGTGAGAACTACGACGTCACGTGGACCACGGGCACGCTGACCATCAACCAACGCGCGATCACGATCACGGCCACCGACCGCGAAAAGGTCTACGGAGAGGCCGACCCGGCGCTGACCTGGAGCCTCACCGACGGCACGATCGTCGAGGGAGACACCCTGGAGGGGCTGCTGCAGCGCGCTCGGGGTGACGACGTCATCGACGGCGGCTACGCAATCACGGGCGTCGACGGCGCCGAACCGAACTACGACACCACCGTCATTCCCGGCACCTTCACCATCACGCCCGCGACCATCTCGATCGCGATCGACAACGCCGAGAAGGAGTTCGGCACCGACGACCCGACCTTCACGTACGAGGTCACGGGACTCCTCGACGGCGACACGCTCTCGGGTGCTCCCTCGCGCGATGAAGGTGAAGGCCGCGGAACGTGGACGATTCGCGTCGGCACTCTCGACGCGGGCGACAACTACGCGATCGGCACGGTCACGAACGGCACGCTGACGATCACGCCTCGCGCGATCGTCGTGGGGGTGCTCGACCGCGAGATCGACTACGGCCAGGCCGATGGCGCATTCACGCCGACCATCATCGAAGGCGGGCCGCTCGTCGGCGACGATGACCTCACGAGCATCGTCGCGACCGTCGAGTCGGCGGCAAGCCCTCGGCCGGTGGGCACCTACGACGTCAGCACGAGCGACGCGGTGATCGCCAATGGCGACGCTGCTGACTACGCGATCGAGTACCGTTCGGGCACCCTCACGGTGAGCCAGCTCGCGATCACGATTTCGATTGCTGACGCAGAGAAGCAGTACCTCGCCTCCGACCCCAGCATTGACATCGACGACAGCGCGCTGCTCGAGGGCGACGCGCTGAGCGGTGCTGCTACCCGCGAGGAAGGTGAGTTGGTCGGCGAGTACGACTACACGCAAGGCACCTTGGATGCTGGTCTCAACTACGCCGTGACCTGGCAGTTCGGCGCGCTCACGATTGTGCAGTTGCCCGTCGTCATCGACATTGCCGATGACAGCAAGGTCTACGGCGAGGGCGATCCTTCGAGTTTCGACTTCACGGCGCCCGAGGGAGTCGCGCTTTCTGCGGGCGACCTTGAGGCAATTGCAGCCCTGATCGGGCGCGAGAGCGGCGACGATGCCGGCGACTACGCACTGCAGCTGTCGGGCAGCGACGCGGGCAACGTGACCGTCACGGGCGATACCGCGACCTTCACGATCGACCCGAAGCCCATCACGGTATCGGCCGTGGCTGACTCGAAGATCTACGGCGACGATGATCCTGCACTGCAGGCTCAGTCGGCCGGGCTCGTCGGCAGTGATGAGTTGGCGGGAACCCCGAGTCGCGCTGCGGGCGAGGGTGTCGGTGGCTACCTCATCACGCAGGGCACGGTCGAGACCGCGTCGAACCCCAACTACGTCATCACCTGGAGCTCTGAGGCTGAACTGACCATTGAGCAGCGGCCTCTCGAGCTGACGATTGATGATGGCGACAAGGTCTACGGCGAACCAGACCCGAGCTTCACGACGCAGATCACCAGCGGCTCGCTCGTGGGTACTGATGCGATCACGGGTTCGCCGGTGCGTGAAGTCGGTGCCGATGTCGACGACTACGTGATCGCCCGTGGCACGGTCGCCGTGTCGGCAAACTACGATCTCACCGTCGTTTCGGGCACCTTCACGATCACCTCTCGCCCGATCTCGATCGACATCGAGGATGCCGAAAAAGAGTTCGGCGACGATGAGCCCGAGAGCTTCGCGTGGAGCATCGGCGAGGGCACGCTCGTGGGCGGCGACGAGATCATGGGAGCACCTGACCGCGCGGCCGGCGAGAACCGTGGCGAGTACGCGATCGGGCTCGGCTCGCTCAGCGCAGGCTCGAACTACGCGCTGTCGACTGATGGCGGTACGTTCACGATCACTCCGCGCGCCGTCACAGTGACAGTGCTCGACGCCGAGAAGGTCTTCGGCGAGGACGACCCAGAGTTCGAGTTCGAGATCACCGTCGGCAGCCTGCTCGACGAGTCCGATGCGGCGATCGTCGCGGGCGAGCTCGGTCGCGATGACACGAGCGACGACGTCGGCGAGTACGAGGTGACGGCCCAGCCGAGCCCGGTCGCGAACTACGTCGTCACCGCGGTGCCCGGCACTCTTACGATCTCGAAGCGACCGGTGACGGTCACACCCGATGACGTCTCGAAGACCTACGGCGAGAGCGATCCGTCGTTGACGTTCTCGGTCTCCAACGGTGTCGAGGGCGAGCCCGTGCTCGGAACGCTGTCGCGGGCTGAGGGCGAGAACGTGGGCGGCTACGCGATCACGGGAGGCACCGTCGCGAACGCTCTCAACCCGAACTACACGGTGACGGTTGCGACGGGCTCTGAGCTCACGATCGAAGCTCGACCCGTCACGGTCACGGTCGGCGGCACGGGCAAGACCTACGGCGATGCCGACCCCGACTCGCTCGGTGCCGTCATCACCGATGGTTCACTCGTGGGCGAAGACCTGCTCGAGGGCGCTCCACAGCGCGCACCGGGTGAAGACGCCGGCACCTACGTGGTGACGCGCGGCACGCTTGACCTGGGTGCGAACTACGAGCTCACCGTGGTCGATGGCACCTTCACGATCGCCCAGCGCACGCTGACGCTCGCGCTGGGCTTCTCGATCTCGGCCTACGGCGAGCCGATCGCTCCCGCGGTGCCGAGCGTGAGCGGCCTGCAGTTCGACGATGCGATCGTCGGGCAGGTCGAGACCTTCGACGGCAGCACCGTCGTTTCGACCGAACCGGGCATGAGCATCCGCTCGATCCAGTCGGTGACGACCGCACCCGGAGCATCGAGCAATTACGTGCTCGACGTCTCTGTCGGCACTCACATCATCGCGGGACCCACAGCGTTGCGTATCGACCCCGCTGAGGGGCTGACGTCGGGCGGTCTTCCGTTCACGATCACGGGCAGCGGGTTCGGCGCCGAGGCGCCGGAGGTTCTCTTCGACGGCGTTCCTGCGACAGAGGTCGTGCTCGAGGGTCACGACCGCATCAGCGGCCTGACCCCGGCGCACGACGCGGCGACGGTCGATGTGACGGTGGTGACGGGCGCGGGCGAGACCGTGCTCACGCAGGCGTACACCTACGTCGAGCCGATTCCCGGTCCGGTCGTGCTCAGCATGTCGCCCGGCTTCGGCCCGGTCGATGGCGGCACCGAGATCACGGTCACGGGAGCCCACCTGGTCGGCAGCGACGGCGAGCCCGCCGAGGTGCTGCTCGATGGTGTTCCCGTAGCCGACGTGCGTGTCGCTGACGACGGTGAGTCGCTCATCGCTGTAACCGCGCCGGCCCCGGAAGGCCCGCGCGACGTCGACATCATGACCTATGACGGCGGCACGACCTTCTTCGACGGCTTCACCTACGTGCCCGGCCCCGCAGCGACGCTCGACGGCACGCTATGGCTCGACCTCAATGGAGACGGTGTGCTCGACGCCGATGAGCCGGGCCTTCCCGGTGTCGGACTCAGCCTGGTGCCTGTGGAGATCGGCCCCTCGAGCGACTCGGTGAGCTTCGAGTCAGCCGATGCCGTCGCCGCCATGGTGACGAGCGACGCGAACGGCGAGTACTCGTTCGGTGAGGTGCCCTTCGGCACCTACCAGCTCGTCGTGCAGCTGCCGGCAGGCACCACGATGACGGCCGGCCCGGGAATCGGTGGTGTCTCTGAGCTCATCACCGTCGATGACACGACGACCGATCTCGCGATCGGCCTCGCGGGCGACGAGTCGCTGACCATCACGGTGACGATGGCCGACGGCGAGCCCGTGCCGGGCGCCACGGTCGAGGCGCGCTGGTCGGGCGTCGACGGTCTCTGCGACACGGCCGACGACCTCGTGCTGGTGGCCGACACCGACATCGAGGGTCAGGTGCGGTTCACGGGAGTTCCGGCCGGGCTCTGGTGCGTCACCGCGTCGGCGACCGGGTGGCAGCCGCAGCGGGCTGAGGTCGAAACCGGGGGCGGTGCCGACGCGACTCTCTCGATCGTCCTGGGTTCGAGGCTGGCGGCGACGGGCGCGGAGCCTGCGGGCGTGATCGGTCTCGCGATCGCGCTGCTGCTCGGCGGGGCCCTGGCCATCGCGGCTGGCGGCCGACGCCGCCTCGCGCAGCGGTGAGGCGCCGTCGGCGGGTCACCCCCCGCCGACGGCGCATCGCCCCGCCCTAGACTGGCGCTGCGATGAAGAAGCTCATCTCCAACCCCGAGAGCGTGGTCGTCGACGCCTTGCGCGGCATGGCGGCAGCGCATCCCGAGCTGAGCGTCGATCTCGAGCGGCGCATCGTCTACCGCGCCCAACCGAAAGAGCACGGCACGGTCGCGATCGTGAGCGGCGGCGGGTCGGGTCACGAACCCCTGCACGCCGGTTTCGTGGGGTTCGGGATGCTCGACGCGGCCTGCGCCGGCGCCGTGTTCACCTCTCCCACTCCCGACCAGGTGCTCGCCGCCACCCGCGCGGTCGACCGCGGCGCGGGCGTGCTGCACATCGTCAAGAATTACACCGGCGACGTGCTCAATTTCGAGATGGCGGCCGAGCTTGCGGCCGAGGCCCGCATCGAGGTGCGCACCGTCGTCGTGGCCGATGATGTCGCCGTGACCGACTCGCTCTACACCGCGGGTCGCCGAGGCACGGGTGCGACCGTGCTGCTCGAGCGCATCGTGGGTGCGGCCGCCGAGCAGGGGTTCGACCTCGACGAGGTGCACGCTCTCGCCGAGCGTGTCGCCAGTGCTGGCCGGTCGATGGGCATCGCGCTGAGCGGCGCCACGGTTCCGGCCGCGGGGCGCCCGACCTTCACGCTTGGCGACGACGAGATCGAGTGGGGCGTGGGCATTCACGGCGAGTCGGGGCGCGAGCGACAGCCGATGGCTCCGGCGCCTGAGCTCGCGGCTCGACTCGTTCAGCCGCTCGTCGACGACGGACTCGGCACCGGCGACGCGATCGTCATGCTCAGCGGCCTGGGAGCGACGCCGCTCATCGAGCTCTACGGCATGCTCGCCGCCGTTGCGCCGCTGCTCGAGCAGCACGGCGTGCGCCCCGTGCGGGTGCTCGTCGGCGACTACATCACGTCGCTCGACATGGCCGGCTGCCTGCTCACCGTGCTGCCGGTCGACGCCGAGCTGCTGTCGTATTGGGATTCGCCTGTCGACACTCCGGCGCTGCGGTGGGGTCGATCATGACCCTCACCGTGTGCGCCACGAACGACTGGCTGCGCCGCTTCGCGCAGTCGGTCGACGACAACGCGCAGCTGCTGACCGACCTCGATGCCGCGATCGGCGACGCCGACCACGGCAGCAATATGCGTCGAGGCATGCTCGCCGTGGTCGAGCAGCTTGAGAACGAGCCTGCGTCGCAGATCGATGGCGCCCTGCGAGCCGCCGGCATGACGCTCATCAGCACGGTCGGCGGCGCGAGCGGAGTGCTCTACGGCACCTTCCTGCTGCGCATGGCGACCGCGCTCGCCGATCGTGCGACGGCGACGGGGCCCGAGGTGATCGCCGCGCTGCATGCCGGTCTCGAGGGCGTGCGCACGCGCGGCCATGCCGAGCTCGGCGACAAGACCATGGTCGACGTGCTCGCACCTGTGATCGATGCTCTGGATGCCGCCGTCGAGTCGGGCGCCTCGCTCGCCGACGCAGCATCCACGGCCGCAATCGCGGCGCAGGCCGCGCGCGACGCCACCACGGGCCTCGTCGCCCGCAAGGGCCGCGCCAGCTACTTGGGTGAACGCAGCGCCGGCCACGTCGACCCCGGCGCCGCCTCGACGGCCCTGCTCTTCGCGGCGCTCGCGGGCGCGCTGGCTGAGACCGCGGCGGTCGAGGCATGACCGGCGTCGCTGCGTCGCCGCCTCGCGTAGGCCTCGTGCTCGTCTCGCACAGCCCCGCGCTCGCGGCAGCGGCCCGACAGCTCGCCCTCGAGTTCGTCGGGGGCCCCGCGCCGCGCATCGCGATCGCTGCGGGTCGAGCCGACGGTGCCACCGGCACAAACGCGACGCGAGTCGCGGCGGCGATCAGTGAGGCCTCGCAGGGCGTCGGCGTCGTCGTGCTCACCGATCTGGGGTCAGCCGTGCTCGCCGCCGACATGGCGCTTGAGTTGCTCAACGGGCGCATCGACGCGCGCGTCGTGCCCGCGCCCTTCATCGAGGGGCTGCTCGCCGCGGTGGTGCGCGCGAGCGCGGGCGACGATGTCGACACGGTGGCGCGCGAGGCGAGCGCGGCCCTTGACCCGAAACGCGCGCTGCTGGTCGGCGACGACGACACCATCGCACCCTCAGAGGCATCGCCCGTGCCCGAGCGGCCCGAGTCGGTGAACGTCGTGACGGTGCGCAACGAGGGCGGCCTGCACGCTCGGCCCGCGGCTGAGATCGCGGCGCTCGCGGCGGGTTTCAGTGCAGACATCACGCTGACGGTCGCGGGTCGGCCTGCAGCCCCGGCGCGCAGCATGCTGAGCATCTCGATGCTCGTCGCGGGGCCGGGCACGATCATGAGCATCACCGCGGCCGGCGACGATGCGCGCGAAGCCGTCGACGCGATCAGCACTCTCATCGAGAGCGGATTCGGCGAGGCGATCGTCGGCGTCGACGGCCCAGCGGCGACCGTCATCGAGCCGCAGCACGCGGCCGAGAGTGGCGCGCTCGGCGTCAGCGCCGGTCGCATCGTGGGGCCCGTCGCCGTACTCGTGCACCGCATCGATGAGCCCAGCGCGACGGCGATTTTGGCCCCGCCCGCGCGTCGAGCGGCCGCCGACATCGTGGTCGACGCGATGACCGCGACCGCCTCTGCCTACCGGCGCCGGGCGCTCAAGGTCGACGGGCACCGGCGTGAGGTGCTCAACGCTACGGCGGCGCTCGCCGAAGACCCTCTGCTCATCGACACGGCCACCTCGGCCGTGCGCGAACGCGGTCTCACGCCCGAGCGCGCCGTCTGGGAGGCCGTAGGCCGGGCCGCTAGCGAGTACCGCGCGGCGGGGGGAGACCTGGCTGACCGCGTCACCGACCTCATCGATGTGCGCGACCGCGTGATCGCCGAACTGACCGGCACCGAGCCGCCCGGGCTGCCCGAGCGCGACGCGCCCTACGTGCTCGTCGCCGACGACCTCGCCCCCGCCGATACCGTGACGCTCGACCCGACGCGCTGCCTCGCGCTCGTGACCGAGCAGGGCGGGCCCACCTCGCACACCGCGATCATCGCGCGCGAGCTCGGCCTGCCGGCCGTCGTCGGGGTCGCCGGAGCTACCGCGATCGCCGACGGAACTCTCGTGCTCGTCGACGGCGACACGGGCGAGGTCATCGTGCAGCCCGACGCGGCCGCGCAGGCGACGGCGACGGGCGTCATCACGACGGCGCCGTTCATCGGCCCGGGGCAGACGGCCGACGGGCACCGTGTCGTGCTGAGCGCCAACGTCGGGGCCCCGCGCGAGATCGCGCGCGCGGTCGAGCGCGGTGCTGAGGGCGCCGGACTCTTCCGCACCGAGTTCTGCTTCCTCGACCGGGCCGATGAGCCGAGCGTCGACGAGCAGGTCGAGGCCTATCGGGAGGTGTTCGCGGCGTTCCCCGGGCAGCGCGTGGTCGTGCGCACGCTCGATGCAGGCAGCGACAAGCCCCTACCGTTTCTGACGCCCATCGTCGAGCCGAACCCCGTGCTCGGTCTGCGCGGGGTGCGCACGGCTATTCGCGACCCCGAGGTGCTCGAGCGTCAGTTGCGCTCGATCGCCGAGGCGGCTGCGCTCGAGAGCGCTGACGTCGCGGTCATGGCGCCGATGATCGCCACGCTCGGCGAGACGCGCGAGTTCGCGGCCCGCGCCCGTGGAGCGGGCATCGCGAGCGTCGGCATCATGCTCGAGACTCCCGCTGCCGCCATGACGGCCGCCGAGCTGTGCACCGTCGTCGACTTCGTGAGCGTCGGCACCAACGATCTGTCGCAGTACACGATGGCTGCCGACCGCATGTCGGCGGCCCTCGCGCCCCTCGCGAACCCGTGGCAGCCCGCGCTGCTGCGCATGATCCGGCTCGTCGGCGAGGCGACTTCCGCCTCCGACACCCCGATGGGGCTGTGCGGCGAGGCTGCGGCCGACCCCGACTTCGCCGCGGTGCTCGTGGGGCTCGGGGCGACGAGCCTGTCGATGGCCGCGCGCGCGATACCCACGGTGGGCGCGCGGCTTGCCGACGTCACGCTCGAGCAGTGCCGGGCTGCGGCAGCAGCGGCGTGCGCGGCCCCCGACCCCGAGGCCGCGCATGCTGCGGCGCGGGCGAGCCTCGGCTGAGCATCCGGCCAGTAGGCTCGCGAGCGCCATGACCCGCCGCCTGACCGCCCTCTACAGTGCCCTCGAGGCGCTGCTGATCGTGGGGCTCGGAATCGCGGTTCCGCTGAGCATTCTCACCGTCATGTGGGCGGCGCAGTACGGATTCCAGATCGACTGGGTCGACTTCTGGCGCGCGGCCGTCATCATCTGGATGCTCGGCCACGGCGTCACCGTCACCCTGCAGCTCGACCCCGAGACGGCGCTCGCGCTCGACGTCGTGGGCGTCGGCGACCCCATCGTCGTGACGCTCGCGCTCAGCGGCTTCGCGCTCGTCACCGCCCTCGCCGGAGTCGCGCTCGGGCGCCGCTTGCGCGAGCAGCCGCACCGCATTCTCGGCGAGCTCGTCGCGATCGGCGGGGTGACGGTGCTCTCGGCGCTCGTGATGCTCAGTGCCGCGCATCCCGCCGCCCTGCCGTCGCGGTGGCAAGCCATTCTCTTTCCGGCTCTCGTCTACGGGCTCGGCGTCGCGATCGGCTCGATGGGCGCGACCAACCCGGCGCGCGTACGTCTGCGCCAGCTGATCGCCGACGGGCCGCAGCCGCTCACGGCCGCCGCGGGTGGCGCTCTGCGCGCGGGGCTCGGCACCGTCGCGACCGTCATGGCCGCAGCCGCGCTGCTCACGACCGTCGCGCTCGTGCTTGGCTATGGCCAGGTGATCGCGCTCTACGAGAGCGTGCAGGCGGGAGTGCTCGGCGGTGTCGCGCTGACGGCGGCGCAGCTTGCCCTGCTGCCGACCCTCGTCATCTGGGCGGCGTCGTGGCTGATTGGTCCAGGCTTCGCGATCGGCGCGGGTTCGAGCGTGAGCCCCATCGCGGTATCGCTCGGTCCGCTGCCGGCCGTGCCCGTGCTGGGCGCTCTGCCCGTGGAGCCGTCGCCGCTCGGCTTCGCGACCCTGCTCGTGCCCGTGCTTGCCGCCTTCGTGGCCGGCATCGCTGTGCGGCCGCGCCTCGTAGCGCACCTCGGCGACGCGTCGTTCGCCGCCTGGGCCGTCGCGACGGCGGTCATCGCCGCGGTCGTCGCGGGTCTCGCGGCCGCCTTTCTCGCCTTCGTCGCGGCGGGGTCAGCCGGGCCTGGGCGCCTCGCGGTCGTCGGCCCCGACCCGGTCGCCATCGGGTGGTGGATGCTCGCCGAGACCCTCATCGGCGTCGCCCTCGGCCTGCTGGCCGGCGGTGCGCGAGCGCCTCGGCCCGTAGCCCCCGCGCGCACCCGATAACCTGGGCACGTGCTGAGGGTCGTCGTGCTGATCTCGGGCGGCGGGTCGAACCTGCGGGCTCTGCTCGACGAGTGCCGCGACGCCGAGTATCCCGCGCACGTTGTCGCGGTCGGAGCCGACCGCGACGCAGATGGCCTCGCCCACGCCGAGGCTTTCGGCATTCCCTCGTTCACCGTGCCCTACTCGTCGTACCCCTCGCGCGAAGCGTGGGGCGATGAGCTGCTCGCGACAATCGAAGAGTGGCAGCCCGACCTCGTCGTGCTGAGCGGACTCATGCGCCTGCTGCCTCCCGCGGTCGTCGAGGCTCTCGCACCGCGCATCATCAACACGCACCCTGCCTACCTGCCCGAGTTTCCTGGCGCCCACGGCGTGCGCGACGCGCTCGCCGCGGAGGTCGCGCAGACCGGGGCGAGTGTCATCGTCGTCGACACCGGGGTCGACACGGGCCCCGTGCTCGCCCAAGAGCGCGTGCCCGTGCTGCCCGGCGACACCGAGCACAGCCTGCACGAACGCATCAAGCCCGTCGAGCGGCGCCTGCTCATCGACGTCGTGCGCGGCATCGCTGACGGGTCGATCGAGCTCGGCGCAGCATCCACCCCCTGAAATCCTCTGGAGACCACCATGGCCGGCCCCGCCCACGACCCCGCTGATTACCGCTTCCGCGACGCGATTCCCGTGCGGCGCGCACTCGTGAGCGTGAGCGACAAGACCGGACTGCTCGAGCTGGCGTCGGCGCTCGCCGGTGCGGGCGTCGAGATCGTGTCGACTGGCTCGACGGCGGCGACGATCGCGGCGGCGGGGCATCCGGTGACGGAGGTCGCGCAGGTGACCGGGTTCGCCGAGACCCTTGACGGACGCGTCAAGACGCTGCACCCGAAGGTGCACGCGGGCATTCTCGCCGACCTGCGGCTCGAGGCGCACGAGGCCCAGTTGGCCGACCTAGGTGTCTCGCCCTTCGACCTCGTGATCGTCAACCTCTATCCGTTTGTTGAGACGGTTGCATCAGGTGCCGAGGGTGACGCGGTGATCGAGCAGATCGACATCGGCGGGCCCGCGATGGTGCGCGCCGCCGCCAAGAACCATGCCAACGTCGCGATCATCGTCGACCCGGCCGACTACGTCATGGTGACGAAGGCCCTCACGCTCGGCGGCACGACGCTGCTGCAGCGGCAGCGCTTCGCGGCCAAGGCCTTCGCGCACACGGCCGCCTACGACACCGCGGTCGCCGGCTGGTTCGCCGAGAACCTCGGCGTGCGGGGCGAGCACCTGGCGGCCGACGGCAGCCCCTCGACGATCGACGTGCACGCGACGCTGCAGCAGGTGCTGCGCTACGGCGAGAACAGCCACCAGCCCGCGGCGCTCTACCGCATCGACGGCCTGCACGGCATCGCGCAGGCGACCCAGCTGCACGGCAAAGAGATGTCGTACAACAATTTTGTGGATGCTGACGCCGCCGTGCGCGCCGCCTACGACCACGACGCTGCCGCCGTCGCGATCATCAAGCACGCGAACCCGTGCGGCATCGCTATCGGGTCGTCGATCGCCTCGGCGCATGCGGCCGCCCACGCCTGCGACCCCGTTTCGGCCTTTGGGGGAGTGATCGCCGCCAACCGCGTCATCACGCGCGAGGCCGCCGAGTCGATCGCGCCGATCTTTACCGAGGTCGTCGTGGCGCCGGGTTTCGATGAGGATGCTCTCGCGGTGCTGCGCGAGAAGAAGAACATCCGGCTGCTGAAGCTGCCCGACGGCTTCGCGCTGCCGGAGGTCGAGCTGCGCCCCGTGAGCGGGGGGCTGCTGCGGCAGCAGGCCGACCACCACTTTGCACCGGTGAGCGACTGGCAGCTCGTCTCCGGCCCCGCCGCGTCGGCGGAGCAGCTGGCCGACCTAGAGTTCGCCTGGCGCGCGTGCCGCGCCGTGAAGTCGAATGCGATTCTGCTGGCGTCGGGCGGGGCATCCGTCGGTGTCGGAATGGGGCAGGTCAACCGTGTCGACTCGTGCCACCTGGCTGTCTCGCGCGCGGGCGATCGTGCGCGCGGCTCGGTCGCGGCGTCAGACGCGTTCTTCCCGTTCGCCGACGGCCTCCAAGTTCTCATCGACGCGGGCGTCGCGGCGGTCGTTCAGCCGGGCGGCTCCGTGCGCGACGAAGAGGTGATCGCGGCGGCCCAGGCGGCCGGCGTGACGATGTACCTCACGGGCGAGCGGCACTTCTTCCACTAGTCGGATCGCCACCCGACGCATTCCGCCGCGGTGTCACAAATCACGGAACTTCGTGGACGGGTGGCGGCGCCTTGGCGCCACGACAAGGGCCGGATCGCCTCAATTCCGTGAAGTGTGACGTGCCTCGGCGCTAGCTTGGTGCGTAGGACGACCCTCACTCGCCGCCGGCTCCGCTGGCGTCCGATATAGGCAGGAAAAAGGATGACATTGCCCCTTGTACTCGCGATTATGGGGATCTTCTGTATAGGCGTTCTCGTTCCCCTGGTGCCGTACGTCTTCAGTGGCGAACGACATCTCGGGATCCCGAGGCTAGGCAGGACGGGCAAGAATGGCTTTCGGGCGCTGTTTCTCGTCGTAGGGACAGGCTTCATCGGGGCAGGTCTCTGGCTGGCCTGGATCTAGCAGCCCGCCGCGACTGACTCGAGCATCTGAATGCAATAGCGGTCCTACTTCGGCACGAACCCCTGCTCCAGGGTGGCAGTAGCGTTGAGGGCATGACGCCCCTCGCTCGCCGCCTGCTCGACTCTGCCCTCGCCGCGCTCGCGGTCGCCCTCGTCACGCACCTCGTGACGATCGTGCTCTACTCGGCGATCAACGGGGCGACGCTTGAGATTCTCGTGCAACTCAACGGCATCTTCGGGTTCTCGTCTCTGCTGCTTTTCCTCTTCTTGACGATCGTCGGCACGGCGTCCGTCTTCGATCACTGGAGCGTCACGCTGCTCGTCGCCCTCGTCGCGGCCTTCGTCGCCTCGTGGCTCGGCTCGCTCATCGCCCTCGTCGCCTCGGGCAACGCGATCTCGGGTGAGCTCATCGACTATTTGTGGGTGAGCGTCTTCGGCTTCAACCTGCTCTTCCAGGTTGTCGCCGTATTGGCGGTGCTCACGATCGGCCGACGGGTGATCCGGATGCGTGCCGCGAGCCGCCCGCCCCGCCGAGTCGCGCTCGTGCGCATGCCCTCCACGCGACTCGCCGAGGGTGAACTCACGCACCAGCAGCGCGTGCCGGTCGACGCCGACCTTGCCGACCAGCAGTGGGAGGCCTACGTCGAAGCCCTGCGCGCCGAGGGCTTCACGATCGTCGATGTGCCGCCCGCCGACGAGCTGCCCGACTCGGTGTTCGTCGAAGACACACTCGTGATCATCGGCGGTACAGCGGTGGTGACGAGGGCGGGAGCTGAATCGCGCCGGGCCGAGATCGACGCAGCCGAGCAGACCGCCCGCGAGCAGGGATTGCGCATCGAGCGCATCGTCGAGCCCGGCACCCTTGAGGGTGGCGACGTGCTCGCGATCGGCACGACCCTCTACGTCGGCCGCGGCGGGCGCACGAACGCCGAAGGCATCCGGCAGCTGCGGGTTATCGCCGGTCGGCTGGGCCACGAAGTCGTCGCCGTGCCCGTGTCGAAGGTGCTGCACCTCAAGAGCGCGGTGACTGCGCTGCCCGACGGAACAGTGATCGGGCATCCGTCGACCGTCGATGACGTGTCGATGTGGCGGTCGTTCCTGCCCATGCCCGAAGCCGAGGGTGGCCATGTCGTCGTGCTGAGCGACGACGCCGTGCTGATGGCGGCTTCGGCGCCCGCGAGTGCAGAGCTCGTGCGGTCGCTCGGCTACCGGGTCGTGACCGTCGACATCTCAGAGTTCGAGAAGCTCGAGGGCTGCGTCACGTGCCTGAGCGTGTTGGTGAGATAACGCCCGCATCACGATCGCTGCTCACGTCGACAAAGGTATGACCTGAGCCTTAGGCTGAAAGGCTCTGCTCAGCCACCCTGGGCAGCACCTCTTCACCTGCCACCACCCACCCGCGACCGCCACGAGCGGCCGCGTCGTATCGAGGACTCACCGTGTCGACGACCACACCAGATCAGCCCAGGCTGAGCACCTTCAGGGCGATCGCCCGCATCTACCCCTACGCGAAACCCGCGATGCCGTGGATCTACGCGGGCATGGGCGCGGCGCTGGCAGCGGGCGTTGTGACGCTCGTGATTCCGATCGTGTTGCAGGGTCTTGTTGACGGCCCGCTCGCCACGGGCGATCCCGGGCAGATCTGGCCCGCCGCACTGATCGTGCTCGTGCTCGGCGTACTCGAGGCCGTGTTCATCATGCTGCGCCGCCTGTTCGTACTGACCCCCGGCACCCACATCGAGGCGCGCATGCGCAATGGGCTCTACGCCCAGCTGCAAGACCTGCCCGTCGCCTTCCACGACCGCTGGCAGTCGGGGCAGTTGCTGAGCCGCGCCGTGAGCGACTTGAACCTCATCCGCCGCTGGTTGTCGTTCGGTTTCGTGTTGCTCATCGTCAACTCGATCACGATCGTCATCGGCTTCATTGTGCTCATCAACTGGAGCCTCTGGCTTGGCCTGCTCTTCCTCGTCATGAGCATCCCGCTGTGGATCTACGGCTACCTCTTCGAGAACAAGTACTCGGTCATCGCGCGACGCGCGCAAGACCAGCAGGGCGACCTCGCGACGGCGGTCGAAGAGAGCGTGCACGGCATCCGCGTCTTGAAGGCGTTCGGGCGCGGCAAGCACTCGCTGCTGAAGTTCGCCGACCAGGCCGAGCTGCTGCGCGGCACCGAGATCGAGAAGGCCAAGGCGATCGCGGGCATCTGGTTCTGGCTGCTGCTCATTCCCGATGTTGCTTTCGCCCTCTGCCTGCTCGGCGGCGTCGCGCTCGCGGCGAACGGCGAGCTGACCGTCGGCGAGCTTTTCGCGTTCTTCGCGACCGCGACCGTGCTGCGGTTCCCGATCGAGTCGATCGGCTTCTTGCTCTCGATGACCTTCGACGCCCGCACGGCGACCGACCGCTTCTTCGAGGTCATGGACGAGATCAACACGATCACCGACCCCGAAGAGCCGGCCACGATCGCCGCGCCCACCGGGCGACTCACGTTCGAGAACGTCGTCTTTCGGTATCAGGATGCTGCCGCCGACACCCCCGGAACCCTCAACGGCATCGACCTCACCCTCGAGCCCGGCGAGACCATGGCTCTGGTCGGCATCACCGGTAGCGGCAAGACGACCATGACGGCGCTCGCCACGCGGCTCTACGACGTGACCGAAGGTCGAGTGCTGCTCGACGGCGTCGACATTCGTGACCTGACGCGCGAAGAGCTGCGCCGGCACATCGCGATGGCGTTCGAAGACGCGACGCTGTTCTCGGCGAGCGTGCGCGACAACGTGCTGCTCGGTCGGCCCGAGCTCACCGAGAGCGACGAGCCCGCCGACGCCGCCGAGGCCGAGCGCGTGCTCGCCGAAGCTCTCGACATCGCGCAAGCCGACTTCGTGCACAGCCTGCCGAACGGTGTCGACACGACCGTGGGCGAGGAGGGCCTGAGCCTGTCGGGCGGCCAGCGTCAGCGGCTCGCGCTCGCGCGCGCTGTCGCAGCGAACCCCGCCGTGCTCGTGCTCGACGACCCGCTCAGCGCGCTCGATGTCGACACCGAAGCCCTTGTCGAGGCAGCCCTGCGCCGCGTGCTCGCGACGACCACGGGCCTCATCGTCGCGCACCGCCCCTCGACCGTGCAGATGGCCGACCGCGTCGCGCTGCTGCAAGAGGGCCGCATCACCGACGTCGGCACGCACAGCGAGCTGCTCAAGCGCAACGAGCACTACCGCTACGTGCTCTCGTCGCTCGAAGACGAAGAGCTGGCCGCGGCTGAACGTGTCGACCGCGAGCTCAAGCTCGCGGAGGAAGAGGGCCGACGGCGCGATGCCATCGACCGCGAGAGCAGAGTCATCGACAACGAAGGCGAGGTGACCCGATGAGCGTCACAGGAGTAGAGGGCGAAGAGCGCGACGACTTCTCGCGCGCCGAGTCGAAGCAGATTCGCGCGAGGTCGCTGCAGTTGCTCGGTTCGCTCGTGCGCCCCCTGCGGTGGCGCATCGTGGGCACGATGGTCGTGCTCGTGATCTCGATCGCCCTGCAGGTCGCGGGCCCCGCGCTCATCGCGCTCGGCATCAATACGGGCCTGCCTGCGCTACTCGAACAGAACGACTGGATGCCAGTGGCTCTGATCGTGGGGGCCTACGTCTTCACGGGCATCGTGGGCGCGGCTCTCGCGGCCGCGTTCCAGGTGATCAGCGCGCGCTTGAGCCAGGCGATTCTGCTCGACCTGCGCAAGCGCGTCTTCTTGCACACGCAGCGTTTGTCACTCGAGTTCCACGAGTCGTACACCTCGGGTCGCATCATCGCGCGCCAGACGAGCGACCTCGACTCCATTCGCGAGCTGCTCGACTCGGGGCTCACGCAACTGGTCTCGGGCATCCTCTACATGGGGTTCACGGCGGCGGCGCTCGTCATTCTCGACCCCGTGTCGGGCATCGTGCTCGCTGTCTCGCTCATTCCGCTGCTGCTGCTCACGCGGTGGTTCCAGGTGCGCTCGCAGACCCTGTTCCGGCAGACCCGCGTGGCGTCGGCGCGCCTCATCGTGCACTTCGTCGAGACCATGACGGGCATCCGAGCGGTGAAGGCGTTCCGCAAAGAGCCCCGCAACGCGCGCCAGTTCGCCGGCCACGTCGAGGACTACCGCGACGCGAACGCGCGCGTGATCCGCCTGTTCGGCATCTTCGACCCCGGTCTCGTGCTCATCGGCAACGTGACCGTCGCTGCGGTGCTCGTGGTCGGCGCCTTCCGCGTGGTCGACGGCGCGCTGCTCATCGGCTCGCTGCTCGCGATCGTGCTCTACACGCGCCGGTTCTTCGACCCGGCCGAAGAGATGGCGATGTTCTACAACTCGTACCAGTCGGCCGCTGCCGCGCTCGAGAAGATCTCGGGCGTGCTGGAGGAGAAGCCCGGTGTGCCCGACCCGACGACGCCGATCGACCTGTGGAAGGCGCGCGGCACCGTGCACTTCGACCAGGTGAAGTTCTCGTACAACGAGGACGCGGTCGTGCTGCCCGACCTCGAGCTCACGATTCCTGCGGGGCAGACCATCGCGCTCGTCGGCACGACGGGTGCGGGCAAGTCGACGCTCGCCAAGCTCATCGCCCGGTTCTACGACCCGAGCGAGGGCGCGGTGACGCTCGACGGCGTCGACCTGCGCAAGCTGCACCCGAAAGACCTGCGGCGCGCGATCGTCATGGTCACGCAAGAGGCCTACCTGTTCTCGGGCACGGTCGCCGACAACATCGCGCTCGGCAACCCTGAGGCGAGCCGCGACGAGATCGTGGCCGCGGCGAAGGCGGTCGGAGCGCACGACTTCATCGAGTCTTTGCCGAACGGCTACGAGACCGACGTCAACAAGCGCGGCGGTCGCGTCTCGGCAGGGCAGCGGCAGCTGATCTCGTTCGCGCGGGCGTTCTTGGCCGACCCCGTCGTGCTGATTCTCGATGAAGCGACCGCCTCGCTCGATATTCCGAGCGAGCGCCTCGTGCAACTCGGCCTGCAGACCCTGCTCGCCGACCGCACGGCGGTCATCATCGCGCACCGGCTCTCGACCGTCGCGATCGCCGACCGGGTGCTCGTGATGGAGCACGGCCGCGTCGTCGAAGACGGCACACCTGCCGAGCTCATCGCGGGCACGGGCAAGTTCGCCCAGCTGCACGCGGCCTGGCGCGACTCGCTCGTGTAGCGCGGCCGCCTGGCGCGAGTCGCTCGTGTAGCTCGCCGGGAGCGTCTGCGCGCCGGGCGTGCACCGTCGGGCAGGTTGGGCGAGCCCGTGCCTCACAACTCAGACTGTTTGCGACACCTCGTACGGAAGGGTGCGTGCGAAGTGTCGCAAACAGTGCGAGAACGTGCGAGGTGAGTCACGCGCGTACGCGCGGGTTCACCGGGGCTGGGTAGGGTTCGCCGTGTGACCGATCGACCTGAGGATGCTCACCCTGGGCCCGACGACGCGCTCGAGCCCGGCGACGAGCTAGGCGCGGCCGCTCGGCAGGGCGACGACACCGCTGCCGCGCCTCACGGTGACGACTCGGCCTCCACTCCCCGCGGGTCGGCGCTCGAGGTGCTCGGCCAGTTCACGGTGCTCGGCCTCACCTCGTTTGGCGGACCCGTGGCGCACCTCGGCTACTTCCGCGAGCGACTCGTCGTGCGGCGGCGCTGGATCAGCGAGCAGGGCTACGCCGACCTCGTCGCTCTCGCGCAGTTCTTGCCGGGGCCGGCGTCGAGTCAGGTCGGGTTTGCGCTCGGGCTGCAAAGAGCGGGCATCCTGGGCGGGCTCGCCGCCTTCGCGGCGTTCACCCTGCCGAGTGCGGTGCTGCTCGTGCTTGCGGCACTCGGGGCTCCGTTGCTCGACGGCGCGCTCGCCGAAGGGCTCATCGCCGGCCTCAAGGTGGTCGCCGTCGCGGTCGTGGCGCATGCCGTCTGGGGCATGGCTCGCGCGCTGACGCCCGACGTGCGCCGCGCCACGATCGCGATCGTGGCGGGCCTGATCGTGCTGCTCGTCGGCACCGGGTGGGCCACCCTGGTCGCCATCGCTCTCGGGGCCGTGGCGGGCCTGCTGCTGTGCCGTGCGGCGGTGTCGGCGGCGCCCGCGAGGCTCAGCATCCCGATCTCGCGCACCGCTGGCGCGATCTGTCTCGGCGTCTTCGCCCTGCTACTCGTCGGTCTGCCGTTGCTGGCGGTGCTCGTGCCGAGTCAGCCGCTCGCCGTCGCCGACGGGTTTTTCCGCGCCGGCGCCCTCGTCTTCGGCGGCGGGCACGTCGTGCTGCCGCTGCTCGAGACCGCGGTCGTCGAGCCGGGGTGGGTGAGCGCGTCGCAGTTCTTGGCCGGCTATGGCGCCGCGCAGGCCGTGCCGGGCCCACTCTTCACCTTCGCGGCCTTCTTGGGTGCCTCGATCGCACCCGGCGCGCAAGGTGTACTGCTCGCCGTTGTCGCGCTCGTCGCGATCTTCGTGCCGGGCCTGCTGCTCATCGCGGGCGTGCTGCCGTTCTGGGGAGCGCTGCAGGGTCGGCCCGCGGTGCAGGCCCTCGTGCGCGGAGCCAACGCGGCCGTCGTCGGGGTGCTCGCTGCGGCGCTCTACGACCCCGTCATGACGAGCGCGCTTGTTGACGCGCCCACGGTCGCTCTGGCGGTGCTGTGCACCGTGCTGCTCATTGTCGCGCGCCTGCCCGCATGGGTGATCGTCATCATCGGCGCCGGGGGCGGGATGCTCCTCGTAGCGTTCTGAGAGGGCTCAGCGGTCGACGGCGCCGACGTGCAGGGCGACCACGCCGTATCCGGGAACCTCAGCCGTGAAGCGGCCCGACCCGTTGACCTCGATCACGGTGCCCGACACGGCCTCGATGTAACGGCCCGGAGCGAGCGAGGTGTCGAACGTCGCCTCGGTGCTTGTTGCGCCCGCGTTGAACGCGACGAAGCCGAACGCGCCGCGCCCGAAGCCCGTGACGGCGCGCAGCGCGCGATCGTCGTCGGCGCCAAACTCGATCGCGTCGGTCAGGGGAGCGTCGCCGACCGCCGAGCGGAAGGCGAGCATCCCCTTCACGACGTCCCAGCGCTGCGGGCAGACCCACTCGCCGGGCTCATAGCGCGGCTGCGGCGCGGTGGCGGCCCCCTCGCACGATGCGTCGAGCACCGCACCCGATTCGTCGAGTGGCGGCCCCGCGTCTCGACCCACGAAGGCATAGCCGCTCGAGAGCTGGGGCGTGCCGTAGGGGTGCGCGAGCAGGAAGGCGATCGCGAGAGCGTACTGCTCGCCGTCGACGTACGAAAGGGTCTCGCCGTTGCGCTCGGTGTCGTGGTTGTCGACGAAACTGATGGCCTGCTCGCTCGGGATCGACCCGCCCTCGGGGCCGAAGATGACGTCGGGGTTGAGCTTGCCGCTCTCGACCATGCTCGTGAGCGTGCGGGCCTGCAGAAACTCCCAGACGTGGCCATTGCCGAGGTACTGCTCGGGCGTGATGGGCTCGCCCTGGCCGCGGATGACCTCTTGGTAGATGCGCGTGCCTTCGGGCAGCCCCGCGACGATCGCGGCAATGTCGACCGGCGGCATGTGCTTGGCCGCGTCGATGCGGAACCCCGCGACCCCGAGCGACAGCAGGTCGTCGAGGTAGGCGCGCAGGCGCTCTTGCACGCGCGGCTCGCCCGTGCGCAGGTCGGCGAGGTTGACGAGCTCGCAGGTCTGCACCTCGGCCTCGTCGCGGTAGTCGATGATGTCGCCCGTCGGCGACTCGGTGCACTGGTGAAAGTCGTCGGGCCCCCAGAGGCCGGGGTACTCGTAGTGTTCGTAGGCGCTGCCCGCCCAGCCGGCGCCCGGCGTGCCGAGCCCGGTCATGTGGTTGATGACCGCATCCGCCACGATGTCGACCTCGTGCTCAGCGCAGGTCGCCACCATGGAGGCGAACTCGTCGCGCGTGCCGAGCCGCGACTCGATGAGGTAGCTCACGGGCTGGTAGTGCACCCACCATTCGTCGCGCACGACGTGCTCTTGCGGCGGGCTCGTGAGCACCCAGTCGATGCCGAGCTCACCCAGCGCCGGGCACTCCTCAGCGATGGCATCCCACGTGTACTGGAACAGCAGGATGCCCGCATCGCGCGACCCTGCAGCCTCGGGCGGCTCGGCCGCGGGCGTGCAGCCCGCCATCACGAGCAGGGCCGCCGCGGCGGTCGCGGCGAGCAGTGTGCGGCGCATCCCGGCCCCCTTCGTCGCGCGCCCGCTGAGTGCAAGCGCTTGCACGACTCTAGCGCGGCGACGCGGCAGAGCGAAGCGCCCGTGGCGCGGACCGCCAACGGGCGCTGCGTCGCGCCCCCTACTTGCGCAGGCTCGCGGTGTTCTCGGCGATCGCGACGAGGGCCACATTGACCTCGACGATCATGCGCGCGAGCACGATCGCGACGAGAGTGGCGATCGGCACGAGCACGAGAGCGCCCAGAATCGTCAGGATGCCCGAGATCGGTTGCGCGTTGACCGGACCAGTCATGAGCCCGACGCCCGTGACCACGATGCTGAAGAAGGCGACGAGACCGGCGAGCACGATGCTGACGAGCAAGATGGCGTAGATGAAGCCCGCGATGCGGCGGGTGATGAAGGTCGTGAACCTGAAGTCGACCAGGGCCTTGAAGAAACCCGGCACGGCGCTGACGTCGAGCGAAAGCGTCTGATCGGCGCGGGCTGCCGCCGGAGCGTCAGCGTCGGGGGAGGCTTTTGCCGCGGCAGGAGCCGCCTTCGGCTTGCGGGCGTTCGAGGCGGGGGCGGGCGAGTCGGTCACGAGAACCTCCGGAGTTCAGGATGCGCGGCGCTCGCCGCACCAGGGCACAGTATCGCCGCCACCGGTCGGGCGCTACGACCGGGCGCTACTCGATGCTGGCGCGTCGCGCCACGGTACCCATCGGGCCGTGGCGAGGTCGAGCCGATAGTCGAGCACGTCACCCGTGAGGCCACGCATGCCGCCGGTCGCGCGCAGCGGCGTGTCCTCGGCCCGGTAGTGCTCGAATGCAGCGCGTTCGTGCCCGGCGGGCGGGCGGCCGTCGGCCCGCACCACGCGCCACCAGGGCACACTCGAGCCCTCGGTCGCCATGACCCGCCCGACCGCGCGGGCACCGCGCGACCCGAGCTCAGTGGCGACATCGCCGTATGTCATGACGCGACCACGCGGAATCTCGGCAACGACGAGCAACACCGCGCCAGCGAAGTCGAGCGACGGCGGCGGGGCCGAGTGGTCAGACGGTTGGCGCACGGAGGGCATACCGAAGGCGCCTCTCAGACGTCGAGAGCACCGATCTTCTCGCCAAATTCGGTCTCGCCGGTCTCGACGAAGCCGATGCGCCGGAAGAACTCGCCGGGCCCTTCTTCGCCCGGCTCCCAGATGACGGTGACAGTGCTGAATCCGCGGGCGCGCGCCTCGTCGGCGAGTGCGTGCACGGCGAACTTGCCCACGCCGCGGCCCTGCGAGCTGGCGTCGACGTTGATGCGCCAGATGCAGCTGCGAAACTCTTCGCGCGGGTGCTCGGAGTCGAAATTGCCCCGCACGAAGCCCACGACATCGTCGCCGTCGAGCACGACGCGCGCCCACGTCGTCGTCGGATTCACATAGGCATCGGCCTCGGCGTACGACACCGGCGTGACGAATTGCTCTTGCCCCGGGCGCAGAGTGAGCCCGTTCGCCGCGACGATCGTCTTGGCCGACAGCTCTTCTAGTCTCAAGTCACCCATGCCCCCAGGGTAGACGCAACCACCGAGAGCGGGCACGTCTATATATCTCGATGTCGAGACATCGGCCCGAAACGCTAGGCTGAAAGACGACACTGCAGCAACCGAGGCAAGGAGCACTACGTGGAGAAGATCAAGGTCGACGGCACGGTCGTCGAACTCGACGGCGACGAGATGACGCGCATCATCTGGCAGTTCATCAAAGACCGCCTGATTCACCCCTACCTCGATCTGACGCTCGAGTACTACGACCTCGGCATCGAGCACCGCGACGCCACCGACGACCAGGTGACGATCGACGCGGCGCACGCCATCATCAAGCACGGTGTCGGCGTCAAGTGCGCCACGATCACCCCCGACGAGGCTCGCGTTGAAGAGTTCGGCCTCAAGAAAATGTGGAAGAGCCCGAACGGCACCATTCGCAACATCATCGGCGGCGTCATCTTCCGCGAGCCCATCGTGATCTCGAACATTCCGCGCCTCGTGCCCGGCTGGAACAAGCCCATCATCATCGGCCGCCACGCTTTCGGCGACCAGTACCGCGCCACCGACTTCCGCTTCGAGGGCCAGGGCACACTCACGGTCGAGTTCACGCCCGAAGACGGCTCCGAGCCGATGAAGTTCGAGGTCTACCAGTCGCCCGGCAGCGGTGTGGCCCAGGTGCAGTACAACCTCGACGAGTCGATTCGCGACTTCGCGCGCGCCTCGCTCAACTACGGCTTGGCCCGTAACTACCCCGTGTACCTCTCCACGAAGAACACGATCCTCAAGGCCTACGACGGCCGCTTCAAGGATCTGTTTGAAGAGGTGTTCGAGGCCGAGTTCAAGGCGCAGTTCGAGGCCGCCGGCATCACCTACGAGCACCGCCTCATCGACGACATGGTCGCGTCGGCCATGAAGTGGGAGGGCGGCTACGTCTGGGCCTGCAAGAACTACGACGGCGACGTGCAGAGCGACACTGTGGCGCAGGGCTTCGGCTCGCTCGGCCTCATGACGAGCGTGCTCACGAGCCCCGACGGCCAGGTCGTCGAGGCCGAGGCCGCTCACGGTACGGTCACGCGCCACTACCGCATGCACCAGCAGGGTAAGCCGACGTCGACGAACCCGATCGCTTCGATCTTCGCGTGGACCCGCGGCCTCATGCACCGCGGCAAGCTCGACGGCAACCAGGCGCTCATCACCTTCGCCGAGACCCTCGAAGACGTCGTGATCACGACGGTCGAGAGCGGCAAGATGACGAAAGACCTCGCGATTCTCATCAGCCCCGAGCAGTCGTACCTGACGACGGAAGACTTCTTGGCTGCGCTCGACGAGAACCTGCAGTCGCGACTGGCCTGACACCAGAGACTCAGTGAGTGGATGCCCGGGGCTGCGTGCCTCGGGCATCCGTCGTCTCGGGGCGGTTGCGAAAATATACCCCCGGGGGTATTCTGAGGGCACGCGTCGATCGACGCCCTCATCGTCGGAAGGAACTCCCATGTGCTCACCCGCCCGTTGCGCCTCGTGCGGCAAGATCACCTGGACCGGTTGCGGCCAGCACATCGAGCAGGCGCTCGACGGCGTCGCGCAGGCCGATCGCTGCAGCTGCTGACCTCGTGACCGATCGCGCCGAGCGCATCGCCGCCGCACGTGCGGCCGCCTTCGATGCGCTCGCCGCGGCGACGGGCGATGCTTCGCTGTGCACACTGTCGCGAGAGCGGCTGCCTGCCGCGAAATACCACGAAGGCGCCGTCGCAGCACTGGGTGATGCGCAGCGGGCGGAGCGAGCCGAGTTGCCGATTCCTGACGCGCACACCTGGGGTTCGCAGTGGGCGCGTCATATCGAGCACGATGCCTCGTGGAAGGCATATGTGGTCGGCGGGCGCGAGGCACTCGCCGCCCTGTAGCGCGCACACGGCACGATCGAGGCCGTCTGGCACTGGCGGTTGCCCCTGAATCGCGCTAGACCGGGCCTGTGACGCGAATCAGTTCGGCAGTGCGCCGCTTTCCGCTTGTTGCCGTGACCGTGGTCATCGGCGCGACAG
Organism: Microcella sp.; assembly: GCF_019739195.1. Classification (NCBI taxonomy): domain Bacteria; kingdom Bacillati; phylum Actinomycetota; class Actinomycetes; order Micrococcales; family Microbacteriaceae; genus Microcella; species Microcella sp. Next base: position 1,118,584 of record NZ_JAHHDS010000003.1, on the reverse strand, counting down.
CTGGCGCACTCGCCCTCTCGGGGTTCGAGCCTGCCGCGCGCTGGCTCGTCTCGCTCTACGCACTGGGCATTGCGGCCATGGAAGCCGTCAGCATGGTGCGTGGGCTGCTTGCGAAGCAGTTCGGCCTCGACATTCTCGCCGTCACGGCCATCGTGAGCACGGTCGTGGTGGGGGAGTACTGGGCGAGCCTGATCATCGTGTTCATGCTCGCCGGTGGCGAGGCCCTCGAGGTGGCCGCCGCGGGTCGTGCGCAGCGCGAGTTGCGGGCGCTGCTCGATCGGGTGCCGCAGCAGGCGCATCGCATCGAAGACGACGGCTCGGTGGCCGACATTGCCGTCGATCTGGTGCGCGTCGGCGACCGGCTGCTCGTTCGGCCCGCCGAGATTCTGCCCGTCGACGGCGAGCTGGCCAGCGGCCTGGGCAGCCTCGATGAGTCGTCGCTCACCGGTGAGAGCCTGCCGGTCGACAAAGAGGTCGGCGATGCGGTGCTGAGCGGTTCGGTCAACGGCCCGGCCGCCATCGAGATCGTGGCGACTGCCGTCGCTGCTGATTCGCAATACCAGCGCATCGTCGAGCTCGTGCGCGAGGCCTCCTCCAGCAAGGCGCCCCTCGTGCGGCTCGCCGACCGCTACGCCCTGCCGTTCACCGGCGTCTCGCTCGCGATCGCGGGAGTCGCCTGGGCGGTGAGCGGTGACCCGGTGAGGTTCGCCGAGGTGCTCGTCGTCGCCACGCCCTGCCCGTTGCTCATCGCCGCCCCCGTCGCGTTCATGGGCGGCATGAGCAGCGCCGCGAAGCGCGGCATCGTGATGAAGAGCGCGGCCTCGCTCGAGAAGCTCGCTCGCGTGCGCACGGTGGCCTTCGACAAGACCGGCACCCTCACCCAAGGGCGCCCTGCCGTCGTCGGCGTGCACCCTCGGCCCGGCTTCGACGAGCGCGAGCTGCTGCACCTCATGGGCTCGGCCGAGCAGTACTCGTCGCACGTGCTCGCCGCGTCGATCCAGCAAGCCGCGCTCGATCGCGCCGGCGCCCTCAGCCCGTCGACCGACGCGCGTGAGGTGGCGACCTTCGGAGTCGAGGCGACCGTCGACGGTCGCCGCGTGCGGGTCGGCAAGCCCGCGTTCGTCGCCGAGCACGCTGCCGACCTCCAGGTGCACACCGCCGAGAGCGGCGCCGCTGTTGTCTATGCGGCGGTCGACGGCCGCTTCGCCGGTGTCATCGTGCTGCGGGATGCCGTGCGCGACGATGCCGCCGACACTCTCGTCGCCCTGCGCGCGCTCGGAGCCGAGCGCATCCTCATGGTCACCGGTGATGTCGCTGCCACCGCCGGGCCGATCGCCGAGAGCCTCGGCATCACCGAGCTGCACAGCGAATGCCTGCCCGATGACAAATTGCGGATCATCCGCGAGGCGCAGCTGCGCCCGGTCGTCATGGTCGGCGATGGAGTCAACGACGCCCCGGTGCTCGCCGTCAGCGACGTCGGCATCGCCATGGGCGCCAAGGGCTCGACGGCGGCGAGCGAGTCGGCCGACGTCGTGATCCTGCTCGACGACATCGCCCGCGTCGCCCGCGCCGTGGCGATCGGTCACCGCACGGTGCGCATCGCGTTGCAGAGCATCTGGCTCGGCATCATCATCTCGATCGGCCTCATGCTCGTCGCCGCGGCGGGACTGCTGCCCGCCGTCGTCGGCGCCACCCTGCAGGAGGCGGTCGACCTCGTCGCCATTCTCGGGGCGCTGCGCGCGGTGCGGGCAGGGGTGGCGCCCGTGCCGGGGCTGGATGCGCCGCCCACGGCCGCACGAACGCCAACGGGCCCCGAACCCGAGGGTTCGAGGCCCGCGCGGCGCGCGTCGAGGTCGAGCTAGGCCGAGACCTCCTGGCGCTCGTTCGAGGTCGCGACTTCGATCTTGCGCGGCTTGGCCTTCTCGAGCACCGGGATCATGACGCTCAGCACGCCGTTCTCGTAGTGCGCCGAGATCTGCTCGGTGTCGATGTCTTTGCCCAGCGTGAGCTGTCGCAGGAAGGTTCCGGCGGCGCGCTCCCGCGCGAGCCACTGCACGCCGTCGAGCGAGCGCGGCGTGCGCTCGGCGCGGATCGTGAGCAGCTGGCCGTCGACGTCGACGTCGACCGAACCGGGGTCGATGCCCGGCAGGTCGGCGGTCAGCACGTAGTGGTCGGCGTCGCGGTAGAGATCCATCGGCATCACGCGCGGGCTCTCGCGGCGGTCGAGCAGGTTCGCGGCGACGCGGTCGAGCTCGCGGAACGGGTCGAAGATCATGCTCATCGTGTCGTTCTCCTTCACGTCGCCCGCCGAGGCGGGCCGAGGTTTCGAGAGTTGAGCCGGGGTGACTCAACTACGACGATATTAGCACTCGACACATGAGAGTGCCAGAGGTTCGCGCAGGGCGAAAGACCTGGTGAGACCTCGTTCTGGGTTGTTCAGTACCCGGCGAAGTAGTCGGTCTGCACGCGCTTCGCACCTGCGCGGCGCAGTGCTGAACGTGCGGCGGCGACGACCGAGGGAGGGCCGGAGACGTAGGCACGGCGCGACGCGAGGTCGGGCACGGCCTCGCGCAGAGCATCCGTCGTCAGCTCGTCGCGCGTGAGCGTGACAAGGCGCGCACCCGCAGCCTCGATCGTGTCGCGGTAGAGCACCTCGTCGGGGTTCGACGGCACCACGACCACGACGATGTCGCGTTGCTCGCCGCGCGCGACGAGACTCGCGAGCTGACTCGCGAAGGGTGTCACGCCGATGCCGCCCGCGAGCAGCAGCAGTGGGATGCTCGCATCGCGCGGCAGCACGAAGTCGCCGGCGATCTGGGTGGCGGCGATGCGAGTGCCGGGCTCGAGACTCGCGAGCGCGGCCTTGAACGAGCTGCCGCCCTCGGGAGTGCGGATGCCAATGGCCAGACGCGGCTCGCTCTCCGCGACCGCGCGCTCGGGTGCCGAGGCGATCGAGAAGGTGCGGCGCAGACCCCGGATGTCGGCCTTGTGAGGCAGATGCAGCTCGAGATACTGCCCGGCGTCGAATCGCACGGGGCGCGAGGGCTCGAAGAGCCACTCGGTGGCAGCGGGCGACAGGGGCCTCTGCTCGAGCACGCGCACCGAGAACCCGCTGCGGCGCGAGGCCGCGAACGCGACGATGTTGCCGACGACGAGCGCGAGCTCGGGCGAGGTGTAGATCGGTCCGAACCCGAAGGGCACCGAGAAGGCGACCGCGACGACCGCGGCGGTGAGCCAGCGCTGCCAGTCGCGAGGCGGCAGGGTCTGCGGCTCGCTGAGCATGAACCCCGCGAGAAACACGACGGGGAACAGCTGCAGCACCGTAGCGACAGCGCCCAGTGGTGCGGTGCCCGTCAGCACCAGCCGTGCGCCGATGATGACGATCGTGAGGGCGATGAACACGAGCCCCACATCGAGTCGTCGAGTCCGGTCGAGCAAAAGCAGAGCACCAACGGCGACGGCGGGCAGCAGGGCAGGCGTCGCGATCCACCAGAACCCGACGCCCTGGCCGAGGTAGTAGCCGATAATGCCCGCGATGAGCACGCCCGTCGCCGCGGGGTTCAGCAGGTGCCGGCCGCGCCACACGATGAGGTACTTCGAGAGCGCTGCGAGCACCGCGGCGCCGGCGGCGGCGATGAGCCCCGTGGTCGTGAGGCTCGGCTGCACGATGCAGGTGATGATGAGCGCCGTGATCACGCTCGACTCGCGGTGCGGCACGACCCGGGCGAGGCGGGCGGCGACCTCGTTGGCACCGAGGGTCGCGACGAGCACGACGCCGAGCGTGCCGAGAATCGCGTAGGGGTCGGGTCCGATCGCTCCGAGAAACGCGAACAGCACGGCCTGCACAAGCACGATCGCGAGGGTGATCGTCGCCAGGCGGTACATGCTCACGCGGCCGGTCAGTGCATCCACTCGTGCCCTCATGCGAACAGCTCCCCTCGAAAGCCGGCGCTCGCCTCGAGGCCGGTGTGCGTGCTCAGTCGAACCCACTCGAACGCGAACGCCTCGCAGAGACGCGCCGGTTCGACGAAAAACAGTGCTGTCGCGAGACCGTCGGCGAGCAACGCGCTGTCGGCGACGACCCACGTGGCGACGACGCCGTCGGCCACCGGTCGCCCCGTGACGGCGTCGACGATGTGGTGCAGGCCCTCGCCCCACGCGCGCCGATTGATCGCCGAGCCGCACAGCGCGGCATCGGTCACCTCGGCGACACCGACCGCCTTCGTCGGGTCGGCCGGGTGCTCGAGTGCGATGCGGATGCTGCGCTCGCCCCGCACGCGCACGTCACCGCTCGCATCGACGAGCGTCTCGGTCACGCCGCGGGCCGCGAGCAGGTCGCCGATGAGGTCGACGAGGTAGCCCTTGCCGGCAGCGCCCACGTCGAGCTGCACGGGGGCCACAGTGTCGAGCACGAGGCCGTCTGCCGTCTTCCGCAGCGCGATCGAGTCTGCCCAGCTGGGGGCGGGCAGGGCGTCGCCCGCGGGGCTGAGGCGGTACGCGGCGTCGTAGCCGAGCCGCTCGAGTGAGGCACCGACGAGGGGGCTCACGCGGGCATCCGTCATCGCGTGCAACTGCTCGTAGAGCGCGAACAGGGGTGCGGCGTCGGCGGGCAGGCGCCATGACCCCGGCGCGCGGGCGATGCGCGACACGAGCGAGTCGTCGCGAAAACGCGACCAGTCGAGGTCGAACTGCTCGATGCGCGCCATCACAGCTTCGAGGTCGTCGTGCGCGAGCGGAGCGCCGAGCGAGCTCGTCGGGGTTTCCGCTGTACCGACCCCGATGCGCCAGGGCACGCCGATCGCGTTGAAGTTGCTCGGCTCGACGGTGCTCGGTCGGGCCTCAGCCCTCGACGGCATCCGCCTTGATGGCGTTGAGTGCCTCGCGGAATCCGTTGCTCGTGAGCGACGAGCCGGCCACGACCGTCACATCGAGGGTGTCGATGTCTTGACCGATGACGAGGTCGCCTATGCCATCGGCGAACTGGCCCTGATAGTTGGCAGTCGTCGGGTTGTTGGGGTTGATCGTGATCTCGACGTCGGTGACGATGTCGTTCGCGAGCTCGAGCACGACGATGATGTTCTCGCTGCCGTTAGGCGACTGGTACGTGCCGTTGGCTTGAAAGCTGCCGTCGCGGTAGCTCGCGTCGACGGGGGCTTCGGCCTCGGCCGCCGTCGAGCAGGCGGTGAGGGTGGAGAGCAGTGCTGCGGCTGCGCCCAGCGGCGCGGCGGCTCGGGCCATGGTGGTGCGATTCACGGGTACTCCTGATGTCGGTCTGCGGTGCGCGATGCAAAGCGGGCCGGGCGAGAGCACCCAGCGTTCAGTCATTCAACGGTCAGAATGTCGCTTCTCGTTGGGTATTCGCTGTGTTCAGGCACGCGGTTTGCTCCACGCGGGGGAGGAAAGGACTTGCGGAATGTTTGTTCGTAAGGTGTACTAACAAACGTGACAATGGATGTCGACGGTTGGGAACCGCGCCGCGCACTGCGCCCGCGAGCCAAGGTGCTGCCTGAGCAGGCCCGTGCCCACAACCGTTCGCTGGTGCTGCAGACGCTGTACCGCTCCGGCCCGCTGAGCCGGGCCGACCTCGCGCGCGAGACCGGGTTGACTCGTGTCACGGTCGGCGATCTCGTCGGTGAGCTCATCAGAGAGTCGCTCGCCCTCGAGCTGGGCACGCGCGTCGACGGCCACCGCCCCGGCAAGCCAGCCACGCTGCTCGACCTCAATCGCGACGGCCATCGCATCGTCGGTCTCGATCTCGGCGACACCGACGTTTTCCGCGGCGCCGTGCTCGATCTCGACGGCACGATTCTTCATCGCCATGAGGTGGATGCTCGCTCGCTGACCGGCGCCGCCGCGACCCGCGCGGTGCACGAGTTGGCAGCCGCGCTCGTCGCCCTCGCCGACCGGCCGCTGCTCGGCATCGGCATCGGCAGCCCGGGCGTCGTCGACCGCACCGGCACGGTGCTCAGCGCGCCCAACCGCGGGTGGCGCGATGAGCCCCTGCAGCGCGAGCTTGCCGCGGCGCTCGGAGCGCCCGTCATCGTGGCCAACGACGCGAACGCCGCAGCGCTCGCCGAGTTCGGCTTCGGCGGGGCCTCGCGCGACCTCATGCTCGTCATGGTGGGCTACGGCGTCGGTGCAGGACTGCTGCTCGACGGCACGCCGTTGCACGGCCCGCGCTCGGCGGCGGGCGAGATCGGGCACGTCGTCGTCGGCACCGATGGCGGCGAGCCGTGCGCGTGCGGCAAGCACGGCTGCCTCGAGACCTGGCTCGCCGTACCCCGCCTGCTCGCCCGCATCGCCGCCGGCGAACCGCGCGATGAGGTGCTGCGCCAAGCAGGCGAGCGTCTCGGCATCGCCCTCGCCCCTGTCGTGGGGGCCCTCGACCTCAGCGAGGTGGTGCTCTCGGGCCCCGCCGAGCTGCTGGAAGGACCGCTCGCCCAGGCGACGGTCGACACCCTCCGTCAGCGCACCATGGAGCAGTTCCATGGCGCACTGACGGTGCGCATGACCGCGCTCGGGGCCGACATCGTGATGCGCGGCAGCGCTGTCATGGTGCTCTCCGCGCGACTAGGGGTCTCGTAGCCGCGAAGCCCCCGCATCACCGGACACCGGCACCAGCCGGAGACCATCGCCCTAGGAAAGGAACACAGCATGAGGAAGCTCAGCATCGTCGCGCTCGGCGCGGCGGCGGCCGTCGCCCTCGCCGGCTGCGCCGCGGAGGCCCCCGAGGCCACCACCGGCGCAGAGATCCGTGTGTGGCTCGTCGGCACCGACACCCCCCAAGAAGCTCGCGACTACCTGGTCGAGACCTTTGAGGCAGAGAACCCCGGCAATACCCTGGTCATCGAAGAGCAGGCGTGGGGCGGCCTCGTCGACAAGCTCACGACGAGCCTCTCGGGCAGCGACAGCCCCGACGTCGTCGAGGTCGGCAACACCCAGGCGGCGGCCTTCACCAGCGCCGGCGCGTTCCTCGACCTCACCGGCGACTTCGAGGCGCTCGGCGGCGACGACCTGCTGCCCGGCTTCGTCGAGGCCGGCACCTACGACGGTACGTTCTACGCGGCGCCCTACTACTCGGGTGCTCGCGTGGTGTTCTATGACACCGCGATGTACGACGCCCTCGGACTCAGCGTGCCGACCACGCTCGAGGAGTACGTGGCGAACGGCCAGGCGATCGCCGAGGCGAACGCCGGTGTCTCAGGCATCTACTTCCCGGGTCAAGACTGGTACAACGCTCTGCCCTACGTGTGGGAGCAGGGCGGCGAGATCGCCACGTTCGAGAACGGGGAGTGGGTTGCCGGCTTCTCGAGCCCCGAGTCGATCGCCGGTCTCGAGATGGTGCAAGAGGTCATGACGACCGCCTCGGTCGCCCCGAAAGACGGCAACGAGGCCGAAGCGCAGGTGCCGTTCTGTGCCGGTGAGGTCGGGCACCTGAGTGCTCCGAGCTGGTTCAAGTGGAGCATCCTGGCCCCGGCCGACGCCGACGCGCCCGGCTGCCCCGAAAAGGAGGCCACCCTCGGCGTCTTCGCGCTTCCCGGCCTCGACGGCGGACCCGCGCAGGTCTTCGCCGGCGGCTCGAACATCGCCGTCTCGGCGAACTCGGCTCACCCCGAGCTCGCGAAGAAGGCGCTCGCCATTCTGCTGAGCGCCGAGTACCAGTCGATCATGGGCGGCGCAGGCCTCGTGCCCGCGCTCGTCTCGCTCGGCGACACGATCGGCACCGACGCGACCGCTCAGGCGATCTCGGCGGCGGCGAGCAACGCCAAGCTGACCCCCGCCTCGCCCGCCTGGGCAGAGGTCGAGGCGGCCGGCGTGCTGCAGGACTTCTTCGTGCAGATCGCGCAGGGCGGCGACGTCGCTGAACTCGCGGCCGAGGTGGATGCCCGCATCACGGAGATCCTGAACTAAGCAGAGCCGCTGCACCCGCAGTGCATCGACCCGGTGGTGGCCAGTAGCCGCTGGCCACCACCGGACGGTGACCATCGCCCTAGGACGGTGACGGCACCCTCTCAGTCTAGAAGGAGACCCCCCTCATGGCCCTGGCACCCCCCGCCGTCGGCTCTCGCCGACGCCGCCGCGGAGCCCTCGCCCCCGCCATGCTGCTCGTGCCCACCGGGGTCGTGCTGCTCGCGATCATCGGCTGGCCGCTGCTGCAGCTGATCATCATCTCGTTTCAGGAATACGGTCGAGCCCAGGTCTTCGGCCGCCCGCCCGAGTGGGTGGGCCTGCAGAACTACATCGACGTTCTGACCGACTCGTTCTTCTGGGAAGTACTCGGGCGCAGCATCCTCTTCGCCGCTGCGAACGTCGTGCTGACGATGGTGCTCGGCACCCTCGTCGCGCTGCTCATGATGCGCCTGCACAAGTTCTTCCGCCTGCTCGTCTCGGTCGGGCTGCTACTCGCCTGGGCGATGCCGGCACTCACCGCCGTGGTCGTCTGGGGGTGGATGTTCGACACCCAGTACGGCGTCATCAACTACGTTCTCAGTCAGCTGCCGGGCGTCGATCTCATCGGCCACTCGTGGCTCATCGAGCCGCTCAGCTTCTTCGCCGTCGCGACCATGATCATCACCTGGCAGAGCGTGCCCTTCGTGGCGTTCACCATCTACGCGGGTCTCACGCAAGTGCCTGACGAGGTGCTCGAAGCCGCGCAGCTCGACGGCGCCGGTGCGGTGAGCCGCTTCCGGCTCATTGTCTTTCCGTACCTCAAGTCGATCTTTCTCGTCGTCACGATCCTTCAGGTCATCTGGGATCTGCGGGTGTTCACCCAGATCTACGCCCTGCAGGGCATCGGGGGCATCCGTGAGCAGACGTCGACGATCGGCGTCTACATCTTCCAAACCTCACTCGGCACGGGCGACTTCGGGGCGGGCGGTGCCATTGCGGTCATCCTCGTCATCGTGATGATGACGATCTCGATCTACTACGTGAAGAAGTCGATTCAAGAGGAGTCACTGTGACCGCCGTCATCGCGCGCCCCGCGCCCGCTCCGGCCGTGCGCCCGGCTCGCGGCGACGGTCCGCGACGCCCCATCAGCCCCGCGCGCCTCAAGCGCCAGCTGTGGACCATCGTGCTCAGCGCGATCGCCGTCGTCGTCTTTCTCGTGAGCGTCTTTCCGGTCTACTGGATGGTCAACACGAGCCTGCTGCCCAACAACCTCATCCGGGGCCCGGTGCCGCACTTCTGGCCCGACGAGCTGACCTTCCGCAACTACGAGCTCGTGCTCTTCGGCGACACCCGCGCGCCCTTCCTGCCGGCGCTCGGCAACTCGCTCGCGGTCACGCTGCTGACGGTCATGGTCGCGCTGCTGTTCGCCTTCTTGGCGGCGCTCGCCGTCACGCGCTTCCGCTTCCGCGGCCGCAAGGCGTTCATTCTCACCATCCTGGTCATCCAGATGATTCCCGGCGAGGCGATGATCGTCTCGACCTTCCGGGTGCTCGACGGCTGGCAGCTGCTCAACACGATCGCGGGGCTCACCCTCGTGTACGTCGCCACCGTGCTGCCGTTCACCATCTGGACTCTGCGCGGCTTTGTGAACGGCGTGCCGATCGAGCTCGAAGAGGCGGCGATGATCGACGGCTGCACGCGCACGCAGGCGTTCTGGAAGGTCACCTTCCCCTTGCTCGCCCCGGGCCTGGTGGCCACCGGCGTCTTCGCGTTCATCCAGGCCTGGAACGAGTTCTTGCTCGCCCTCGTCGTCATGAGCCGCCCCGAGATGATGACGCTGCCGGTCTGGCTGCGCACCTTCCAGCAGGCGACGCAGACGACGAACTGGGCGGCGATCATGGCGGGCTCGACGCTCATGGCCATCCCCGTCATCATCTTCTTCCTCATCGTGCAGGGGCGCATGACGAGCGGTCTGGTCGCCGGGGCGGTGAAGGGATGACCGCTCTCAGCGTTGTGCAGGCCCGACGCCTCGCGTCCGCGACCCTGCTGCCCGGCTTCGAGGGCACGACTCTGCCCGAGTGGCTCGCCGACCGGCTGAGATCGGGCCTCGCGGGTGTCTGCCTCTTCGGCGGCAACATCGTGTCGCGTGCGCAGCTCGCCGAGCTCGTCGCGTCGATTCGCGCTGCGAGCCCGCGCGCCATCATCGCGATCGACGAAGAGGGCGGCGATGTCACGCGGCTCTACTACGACGTCGGCTCGCCCTACCCGGGCAACGCGGTGCTCGGCCGGCTCGATGACGAGCAGGTCACCGAGCATGTCGCGCGCATTGTCGGCTGGGAGCTGCGGCGCGTCGGCATCGATCTCGACCTCGCGCCCGACGCCGACGTCAACTCCAACCCGCGCAACCCGGTCATCGGCACCCGCTCGTTCGGGGCCGACCCGCACCTCGTCGCGCGCCACACAGCGGCCTGGGTACGCGGGCTGCAGTCAACGGGCGTCGCCGCGTGCGTCAAGCACTTTCCTGGGCACGGTGACACCGAGCTCGACTCGCACCTCGCCCTGCCGGTCGTGCGCGGTGCGATCGAGCAGCTGCGTGAGCGCGAGCTCGTACCGTTTGCGGCGGCGGTCTCAGCCGGAACCCGCACGGTCATGACCTCGCACATTCTGCTGCCCGATGTCGACCCCGATCACGTCGCGACCTTCTCAAACCGGGTGCTGCAGGGCCTGCTGCGCGACGAGCTCGGCTTCGGAGGCGTCGTCGTCTCCGACGCGCTCGACATGGCGGGCGCGAGCGCCGAGTCGGGCATTCCGCTCGCCGCGGCACGTGCTCTCGCGGGCGGCAGTGACCTGCTCTGCATCGGCACCGACAACACTGATGAGCAGCTCGACGAGATCGAGACGGCCGTTGCCGACGCGGTCGCTTCGGGTGCGCTGACGGATGCCCGACTCGCCGACGCCGCCGCTCGAGTTGCCGCCCTCGCAACCGAGTCGGCCGAGCTCGCCGCGCAGTTGCCCGTGCCCGAGTGGGTGACTCTCGACGATGAGCCGCAGTTCGACCCCGCGCTGCTGCGCAGCGCCATCGACGTGCTGCCGAGCACGATCGTCGCACCCGATCGCGTGCTCGTCGTGCTGCAGACGGTCGCCAACATCGCCGTGGGCGTCGCACCGTGGGGCCCGCAAGCGGCGGGAGCAGAGGTGCTCGTCGTCACCGAGGCCGAGGGTGCCGAGGCCGTGGTGCACAGCCTGCCGGAGGGTGCGCAGGCGGTCATCGTGGGTCAGGGCATCCACCGTCATGACTGGACCCGCGCGGTGGCCGAGCGCGTTCGCGCCGAGCGGCCGGGCACGATCGTCGTCGAGATGGGCTGGCCCGATGCCTCAGCGCTCGCCGCTGATCTCACGACCTGGGGCGCGTCACGGGCGATGGGCGGCGCGCTGGTCGAGCGGCTCGCCGAGCTCGAAGGCGATGTGGCATGACCGCGGTGGGCCCCACGCTGCGGGTGGGCATCGACATCGGCGGCACGAAGACGCACGGCGTCGTGATCGATGAAGCTGGCACGATCGTCGAGCATTGGCGCAGTGCCACCGGTTTCGGGCCGCATGAGGTCGTCGCGGCCGCTGTCACGGCCGTCGAGCGGCTCGCAGAGCAGCGTGGCGTTCAGGCATCGACCTTCACATCGGTCGGCATCGGCATTCCGGGCCGCGTCGACAGCCGGGCCGGTCACGTCGCGCACGCCGTCAACCTCGGCCTCGACGACCTCGACCTCGGCTCGCAGCTTGAGGCGATGCTCGGGCGCTCGGTCAGGGTCGAAAACGATGTCAATGCGGCGGCGCTCGGCGCGCACCACCTGCTGGTGCCGAGCGAGTCGCGCTCGATGGCCTACTTGAATCTCGGCACGGGCCTGGCCGCGGGCCTCGTGCTCGACGGAACCTTGTGGCGAGGCGCGCGCGGTGTCGCCGGCGAGATCGGGCACATTCCGGTCGACCCGCGTGGCGAGCTCTGCGCGTGTGGGCAGCGAGGCTGCCTCGAGACCCTCGCCTCGGGCTCGGCTCTCGCGCGGCTCTGGCCTGAAGGATTCGTCGACGGGCGGCCGCCGCTCGCGCGCGAGCTCTTCGCCTCCGCTGAGTCCGGTGCCCCGGCGGCGCGGCGAGCCGCCGATCGCATCATCGAGAACATCGCCGCGGCCGTGCGCATCCTGGTGCTCACGGTCGACGTCGACGCGGTCGTCATCGGGGGAGGCCTGAGCTCTCTCGGTGCGCCGCTGCTCGGCGGGGTGCGCGCTCGGCTCTCGGCTGACGCGCGCACCTCGCCGTTCCTCGCCTCGCTCGACCTCGGCGAGCGCATCCTGCTTGTGCCCGACGGCGTCGATGTCGCCGCGGTGGGCGCCGCCCTCGTGGGGGCGGCTGGCGTTGCGGCGCCTCTGCAGCCGAGCCCCGCGCTGCCGCGATTCGCTCCCGTCGCGCCCGAGGTGCCGGTGTGACCGAGGTCGTCATCGTCGACTCGCCGGCGCGGGCCGGCCAGCTCGTCGCCGACGAGATCGTCGCGCTCGTGCAGCGCAGAAGCGACGCCGTGCTCGGGCTCGCCACCGGGTCCACCCCTCTGCCCGTGTACGAGGCGCTGCGGCCGCACGCGGCCCTGCTGCGCGACGTGCGCGGATTCGCGCTCGATGAGTACGTGGGGCTGGCGGCAGGGCATCCGCAGTCGTATCGTTCGGTGATCGAGCGCGAGGTGATCAACCCTCTCGGGCTCGACTCGGCGCGGGTTCGGGTGCCGGGCGATGACGACGGCCCGATCGAGATGGCGGGAGACCGCTACGAGGCGGCGCTCGAGGCTGCCGGAGGCGTCGACCTGCAACTGCTCGGCATCGGCGCGACGGGGCACATCGGGTTCAACGAGCCAGGCTCGTCGTTCGCCTCGCGCACGCGCGTCAAGACTCTCACCGAGCAGACCCGGCGCGACAACGCTCGCTTCTTCGACGCGGTCGACGACGTGCCGCTGCACTGCATCACGCAGGGGCTCGGCACCATTCTCGCCGCGCGGCACCTCGTGCTTCTGGCGTTCGGGGCCGCCAAGGCCGAGGCGCTCGCGGCCGCAGTCGAAGGGCCCGTGAGCTCGTCGCTGCCCGGCTCTGCCATCCAGTTGCACGGTCATGTGACGGTCGTCGTCGACGAGGCTGCGGCGTCGCACCTGCGGTTCGCCGACTACTACCGGCACTCGTGGAGGCACAAGCCGGCCTGGCAGGGGCTCTGAGCGCTGGTCCTGCGACTACTCCGTCGGTTCGGCGTGCAGCTCGACGTCGGCCTCGGTGACCCGCCAGTCGACGAACCGCACGCTGAAGCCCGCTCGCATTGGCGCGCACAGCATCGGCCCGATCAGGGCAGTCTCGTGCGGAAAGCGGGCGACGCGCACGAGCCGCCATGACGGGTCGTGCGATGCGCGGGCCCGGATCACGACGGCGTCGGCGATGCGGGATGCCCGCACGGTCACCGTCGTTCCGACCCAGTCATCGACACGACCGGTCGACCAGTCGCTCGCACCGACGGTGACGACGGCGCCGAGCTGCTGGTGCCCATCGCTGTGCTCGACCCCGGCTTTGATCCAGTGCGCCTCATCAGCCCAGATCATCAGCCCGGCCTGATCGAACTCACCGGTGAAACCCGTGAGGTCGAAGTCGACCTCGACAGCGGTGTCGAGGGGCCACTCGGTGAGCAGCGCGTGGCCGTTGTCATGGCGAAAGCTGTAGGCGGTGTCGCGCCACCAGTCGCTGCCCTCGACGGCCTCGACGATGAGCGCGCCGCCAGCATCGGGCGCCGCCGCTACAGGCTCGCGCGACCAACGTGCCTGCTCGGCCCATCGCTGCAGGCCGTTCACCGTGCGACCTCCGCACCTGCCGCCCAAACCTGCTTGACCTGCCAGTCGGCGTCGAGCACGACGAGGTCGGCCGCGTAGCCCGGCGCGAGTCGGCCCCACTCGTGCTCGCGGCCGAGCACGCACGCGGGCGTGAGCGTGAGGGCCTCGATCGCGGCCGTCTCGGTGACACCCGCGACGGTCACGGCGGTGCGTAGCGCGGCGTCTTGCGTGAGCGTCGAGCCCGCGATCGTCTCGGTGCCCGAGAGGTGGGCGATGCCGCCGCGCACGTCGACGTTGAGCGAGCCGAGTTGGTAGTAGCCGTCGTCGCCACCCGCGGCCGCCATGGCGTCGGTGACGAGCACCACCCGGTGCGGGGCCGCCCGAAACGTCATCTGCACGACCGAGGGGTGCACGTGTACGCCGTCGACGACGAGTTCGAGCGAGACACGGTCATCATCGAAGGCGGCGGCGATCGGCCCGGGGTCGCGGTGGTGGATGCCCGGCATCGCGTTGAACACGTGCGTCACGAGCGTCGCGCCCGCGTCGAAAGCCTCGCGCGCAACCTTCTCGTCGGCTTCGGTGTGGCCGACCGCGACGACGACGCCGGCCGCGACGAAGCGTCGGATGGCGTCGATGGCGCCGGGCAACTCGGGCGCGATCGTGACCTGGCGAATGGCCCCGCGCCCGGCCTCGAGCAGCCGGTCGACGATCTCGGGGTCGGGTTCGCTCAAGAACTCCGGCGAGTGCGCCCCGCGTCGGCCAATCGCGAGGAAAGGGCCTTCGAGATGCGAACCGACGATGAGCGGGTCGGTCTCGGCGAGCGACGCGACGAGCTTGAGCGAGGCCTGCACGTCGGCCATCGGGTTGGCGACGAGCGAGATCACCGACCGGGTGGTGCCGTGCGCACGGTGCACGGCGAGCGCCGCGGCGATCTCGTCGGCGCCGTTGTCGAACGCCGCGCCCCCGCCGCCGTGACCGTGCAGGTCGATGAACCCGGGCGTCAGGGTGCGGCCGCTGAGGTCGACGGTGTTCGTGGCGATTGGTGGAGCATCCACGCCCGTCTGCCCGGTCGCGGTGATGCGATCGCCGTCGACGAGTACCCAGCCGTCGCGGCGGCCATCAGCATCGAGCAGGCTCGCTGCGGTGAAGAGAGTGGTCACGGGCTGCCCTTCGGGTCGGGGGAGCGGAACGGCCTAGCGGAAGATGATGGTGCGCTGCCCGTCGAGCAGCACGCGGTCTTCGGCGAACCAGCGCACCGCCTGGCTCAGGGTGCGGCTCTCTTCGTCGCGGCCGATGACGACGAGTTCTTCAGGAGACCGGGAGTGGTCGACGCGCACGACGTTCTGCTCGATGATCGGGCCCTCATCGAGATCGCTCGTGACGAAGTGCGCCGTGGCACCGATGAGCTTGACGCCGCGGGCGTGCGCGCGCTTGTAGGGGTTCGCACCCTTGAAGCCGGGCAAAAACGAGTGGTGAATGTTGATGGCCCGGCCCTCGAGGGCGGCGCATAGCTCGGGCGAGAAGATCTGCATGTAGCGCGCGAGCACGACCAGCTCGATGTCGTGCTGCTCGACGACCTCGAGAATGCGCTGCTCGAACGCCGCCTTCTCGTCGGGGTTGGTCACGGCGCGCGACTCGAAGGGCACGTCGTAGAACGCAGCGAGCTCGGCGAGGTCGGGGTGGTTGCCGAGCACGAGCGGAATCTCGATGGGCAGGTGGCCGCTGCGCTGACGGAAGAGCAGGTCGTTGAGGCAGTGGGCGGCCTTCGATACGAGCACGAGCGTGCGCAACGGGCGCCCGACCGCGTCGATGCGGCACTGCATGCCGTAGCGCTCGATGACCGGCTCGAGGGCGGCACGCAGCTCGTCGTGGTCGGTCGTGGTCTCGGTCTGCAGGCGAAGGAAGAAGCGGCCCGAGTCGAGGCTCGAGAACTGCTGCAGCTCGGTGATGTTGCCCTCGGCCTCGACGATCGCGCCCGTGACGGCATGCACGATGCCGGGGCGGTCGTCGCAGACGATCGTCACGATCCAGTGGTGGGGGGTGGCACTCACAACGTTCAGCCTATTCGCGCTCGGTCGCCTCGTCGCGCGCGACTACGCTGAGCGCGTGCGCCTGCCCTGGTTTCCGCTGTCGCTGCTCTCGGCGGGCATCTTCGTCGCGGTCACGAGCGAGTTTCTGCCGATCGGCCTTCTGCCGCAGCTGACCGCAGAGCTCGGCATCACCGAGCCTCAGGTGGGCTTGCTCATCACGGTCTTCGCGGCCACCGTCGTCGTCGCGACCGCGCCGCTCACGCAGCTCACGCAGCGTGTGCAGCGCAAGCGCCTGCTCATTGGGCTGCTCGTCGTCTTCGCCGTCGCGAACCTGCTGGCGGCTCTCGCACCGAGCTACGCCGTGCTGCTCGTGGCCCGCGTCGTCGGCGGCGCGGCGCACGGGGTGTTCTGGGCCGTCGTCACGCCCTACGCCGCCCGGCTCGTCGCCCCCGAGCGTCTCGCGAGTGCGGTCGCGATCGCGACCGCGGGCGGCACGGTCGCGAGCGTCGCGGGGCTTCCGCTTGGCACTTTGCTGGGTGCGGCAGTCGGCTGGCGGGTCTCGTTCGCCGTCATCGCCGCACTCGTCGTGGTCATCGCTGCGCTCATCATCGCCGTGCTGCCACCGGTCGAGCATCGGGTAGCCGATGCGCCTCGAGCCGCACGATTCTCGTCCGTGCGCGACGCGACCTTCGTGCCGGTCATGGTGCTGTGCGCCACGGTTGTGCTCGTCACGCTGGGCCACGCCACGTTCTACACCTACATCGCGGCCTGGGTTATCGACGTCGCGGGCTTCGGCGAGACCGATGTCGCGGGCGTGCTGCTGCTGTTCGGCGCGGCGGGAGCCATCGGGGTCGCCGTCGCTGGCGTGCTCGGCGACCGCTACCCGCGCGCGCTGCTGCCCGTGCTGCTGAGCGGCGTGGTCGCCTCTGTCGCCGGAGTCTGGCTCGTCTCTGACTCGCCTATCGCGGTCGTCGTGCTGCTCACCCTGTGGAGCGCGTTCCTCGGCGGGGTGCCGATCATCTTTCAGGCGCGCCTGCTGCAGACAGCATCCCTGGCCCTGCGCGATATTGCGGCGGCCTGGATCACGGTGTCGTTCAATATCGGCATCGGCGGCGGTGCGTTCCTGGGCGGGCTCGTGATCGGGGCATGGTCGGTCGAAGCGTTGCCGATCGTCACGGTCGTCTGCCTGCTCGTGGCTCTCGCGCTCGGGTCGACGGTGGGCGTGCTCGCGCGGCGGGCGAACACCGCCGATCAGATCTCGACAGAGTCCGCCGCCTCCTGAGCCACGTCCTCGTCGTCGACGGGCCACACGTACTCGTCGATGACCACGACAAGAGCGACGATGCCGTTGACGATCCACGTGAGCATGAGCGGTGTCATGCCGGTAATCAGGGGTGCGGAGAGCCAGAGCACGGTCAGGGCCGCCATGCCGAGCAGGTGCGAGCGCAACCACGGTCGACCGATCGACCGCTTGAAGAGCAGGTTGCCGAGCAAGTAGAGGGCCGCAGCCGCGATGATGATCGACTGCGTCGCGACGTCGAGCGGGTCATCCGGATGCGCCAGCACGAGATCGTCGCCGACTGCGAGCAGCACGACCCCGCCGACGAGGATCATGTGCAGATAGGTGTACGTCAGGCGCGCGATACGTCCGGTCTGCTCGGCGCGACTGATGAATCGACTGCCGTGCTCTGCCCCGTGGCTGAAGTAGAGCAGCCAGAAGAGGATCGTACCCACGAAGGCGGCGAGCAGCGCGAGCACCGACGAGGTCGTGATCTCGGCCCGACTGAACAGAGTTCCCGTGACGATGATCGACTCGCCGAGCGCGAGGATCATGAACAGCCCGGCGCGCTCGGCTATGTGGGCGCCCTGCACCGCCCAGCTCTCGATCGGCGCGGCCTTGATGCCTGGCACCCAGTAGCGCACAGTGGGGGCCGCGAGCTCGATCGCGAGGGCAGCGCCCCACAGGGCGAGCTGGGCGTCACCGCCGATGACGGCGCCCGCCACCCAGAACGGTGCCGCGTAGACGAACCAGATGGCGATGCGGGTCAGGTTGAGCGCCCCGGCGGTGTCACCCACGCGGCGGAAGCTCACGATCACGAAGAGCGTGCGGCCGACCTGCATGACGATGTAGGCGATCACGAATTGCAGACCTCGGTCGGCGAACGCTTCAGGAATCGCCGTGCTCAGCACGAGCCCGACGAGCATCAGCGCGATGAGCATCCACCGCACGGGGCCCTTCTCCGGGTTCATCCAGTTCGTGACCCACGTCGTGTAGACCCATACCCACCACACGGCGATGAGCATGACGAGCGTCTCGACGGCGCCGCGCAGCGTGACGTGCTCGATGAGGTGGTGGGCGAGCTGCGTCACCGCGAAGACGAACACGAGATCGAAGAACAGCTCGATGAAGGCGACGCGGTCGGAGCCGGGGCCTCGTGAGCGGAAAAGTCGAACGACGGGGAGGTGGGCGGTCACGGGCGCTCCTGTCGGCTGATCGTGGCGATAGCCTAGATGCGGATGCCCGGCTCGGGGTCCCCGTGATCGTCAGCGGCGTTGCGCTGACCGCGAAAGCCGTTTCTTCGTCTCATGAACTCTCCTGACCGCCCTTTTCCCTGGGTGGGCCTCATCACCCTGGCCATTGCCATCTTCGTGCTCGTGACGAGCGAGTTCTTGCCGACAGGTCTCTTGCCTGTCATGGCGAGCGACCTCGACGTCACTGAGTCGCAGATCGGCCTGCTCATCACGATCTTCGCCGGCACGGTCGTCGTCGCGACGGCGCCGCTCGCCGCGCTGACCCGGCACTACTCGCGCAAGAGCCTGCTGCTCGTCGTGCTGGCCATTTTCTCGCTCGCGAACGTGCTCGCCGCGATCGCGCCGAGCTACGAGATGCTCGTCGGCGCGCGGGTGCTCGGCGGTCTTGCGCACGGACTCTTCTGGGCCGTGGCCGGCGCGTACGCGGCGCACCTCGTGCCCCGCCATCAGCTCGCGCGCGCGGTCGCCGTGACGAGCGCGGGCGGCACGACGGCATTTGTGCTCGGCGTGCCCCTCGGCACGGCGCTCGGCTTCGCGCTCGGCTGGCGCGCGGCCTTCGGAGTGATCGCCGCTCTGGTGGTCGTGATCGGCGTGCTCGTCATCTTCTTCTTGCCCGCGGTCGATCACCGCGTCTCGCTCGCGACGGGCGAGATCCGCCTGCCAGTGCACCGCGACCCGACGATGCCCTCGGTGCTCTTCGTCTGCCTGCTCGTGGTGATCATCCTCACCGGGCACAACGTCTTCTACACCTACATCGCCCCCTTCGTGCTCGACACCGCGGGCTTCCCGCCCGAGTCGCTCAGCGTGCTGCTGTTCTTGTATGGCGGCGCGGGGGCCATCGGCCTCGTGCTCGCCGGCGTGGTCGGCGGTCGGTATCCGCGCGGCGGCCTGTACGGGATGCTCGCGACCGTCATGCTGGCCGTCAGCGTGCTCGCCCTCTTCGCCGGAGTGCCGCTCGTGGTCGTGATCGCCTTCGTCGTCTGGGGCGCGGCCTTCGGCGGGCTGCCTGCGCTGCTGCAGACGCGCTTGCTGCAGGTCGCCTCCCCCAACGTGCGCGACGTGGGTGCGGCCCTGCTGACGACGTCGTTCAACATCGGCATCGGTGGAGGAGCCGCGATCGGCGCCGGCTTCTTCGCCCTCGCCGGCACGACCTGGCTGCCCTGGGTCGAGGCCGGGGCCCTCGGGCTCGCCATCGTCGCGCTGCTCATCATGGAGTCGCGGCGTCGCGCGCGCGGCGTGCCGCTCAGCACTCGCCCCATCAAGGTCGTCGAGGCCGAGTCGCCCTGAAGTTCGGGCCTACCGTTCAGCCGTCGACGCGACGATTCCAGTAGCCAGGGTGCCGTCGCTCGTGAGCCACGGCGACAATCACCACGTTGTCGTCGTGCACGAAGTAGACGATCCGGTAAGGAAAACCTGAGACCCGGCGGCTTCGGACAACGGTCGATCGTCGGTGGCCCGTGAGTTCGGGCCACGCATCGGGACTCCAGATGACGTCGTCAACTGCCTGAGCAACCTCGGCTTCGAACTTTTCGCCGAGTCCCGTTTGTTGTTGCTCATAGAAGCGAACGGCTTCAAGAAACTCTGTGACTGCCTCCGGATGCAGCTGTGCGCGCCGGGTCACCCACGCACGTCGTCGAGAACCGCGCGAGCCTTCGTGCGCGTTGTCTCGAAGGGTTCCAACTCAACTGCTCCGGTGAGTACCGCTTCGATTCGGAGGCCGATCTCAGTGTTCCAGGCAGCGTCAACGTCGGCCTTGCTGGTTGTAGACACCTCGTCTGCCCGGGATCGCATGGCGCGATTCTACGGCCTACCTCAGACGAAGCAGAGGAACGAGGCAATCTGTGGAAGCAAGAAGTCCGTCCAAAAGTTGTGGAGCCCTCAGCACGTGCCCCTTGTATGGTGCACTCATGTCGAGTGCTGGACGTGAACTGGACTACCTGAACCGCGAGCACAGCCCACCCCACCCGGGCGAGTTCCTCGCGGCCGTGTATCTCGAGCCGTTCGGAGTGAGCGGGCGCGAGCTCGCAGCGCAGCTTGACGTCTCGCCTTCCACCTTGAGCCGAGTGCTCAAGGGTACGAGCCGCGTGACCCCTGAGATGGCGCTGCGACTCTCGAAGGCCGTCGGCCGCAGCGCCGAGAGCTGGCTTGTGATGCAGGATGCTCACGACCTGTGGGTCGCGCGCCAGACCCTCGACCTCGGACGGGTACAGGCGCTCGACATAGCGAGAGCTTCGTGATCGCTTCTCTGCCTCCAGGTCGCTCGTCGACAGTGGCGTTGTATGCGCTCGTGATCGGAACCATCGGTGGGGGAGCAAGCGCAGCCGCTCAGGTGGCGAATGCTGAGGGGTGGGTACTTGTCGTCATCAGCTTCCTTGCGTTCCCGTTCGTTGGGGTTTCCGTGGCTATCGGCTCCTTTGTCGCCGTGATCACTGGTTACCTGTGGGTCAACCTCGTGAGCACGATCGTGACCGGCCTGGTTCTTTTCGTCTACTTCGCGGCGGTCGCCGCAGCTCAGGCCTACGCATGGACCAGATTGACCGCTCGGCGCGGCCGCGATGCCGCCATTACTCGCGATTCACGGGGGCAGGTGCAAGCCGAGCGCACTGAGAGTCACTGATTCGGACGTTCGCTGCGGCGCGATGCGTTTGGCGAGCATCCCGAACCGACCTGTGAACCACGCACCTGCCGACGCCGCGCGGTAGACTGACCCCTGTCGCGACTGGCGTTCAGATGGGTCACCATCAGGAAGCGACCGACACGGTGAGGGGCCGTACGCCTGGGCCCCGCAGCAGACCACAGCCGGCTGCGCCCGGCAGACCATGAAGGAGCCCCCGTGTCCGACAGCCTCCCCAGTTCGTTCAACGACGCCCTCGTCGACGTCGACCCCGAGATTGCCGCGGTGCTCGATCAAGAGCTCAGCCGCCAGCGCCACACCCTCGAGATGATCGCGAGCGAGAACTTCGTGCCGCGCGCGATTCTCGAAGCCCAGGGCTCGGTGCTCACCAACAAGTACGCCGAGGGCTACCCCGGCAAGCGGTACTACGGCGGCTGCGAGTTCGTCGACATCGCCGAGAACCTCGCGATCGAGCGCGCCAAGAGCCTGTTCGGCGCCGAGTTCGCGAACGTGCAGCCGCACTCAGGCGCCTCGGCCAGCGCGGCCGTGCTGCACGCGCTCGCCGCGCCCGGCGACACGATCCTCGGCCTCGAGCTCGCCCACGGCGGCCACCTCACGCACGGCATGAAGCTCAACTTTTCGGGCAAGGTCTACAACGCCACGAGCTACGGCGTCGACCCTGAGACGATGCTCGTCGACATGGATGTCGTGCGCGCCAAGGCCCTCGAGGTCAAGCCGACGGTCATCATCGCCGGCTGGTCGGCCTACTCGCGCCAGCTCGACTTCGCGGCCTTCCGCGCCATCGCCGACGAGGTCGGTGCGAAGCTGTGGGTCGACATGGCCCACTTCGCCGGGCTCGTCGCCGCCGGCCTGCACCCCTCGCCGCTGCCCCACGCGCACGTGGTCAGCTCGACCGTGCACAAGACCCTCGCGGGCCCGCGCTCGGGCATTATTCTCAGCAACGACGAGTCGCTGTTCAAGAAGCTCAACTCGGCCGTCTTCCCCGGCCAGCAGGGCGGGCCGCTCATGCACGTCATCGCCGCGAAGGCTGTGGCGTTCAAGCTCGCCGCGACCCCAGAGTTCGTCGAGCGCCAGGAGCGCACCATCCGCGGCGCCCAAATTCTCGCCGATCGGCTGACGCAGGACGACGCGATCGCCGCGGGCGTCAACGTTCTGACGGGAGGCACGGATGTTCACCTCGCGCTCGTCGACCTGCGCGAGTCGCCCCTGAACGGGCTCGAAGCCGAAGACGTGTTGCACTCGGTGGGCATCACCGTGAACCGCAACGGCGTGCCCTTCGACCCGCGCCCGCCGATGGTCACGAGTGGAGTGCGCATCGGCACCCCCGCGCTCGCGACGCGCGGGTTCGCCGACACCGAGTTCACCGAGGTCGCCGACATCATCGCGCACGCGCTCATGCCGAACCCCGATGTGGCGGCGCTGCGCGGGCGCGTTGAGGCGCTCACCGAGGCGTTCCCCCTCTACCCGGGGCTGTAGGCGTGAGTGCTTCGACCGCACAGCGGCTCGACGGCACCGCGACCGCCGCGGCGATCAAGGCCGAACTCACCGAGCGCGTGACGGCGCTGCGCGAGCGGGGCATCGTTCCGGGCCTCGCGACCGTGCTCGTCGGGGACGACCCGGGCTCACAGTGGTACGTCGCCGGTAAGCACAAAGACTGCGCAGAGGTCGGCATCGCGTCGATCCGCCGCGATCTGCCCGACACGACGACGCAGGCCGAGCTCGAATCCGTCATCGACGAGTTGAACGCCGACCCGGCGGTGACGGGCTTCATCGTGCAGCTGCCGCTGCCAAAGCACCTCGACACCGACGCGATTCTCGAGCGCGTGCATCCCGACAAAGATGCCGACGGGCTGCACCCCACGAATCTGGGCCGCCTTGTGCTACGGGTCGACCGTGAGATCGACACGCCCTTGCCGTGCACGCCGCGCGGTGTGATCGAGCTCGTCGAGCGGCACGGGCTGTCGTGGGCGGGCAAAGATGTGGTGGTCATTGGCCGCGGCGTCACGGTCGGGCGGGCAATCGGCTCGCTACTCACGCGACGCGAGTACAACGCGACCGTGACGCTCACGCACACCGGCACGACCGATCTCGCGTCGCACCTGCGTCGCGCCGACGTCATCGTCGCTGCCGCAGGCGTACCCGGCATCGTGCGAGCCGCCGACGTGAAGCCCGGCGCGATCGTTCTCGACGTGGGAGTCTCGCGGCTCGTCGACCCCGACACGGGGGTCTCGCGCATCGCGGGCGACGTGGCCGACGATGTCGCGACCGTCGCCTCGTGGATCTCGCCCAACCCCGGCGGCGTCGGCCCCATGACGCGCGCGCTGCTGCTCGCCAACGTCGTCGAGACCGCGGAGCGCGCTTCCCGCTAGACCGGCACGGGGTGCGGCCGCTACCCTGGTCACGTGGAGCTGTAAGCAGTCGATCGTCCCGCGCCCGAGGCTGAGCCCGGCGGGAATCCTGCGAACCCCGGCGGTGCCCCTTGTCTACAACCCTGTCTTCCGGCGACCGTGCGCCCCTCATCGCGCGCGGCGTCACCCGAATTCTTGACGGCCGCGCCGTGCTGCGCGACGTCGACCTCGTCGTGCCCGCGGGCGCACGCGTCGGCCTGATCGGCGAGAACGGCGCGGGCAAGTCGACCCTGCTGCGCCTGCTCGCGGGGGTCGACGAGCCCGACGGTGGCGAGATCGCGCGCCCCGTGCGGCTTGGCTGGCTGCCGCAAGAGGTGCCGTTCGAGGCGCGGATGCCCGTCTCGAGCATCCTCGAGGCGGCCGAAGCCCCCTTGCTCGACCTCGAACTACGACTCGAAGCGGCGGCGGCAGGGCTCGATAGCGACCCCGCGGCGGCCGAAGTGTATGCCGCCGCTCTCGACGAGGCCGAGCGGGTCGAGCTGTGGAGCCGTGACGCGCGCCGCGACGCCCTGCTCGACGCGTTCGGGGTGGCGAGCATCCCGCTGCCGACTCCGCTCGGTGAGATCTCGGGAGGCCAGCGCAGTCGGCTCGCGCTCGCGGCACTGCTGCTGAGCCGCCCCGACGCGCTCGTGCTCGACGAGCCGAGCAACCACCTGGACGATCGGGCGGTCGAGTCGCTGCGTGAGCACCTGCTCGGCTGGCACGGGCCAGTGCTGCTCGCGAGCCACGACCGCGCCCTGCTCGACGAGGTTGCTACGGAGCTCGTCGACCTCGACCCGAGCCGTCGTGCCGCGACCGGCGAGAACGGGGGAGGGCAGGCGGTGCGCTACGGCGGCGGCTTCACTGACTACCTGGCCGAGAAGGCGCGCGAGCACGGGCGCTGGGCGCGCACCTACGAGCTCGAGCAGCGAGAGCTCGTGCAGTTGCGCCAGACCGTGCAGGTCACCGCTCGCGAGCTCGGCAACCCCGACCGTAGGGTGCGCGACAACGACAAGTTCGTGCGCAACTTCAAGCAGGCATCCATCGAGGTCGCTATCAGCCGGCGCGTGCGCGACGCAGAGCGACGGCTCGACGAGCTCGAGCGCGACCAGCTCACGCCGCCGCCCGAGCCGCTGCGTTTCGCGGGGCTGCCTCCGGGCATCGCCGCGCTCGAGACCGATGATCCGCTCGTCGCGATCGAGCACGCCGCGGTCGACCGCCGACTCGCGCCCGTGACGCTCGCGCTGCGGGCCGGAGACCGGATGCTCATAACCGGCCCGAACGGAGCGGGCAAGTCGACGCTGCTCGGGGTGCTCGCGGCGAGCATCCCGCCCGATGCCGGCAGGCGCACGGCACGGCCCCGCGTGCGCGTGGGAGTGCTCGCGCAAGACACGCGCTTGGCTGAGCCGCACCGCACCCCGCGCGAACTGTATGCGGCGGCGCTCGGTGAGGGGCGGGCCTCCGCGGTGCCGCTCGCGACCCTGGGGCTGCTCGGCGAGCGCGACCTCGATCGTCCGGCCGGAACGCTCTCGGTCGGGCAGCAGCGCCGGGTCGAGCTCGCGCTCGTGCTCGGGCGACCGCCGCACGTGCTGCTGCTCGACGAGCCCACGAACCACCTCTCGCTGCGGCTCGCGACCGAGCTCGAAGACGCGCTGGGCACGCACCCCGGCGCGGTCGTCGTGGCGAGCCACGACCGCTGGCTGCGCCGCCGCTGGTCGGGCGCCGAGCTCGCGCTGGGCGCGGTCAGCGGTGCCCGGTGACGAGACGCAGGCGCACGGGCTGGCCGGGGCGCAGCTGGGCGAGCAGGTCGAGCGAGGAGTCGACCACGACGGCGATGACGGGGTAGCCGCCCGTCACCGGATGATCCGGCCCCAGCACGGTCGGCGCACCGTCGGGTGAGACCTGGATGCTCCCGCGCAGCATTCCTTCGCTCGCCAGTTCTGCGCCCACGCGGTCGGGCACTCGGTCGAGTGCGGGCCCTTCGAGGCGCACTCCCGTGCGGTCGCTGCGGGCCGAGGTCGTCCAGTCGCTCGCGGTGAGCAGCCCGTGGGCCTCGGCGGTGAACCACTCGTGGCGCGGACCGGGGCGCACCCCGAGCTCGACGACGCCGTCGGTGGGGGGATCGACCGGCACGAGGTCGGCCACCGGCACGGACGTGGCGGGTTCGGGGCCGAGCGGCAGCACATCGCCCGCGCGCAGCGGCTCGGGGCCCAGGCCGGCGAGCGTGTCGCGCGAGCGCGAGCCGAGCACCGCCGGCACGGCGAGCCCGCCGCGCAGGGCGACCGTCGACCGCAGGCCGTGCGCCAGGGGGCCGAGGTGCAGCTCGGCATCAGCATCCGTTCGTTTCGCCGTGTGGGGCTCGACGACGCGGCGCACCCCGTCGGCGGTGACCAGCGCGGCGTCGCTCCATGCTCCGGTCACCGCGAACCACGTGCCCGCCGGCAGTGCCAGCCGCAGCCCGCCAAGCAGGCACTCGATCGCGGCGTCGTGCTCGTCGTTGCCGACCAGCCGGTTCGCGAGCCGGTGAGCTGCCCGATCGAAGGCACCCGAGGCGCTCACACCGAGCGACGCGAGGCCGGGGCGCCCGAGGTCGTGCACGAGCGCGAGAGGCCCGGGGTCGACGACCCGCACGGCGGTCACCCGTGCACCGCCTCAAAGCGCACGCGCGTGCCGGGCGTGACGAGGGCGGGGGAGTCTCGCTCGGCATCCCACAGCGACACGGCCGTGCGGCCGATCAGCTGCCACCCACCTGGTGACTCGCGCGGGTAGATGCCGCAGTATTCGGCGGCGAGGGCGACCGATCCCGGCGGCACCGCCGCCCGCGAGGTCGCGCGGCGCGGCAGGGCGGGCAGGTCTGCGTCAACGGGCGTCAGGTAACCGAAACCCGGGGTGAAGCCGATGAACGCGCACACCCACTCGGTGGCGGCGTGCCGCGCTGCCACGGCGTCGAGCGAGCATCCCCACACCTCGGCGACGACGGCGAGATCATCTCCGTCGTAGCTCACCGGCACCGTGATCATCGAGCCTGACGACGGCACACGTGACTCCGCGTCGGCGGGCAGGTGCGCCGTCAGCCACTGCTCGGTCGCGCCGAGCCCGGTCACGATCGGATCGATGCGCACGAGCACCGTGCGCGCGCCCGGCACGAGTTCGACGATGCCAGCGTGAGCGGCAGCGCTCCAGGTCATCTGCGCAGCGAGTGCGCACTCGAGAGTGTCGAACTCGGCGAGCAGCGCGCGGTCACCGCAGGGCAGCAGCCTCATGCGAACGCGGTGACCTCGACGCCCGCCGCGTCGAGGGCTGCTCGCACACTGCGCGCGAGTTCGACGGCGCCGGGGGTGTCGCCGTGCACGCAGAGCGAGTCGACGCGCGCAGAGATCTCGGTGCCGTCGAGGGCGATCACGACACCCTCAGTGGCGATGCGCACAGCGCGCTCGGCGACCTCGGCCGGGTCGGTGAGCACGGCGCCGTCGAGCGACCGCGGGGCGAGGGTGCCGTCGGCGAGGTAGCCGCGATCGGCGAAGGCTTCGCGCACGAACCGCACGCCGGCCCGATCGCACGCGGCAGCGATCGCCGAGCCGGGCAGACCGAGCACGGGCAGGTCGAGCGCTCGGGCGACGTCAGCGACGACCTCGGCGACCTCGAGATCGACCGCGATGCGGTTGTAGAGCGCGCCGTGCGGCTTCACGTAGGCGACGCGCCCGCCCGCATGCGCGGTGACGCCGCTGAGCGCTGCGACCTGGTACAGCAGGTCGGCGTGCAGTTGTTCGGCAGGCACTTCCATGTCGCGCCGACCGAATCCGGCCAGGTCTCGATACGAGGGATGCGCGCCGATCGCGACGCCGTGCAGCACCGCGGTGCGGCTCGCCGCGAGCATGGCCGAGGGATCGCCGGCATGGAACCCGCACGCGAGGTTGGCGCTGGTCACGAGCGGCAGCATCGCGGCGTCGTCGCCCATCGTCCACGCACCGAACGACTCGCCGAGGTCGCTATTGAGGTCGACGGTCGGCATGACGAGAGCCTACGCCCGCGTCTCTGCCCGCAACATCGACGGTGGCCCCCAGACGCGAACTGTGCGCCGTCGTCCCACCGGGTGATAATACGAGAAGACCCCAGCATTCGCCGGGAACCCGAACCCACGTGCGTCGCATCGTCACGGTTCACGCTAAAGAGTTGATGAGAGGGGGCAGCGCATGCCGCTCGGCCTGCCGCCGCACCTCGCTACGCGCACGACGAGCACCGCGGTTGCTCGAGCCGGCCACGCTGCGGCCGCCGTCTGCCTCATCGGCGTCGGAATCATCGTCGTCTCGATTCAGGCCTATCTGCCCGAGTTCGTGGTCTGGCCCGCGCTTCTGGTGCTTGTGCCCATGATCGTGCTGCTCGCCCTGCTCGAGCGCGCGCCGTCGACGTTCATCGCGGCGAGCTATCTCATCATCGGCGGGCTGTGCGTGTTCTGGTACACGCTCATCGCCTCGATTCAACTCGACACCCCGGTCGCCAACGACGACTACACGATCGTGCTGCTCAAGGTCGCGCTCATTCTGGTCATCGGTGCGGGCCCGCGGCTCGGGGCCTCGATGGTGTGGACCACCGCGGGGTTCGTCATCGGCGAGCTCGCGTCGTTTGTCGCTTTGCTCGTGCTCGGGTCACCTTGGCGCCTCAGCGTGACCACGATCGTCGTGTGGTTCATCGTCGTGGGGCTGCTGGCAGTGCTGCGCATCGACCTACTCACCTCGCGCGACTCGCAGATCGAGCTGTATCGCGCCGCGCGCGACGAGATGCTTGCCGACGTGCGCCGCACCTTCGAGGCCCGCGCGACGGCGCTGTTGCACGACACCGTGCTCAACCAGCTCGCCGTCATCACGACGACCCAGCGCGCGCTGTCGCCCGTCGTGCGAGCCGGAATTCGCGCCGACCTCGCGCTCATCGTGGGGCAGGAGTGGTTCGATGTGGGCGAGCAGGCGGTGCGCGCCGCCGGCGAGAGGTCGCAGCGGCTGCGGGCCGCGATCGACGAGGCCGCAGCGGGCGTGGTCACCGTCGCGCTCACGGCGGACGAGGGCGTGCTCGATGTGCTCGACGGCGAAGCCTTCGACGAATTCAGCCGCGCTATCGCGCAGTGCGTCGCCAATGTTCGGCGCCACGCAGACACCGACACGGCCGACGTCGTGCTGGGTGGCAGCGACACCGAGGTGTCGGCCATGGTTATTGACGACGGCCGAGGCTTCGTGCTCGACGAGCGCACCGACGGGCGGCTCGGTGTCGGCACGAGCATTGTCGGCCGGCTCGAGACCATCGGCGGCTCTGCCGTGGTGTGGTCGCAGCCCGGAAAGGGAACGTCGGTGTTGTTGCGAGTGCCGGTGCGGATTCCGGGCGACGACGAGGGTGCATCGTGATCGTCGAGCGGGTGCCGGTGGTCGCGGCCCTCGCGCCGGCAGAAGCAACGCTCGAGCGACTGGATCCGCTCTCGGCGGCAGCCGCACGGCCAGTGACGATAGGTGCCGCGATTCTCGCGCTCGCGATGCCGCTCGTCGCCGTGGCGACCCGGTGGTCAGAGGTCGTCGCACCCGCCTGGCTCGCCGTCTCGCTGCTCGCGCTCATCGCCGCGGTGTGGCTCATGCTCGATCGCTCGCGCCTCTCGCGTCCGGTCTGGCGTGCGCCATCGGCGCAACTGCTGCAGCTGCTGCTCATCGTCATGATCGTCACGAGCATGCTGTCGACCCTGCAGGCTAACCCAGTCGTGCGCGCTGACTGGGCGCCGCTCGTCACCGGCATCGTGCTCATTGCGCTCACCCCCTACCGGCCGGCTCGCGAGATCGCGCTGTGGGCCGTCGTGCACACGCTGATCTGCGCAATGCTCGGCATGATGCAGGCGCCGTGGGCGGTGACCGACGTGCCGACCCTGACCTACGCCGTCACCGGTTCGCTACCGGTGGCAGCGCTCGGGTTCGCGGCGGCCGCTTACGCGCGCTCTCTCAACGGATCGATCGCGCGGTGGCAGCAGCGCGCGTGGGCTGCAGCCCAAGAGACTGCGGCCCATCAGCGAGGCAGTGTCGCGCGCTCGGTGCAGCAGCAGCGCATCACGACGCTCAATCGCGAGGCGGTGCCCTACCTCAGTCGAGTCGTCGACGCCGACGAGCTCACCGACGACGATCGCGCCGAGGCGCGACGGCTTGCACGCAGCATTAGAGCGCTGCTCGTGGCCGACGTTGAGCGGGGGTGGGCGTCGACGCTGCTCGACGACCTCGTCGGGCGGCATCCGCACCTCAACATCGTGGCGCGCGCTGATGATCCCGACGACCTCGGCGGCGCGGCGACCCTCGAGCAGCGCACGCTGCTGCGCGCGATCGGCGAGCTCAGCATCCGTCGACTGGCCGCGACCGAGCTCGACCTGCGGCTGCGCTCTGACGAGGGGCGGCTTCAGGTGCAGTGGCTCATCGCCACGCCGAAGCCGACCGTCGATGCGCTGCGCGACCTGCGGGGCGTCATCGAGCTCGTGCGCGGGGTCACCGAGCGCTCAACTGCAGACCGACGAGAAGGCCGAATCGCTCTAGAGTTTGAGTATGGATTCTGACGCGCGCCCGGTCTCTCGGGTTCGCCTCGCGATACTCGACGACCACGAACTGCTGCTCGACAGCCTCGCCAGCTGGATCGCCACGCACGCACTCGATTTCGAGCTCGTACTGACGGCGCCGACCTGGTTCGAGCTCGTGCAGAGCGACCAGTTTCCGACCGACCTCGTGCTGCTCGACTTCCAGCTGCAAGAGCCGGTGTCGATCGAGGCGCGCGTGCGCACGTGCCGCGCCGCGGGCGCAAAGGTCATTGTGCTCACGAGCCTTGACACCGCCGAGGCGCGCGATCGGGCGTTCGAGGCCGGAGCCTCGGCCTTCCTGTCGAAGGCCATGCCGCTCGGCGAGGTCATGGAGGCGGCGCGTCGCGTCATGGGCATGGAGCTCACGGGCGAGCCCGTGCGCGACTGGCGGCCCCTTCCCATGGGGGCGCAGCATCCGGCTCGACCGAAGCTCTCGGTCAGCGAGAAAGAAGCACTGTCGCTCTATGCGAACGGCAGCAGCATGAGCGAAGTGGCGGCGCAGATGAATGTGCAGTACGAGACGGCGAAGACCTACCTGAGACGCGTGCGCGAGAAGTACGCGAAAGCGGGTCGCCCGTCGAGCACGAAGGCCGAGCTCATGCGCCGCGCGGCAGAAGACGGGTATCTGCTCTGATGGCGAAGCTCTACTTTCGCTACGGGGCCATGAACAGCGGCAAGAGCACGTCGCTGCTGCAGGCCGCCTACAACTACGAAGAGCGCTCGCAGACCGTCGTGCTCGCCAAGCCGCGCATCGACACCAAGGGTGACCAGACCATCGTGTCGCGGCTCGGCGTCACGCGGCCCGTCGATTTCACGATCGACGTCGATGACGACGTCTACACGCGCTTTCAAGCCCATCGTGCGGCGATCGTGCGGCAGACCGGCACCGACGTGTCGTGCCTGCTCGTCGACGAGGCGCAGTTTCTCAGCATGCAGCAGGTCGACGATCTGCTGCGCATCGCGATTCGAGAAGACGTGCCCGTGCTCGCCTACGGCATCCGCACCGACTTCCAGACCGTCGCGTTCCCCGGCAGCCGTCGACTGCTCGAAGTCGCGCACTCGCTCGAAGAACTCAAGACCATCTGCCGCTGCGGCCGCAAGGCGATCTTCAACGCGCGATCGGTCGACGGCGTGTTCATCTTCGACGGCGACCAGGTGGCCATCGACGGCGTCGACGTCACCTACGAGAGCCTGTGCGGCGCCTGCTACCTCGATGAGTCGGGCGGTTCGCTTGCGTCGGGGTGGCGCGCGCCGGTAGGGCTGGATGCTGCGCTCGAGCAGGGCCCCGACGCTGACTTCAGCTGATCCGCGGCCTGCTGCGTCGCTCGAGAAACAGCAATCGGGACCGCCCGTAGGCGATCCCGATCACACGAGTCGGGGTAACAGGATTTGAACCTGCGGCCTCGTCGTCCCGAACGACGCGCGCTACCAAGCTGCGCCATACCCCGGTGCCGCCCTGAGCGAGTCAGGGCAACCCGTCAAGAATAGCCGATGTCGTCGGCCACGAGCGTCACGAGCACGGCCTCGGGCGGGCAGGCCAAGCGGATCGGTGCGTAGATCGAGGTTCCGATGCCTGCTGAGACGTTCAGGTACGAGGCCTTGTGCGCGTGGTGCCACACCGACAGTGAGCGAGCGCGGTCTCGCGGCAAGTCGCAATTGGTGATGATCGCGCCGAAGCCTGGCAGGCACACCTGACCACCATGCGTGTGGCCGGCGAAGATCACGTCGGTGTTCTGTGTCGTGAAAGCGTTGAGCACCCGCTGGTACGGTGCGTGCGTGACGCCGATCATGACGGCAGGGTCATCGGTGTCGTCGTCATCGAGCTCGCGCAGCGCGTCGACGAGAGCCGGCAGTCGGTCGAGGCGATCCCAGCCGCGGTGCGCATCGTTCGTGCCCATGAACTCGAGGATCGAGCCGTTGATCGTGAGTTGGCCCACCTTGTTGTTGAGGTCGATCCAGCCGAGACGGTCGCGCAGCAGGGCCTCGAGCGCCTCGGTATCCAGGCGCTCCGCCGTGGCGGTCTCTCCCTTCGACGGGCCGGCCAGGTAGGCGAAGGGGTTCTTCGGCGTGGGGGCAAAGTAGTCGTTCGACCCGTGCACGAAGACTCCCGGCACCGAGTCGAAAATGCTGAGGGCCTCGGCGAGGGCCGGAAGAGCATCCGCATGCCCCAGATTGTCGCCGGTGTTCACGACGAGGTGGGGTTTCAGGTTCGCCAGTGAGCGCACCCACTGCACCTTGTCGCGCTGCCAGGGGGCGAGGTGCAGGTCGCTGAGATGCAGCACCCTGATGGGGTCTGCGCCCGGAGAGAGCACGGGGACGACTTCGCGCCGCACTCGGTACGCGCGGCGCTCGATCGCGATGCCGTACACGGCCGCGGCCGCCGCCATCCCGAGGGAGGCGGCGGCCGCGATGCGCACTGCTCGCGTCACGAGCAGTCGAGTCGTGCCACCGTCAGCGAGATGCCCGTCTCGTACTTGACCTTCGAGCCGCCCGAGGGGCTCTGCTGGGTCACGATGCCGTCGAGTTCGGGGTCACCGCCCTCTTCCTCCGGCGGAATCTCGGCGCAGACTTCGCCCAGGTTCGTGAAGCCGGCGTCGTTGAGAGTGCTGATCGCCGTGTCGATGTCGAGACCCACCACGCTGGGCAGATTGATGAGGTTGCCGCGGCTGATAGTGACTTTGACCGTCATGCCGCGCGCGAGAAGCGTGCCCGGGGCGTAGTTGGCGCCCGCGACGACACCCTCAGGCAGCGCCGAGTCGACCTGACCGCCGACCTCGAAGCGGAAACCGAGACCCTCGAGCAGGGCTTTCGCCTGCTCTTGCGTCTGGCCGGCGAGGTCGGGCATTTGCACACCTGAGCCGGTCTGCAGTCGTGCCGGGGGCGCCGGGAAGGCTGCTCCTCCGTAGACGGCGTTGGCCGCGGCCATGACGGGCCGGAAGATCTCGTGCCGCAGCGCAGATCCGCTCGGGTAGCGCAGCATCGAGACGCGGCCCGTGACATTGCCCACCCAGACAGCCGTGGCGACTTCGGTGGTCGTGCCGACCATCCAGGTCTGGTTGTACGAGTCGGTCGAGCCGGTCTTGCCGATGATCGGCACGCCGTCGCCGATGCGCGAGCGCGTGGCCGTGCCGCCTGTGATGACGGAGGCCATGGGAGCCGCTGCTGCGGCGGCAACCTCGGCCGTGATGGCCCGGCGGCAGTCGGGCTGCTGGCCCTCGAGCTCGTTGCCATCGCGGTCGACGAAACGGTCGACGGCGATGGGCTCGCAGTAGATGCCTCCGTTGCCGATCGCGGCGAAGGCAGAGGCCATCGTCAGCGGAGCGATCTCGTTCGTACCGAGAATGGCCGAGGGGTTGGTCTGCAGCGGGTTGCCGTCGGCACGGTGCACGCCCAGCGACTCAGCGGCTCCGCGGATGGCGCACTGGTCGAGCTGCTCACCGATCGAGGCGTAGGCCGAGTTGACTGAGTTGACCGTGGCGTTGAAGACACTCATTGCAGTGCCGCCACCGCCGCCGGAGTTCTTGAACTCCCACTTGCCGCCCCACGGTCCGCCGCCGTCGTCGCAGGTGTCGAGGAAGGCAGCCTGGTTGAGCTCGAAGCGCGACGCATCGACGATCTCGTTGAGGCCGCGGCCTTCCTGCAGCCACGCCACCAGGCCGAAGATCTTGTAGGTCGAGCCGGTCTGGAACCCGCTCGAGCCGCCATATTCGCGATCGGTGGCGTAGTTGATCGCCGTCACATTGGGGTTGGCCGCTCCTTCGAGCGAGTCGTCGAAGGGGCGGTTCTGCGCCATGGTGAGAATACGGCCGGTCTTAGCCTCTACCGAGGTCGCCACGCTTCCGATGTCGAGGATTGTGCTGGTCGTGGGAACAACCCCACGAAGGCGGTCTTGCGTGACGACCTGGAGCTGGAGGTTCATCGTCGTGTAGACGTCGTAGCCACCGAGCTTCCAGTTGTCGAGCCGCTCTTGTTCGGTTTCGCCCAGCGACTCGAAGTTCTTGACGTTCTTGACGATGTAGTCGCAGAACTGCTTGGCGTAGTTGCCTGCCGCGATGCAACCGTTGCGGGGAGCAGTCGGCGTCACGAAGTTTTCGTCCACCGGCGTGTTGAGCGCTTCGCGCATCTCGGCATCGGTGATGAAGCCTTCGGCACCCATCGACCGCAAGATCACGTCGCGGCGCGCTTGGTTCGCTTCGTAGTTGTCGGGGCTGCCGAGCGAACGCGCTCCGGGCTGCTGCACGATCGCGACGAGACTCGCCGCCTGAGCGATGGTGACGTCACTCGCCGGAATGCCAAAGTACTGCTGAGACGCGGCTTGAATGCCGTAGGTGTTGCCACCGAATCCGGCGATGTTCAAGTAGGCGAGAAGAATCTCGTCTTTCGTATATTCCTTCTCGAGGCCGATCGCGAGCTTGGCCTCTTTGAGCTTGCGCTCGAGGCTCTGCTCTTGCGCTTGAGCAATGAGAGCATCGCGTTCTTCGATCGTGTCGGCCTTGAGGGCTTCGGTGATGAAGATGTTCTTGACGAGCTGCATCGTCAGTGTCGAGGCACCCGACTCGATGCCGCCCGACGTCAGGTTGCCGAGGCCAGCACGAATGATCGACTGCATGTCGACGCCGCCGTGGTCGTAGAACCGTCGGTCTTCGCCGGCGAGTGTTGCGTCTTTGATGTACTGAGACACGGCATCCCACTCGACCTCTTCGCGGTTCTCAGCGAAGACGGTGGCGATTTGCGTGTAGCCGTCGTCGGGGTTGTTGCTGTTCGCCGCGTAGATCGCGTTGCGCTGCGTCTGCTCATTGATACGGATGTACTCGGGCAGACCCTCGAAGATGCCGATGGTGTTGCTCGCCGCCATTCCGGTGACGGCGAGGGCCGGGGTGACCATGACGGTCACGAGAACGCCGGCGAGTGCGCTGAGGCCGAGCATGCCGGCGATCGCGCCGATGACTCCTGAGGCCTTCTGATTCTGGGCAGACATATGATCAAGGGTACGCCACCGACCTTATGATCACGCTGAATGGACCGCGCCATGACCCAATGGGAGTACCTCACGACTCCGCTCATGATCCACACGACCCAGGCGATCCTCAACAATTGGGGGTCAGAGGGCTGGGAGCTCGTGCAGGTCGTGCCCGGGCCCGAGGGCGGGCTCGTCGCGTACCTGAAGCGACCGATCGCCGGGGAGGCCCGATCATGAGCCGCATTGACGATCGTCTGGCCGAGCTTGGCATCAGCATCCCGCAGGTCACCAAGCCCGTTGCCGCCTACGTGCCGGCCGTTGTCAGCGGGCACCTCGTCTTCACGGCCGGGCAGCTGCCCTTCGTCGACGGCGCGCTGCCCGCGACGGGCAAGGTTGGGGCCGAGGTCAGCGCCGAGGAGGCCGCTGGCTACGCCCGCACGGCGGTGCTCAACGCCTTGGCCGCCGCCGAGAGCGTCATCGGCTC
Source organism: Microcella sp. (assembly GCF_019739195.1). Lineage (NCBI taxonomy): Bacteria > Bacillati > Actinomycetota > Actinomycetes > Micrococcales > Microbacteriaceae > Microcella > Microcella sp. Next base: position 1,083,229 of record NZ_JAHHDS010000003.1, on the reverse strand, counting down.
ACTCGACCGCGTCACGCGGGTCGTCAAGGCCGTCGTCTTCGTCGCGTCGACCACCGACTTCTCGGGCCAGCCCGGCGTCGCGAACGGTGCATCGACGGTGCTCGGCGAGATCTTCGGCGACGAGGTCGGCACGCACGCGCGCAGCGCGGTGGGCGTCGCGGTGCTGCCGCTCGACGCTCCTGTTGAAGTCGAGCTTGTGCTCGAATTTGCATAGTCTCGAGTTCGCCTAGCTCGACCACCCGCACAACTCTCACGCTTTCGGGCACCTCGCACGCTTCGACGCGTACGAGGTGCCCGAATCAGCGCGAGGCGCTACTGCATCGTGTCGCTGATGATGCGGATCACACTCGTGTCGGTGAGCGTCGTCGTGTCGCCGACCTCGCGACCCTCGGCCACGTCTTGCAGCAGGCGGCGCATGATCTTGCCCGAGCGGGTCTTGGGCAGTTCGGCGACCACGAACACCTGACGCGGTCGGGCGATCGCACCAATCTGCTGCGACACGTGCGCGCGCAGCAGGTCGCTCGCCTCGGTCGCCGTGACTGTGCCCTCTTTGCGCGACTTGAGAATGACGAAGGCCACAACTGCCTGGCCGGTGGTCTCGTCGTTCGCGCCGACCACCGCGGCCTCGGCCACCAGGTCGTGCGAGACGAGCGCCGACTCGATCTCCATGGTCGAGAGACGGTGGCCCGACACGTTCATGACGTCGTCGACACGGCCGAGCAGCCAGACGTCGCCGTCTTCGTCGAGGTGCGCGCCGTCGCCGGCGAAGTAGAGCGGACCGTTCGGCGCATCGGCGAACTTCGACCAGTAGGTCTCGCGAAAGCGCTCGGGGTCGCCCCAGATGCCGCGCAGCATGCTCGGCCAGGGTTCGGTGACGACGAGTAGCCCGCCCGCCTCCTTGCCGACGTGCACTCCGTCGTCATCGAGCACGTCGACGCTGATGCCCGGAATCGGCACCTGAGCCGAGCCCGGTTTCGTAGTGGTGACACCGGGTAGGGCGCTGATCATGATGCCGCCGGTCTCGGTCTGCCACCAGGTGTCGACGATAGGAGTTCGGCCGCTGCCGATGATCTCGCGATACCAGACCCAGGCCTCGGGGTTGATGGGTTCGCCGACCGAGCCGAGAACCCGCAGGCTCGAGAGGTTGAACTCTTGGGGCACATCCCGGCCGATCTTCATGAACGAGCGGATCGCCGTCGGGGCCGTGTAAAAGATCGAGACCTTGTACTTCTGGATGATCTCCCACCAGCGCCCCGCGTGCGGGGTGTCGGGCGTTCCCTCGTAGATGACCTGCGTGGCGCCGTTGGCGAGGGGGGCGTAGACGACGTAGCTGTGGCCCGTGATCCACCCGACGTCGGCCGTGCACCAGTACACGTCGGTCTCAGGGTGCAGGTCGAAGACGTTCTTGTGCGTGAAGGCTGTCTGCGTCAGGTAGCCGCCCGAGGTGTGCAGAATGCCCTTGGGCTTACCGGTCGTGCCCGAGGTGTAGAGGATGAAGAGCGGGTTCTCGGCGGGGAACGCCTGCGCCTCGTGCTCGTCGCTCGCGGCAGCCATCTCGTCGTGCCACCAGAGGTCGCGGTCGTCGACCCAGGGCACGACGTTCTCGCCGCGGCGCACGACGAGCACATGCTCGACCGTCGCGGCGTTGGTCGTGAGGGCCTCGTCGACCGTGGTCTTGAGTGGAAAGACCTTGCCCTTGCGCCAGCCGCCGTCGGCGGTGATGACGAGCTTGGCATTAGCATCCTCGATACGGGCCCGCAGCGACTCGGCGCTGAAGCCGCCGAACACGACCGAGTGCACAGCGCCCAGCCGGGCGATCGCCAGCATCGCGATGATGGCTTCGGGTATCTGCGGCATGTAGAGGGCCACGCGGTCGCCCTGGCAGATGCCGAGCTTCGTGAGCACGTTCGCGGCACGCTTGACCTCGCGCGTGAGCTCTGCGTAGGTAAGGCTGCGTGAGTCACCCGGCTCGCCTTCCCAGTGCAGGGCGATCCGGTCGCCGTTGCCGGCGAGCACGTGGCGGTCGAGGCAGTTGTAGGCCACGTTGAGCTCGCCGTCGCCGAACCAGCGCGCGAACGGCGCATTCGACCAATCGAGCGTTTCGGTAAAGGGTTTGTGCCAGTGCAGTTCGCGCGCTTGCTTCGCCCAAAAGGCGAGCCGGTCAGCCCGTGCCTCGTCATAGAGTTCGGGGCCGGCGACGGCGTTCGCGGTGAAGGCCGGGTCGGGGGCGAAGCGGCGGTTTTCGTGCAGGAGGCTGTCGATCGAGGTCGTGGACATCATCATCCTTGGTCGATGTGAAGCGGACTGGCCTGGTCTGCCGCGTTCGGAACGGGGAACACGGGTGAGTCTAGAGGCCACCATCATCCTGGTGCCGTTGGGGCCTCGAATGAGCACCGAAGAGCCCCTGACCGGTCTATTCCACCCCCGTTCGGGGCACAAAAACCTGAGTCCTCCCTATGGAGGACAAAACGGGGGGCGAAAATGTCTTGACCTGTCGGTGCAGCGCCCTACACTGATAGTCGTCAGCAGCAAGCCTGACGTTCGCAACGCGATCGATTCCCCCCAATCCCGTGTTGCTGTGGCGGCGCCCAATTCCCCCCAATGTGGGCGCCGCCCAACTTTTCGCAAAGGCCCCTCCTCACCGAGGGGCCTTTGTCGTTGATTGCACGGATGCTCGTCGCGGCCCGCGCGCCCGACGCAGCTCGGGCATCCTCGGGCCGTGCAGCCCTTTCTGCCGCGCGACCCGCGCGTGCCGCCACCCGTCTCCGACGGCGACACGCAATCGACCAGCCGGGCCAGTGTCGGACAGGTCAGGGGTGAGCGCGTCTTCACGGCGGTCGTGCGTGCCGCGCTCGGCGTGCTCGCCGCGCCCGCGGCCGACCCGTGCACCACTGACGTCTTTCTCGCACCCGACGGCACGGTGTGGAGCGATCGCGGCACAGGTGCCGAGCGCGTTCCGGGCCTGCGGCTCGAGCCGGCGGCCGCGCGCGACCTCGCGGTCGGCCTCATCAACGCGGGTGGCAGGCACGTCGACGAGGCCACCCCCTGCACCGATGTGCGACTCGGAGAGGGCATGCGCGTGCACGTCGCGCTGCCGCCGATCTCGTGGGCCGGCACGGCAGTGTCGGTGCGGCTTCCGCGCGTGCAGCGCGTCACTCTGGGCGCGAGCGGCGTCGACGAGGCGACGATCGGCGCGCTCACCGCCGCGCTCGTCGAGCGCCGCACCGTGCTCTTCACGGGGGCGACCGGCAGTGGCAAGACCACTCTGCTCGCCGCGTGGCTCAGCGAAGCCGACCCGACCGATCGCATCGTGATCATTGAAGATGTCGCCGAGGCCCCACTCGCGCACCCGCACGTCGTCGCCCTCGAGTGCCGCCAGCCGAACATGGAGGGCGCGGGCGGGGTCGACCTCGCACAGCTCGTGCGCGAGGCGCTGCGGATGCGACCCGACCGGCTCGTGGTGGGCGAGTGCCGCGGCGCCGAGATCCGCGAGTTTCTCGCCGCACTCAACACGGGGCATCGCGGGGGCGCAGGAACGTTGCACGCCAATTCGCTCACCGACGTCGCCGCACGGCTTGAGGCGGTCGGCATGATCGCGGGCCTGAGCCCCGAAGCCCTGGCGCGCCAGGCCCTGAGCGGCATCGATCTGGTCGTGCATCTCGAGCGCGAGCGCGACGGCTCTCGTCGGGCAAGCCTCGGCCGGTTCGCACTCGACGCCCGTGAGCGTCTTGCCGTGGTCGAGACGACATGAGCAGCCCCGGCGAGCTGGCGCAGCACCTGCAGCGTCTCGCGGTGCTCGTCGCTGCCGGTCTGAGTCCGCCGGCGGCGTGGTCGTACGTCGCCGACGCCGCTTCCCCGGCTGACCCGGTGCTCTCTAGCGTGTCGAGGGCGGCTTCGGAGGGTGTCAACGTGGCGACGGCGATCGAGCAGGCGACCGGTGCAGGGGCGAGCGACAGCGCGTGGCGTGCGCTCGGCGCGGCGTGGCGCGTCGCCACGATCTGCGGGGCACCGCTCGCGGCAGCGCTGCGAGCGTTCGCTGAGGCTCTGCGCGATCGCGAGGCCGCGCGGCGCGACATCGAGGTGGCACTGGCCGGCCCGCGAGCGACCGCGCGCATCGTCATGCTGCTGCCCCTCATCGCCGTGCTTCTGGGCCTGCTCATGGGCGTCGATCTCGTGGCGACTCTGTCGACTCCGATCGGTGCCGCCTGCATCGCGGCAGGCGGTCTGCTGATCGTGGCGGCGCGACGCTGGATGCGGCGGCTGCTGCGCGCCGCCGAGCCGCTCGAGTCGAGCGACGGGCTCGCGCTCGATCTGCTCGCGGTCGCCGCGTTCGGAGGGGGCTCGCCCGAGTCGGCCGCAGAGCTCGTGACGGCCGAGCTCGAGCGGGCCGCTCTGCCCGTCGACTCGGGTCGCCTTGACGCACTGGTCGGGCTGTCGAGGCGGGCCGGCGCTCCGCTCGGCGAGCTCGCGCGCACCGAGGCCGCCGAGGTGCGCGCCCGTGAGCGCGCCGACGCGCGCGCCGGGGCCGAACGGCTCGCCGTGCGGCTCATGCTGCCGCTCGGCGTGTGCGTGCTGCCGAGTTTCTTGATGCTCGGCGTCGTGCCCATGCTGCTCGGCCTGCTCTCCTCCACAGCGCGCGTGTTCTGACGTCGCCGTGACGTCGGCGACTCGGCGGCGCGACAGCACCCTGACCTCGGTCAGACTGCTGGGGTTCGTGCCGCTGAACCGCCCTTGAGGGCCGACCGAACGGACGACACCATGACCACGAAGACGCCACCGCCCACCACCCCGGCGACGCCCCTGTGCTCGACACCGCACAGCGCAGCGCTACGGCGCCGACTGGCCGTGCGCTGGAGCGACGATCGTGGTGCCGCCACGGCCGAGTACGCGATCGCCACGATGGCGGCGGTCGGCTTCGCGAGCCTGCTCGTCGTCATCATGCAGAGCGACGAAGTGCGCGGCATTCTCACCGACATGGTGCGCACGGCCCTCACGGTCGGCGGGTGATCACGGCCCACGACCATCGTGAACGGGGGGCGGTCACGGCAGAGGTCGCGGTCGCCCTCCCGGTCATCGTGCTCGTTCTCGCGGCCTGTCTGGGCGGGCTCGGGCTGGCCGCAGCCCATCTCCGGGCCCACGACGCAGCCGCCGACGCCGCGCGACTGCTGGGCCGGGGCGAATCGATCGCGGCGGCCCAGCAGCATGTGGCGCGCACGGCGCCGAGCGCTCGCCTCTCTGTGTCGCGACCGAGCGGGCTCGTCTGCGCGAGCGTGCAGCTTGAGCAGCGGGTCATGCTCGTTCCGATCGTGCTGACGGCTTCATCGTGCGCCCTCGACGGCGGGCGGTGATGACATGCACGGGGTTCGCGCTGCCGTCGACCGGCATGACACCGGTGCGGGCAGCGCACTCGTCATCGGCATGATCGCTGTCGTCTCGATCGCGGGCGCCACGCTGCTCGGCGCAGGGCACGCACTCGTGCGCGGCCAGCAGGTCGCGGCGGCGGCCGATGCCGCGGCGCTCGCCGCGGCAGACGTGCAACTGGGGTGGGCGCCCGGCGACCCGTGCGCGGTCGCCGAGCGCGTGGCCGCGGCTCACGACGTGCGACTGTCGGCCTGCGCCGCCGAGGGTCTGAGCATCGTCGTGCGGGTCGAGACGGGCATCCTCGGTCTCACCGTTTCGCGGTCGGCACGCGCGGGGCCGCCGGATGGCTGGCGATAACGATCAGCGAAAGGGTGTGTATGGTGTGCCTGATTGCGGCACTCTGCTTCGGCACGTGCCGCGACATCGACCGGGGTGCGGAGAGAATCCCCCCGGGCGCACCGTCACGACAGTAAAGAGGAACCCCGTGTCAGCAGCCAAGAAGCTCGTCATCGTCGAGTCGCCCGCCAAGGCGAAGACGATTGGCAAGTACCTCGGTGACGACTACGAGGTGCAGGCCTCCGTCGGGCATATTCGCGATCTCGTCGAGCCCAAGAACCTTCCGGCAGAGCTCAAGAAGGGGCCGCTCGGCAAGTTCTCGATCGACGTCGACAACGACTTCGAGCCCTACTACGTGGTCTCTGACTCGAAGAAGAAGACCGTCGCCGACCTCAAACGCGCGCTGAAAGATGCCGACGAGCTCTGGCTCGCCACCGATGAAGACCGCGAGGGTGAGGCCATCGCGTGGCACCTGCTCGAGGTGCTGAAGCCCAAGGTGCCGGTCAAGCGCATGGTCTTTCACGAGATCACGAAAGAGGCCATCCAGCGGGCCGTCGACGGCACGCGCGATCTCGACACCGCCCTCGTCGACGCGCAAGAGACACGCCGCATTCTCGACCGCCTCTACGGCTACGAAGTCAGCCCCGTGCTGTGGCGCAAGGTCGGCCCCGGTCTGAGCGCCGGTCGCGTGCAGTCTGCTGCCACCCGGCTTGTCGTCGACCGCGAGCGAGAGCGCCTCGCATTCGTCACGGCGAACTACTGGGATCTCGATACGACCCTGAGCCCCGCCGATGCGAGCACCCCGTTCACCGCGCGCCTCAACCGACTCGACGGCAAAAAGGTGGCGACAGGCCGTGACTTCACCGATCGCGGCGAGCTCAAGGGCGCCGACACGGTGGCGCTCGATGAAGCCGTGACGACCACGCTCGCCGAGGCTCTGCGCGACCCCGCACTCGCCGTGACCGTCACGGGCGTCGAGTCAAAGCCCTACACGCGTCGGCCGGCTGCACCGTTCACGACCTCGACGCTGCAGCAAGAGGCGGGCCGCAAGCTGCGCTTCACCGCCCGCCAGACCATGTCTGTGGCGCAGTCGCTCTACGAGAACGGCTACATCACCTATATGCGCACCGACTCGACGACGCTCTCGCAGCAGGCCATCGAGGCCGCGCGCACACAGGCCGCCGCGCTCTACGGCGCCGACAGCGTGCCCGAGCAGCCCCGGGTCTACGCGAGCAAGTCGAAGAACGCGCAAGAGGCTCACGAGGCCGTGCGCCCGGCTGGCGACGTGTTCCGAACGCCGAGCGAGCTCGAGGGCGTGCTGCGCGGCAATGACTGGAAGCTCTACGACCTCATCTGGAAGCGCACGGTCGCGAGCCAGATGGCCGATGCCCGCGGCCAGACCGCGTCGGTGACGATCGCGGCGGGGCCGACCCCCGCATCCGCCACCCCTGCCGGCGTCGTCGCCGAGTTCGCGGCGAGCGGCACCGTCATCACCTTCCGCGGATTCTTGGCCGCCTACGAAGAGAGCAACGACGACGAGCGCGAAGCGACCGAGAAGTCGGAGCCCGCGGAGGCGAAGCTGCCGCCGCTCACCGTCGGCCAGCAGCTGAGCGTCGTCGACGTCGAGGCGAAGGGCCATGACACGAGCCCGCCCGCACGCTACACCGAGGCGAGCCTCGTGAAGGCCCTCGAAGAGCGCGGCATCGGCCGACCGAGCACCTACGCGGCGATCATCTCGACGATCATCGACCGCGGCTACGTCACCCCGCGCGGCACGGCGCTCGTGCCCAACTGGGTCGCATTCTCGGTCGTGCGGCTGCTGGAAGAGAACTTCGCCGACCTCGTCGAGTACGACTTCACGGCCGAGATGGAGGCCGACCTCGACCGCATCGCCAACGGCGAGGCCGACCGCACCGAGTGGCTGAAGGGCTTCTACTTTGGCGACGACCACCAGCCCGGTCTGCGCCCCGTCGTCGACAACCTCGGCGAGATCGATGCCAAGGCCCTGAACTCGGTGACGATCACCGACACCATCACGCTGCGGGTCGGCAAGTACGGCCCGTATCTCGAGGTCGTCGAAGACGGCTCTGAGACGCCGCGGCGCGTGAGCCTGCCGACCGAGATGGCGCCCGATGAGCTCACGCCCACTCGAGCGCAAGAACTCATCGACGCACCCGTCGCGGGCGACCGTGTTCTTGGCGTGAACCCTGAGACCGGCAAGCAGGTCGTGGCGAAAGACGGGCGCTTCGGCCCCTACGTGACCGAGCTCGACCCCGAGCCGGAGATCTCGCCGGAGGAAGCCGCTGCGATCGCTGCCGCCGAGGCGGCAGCGGCCGCCGCCGCAGCCGAGCCCGTCGTCGACCCCGCGACCGGTGAGGTGATCGAGGCGAAGCCGAAGCGCAAGGCACCGGCCAAGAAGAAGCCCGCGGGCGAGAAGCCGCGCACTGCGTCGCTGTTCAAGAGCATGGACCCGGCGACCGTCGACCTCGAGACTGCGCTCATGCTGCTGAGCCTGCCGCGCGTTGTCGGCACCGATCCCGAATCGAGTGAACCCATCACGGCGCAGAACGGGCGGTACGGGCCCTACCTGAAGAAGGGCACCGACACGCGCTCGCTCGACACCGAAGAGCAGATTCTCGAGATCGACCTCGACGGTGCGCTCGCCAAGTTCGCCGAGCCGAAGTACGGAGCCCGCAAAGCGTCGAGCGCATTGAAAGAGTTCGAGGCCGACCCCGTGAGCGGCAAGCCGATCAAGCTCAAAGACGGCCGGTTCGGCCCCTATGTGACCGACGGCGAGACCAACGCGACCGTGCCGCGCGGTGAAGACCCGATGGAGATCGATTTCGATCGCGCCGTCGAGCTCATCGCCGACAAGCGCGCCAAGGGTCCGGCCAAGAAGCCGGTCAAGCGCGCCGCGAGCGCGGGCGCCAAGAAGGCTCCCGCGAAGCGCGCCGCGAAGAAGTGACTATGCCTGGTCTCTTCATCACCCTCGAAGGTGGCGACGGCTCGGGCAAGACCACGCAGATGGATGCGCTCGCAGAGTGGCTGCAGCAGCAAGGGCGCCTGGTGGTGCAGACGCGAGAGCCGGGTGGCACCGACCTCGGTGTCGAAGTGCGCGAGATCGTGCTGCACAGCCGGGGCGACGTCACCCCGCGGGCCGAAGCGCTGCTCTACGCCGCCGACCGGGCGCACCACGTGGCAAGCATCGTGCGGCCCGCCCTCGAGCGCGGCGAGGTCGTGATCCAAGACCGCTACCTCGACTCGTCGGTCGCCTACCAGGGCGCCGGTCGCGTGCTTGACCCCGCCGAGGTGCGCGAACTCTCGCTGTGGGCAACCGAGGGTCTGCTACCCCACCTGACGGTGCTGCTCGACCTCGACCCCGCCGTCGGCCGCGAGCGCCTCGAGGCGAGCCGCACGCGCTACGACCGCCTCGAATCGGCACCCGACGACTTCCACGAGCGCGTGCGGCAGGCCTACCTCGCTCTCGCCGCCGCCGAGCCCGAGCGGTTTCTGGTGCTCGATGCGACGCGGCCGGTCGACGAACTGCAGCAGAGCATCCGCGATCGCGTGTCGCACCTGCTCGGCTAGGGTGACCGCATGAGCGCCTGGGACGAGCTGACCGGTCAGCAGGCCGCGATCGCCTCGTTGCGCGAAGCTGCGGCCGACCCGCAGGCGATGACGCACTCCTGGCTCATCACCGGCCCGCCCGGCTCCGGGCGGTCGAACCTGGCGTTCGCCTTCGCGACGACGCTGCTGCAGGGCACCACGACGGGCACGGAGGCAGCGCATACGGCAGCGCTCGTCGCGGCGCGCACTCACCCCGATCTCGCCGTTCTCGCGACCGACCGGGTCATCATCGCCATCGAAGAGGTGCGCAGGCTCGTCTCGCAGAGCCAGTTCTCGCCGAGCATCGCGCCCTACCGCGTCATCGTCATTGAAGACGCCGACCGCATGACAGAGCGCACCTCGAACGTGCTGCTCAAGGCGCTCGAAGAGCCGCCGCCGCGCACCGTGTGGATTCTCTGCGCTCCGAGTGCCGCCGACCTGATTCCGACCATCAGGTCGCGGGTGCGCACCGTGCGACTGCGCGTGCCGAGCGTCGCCGAGGTGGCCGAACTGCTCGTACAGCGCGACGGCATCGACCCGGTGCTCGCCGAGCGCGCCGCGCGCGAATCGCAGACCCACATCGGCATGGCGCTGCGCCTGGCGACTGACGAGGATGCCCGCTCGCGCCGCGCGCGCACCCTGACGCTCGCTCTCGGGGTGCAGAGCGTGAGCGGCGCAGTGCTCGCCGCCGAGCAGCTCGTGGCGATCGCGGCCGACGATGCCAAGGCGTTCACGGCCGAGCGCGAAGAAGAAGAGCGCGCCGCAGCGCTGCGGTCGCTCGGGGTCGAGCCCGGGGGGCCCGTGCCCGCCGCGCTGCGGGCGAGCCTCAAAGCGCTCGAAGAAGACCAGAAGCGTCGAGCAACGAGATCGGTGCGCGACGGCATCGACCGTGCGCTTGTCGACCTGATGTCACTGCACCGCGACGTGCTGCTGCTGCAGCTCGGGGCGGGCCTCGAGCTCGTCAACGAGGCGATTCGCGGCGAGCTCGAGGTGGCGGCGCGCGATCGCTCACCTGAGCTCTCGCTCGAGGCCCTCGACGCCATCGCCGTCGCGCGCAGGCGCATCGAGGGCAACACCCCTCCGCTGCTCGCCCTCGAGGCCATGCTCATCACCGCGAGCGGTCGGGTGCCGGCGCTAGGCTCCCATTCGTGACCCGAACTTCGACCCGAAAGGCAAGCTCGCGGCGCGTGCTCGCCGCCTCGATGCTGCTCGTGCCCGCCCTGCTTCTGAGCGGCTGCGTGCCCTCCTGGCTGCAGGGCCTCGTGTCGGGTGGCACTGTCTCGACGCCGACCGGCGAAGAGGTCGCCGACGACGTGCGCCCCTACTACCAACAGGTGCTCACCTGGACGGGCTGCGGCGGCGGCGCCGAGTGCGCGACTGCCGTCGCGCCGCTCGACTGGAACAACCCGGGCGAAGGCGATGACATCGAGCTCGCCCTTGTGCGTCACGCTGCGACCGGCGGCACGCCGCAGGGCTCGCTGTTCATCAACCCGGGCGGCCCCGGGGCCTCGGGCTTCGACTTCGTGCGCGACAGCGTGGATTTCGCGGTGAGCGCCGAGTTGCGCGAGCAGTTCGACATTGTCGGCTGGGACCCCCGCGGTGTCGGCCGGTCGAGCGCCGTCACCTGCTACACCGACCCGGCCGACCTCGACGAGTTCATCTTCGGAATTCCAGAGGCAGAGTTCGGCACCCCTGAATGGGGGGCTGAGGTCATCGCCGGCTCGATCGACTTCGCCGAAGCCTGCGCCGAGAACACCGGCCCCCTGTTGGGTTTTGTCGACACCAACAGCACTGTGCGCGACCTCGACATGCTGCGCGCCGTCGTGGGCGATGAGCAGCTCAACTTCTTCGGCTACTCGTACGGCACCGACATCGGCGCCCGATACGCCGACCGGTTCGCCGACAAGGTCGGACGCCTCGTGCTCGACGGGGCGACCGACCCGACGACGACGACCTTCGAGGTGGTTCTCGCGCAGTCCGAGGGCTTCGAGAACGCGCTCAGGGCCTACCTTCTGGGGTGCCCCGACCTCGGCTCCTGCCCCTTCCCGGGCAGCGTCGACGAGAGCCTCACCCTCATTCGCGAGCTCTACGAGAGGCTGGGAGAGGAGCCGATCGAGGCCGCCGACGGCCGCTTCTTCGACGGCGCGGTGCTCGACATCGCCATCGCGACGGCGCTCTACGACGAGGGTTCGTGGTCGTTCTTGAGCCAGATGTTCACCGAGCTGCGCACGGGTGTGGTCGAGACCGGGTTCTTGCTTGCCGACTTCTACTACGGCCGCGAGAACGGCGAATACATCGACAACTCGCTCGAAGCCTTCATCGCCATCAACTGCCTCGACTACCCGGTCGAGACCGACCGCGCGGTCATCGCCGAGCAAAACGCGCAGATTCGTGCCGTCGCGCCGACCACTGCTGGCGAGGGCAACCCGCTCGGCGACGTGCTGTGCGCCAACTGGCCGCACCAGTTCGAGGGCGAGCTGCGGCCCGTGAGCGGTGCGGGCGCTGCGCCGATTCTCGTCATCGGCACGACCGGCGACCCGGCGACCCCCTACATCTGGGCCGAAGCGCTCGCCGAGCAGCTCGAGAGCGGCGTGCTGCTCACCTGGGTCGGCGAGGGCCACATCGCCTACGACGAGGGCGACCCCTGCATCAACGACCTCGTCGACGCCTACTTCATCACGGGTGCCGTGCCGGTAGACGGGCTCGTGTGCGACCCCGACGGCCCGTAATGAGCGGGCAGCAGATGCCGGTCACGTCGGCCGAGGACGATGCGATGTCGAGCGACTTATCGGATGTGGCGACAGTGAGGTCTGAGCAGCGACGTGCGAGCATCCCGTTCGCGATCGCGGCGATCGTGCTGGCGGTGTTGCCGCTGGGGATGCTCGTGGTGCCGTTGCCGGGGGCCGGACTCATCGGTGCCGCAGTGATCGGCGCCGCCGTCGCGCTCGCGATCGTCGCCGTGGTGCGGACGACGGGTGGTTCGGGAGCGCGCTTGCTGGGCGTGGTGGCGCTGTCGTTGGCGATCGCGACGGGAACCTTGTCGACTGCGGTGGGTGTGGCCACGGGCGCGGTCGGCGTGTCAGAAGCGGTGGCCGACTTCTCTGCAGACACGCCGATCGACGTCACCGAGGTGCTCGGAATCGAGCCGGATGCGTCTGTGCTCGACGACGACGAGGTGCCGTTTGCGGAGTTGACCGTGGGCATGTGCGTGAACGACGCCGACCTTGGAGACTTTTTGTGGGGGCTGCCCGTTGTCGACTGCGACGAACCACACGACAGCGAGATCTATGAGATCGTCGATTTGCCCGCCGGTGACTACCCCGGTGACGACACCGTCTACGCCTTAAGTGACGAGCTTTGCTTCCAGGCGTTTGAGGCCTACGTGGGCCTGCCCTATGACGAGTCCGAGCTCTACTTCTTGTTTTACTCGCCCGACAAGCGCTCGTGGGGGGTTGACGACCGTGCTGTGGTCTGCACGCTGTATGACCCCGACGGCCAAATCGAGGGATCGGCGCGCGGGTCGCAACGCTGAGCCCTTGTGTTGCGTGCCCGGTGGCCGGGAAGCGGCACGAGGCGCGTACAGTACCCTCGGCCGCACGCAGCAAGCGTGCGGATCGGCTAAGCTTTCTCACCGTGCCACGGCTTGCCGTGAGCGCCGCCTTAGCTCAGTCGGCAGAGCGTCTCACTCGTAATGAGAAGGTCGTGGGTTCGATTCCCACAGGCGGCTCCGTGACCCACTTTCCTCTACCGGGGTTCTTCCTGGTGCGCTGACGCTGGCGCGTCACGGGGTTCGATTCCCACAGGCGGCTCCACCTCATTGCCTCGACGCGACGCGCATGACTGCCGGCTTGCGGAACGCAAAACCTTCGGGCTCGGCAGCCTCGATGACGTTCAGCCGCCCGAGCCGATCCCACAGCGCCGTGATCGCTCCCGTCGTCTGAGCGCGAGCCAGGTGGAGCCCCAGGCACGCGTGCACGCCGAACGAGAACGACAGCGAGCGCGAGGCGTTCGGGCGGGTGAGGTCGAAGCTCAGCGGGTCGTCGAAGTGCGCGGGGTCGCGGTTGGCGGCGAGAACGCTTACGCCGACGAACTCGCGCGCAGGCACCTGCACACCAGCGATCGTGACGGCTGCGGCCGTCCAGCGCTCGATGAACGAGACGGGCGGAATGAGGCGCCGGGCTTCCTCCTGCGCTCCGGCGAGCAGCGAGCGGTCATCCATCGCCGCCGATTCCTGGTCGGGATGCTGGGCCAGCAGGTACAGCGTGTTCATCACTGACGCCTGAATCGTCTCGATGGCGCCGAACAGCACCACGCGCAACTGCGCGGCGAGTTCGTCGTCAGAGAGCCCGTGGGAGGCGTCGTTGGCGACCTGCGAAGTGAGGGAATGACCGGGGGAGCGGCGCGCCGCGGCGAGCTCGCCGAGCAGCAGCCCCGTCAGCTCGGCGCGGGCCGCGTCGGCACGTCGCATCGGCTCAGGGTCGCCCGAATACTCCATGGCGCCGGCGAAGTCGCTGTAGAAGCCGTCGATTCGCTCGGTGTCATGCAACGAGAGGCCGAGCAGCTCGCCCGCCATGAGCACGGCGAACGGCGAGGCGAAGCGCGCCCCCAGATCGAACGGCTCGCCGGCTGCCGCGCCGGGGCCGAGCTCGTCGATCAGTCGATGGGCAAGAGCGGCGATGCGCTCGCCGTACCGCAGCTCGATGTCGCGGTTGCGAAAAGGCGCCTCGAAGGGCCGCCGTTGCGCATCATGCGACTCGCCGTCGCTGGTGAGCATCATGGGCCCGAGCGAGTTGCGCACCATGTTCTGCTCGACCTCGACGGTCATGGCGGCGGCGGGGCTCAGCACCTCGCGCGCGGCGTCGCGGCTCGTGACGAGCCAGCCGCCCAGAGCGGGCATCCACGTCACAGGCTCGTGCTCGCGAACCTCATCGAGCACGTGCTCGCGGCCGGCGAGCGTGAGGTCGTCGAGCGTGAGCGCGGCGCCTCGCGGAAACTGCTCGCGTCGAGAGACGTCGACCTCGTCGGCGACCGGTGCCTGCGCGATGACCATGCGAACTCCTTCGTACGCGAACGATCTCAGGCTAGGGGCGGGGCAAGCGTGGCGCAACGACAGCGCGACAATCGGGCGGTGGGCGCGGGTGTGCAGGCATGGATCCGTTGCGTTGACCCTCACCAGCGGCGGCCATAGGCTGTGAGGGCTGCTCACACGCCAGCCGGCTGAGAGGCTGTTGCCTTGAGGTTCCGGCGAGCAGCACGTGTCTGAGGAACACTCCATTTGGCTACAGCGGTTCGAATCCGTATAGGCGTGTCCGCGCCGGCTCTCTTCGGAGAAGATTCATGTAGGCCCTGCGGTTGCATCATCGGTTCGCCGGCGAGAGCGGCCCCGCCTTCGTGAGGACGCCGGACGCGGGCACGTCACTGAGCAAGCGAGGTCACCATGTCATTCAGCTTCATCGGGGGAAACGCCGGCGTGGTCACTCACGGTCGGTGGGTCGAGGTTGCTCCGTGGGCGCAAGCCGTCGTCATTCGAGACGGAGTGCACACCTCGACCGAGGGCCCTGGTCGCCACCGTCGACGCCGGCGTTCGAGATGGCACGTGCTCGACTTGCGGCCTCAACTGTTGACGATGCCGACGCAAGAGGTGCTCACCGCCGATGGCGTGCAGGTTCGACTCTCGCTCGTGGCCACTGCACAGATTATTGATCCCGTGGCGTGGCTGTTCTCGTCCGTTGCTCCGTTCGAGGCGATCTATGCAGCCCTGCAGGTTGCGCTACGTGATCGTGTCGCGGCGCTGGAGCTCGCGGCGATTTCACGCAGCAGGAGCACCTTGCTCGACGGTGTCGATGCCGAGCTCGAGCCGGCGGTCGCGTCGTTGGGGGCAGCAGTCACGGGGATCACCCTGAAAGACATCACGTTGCCCGCGGAAGTGCGCGAAGCGATCGCCGAGACTGCGCTCGCGAGGCAGCGAGGAATGGCAGAGCTTGAACGAGCTCGCACTGAAGCTGCGGCATTCAGAAGCTTGGCGAACACCGCCAAGCTTCTGGCTGAAAACCCTGCACTCATGGAGCTTCGAACTCTTCAGGCGGCAACAGAGGGAGCCAACATCGTGATTCATCGCGATGGAGTCGCGCGACAGGACTGACGCCTCAGCGCCAGCGCAGGTGTTGGGGCGTGGGATGCTGGGCGCAATGAACACGAACCCCGGCACGCGCGGCCTGACGGCGATCGCGATCGTGGCCACGATCGTCGCCGGCGTGCTGGTCGCCACTCAGCACCGCATCAACGGCGAGTTGGGCCAGCGGCTCGACGACGGCTTCACGGCTGCCCTCATCTCATTCGGCAGCGGCTGGCTGATTCTCATGGCGATCCTCGCCGTGTCGCCGAAGGGCCGCGAGGGGTTCCGGCGGTTGAGCACCGAGGTGCGCGCGCGCCGGGTCGCGCCGTGGCTGCTGCTCGGAGGGCTGGGTGGGGCTCTGCTCGTGCTCTCGCAGGGCCTCGTCGCGGGCGTCGTCGGCGTTGCGATCTTCGGCGTCGCGACGGTCACCGGTCAGACGATCAGCGGCATGGTCGCCGATGCGACCGGATTCGCGGGTGGTCGTCGCACGCCCGTCACCGTGAGCCGCGCGACTGGCGCGACGCTGACCCTCATCGCCGTCGTCGTCGCCGTGGCGCCCCGACTCGAGACCGACGTGCCGCTCGCGGCGATCATCCTGCCCCTCATCGCCGGCATCGGCATCGGACTGCAGCAGGCCGTCAACGGCCGCGTGCGCACCGAATCAGGTTCGGCTCTGGCGGCGACGACCCTCAACTTCACGGTCGGCACGGCGGCGCTCGTCGTCGTGACGGTCGTGCATCTGGCGATCTCCGGGCTGCCTGAGACTCCGCCGAGCAACCCGTGGCTCTACCTGGGCGGCGCGGTCGGCGCGATCTTCATCGCGGTGCAGGTCGTGACCGTCACCCGCATCGGCGTGCTCGTGCTGGGCCTGTGCCTGGTCGCCGGCCAGCTCGCGGGCGCACTCGTCTACGACCTCGTTCTGCCCATCGGAGTGCCGACAACGGCGGCCACGGCGACCGCGGTCGCACTCACGCTCGTCGGCGTGACGATCGCTTCTCTGCCGCCGCGGCGGGCTACTCGCCCTCGGCCGGAGTGAAGTCGAGCGCGAGCGAGTTCATGCAGTACCGGTCGCCCGTGGGGGTGCCGAAGCCGTCGGGAAAGACGTGGCCGAGGTGCGAGCCGCAGTTAGCGCAGCGCACCTCGGTGCGCACCATACCGAGCGAGGTGTCGTCGATGAGCTCGACCGCTTCGGGGCGCACCGACTCGTAGAAGCTGGGCCACCCGCAGCCCGAGTCGAACTTCGTGCCCGCCACGAAGAGCTCGGCGTTGCAGGCGCCGCAGGTGTAGATGCCCGACCGGCTCTCGTCGAGCAACTCGCCCGTCCAGGCTCGCTCGGTGCCCGCCTGGCGCAGCACCTGGTAGCGCTCTTCGCCGAGCTCAGCCCGCCACTCGTCTTCGGTCTTCTCGACCGCGTACGCCTTGCCGCTGGTTGCCGGGTTCTCTGCCGTGCTCACGTCTGCCTCGCTCCTCGCCCTCGCCGGGCGGTCATCTCACCCCATTAAACTCGCAACCGTGACCGACTCTTCCCCGATCTGCCGAACCTGGGGTCAGTTGAGTCTCGATGAGTTCTTCGAGATCGCCCGATTGCGCACCGAGATCTTCTATCTCGAGCAGCGCATCGACGACATCGAACTCGACGACTTCGACCGTGCGGCGTCGACCGAGCACTGGTACATCGTCGACGATTCGGGGCCTGCAGCATATCTGCGGGTGCTGATTCACGACGCCCCGCAGTTCGGTGATCGGGATGCTCGCCGCATCATCGGCCGCGTCGCCACCCGCGCCGACCGCCGGCGCGAGGGTCTCTCGCGGCGGCTGCTCGACGCCGTCATCCAGCGTCACGGAACCGAGCCGATGGCCCTGCACGCGCAGGTCGCGGTGCGGCAGGTCTACGCGGTCGTGGGGTTTGAGCCCTACGGCGACGAGTACGACGAGGCGGGCATCCGGCACATTGGCATGTACCGCGCTCCCAGCGATAGCGCATCGTGATCGCTTAGGTTAGCCTTACCTAGCCCGTGCAACTTAGGGTCACCTAACTTCCGTTTACTGTCTCTTGGAGCCTGCATTGCTCACTCTCTCCCGCCCCTCACGCCTGCGTGCGGGCGCCGTCGCCACCGCGATCATCACGGCCATGGCCGTCATGGGATCCTCCGTCTCCGCGCTCGCCGTGGACGGCGAGCCCCTGCCGGAGACTGCGGTGGAGGTCGTCGAGAGCACGGTTGATCTCGACGCCTCGGCTGACGCGTTCGGCGCGCCCGTGGAGCCGACAGCCGAGATCGACGCTGCGCAGGTCGAACCGACGCCCGTCGCCGAGCCTGTCGCCGACGCGATCACCGCCGTGCCGATGGTGTCGGTGTCGAAGACTGATGGTCTGGTCGATGGCGAGACTGTGACGGTGTCGGGGGAGAACTTCTCGCCCGTGGCGCCGTCGACGAACGGCACGCGTCCGCCGCTGGCCGGTCAGTTCGGTGGCGTGTATGTGGTGTTCGGCTCTTATGCCGAGACGTGGAAGCCGAGCGAGGGTGCCTCGAGTGCGAGCCGCAAGGCCGCTCCGGGTCAGACCCGCTGGGTGGTGAACCCCGAGAACCTCGTGCAGATCGGGGGTTCTGCCGCGGGTGCGGTCGCGATTGAGTCGGATGGTTCGTTTGAGGTTCAGTTGACGGTGACAGAGGAGTTCACCGGTATGCTGGAGAACGGCAACCTGGGCATCTTCACCTTCTCGGGCTCGGGTGCGGTGTATGCGCCGTTCGAGACCGAGACCTTCGTGAGCTTCGCCGAGCCCGCCCCGACGGTGTCGGTGTCGAAGACTGATGGTCTGGTCGATGGCGAGACCGTGACGGTGTCGGGGGAGAACTTCTCGCCCGTGGCGCCGTCGACGAACGGCACGCGTCCGCCGCTGGCCGGTCAGTTCGGTGGCGTGTATGTGGTGTTCGGCTCTTATGCCGAGACGTGGAAGCCGAGCGAGGGTGCGACGAGCGCGGCGCGCAAGGCTGCCCCCGCGCAGACCCGTTGGGTCGTGAACCCGGCGAA
Source organism: Microcella sp. (assembly GCF_019739195.1). Classification (NCBI taxonomy): domain Bacteria; kingdom Bacillati; phylum Actinomycetota; class Actinomycetes; order Micrococcales; family Microbacteriaceae; genus Microcella; species Microcella sp. The sequence goes on along the minus strand of NZ_JAHHDS010000003.1, from coordinate 1,064,781 downwards.
CGTGGCGCAGCTCGGCGGCTCTGCTGCCGGTGCGGTCGCGATCGAGGAGGACGGTTCGTTTGAGGTCGAACTCACAGTCACCGATGACTTCGAGGGAATGCTCGAGAACGGCAACCTCGGCATCTACACCTTCTCGGGCTCGGGTGCGGTGTATGCGCCGTTCGAGACCGAGACCTTCCTGAGGTTCGCAGGGCCGGTCGACTCGACCGTGACGTTGACCGCCGACCCGGCCGCGTTCCTCGTCGGAGCGTCGACGACGCTGAGCGCGATCGTGCAGCCGGCCGTCGAGGGCTCAGTCGAGTTCTTCGATGGCGAGCGCTCGCTCGGTGTCGTGGGGGTCGATCGTGAGACGGGAGTCGCGACGCTCACCTACGCCGACGCCCCGCAGGGCCCACGTTCGCTGCGTGCCGTCTTCACTCCGGCCGACCTCGACGTTGCGACGGGAGCAGAGGGGGCGGTGATCGTGACCGTCAGCGCTCCGATCGTCATGGCTCCGACGAGCTCGGGTTCGCTCCGCTGGGGCGTCAAGCAGTCGTTCCGCACCTACGTGACGGGGCCGATCGCGCAGGGAACGATCGGCGTCGCGGGAGCCGGCAGCGACGGCGCGATCGTGGTCTTCCCGCAGTCGTCGCCTGCCGCCGCGACCGACGTCGTGCAGTACGGCGGTTCGGTGCGTTACCTCGGCCACAACGGCGCGCTCGACGTGACGATCGCCTCGCCGACCGTGCGCCTGGTCTCGAACACGCGCGCAGATCTCGTGGCCACCGTGAACGGCAGCCGTGTGACGCTGGCGACGCTCGCGCTCGCGACGGGTGCGCGGAGCGTGCTGCCCGACGGCGCGGTGCGCTACGCCGGAGTGGCCGCGACCCTGACGGCAGCAGGCGCTCCCGCGTTCAGCTTCGGCGGCACCGCCTTCTACCCGGCTGGCACTGCGCTCGACCCGGTGACCTTCACGATCGGCGCGCCTTCGAGCGCAGGGGGCGGCACCCGCATCGTCGGGGCTTTCACCGGCTCGAGCATCCCGACCGCGCCGCCGGCCACGACGGGCGCTGAGCTCATTGCGGCTGACGCAGGTGCGCTCGAGCCCGGTCAGCGCATCACGCTCACGGCGGCCGGCTTCGCCCCAGGTGAGTCAGACATCGCGGTCGTCGCCTACAGCGACCCGATCGTGCTGAGCGAATCGGTCACCGCCGACGCCGACGGTGTCGCGACCTGGACAGGCACGTTGCCGGCAGACCTCATCGGCGTACACACGCTCACGATGCAGGGCAGCGTCGACCGCGGCATCGTCGTGACGATCCGCGAGCTGGCCCAGTCGGTCTCGCTCACCGGAGCGTGCGTGATTCAGGATGCTCGCCTCCAGTGGGGCTTCAAGGAGGCCTTCCGCGCCTACGTGAGCGGGTCGATCGCCAACGGCGAGTGGCAGGTGTTCGACGGAGCAGAGTATGAGACGCCGAGCTTCGCCTTCGCCGGCGACGGCGCGCTGGATTCGAGCACCGGCGAGGGAGAGCTGGTGTTCTCCGGCGGTATCCGCTTCACCGGGCACGGCGGAATTCTCGACACCTCAGTGTCGAACCCCCGCGTCATCGTGCTCGACGCCGACACCGCCCAGCTCGTGCTCGACGTGGTCGGCACGACGCAAGAGGGTGTCGCGGTCGAGGCCGAGGGCGTCGTGTTCGCCGACCTCGACCTGAGCGCAGCCGCTCGGTCGGCCGACGACGGTCTGCTCACGATCGAGGGTGCACTGGCGACGCTCACCGCGACAGGAGCGGAAGCCTTCGGCACCTACCCGGCCGGCGAGCCGCTCGACCCCGTGACGATCACCGGTTCGCTCGCCGACGACTGCGGCGAGGTCGTCATCGCCGAGCCCGAGGCAGGCGAGGTCGCACCGAGCGAGGGCGGAATTCCGCTCTGGGTGTGGGGCATCATCATCGCCCTGCTACTCGCGGTCATCGCTCTGACGGTCGCGCTCGTGCGACGCCGGGCTGCAGCCGAGTAACGCACGACAGTGAGGAGCGGGTCTGCGTCAGCGGACCCGCCCCTCGTCACGCGCGGCTAGCTGCCGGGCGCGTAGATCGCGCGCGCGAGAGCGTCGAGCACGGCGGGCGTGCGCGGGCCGAAGCTGAGCACCTCGCCGTCGGCCATGTCGACGAAGCGGCGGTTCTCGCCAGCCCGCGTGAGACCCACCGCCGGCTTCTCGGCGATGAGGGCGTCGATGCCACCGACGCTCTCGAGCCCGCCCGTCATCACGAGAATGAGGTCGGGGTTGGCGGCAACGAGGGCCTCGTCAGTCATGGGTCGCAGGCCCTGCCAGCCGATCTCACCCGCGACGTCGATGCCGCCGACGGCCTCGATGAGCTCATCGGCCCCCGACTCTTCGCCGAAGAGGTAGTAGATGCCCGAGGTGCCGCGCAAGTAGAGGAACAGAATGCGCACGCGATCGGCCGGGTCGGCTGGGCGGATCGCCTCAATCTCGGCGACGACAGCGGCGAGTTCCGACTCGAGGCGCTCGGCGAGCAGTTCGCCGGTCTCGGGTGATCCGAGTGCTGCCGCGACCTGGCGGCCGAGCTCGCCGGGTGCGGCGAGCCCCGGCTCAGCATCCACGTAGACGACGGTGATGCCGGCCTCGCGCAGTTGCAGCACCACGTCGGTTGGGCCGACGGTGCCGTCGGTGATGACGAGCGTCGGTCGTAGCGCGAGAACCGCCTCGCTGCTGATCGCGTGGCCGCTACTCGTCACGACCGGCAGGTCGGCTGCCTCGGCGAAGGTCGTCGAGATGTCTCGGCCGATGACCTCATCGCCGAACCCGAGCGCGAAGACTGTCGCGGCGATCGAACCGGCGATGTCGAGCGGCAGAATGCGGCTCGTGTCAGACACCATCACCTCCCGATCGCCCGCGAGGTCGCGCGAGACAACGGTGGTCGGCAGGCTTTGCACCGGCGAGTCGGTGACCGGCACGATCGAGGCGGAGTCGAGCAGTGCGGTTGAGGGGCCGACGTGGTCGCGCGGGTTCTCCAGCACTGCGAGCTCGCTGAGCGGAACGCGCGGCCCCGCACTCGTCGGCTCGATCGCGGGCGGTGCCGACGTCACGGCGCATCCGGCGAGCAGGGCGACCAGGGCGAGGCCCATGGCAGCACTGCGGCCTCGGCGCTGCGACGTGCTCACGATCGGCGTCGAACGACGCGGGGTGAGGGTCATGGGGCTCCGGAGACGCAACGGGTCGGGCAACGGTGGTTAGGCAAGCCTAACCCGCTGGGCTGAACGACGAGTGGGCACAGACTGTGCGCCCACCCGGGTAGAGGGCGCTCGCACCAGCCTGCCGCGCTTGCCGCGAGCCGCCCAGAGTCGAAGGTCCTGGCGCTCTACCCTGGTGCCACGATGGATGCCCGCTCAGACCCCCTCGACGATCGCGCGCAGCGCGTGCTCGAGTTCGAGCGCGACTGGTGGGGGCACAGCGGGGCGAAAGAGCAGAGTATCCGCCGCGAGTTCGGATGGAGCGCGGCCCGCTACTATCAGGTGCTGAACGCCGTGATCGACACCGAGGTCGCCGTGCGCTACGACCCGGTCTTCGTCGGTCGCCTGCGTGCGGTGCGCGACGATCGCGCCCAGCAGCGCCGCACCAGGCGCCCGGGCTTCACGGGCGCCGCCTGAGCGGCCGCCCCCCACCACCCCGCCTGAAAGGCACTGCACCGATGGCCGAGTTCGCACCCGATCGCTTCGACGAGATACCTGCTGAGCTGGGTCGCGTCGGTGCTCACCGCGCCCCCCGTCGTCGCGGCCGTGTGGTGATCGCCATCGCGTGGGCCGCGCTCGCGAGCGGGGTGCTCGTCGTGGCAGGTCTGTGGGGCCTCTCGCTCATCACTGATCGAGTCACCTTCGAGATTCCTGGCTTCGACACCGCCGAGCCGATGCCGACCCCGACCGAGTCGGCCTCGCCAACCCCGCCGAGCGTCGAGCCGATCACCGACCCCGCACTCGCCGAACTGCCGGCGGGGTTCACGATCACGATTCTCAACGGTGCGGGGGTCGACGGTCTGGGCGCCACAGCACGTGATCTGCTCACGGCACCCGGGTGGCCGGTCGGCACCGTCACCTCAGCCGGTCAAGACGACCTCACCGAGACCGTCGTGTTCTACTCCGACCCGGCGCTCGAGGGGGTCGCGCTCGGCATGGCCGTGCTACTCGGCACGGGCGACATCGAGCTCTCTGACGCGTTCCCCGGCGCCCCCATCACGATCACACTCGGCGCCGATTTCGCCGAGCTCGCGCCCTAGCGGCAGCGCGTGATTTCGACGCCGTTACGCGCGCGTAACGACTGCTCGACGGTGCGCTCCGCGGCCTGGTGAGCCGCCGATCGCGCGGGTATTCTCGCGGCATTCCCGCGACACGAGGAGCTTCACCATGCCCACAGGAACCGTCAAGTGGTTCAACGCCGAGAAAGGCTTCGGCTTCATTACGCTCGAGGGCGGCGACGGCGACGTCTTCGTGCACTACAGCTCGATCGACATGCCCGGCTACAAGGTGCTCGACGAGGGCCAGGTCGTGACGTTCGAGATCGGCACGGGCACCAAGGGGCCGCAAGCCGAGGGCGTGCGGGTCGCCTGAGCGGGCATCCGCGGCTCTCCTGCCCCGACGGATGCTCGCTGCGGCGCACCGTCGCCGCAGCGCCGCACGGCTCAGGCCGCGCACTAGAGTGACCCTCATGAGCAGGCGACTGCGTCGTGGTGCGGCGCTCTCTTCAGGAGGGCTGCTGCTCGCGTTGCTCGTCGCCTGCACCGCTGAGGCACCGATGCCGACGCCCACGCCGACACCCTCGTTCGTGTCGAGCTACGAAGCACCGCCGCCCTTCGACCTCGCGCCACTCACGGGCGAAGTCGTGCCCGTCGACTCGGCCATCGCTCCGGCCTTCGCCGCCAAGATCGACAACCACCCCGACGCCCGCCCGCAGGTGGGGCTCGATCGCGCTGACGTCGTGTGGGAGATTCTCGTCGAGGGCGGGCTCACTCGTTACATCGCCGTCTGGCAGTCCGACATTCCCGATGAGATCGGGCCGATCCGGTCGGTGCGGCCCGTCGACCCCTCCATCGTGGCACCGCAGGGCGGCATCATCGCGTACTCGGGAGGCCAGTACCGCTTCGTCGTTGCGATGCAACAGGCACCCGTCTACAACGCGATCCACGGGCAGCGCGACACGGAGGATTTCATGTTCCGCGGCGACAACGCTCCGGCGCCGCACAACGTGATCGTGCGCGCTTCGCAGCTCGCTGCCTCGCAGAGCGCTCTGCCTGCACCGCCGCAGCAGTTCCCGTTCTCCGAGAGCCTGGCGGCCGCGACGGCGACGAAAGAGGGCACGGCGACGACGCGCATCGACCTCAGGTTCGGCAGCGCGTCGACTCCGGCGTGGGTCTGGAGCGCCGACACGCAGACGTTCATCCGGTATATGACGGGCGGCTCGCCCGACCGCGCTGCAGGGGGCGCGCAGCTCAGTGCGGTCAATGTCGTGTCACTGCGGGTACCGGTGCAAGTGATCCAGAGCATCCCGACCGTCGACCTCATCGGCCGAGGCGAGGCCTGGGTCTCGACCGGCGGCGCGACCGTCGCGGCCACCTGGTCGAAGTCATCGCTGACCGATCAGATCCGCATTGTCGATGCGAACGGGGTCGCCGTTCGACTGGCGCCCGGCAACACCTGGGTCGAGCTCGTGCCGCTCGCCGGCTCCGTCTCGTTCACGCGCCCCGCTTCGTAGTCGCTCTGGCTTGCACTCGCCCCCAGCGAGTGCCAGAATCAGTTAGCACTCACGCTCTGTGAGTGCCAAGAGCTACCGTACGTTCAGCGTCCGGGAGGGACGAGAGACACATGGCTAAGATCATCGCTTTTGACGAAGAGGCCCGTCGCGGCCTCGAGCGCGGCCTCAACATTCTGGCCGACGCCGTGAAGGTGACGCTGGGACCCCGGGGTCGCAACGTCGTCCTCGAGAAGAAGTGGGGCGCCCCCACGATCACCAACGACGGCGTCTCCATCGCCAAAGAGATCGAGCTCGACGACCCGTTCGAGAAGATCGGCGCGGAGCTCGTCAAAGAGGTCGCTAAGAAGACTGACGACGTCGCCGGCGACGGCACGACTACGTCGGTCGTTCTCGCTCAGGCGCTCGTGCGCGAAGGCCTGCGCAACGTCGCGGCCGGCGCCGACCCCATCAGCCTCAAGCGCGGTATCGAGAAGGCCACCCAGGCCGTCTCTGACCAGCTGCTGAAGAACGCCAAAGAGGTCGAGACCAAAGAAGAGATCGCCGCGACCGCGAGCATCTCTGCCGCCGACCCCGAGATCGGCGCGCTCATCGCCGAGGCCATCGACAAGGTGGGCAAAGAGGGCGTCGTCACCGTCGAAGAGTCGAACACCTTCGGTACCGAGCTCGAGCTCACCGAGGGCATGCGCTTCGACAAGGGCTACTTGTCGGCATACTTCGTCACCGACCCCGAGCGTCAGGAAGCGGTCTTCGAAGACCCGTACGTCTTGATCGTCAACGGCAAGATCTCGGCAATCAAAGACCTGCTGCCGGTCGTCGACAAGGTGATCCAGAGCGGCAAGCAGCTGCTCATCATCGCCGAAGACGTCGAGGGCGAGGCCCTGGCCACGCTCGTCGTCAACAAGATTCGCGGCATCTTCAAGTCGGTCGCCGTCAAGGCCCCCGGCTTCGGCGACCGCCGCAAGGCCATGCTGCAGGACATCGCGATTCTCACCGGTGGCCAGGTCATCAGCGAAGAGGTCGGTCTCAAGCTTGAGAACGCGACGCTCGATCTGCTCGGTCGCGCACGCAAGGTCGTCATCACCAAGGACGAGACCACGATTGTTGAAGGTGCCGGCGACGCCGACGCCATCGCGGGTCGCGTGAAGCAGATTCGCTCGGAGATCGAGAACACCGACTCGGACTACGACCGCGAGAAGCTGCAGGAGCGCCTCGCCAAGCTCGCTGGCGGCGTCGCCGTCATCAAGGCGGGCGCGGCCACCGAGGTTGAGCTCAAAGAGCGCAAGCACCGCATCGAAGACGCCGTGCGCAACGCCAAGGCGGCCGTCGAAGAGGGCATCGTCGCCGGTGGTGGCGTCGCGCTGATTCAGGCCGGCAAGATGGCGTTCGAGTCGAAGGCGCTCACCGACCTCGTCGGTGACGAGGCCACCGGCGCGAACATCGTCAAGGTCGCTATCGACGCCCCGCTCAAGCAGATCGCTCTCAACGCCGGCCTCGAGCCCGGCGTGGTGGCCGACAAGGTGCGCCACCTCGAGGTCGGTCACGGCCTCAACGCGGCCACGGGCGAGTACGTCGACATGCTCGGTGCAGGCATCGCCGACCCGGTGAAGGTCACGCGCTCGGCGCTGCTTAACGCAGCCTCGATCGCGGGTCTGTTCCTCACCACCGAGGCCGTCGTCGCCGACAAGCCCGAGAAGAACCCCGCGCCGATGGGCGACCCGAGCGGCGGCATGGATTTCTAAGTCCTCCACCGCTGGTCTACGCCGAAGGGCGGCTCCCCCCATGGGGAGCCGCCCTTTCGCGTTGCTCGATCGACGCGGCCGTGCGATGTCGAACCCGCGCACGAGTGTGCTCGCTCTCGGCACGCGTGTCGTGTCGAGCGAACACAGTCGCCGTTGAGGGGCACACGTGTGCCGCCTTCGCTGCAGGTGAGCCAGACGGCGGCAGCTCAGGCGGCGATGCGGCGCTCGCCGAGCTGCTCGAAGATGCGCGTGTTGTAGTCGTACGCCCGCAGCACTTCGTCAACGACACGCTCTTGCTCGCCCGGCGACCACTCTGCGGCGTCGAGCTGTGCGCGGTACGCGTCTTTGAACGCGGCGGGGTCTGCGATCTGGTCGAACAGGTAGAAGCCGATGCCGTTGGTCTCGAAGCCGAACTGGCGCGCGATGAGTCGGCCGATGTGCAGGCCGCCCGAGAGGTCGCCGAGGTAGCGCGTGTAGTGGTGCGCGATGTAGCCCGCGGGCCAGTCGGCGGCGACCTCGCGAATGCGCGCTGCGTACTCGACGGTCGCCGGTACGAGAGTGAGACGCTCGCGCCAGTCGTCTCCGATCAGAAACTGCAGGTCGGCCTCGAGTGCGGGCAGGCGGGTGAGAGCGGTCGAGAGAAAGGGCTCGACGAGCGGCTCGTCGCGCATGGCTGGCTCTGCCCCTTCGAGGGCCTCGTAAATCGCCCAGTGCTGCGAGACGAGGGCTACGTAGTCGTCGCGGCTCGCCTCACCTTTCAGCAGGTCACCCATGAACGAGGCGCCTTCGCTGCTTCGATGGCTCGCCGAACTGCGTTCGCGCACCATTCGGGAGAAGGGGATGACCTCGGCTGAGGCGCTGGGGCTGGTGGTCATGGTTGACGTCTCCTGGAAGGTTAGGGTCGCCTAACCTTACCGAACGTCCTCGGCCGAATCCAGAGTCGGCCCGCGGCACCTTCAGTCAGTCGTGCGGTCGCGGTTCGATGCCCAGCTCAGTACAGGCCCGGTCGTACAGCACGACGATCTCGCGGCGAATCTCGGCGCGCTCGGTGATCGCGCCTGACCACTCGACGCGTAGGGCAGTCTCGCCCTTCGTCGCACCGCTCTCGCCTGCTGCAGCGACCGTGTAGACCCAGTGCCCGGCGTGGCCGTCGACAGCGACCATGCGAGCCATCGTCGCACTGCGATCGCCGAAAGCTCGAGCGATCAGCAGATTGTCGTCGGCGTGGTCGTCGTTCATGTGGTGCAGCACGGCAGAGACGATCGCGGGTTCGAAAGAGAAGGCAGAAGAGCTCACCACCTCACCCTACGGGCGCGCCCCGCCGGGCCGTGCTCAGCGCAAGAACATGCGGGCGGCCTGCTGTTCGACCTCGGCGTAGCCGTGCCCGGCGTGACCGAGTGCCTCGTTGAGAGCGGTGAGCGTCTGCTCGACGCGCTGGTAGGCGGCGGTCCACTCGCCGAGGAGCGAGTGGAAGGCCGTGGCGGCCGCGCCGCTCCAAGTGCCCTGCAGGCCCGAGAGGTTGGCCTGCAGCCCGGCAGCCTCGGCCTGCAGCCGCCCGATCGAGCCGCGCGTCGCTGCCGTGGCCGTGAGTACGGCGTCGCTGTCGACCTGGTATCGCGTCATGAGGGTCTCCTTCCGGCACCGGGGCACTCGCCCGATCGCCGGGGGCACCCTACGAGGCGGAGGCGGCGCCCGCCGTGGTGAGCGGCTCGGCGGGGGCATCCTTTGCAGCGACCGCGCTGGGGAGGAGCGGAAGCGATACGCGGAATGTCGCGCCGCCACCCGGGGTGTCGAGCACCTCGACCCGGCCGTTGTGCAGAGCCACGATCGAGGCGACGATCGCAAGCCCGAGCCCTGAGCCTCCCGTGTCGCGGGTGCGCGACGAATCGGCGCGGAAGAACCGCTCGAAGATGCGCTCTTGCAGCTGCGGTGGAATGCCGTCGCCGTGGTCGACGACCGCGATCGATGCCAGCCCCGCGTCGTGATCGACGCCGACCACAAGCTCGATGGGCGTGCCGTCGGGCGAGAAGCGCAGCGCATTGCCGATGAGGTTCGTGATGACCTGACGAATCTTGTTCTCTTCGGCGAGCACGAGCGCCGCGACCTCTGTGGGGGCCGTGACCGCGAGCGGCTCGGGGGTTGCGACAGGTGCCGAGGCGCGGCGTGAACGGCGGCCGCGCAACCGAGCGAACGCCGAACCGGCGAGCGTGGGGGCTACGAGCGGCGGGGTCGGGATGCTCGGGGCCTCGTGATGCGTGAGCGCAGCATCCGTTGCCGGGGTCTCGGTGGTGGGAATCTCAATGACGACCGTGACCTCGCGATCGGGCGCGCCCGCTCGGGCGTCGAGGGCTGCGTCGCGTGCGAGGGGCACGAGGTCGACCGGAGCCGGTTCGAGGGGCCGCGATTCGTCGAGCCGCGCGAGCTCGAGCAGGTCGCTCACGAGCGCGCTCATGCGAATCGCCTCTTTCTCGATGCGCTCCATCGCTTGGCCGACCTGCTCGTCTCCCGTCAGTGCGCCCATGCGGTACAGCTCGGCATAGCCGCGCACCGAGACCAGGGGAGTGCGTAGCTCGTGGCTCGCATCGCCGACGAAGCGGCGCATTTGCGAGATCGTGGCCGCGCGGTCGGCGAAGGCGCGGTCGATGCGGCTGAGCATGGCGTTGAGCGAGCCGCTCAAGCGCCCGACCTCGGTGTTGGGGGTCGCCCCGCTGAGGCGCTGGCTGAAGTCGCCCCCAGCGAACCGGGCGGCCGTGGCCTCGACGTCGCGCAGAGGCCGGAAGGTCGAGGTGACCAGCAGGCGCGTGAGTGCGGCGCTCAAGATGACGACGACGAGGCCGAAGCCGAGAAAGATCGAGGCGAACGAACCGATGATCGCGTTGGCGTCGGCGAGGTCGGCGCCGATGATGAGGGTGGCCTGCTGAGAGGCACCCGAGTCGCCCTCGGTCACCCTGAGGGGGAAGGTCGCGACGCGCCACTGGGTCGTGCGGTCGGCGCTCGTCAGGGTGATGCCGCCCTCGAGGTTCGAGACGTAGGCGAGGGTCAGGCGCGAGACATCGGGCGCCTGCGCGCGATTGGCCATCGTGATGTTGTCGTCGATGAGCACGCCGTCGGCGTCGACCGCGCCGAAGTAGAACGGGTTCGAGAAGATCGACGGCGTGAGCTGGTCGAACGAGTCGAACTCGTCGACGGCGAACGTTCCCGGTAGCTCATCGGCCGCCTGCCGCAACTGCCGGTCGACCTCGTCGACAAGCGTGCGCTGCAGCACGGTGAGCGTGCCGACACCGACCACGAGCAGCCCGACCGTCACCACGAACACCGTGACGCCGGTGATCTTCGAGCGGAGGGAGATCGACTCCCACCACTGGGTCAACTGCTCATGCATGAGGTGCCAAGGCTAGAGCTTGGCGGCCTTGAGCATGTAGCCGAAACCGCGCTTCGTCTGAATGAGCGGCTCGTCGGTGTGCGGGTCGAGCTTGCGGCGCAGGTATGAGATGTAACTCTCGACGATGCCGGCGTCGCCGTTGAAGTCGTACTCCCACACGTGGTCGAGAATCTGCGCCTTCGACAGCACGCGGTTGGGGTTGAGCATGAGGTATCGCAGCAGCTTGAACTCAGTGGGGCTGAGCTCGATCACCTCGTCGCCGACCGTGACCTCGTGCGTGTCCTGGTCCATCGTGAGGCCGCCAGCGCGAATGATCGCGTCGTCTTCTTCTTGCATGGTGCGACGCAGAATGGCCTTGATGCGCGCGACGATCTCGTCGAGGCTGAACGGCTTGGTGACGTAGTCGTCACCGCCGACTGTGAGACCCATGATCTTGTCGTCGGTGTCGTCTTTCGCCGTGAGGAAGAGGATGGGGCTCGTGTACCCGCTCGACCGCAGCCGCTTGGTGACGCCGAAGCCGTTGATGTCGGGCAGCATCACGTCGAGGATGATGAGGTCGGGCTCTTCTTCGAGCACCGCCGAGATGGCCTGCGCTCCGTTGCCGACGGCGCGCACGGCAAAGCCGGCGAAGCGAAGGCTCGTGGTGAGCAGGTCGCGAATGTTGGGTTCGTCGTCAACGATGAGAATCTTGGGTCCGTCAGCCATGAGAGCATTCTCTGGGCTTTTGGTGAAAGTTTCCTGAACGCCGTCGCCCTGTCGCGATGTCGGCGCTCGGCACTACGGTTCAGGCATGCAGATCGTGTTGATTGCGGGATTCTGGCTCGACGGCGATTCGTGGGGCGAGGTGACGCCCACACTGATGGCAGCGGGCCACACCGTGCACACTCCGACCCTTCCCGGCAAGCGCCCGGGCGACACCGACCTGGCAGGCATCGGCTTGCGTGATCATGTGGATGCTGTGATCGCCTACGTCGACGCGCTCGACGGCGGCGATGGTGCCGATGACGACGGCCCCGGCTCGGTCGTGCTCGTCGGGCACTCGGGTGGCGGCACGATCGCATGGGCCGTCGCCGATGCCCGCCCGAGCCGCATCGAGCGCGTCGTCTTCGTCGACGCGATACCCATGCCGGCCGGCACGTGCATCAACGACGAGCTGCCGGTGGAGGGCGACGGCGTGCCGTTGCCCGACTGGTCGCTCTTCGAGCCCGAAGACCTCACCGATCTCGATGACGAGCTGCGCGAGCGGTTTCGCGCGATCGCGAAGCCTGAGCCGGTGGGCGTCGCGCACGAGCCGACGCGTCTCGACGACGACGCGCGGTTCTCGGTGCCGGTGACGGTCATCGCGTGCGAGTTCCCCGCCGACCTCATTCGCCAGGCCATCGCGAACGAGCGCGAGTGGGCGGGCGAGCTGGCGGCTATGCGGCAGCTCGAGATCATCGAGCTACCCACCGGCCACTGGCCGCAGTTCACGAAACCGGTCGAGCTCGGCGCGAGCATCCTGACCGCGATCGGCGGCTAGCAGCGCGGCCGAGCGTTTCGCGCTAGTCGGGCAGTAGACCCGCGTCGCGAGCGCGCCGAACGGCTCCCGCGCGCGACGAGACGCCGAGCTTCGCGTAGATCGACCGGGCGTGGGCACGAGCCGTGTGGTACGAGATCGAGAGCGACTGCGCGATCGTGCTGATCGACGCATCGCCGTCGAGCTCTACGAGCACGTCGAGCTCTCGCTGCGACAGCGGCGTGGGGCTAGCGTTGAGCGCCGCAACACGAGTCATGAGCTCGGCGAACCGTTCGGGCGACTCGTCGTCGAGCACCTCAAGAAGCGCGGCCCGCACGACGGGAGGGTGCCGCCAGACGGTATCGGCGCGAACAGGGTGGCGACCACGAGCGCCGAGCTCGTCAAGGCCGGCCAGGGTGTCGTCGGCCTCACGCACGACGTCGGCCGTCGGCGGATAGATCTCTGAGAGCACGGCGGTTTCGAGCAACACCGTGCGCGCCCGCGGGGTGAGCCCGCGCACAAGCTCGTCACGAACGTAGTGACGAACATGGTCGAGCGCGTCGGCCCCTCGCGAAACCGCGCCGACTGCGGCGGCCCAGCCACCGGTTTGCTCGAGCGTCTCTGTCGAGCGCTCGGCTCCGACCGCATCGATCACTTCCTCTTCGTCGAAAGCGAGCTCATTCGGGCCGATCTCGACGACACCGTGATGCAGTCGCAATCGTGAGAGCAGCAGCGGCATCGGCGCGTCGGTCGCGATCACGAACCGCACACTCTCTGGCAGCAGCTCGATCGCGGCCCCGATCATGCCCAGCACGCTCGGCTCACTGAGCACCTGCACCTCATCGAGCATGATGACGAGGGGCACGCCGGGCCGGCGGCGCGCCGAGCCCTCGACAGCAGCCGAGAAGGTCGCCAGATCGGCGCCGCTCGCGTGATCGTCGAGCGACCACTGTAGTTGCGGCAGCACCGGCAAGGCCGCCTCGGCAATGGCCGTGCGCAACGCGCTCGGGTGATTGTGCTCGATGCGCCAGGTGATCGGCAACGTTTCAGCGAGCGGCTCGAGGTCGAGCAACCACTGGCGCAGCAGAGTGCTCTTGCCCGAGCCCAGCGGCGCGCACACGATGGTGACCCTGGCCTGCAGCACCTCAGCGGCCCGCGCGCCGAGTGCGCGTCGGTAGATCGCGGTCATGCAGCGGCCTCTCTCTGGCGTCACCCCGATCGAGCTGCGGCGGGTATCTCTCACTCTAAGCAATCGCACGCCGAGAGGTGAGTAATACCTCATTCGGGCGATGTGCCCCTGTGCCCCTGTGCCTAGCGTCAACAGAGACTGCGCGGTGCCGCCGCAGCTCGTGACTCTTGCTCCCGACACGCACGAAAGATGGACATGCCCACAACGACTCTTGCCCCGTTGCCCGATACCGCCCGCCCACCCGGTCGAGCACGACGCGCCCTCGCCGTGCTGGTCGCACTGGTCTTGGGCGTCGGTGCTCCGCTGGCCGTCGTCGCGCCCGCACACGCCGACACGATTGCGACGGTCGACTTCGACGACCTCAGCGGCTGGACAGTCAACTTCTGGTCCGCGTCGGGCGGCAACGCCATCGCGTCGCGAGGGCCAGGCGGCGGTGGATCGATCTCGACCACGGCGAACTTCAGCGGTTTCGAGAACATTGAGGTGAGCATCCGATATCGGGTCGAGAACCTGGCAGCCGGGCATGTCTTCTTCTTCAACTACAACCCCGGTGGCACTCCGTTCACTCCGCTGAATCGCACGACCGACACTGCCGGGTTCGTGACCGAGACCTACCCCCTCGATGCCTCGGTGAATAACGATGCGAGCGTCACGCTCAACTTCGGAAACGTCACGCCCTCACCCGACCCCATGCCGATCATCGAGGTCGACAGCATGACAATCACCGGCGACCCGATCGATACAACTGACCCGACGATCACGGTCGTCGGCCCCGCCGACGGCTCGACCATTCCTATTCCCGCCTCGACCGACTACGAGGTCGAGGTCGCTGACAATGCCACGGCGGCTGGCGATATTGATGTCGAATACTCGTTCCACTACGACGGCGACAGCTTCACCGAGACCCCCACCGTCGGCGTGGGCGGTGCGCGTTCGGCCACCATCGCGCCGAACATCTTCGACGTGCAGTTCGGCCTTGTTCAGGGCGAGGTCTTCGAGTGGCGCATCACCGCGACCGACGACGAGAGCAACGTAGGGTCCACCTCGGTGTTCCTCGTTTTCGGCGACCCCGAAGGCCCAGAGTTGACGGTGACGTCTCTCGATGACGGAGTTCGCGGCACCGCCTACTCGATGGCCATCTCATCGTACGGAACGCCGCCGATCACCTACGGTGCCCTCAACCTGCCCGACGGTCTGACGATCAGCCCGTCGACGGGCACGATTTCAGGCACCCCGACCGAGGCCGGCACCTTCTCGGTGACGATCACAGCGACCAACGACGTCGACTCTGACGACGTGACGCTCGACCTGTTCATCGCCGATCCACCGACGATCACGACGACGACGCTGGTCGATGGTCTCGTCGGCACGCCCTACACCGCGTCCATCGCCGCGACGGGCGACCCGACATTGGCGTATTCGGCGACGGGCCTCCCGCCGGGCATCACGCTCGACCCCAGCACCGGCGAACTCTCCGGAACACCGACGGCCTCTGGCTCGTACACCCCCGAGTTCACCGTGACGAACGACTCAGGCAGTGATGTCGAGACCATCAGCATCGACATCGACGAGGCCCCGTCGATCACCTCGGGTTCACCCCCGAGCGGTGTCGTTGGCTCTGCCTACAGTCACACTGTCACCGCTGGTGGCAGCCCCGCAGCGACGTTCTCGGTGACCGGCAGCCTTCCACCTGGTCTGAGCCTCGACCCGACATCGGGCCTGATCGATGGTTCGCCCACGACCGCTGGCTCCTTCACGTTCACGATCATCGCGACCAACGGCGTCGGCGCTGATGACACGGCCGAGTACACGGTCGAGATTGAGCCCGCCCCCGCGGCTCCGGCCTTCACGAACGGAATTGCTGACGACGGTGTTGTCGGCGAGTCGTACTCGTTCGAGTTCACCGCGACTGGCTACCCCGCAGCGACGTTCTCGGTCAGCGGTGGTTCGCTTCCTCCAGGACTCGACCTCGATGAGACAACGGGTGACCTGACGGGCGCTCCGACCGCGGCGGGAGTGTTCACGTTCACGGTGGAGGCCTCGAATGGTGTCGGCAGCCCGGCGACTCTACCGGTCTCGATCGAGGTGCTGGAAGCACCTGAGATCGGCACGGCCCTCCCGCCAACAGCAACCGTCGGCGTGCCGTACAGCTTCATGATCCCCGTCACCGGCACGGCGCCGTTCTTCTTCACCCTCGTCATCGGCGCACTGCCCGCAGGTCTCGAGCTCAATGAGACGACGGGCGAGATCTCGGGTACCCCGACCGAGACCTCGACCACCTCGGCACTGATCGCCGTCTCGAACGACACCAGAATCGAAGACAGCGTGGAGTTCGTCTTCGTCGTGTCGCCCGCTGCAGAGCCCGAGCCAGAGGCGGGCGACCTCGCCGCCACACTGCCGGTCACGGGCGCTGATCCCGCAGGTGCGGCCGCTATCGCCCTGCTGCTCATCACCCTCGGGGCAGTCGTTCGACTGTCACGTCGAACGGCGTAGAAGGTAGCCGCCCAGCGTCGTCGGGTCGCTGGGCGGTGCTGCGTCGCTCAGGCGGCCTTCGCGATCTGGTCAGCGTCAAGAATCGTGTAGCTGTAGCCCTGCTCGGCGAGAAAGCGCTGGCGGTTCTGCGCGAAGTCTTGATCGACGGTGTCGCGCGCGACAAGCGTGTAGAAACTCGCCGGAATACCGCTCTGCTTCGGCCGCAGCAGGCGCCCGAGGCGCTGCGCCTCTTCTTGCCGTGAGCCGAACGAACCCGACACCTGTATCGCGACCGTGGCCTCGGGTAGGTCGATCGAGAAGTTGGCGACCTTCGAGACGACGAGCACCGGTGTGCGGCCATCCCGAAACTCTTGATAGAGCCGTTCGCGCTCGTCGACCGAGGTCGCTCCGGTCAGCTGGGGCACGCCGAGCGCTTCGGCGAGCTCGTCGATCTGGTCGAGATACTGCCCGATGATGAGGATGCGCTCGCCGTCGTGCTGCTTCACCAGACGCTTCACGACCCCGAGCTTGGCTGGTGCTGTCGCCGCGAGCCGGTATCGCTGATCGTCAGCGCTCGCCGCATACTCGAGGCGCTCGCTCGCGGGCAGGTCGATGCGCACCTCGAAGCAACTGGCCGGCGAGATGTAGCCCTGCGCCTCGATCTCTTTCCACGGAGCATCGAAGCGCTTAGGGCCGATGAGGCTGAAGACGTCGCCCTCTCGACCGTCTTCGCGCACGAGCGTCGCCGTGAGGCCCAGACGACGGCGGGCCTGCAGCTCGGCCGTGAGCTTGAAGACGGGCGCCGGCAGCAGGTGCACCTCGTCGTAGATGATGAGCCCCCAGTCGAGGGCATCGAGCAGAGCGAGGTGGGCGTACTCGCCCTTTCGCTTGGCGGTGAGAATTTGGTAGGTCGCGATCGTGACCGGCTTGACCTCTTTCACCTGGCCCGAGTACTCGCCGATCTCGTCTTCAGTGAGGCTCGTGCGGGCGAGCAGCTCGGCTCGCCACTGCCGCGCCGAGACGGTGTTGGTCACCAGAATGAGGGTGGTCGTGTCGGCCTCGGCCATGGCTCCGGCGCCCACGAGGGTCTTGCCAGCGCCGCAGGGCAGCACCACGACGCCCGAACCGCCGACGAAGAACTGGTCGATCGCCTGCTGCTGGTAGGGCCGCAGACCCCATTCGCTCGTGTCAAGGTCGATCTCGTGCGGGGTGCCGGGTGTGTAGCCCGCAAGGTCTTCGGCCGGCCAGCCGATCTTCACGAGCTCTTGCTTGATCTGACCGCGTGCCCACGGTGCAAGCTCGAAGGCTGCGTGGTCGATGCGCCGCGTGAGCAACGGGGCCACCTTCTTATTGGCGGCGATCTCAGTGAGCACCGCAGCATCCGTCGACCGCAGCACGAGTGTGCCCTCGTCGTTGCGCACGATGATCAGACGGCCGTAGCGACCGACCGTCTCGGTGATGTCGGTCGACACCGACTGCGGCACCGGAAACTTGGCGTAGCGGTCGAGAACAGCGAGCATTTCGTCGGCTTCGTGGCCGGCGGCACGCGCGTTCCAGAGCCCGAGTCGGGTGATGCGATAGGTGTGCACGTGCTCGGGCGCGCGCTCGAGCTCGGCGAACACCGCGAGGGCGTGGCGCGCCTCGTCGGCCCTCGGGTTGGCGACCTCGAGCAGCACCGTGCGGTCGCTCTGAACGATGAGGGGCCCGTCGGGATTCATAACGGGCCAGTCTAGGCGGCGCGGCTGAGAGCCCCTGTTCGCAACTCAGGCTGAGGGTGCCACGGTGACCGGTTCATCCGACACATATGCCGTCTCAGCCTGAGTTGCGAACGCGCAGAGCGCGACTACTCGAGAGGTTCGAGGGCGGTGATGCTCTTCACCGGCAGAGTGCGCTCGATGTCGGCCGCCTTGTCGCGACCTCGCACTCGTCCGGCGGCGATGCCCGTCGGCTCGAGGTCGAACGAGCGCTCGCTGCCGTCGGGCAGCGTCACCGTCGCGCGCACCGAGAGTTTGCCGCGCAGGGCAAGCTCCCACTGTCGGGCCACCCAGGCACCGTCGCCGTCGATGCCGACCGTCGAGCCGCTGCGGATGCGCTCGACCGCCGCCGCCACGCTCGTGTCGACGGCGGGTGTCGTCGGGCGCGTGCGGGCGCGGCCAGGTCGTTCGGGGGTCGCGGTGCCCTCCTCAGAGGCGGCGGGGTAACGTGCGTCGATGAGGGTCCAGAGCACCACAGCCGCATCGTGGCGGCTGATGAGCCTGAACGCTCCTGCGCGACGCAGTGCGAGAGGCGCTGTTGCCGCATCGACGAGCATGGCCTCGAGCAGCACGGGGTCATCGCTGCGCACCCCGGTGCGCGCGCCGAGCTCGGCGGCCTCGTCATGCTCGAGGCTGCCGACGCGAACGGCACCGTATCGGCGGGCGGTCTCGTCGATGAGGTAAGCGAGCGGCTGCGGAACCCCGGTGAGCGAGATTGCCGACAGGAAGCCGGTGAGCGTCGTGGCCGTCTCGCCGATCGCGATCGCGCGGGTGACACTCTCGGCCGTGATGCGATAGCGCCCGGCGAGCGAGCTGCTCTCGACGTCGGCCACTCGGCGCAGTCGCTCGTCGAGCTCGCCCTTGAGCGGCCCCGGCGACACGATCGTCAGGTCGTGCTGCAGGTAGACCTGATCGACCTCGGGCGGCACGAGCGGCGCCAGCACGGCGGCCGCGCTCGACGAATCGGCGGTGACGAGCGCTCGACCGATGCTGCTGGCTCGCCCCGCCACGGCGATGCCGAGCCGCTCTGCCTGCACACCGCGCCGGCGCAGGCGCTCGCGCAGCGGCTCAGAGCCCGCCGGGAAGAGCCAGGTCGTCGCGGTGATCAGTGCCGCCCCCCAGTCTGCATCGACCTGGTCACGCAGCAGTTCTGCCACCTCGGCAGGCAGTGACGCGTGCCACGATCGGGCCAGGTGCGCCCAGCGCTCGGTCGGCCCGCGGCGACGCCACTCGTCTCCGGAGTCGGTAGATCGGCACGTGCCGTCGAGCTCGTCGACAAGACCGGCGAGCGCTGCCAGGTCGACCAGGGCGGTGACCTCGTCGGTCTCGCACCCCGCCGCCGCCGCCAGGCGCTTGGCGTCAGGTAGCGCGAGACCGCCTCGCGCCAGCAGCCGCCCGGGCACATCGCCCAAAGCGAGCACCACCTCGGTGACCGCCACCGTCGTGGTGAAGGCACTCTCGGCCGCAGTGCGGTCGAGAGCGGTGCGCGCGGCCGCGTCCAGTTCGGCGGGCATCGGCAGCGCGGCTGCCGACCGCAGCTCGTCGAGACTCGGCAGGCCGCGCGCAGGCCACGCGGCGAGTTCGGCGGTCACAGCCGGCCAGACCGTCACCCGCGCGTCGGCGAGGTCGGCGAGCAGGGCATCCGTCGCCGGAGCGAGATCGAGCGCCACCTGCTCGGTCGTGCGGTCGAGGCGGGCGGCTAGATCGGTGAGCGCCGCGCCCTCGTCGAGCTGCGCGGCGGTAGCGAGAACGGTGAGCGAGGAGCGGGTCAGCGAGGCCAGCGCGAGCGCGATCGCGGCCGGGTCGAGCAGCGCCTCAGCGAGATCGAACACATCACGTAGCGTGCTCGGCGTGATCGAGCGCTCGCGAATCACGCGGGCGACGCGCTCATCGTCGAGATCGCGCAATCGCGCGGCAAGCGCGAGAGAGGCGGCGCTAGTTGCCGGCATCCTTCGCGGCTCGCCCCCGGCGCACAGCGCTGACGACGAGCAGCGCGATGATCAGCACGAAGCCGATCGGCAGGCCGATGAGCGGCATGATCGTGACGATCGGCCAGATACCGGTCGCGAACTCTTCGCGCCCGAGGCCCGCGCCGGTTGCGGCGATCAGAGCGACAAAGCTCGCCAGACTCACCAGAATGACCGCGGCGACCATGTAGGCCAGCACGCGCTCGAGGCGGTTGCTCATGACGAACGATTCTTCGGGCACGACACCAGGATAGGCGGCGGGGCGGCGTGCGACCTACCCCGCGTGCTGGGGCCAGGCGTTCGCGAGCATCTGGGCCCCGTCGGCAGGTGCAGACCGGTACCCTTGAGACTCACGACGACTCGCAAGGAGAGCGCATGCCTACCGGCAAGGTCAAGTTCTACGACCAGGAGAAGGGCTTCGGCTTCATCGCATCCGATGAGGGCGATGAGGT
Source organism: Microcella sp. (assembly GCF_019739195.1). Lineage (NCBI taxonomy): Bacteria > Bacillati > Actinomycetota > Actinomycetes > Micrococcales > Microbacteriaceae > Microcella > Microcella sp. Next base: position 1,044,585 of record NZ_JAHHDS010000003.1, on the reverse strand, counting down.
CTTTCTGCACGCCTCGGCGCTGCCCGAAGGTGCGGTCGTCAAGGCAGGCACGAAGCTCGAGTTCGGCATCGCTGATGGCAAGCGCGGCGCGCAGGCGCTCTCGGTGCGCATCCTCGACGCCAAGCCCTCACTCGCTCGGGCGAACCGCAAGTCGGCCGACGACATGTCGATCATCGTCGAAGACCTCGTCAAGTTGCTCGACGGCATCGGTGCGAACCTCAAGCGCGGGCGCTACCCCGAAGGTGAGCACGGCAAGAAGATCGCGGCCATGCTGCGCCGCGTCGCCGACGAACTGGACGCGTAGCCCTCGTGGCGCGCGTCTCGAAGAAAGCCGCCGCTGTCGATGCTGCGGTGACGGATGCTGCTGCCGACGGCGCCGCATCCGCCACGACTGACGCTGCGGTGCTCGAGCCCATCGCTCGCCAGGCGCTGGGCGAGATCACTCGCCCCGCCAACGTCGGAGCCTTGCGCGACGTCGTCGTCGCCGACGATGTCGCCACCGTGCGTTTCTCGACGACTCAGGGCGGCTACCCCGGGTGGTACTGGACCGTCGCCGTCGCCGTGAACCCCGGCATGCAGCCGAGCGTGCTCGAGACCGAGCTGATTCCGGCGGAGGGCGCTCTCACGGCACCGGACTGGGTGCCGTGGGCCGACCGGCTCGACGACTACCTCGCTCAGCAGGCGCACGAGCGCGAGCTCGCGGGCGAGACTGACGACGACGACGATGACGATGACGACGACGACGAGCACGACGACGACGCTCACGACGACGACGCCGACGAGGCGATCGACGAGCACGACGTGCACGGCGACGACGGCGATGATGTCTTCGACGGCGTCGACATCGACCTGCACCTCGACGACGACACGCTCACCGAGAAGTAGCCGCAGCGCCGCGACGCGCGGCACCTGCGACTAGAGGCGGGTGCGGCGTTGGCGCAGCGAGACGAGCAGCCCCGCGAGACCGAGCACGAGCCCGACGGCGATCGTGGCGAGCACGCGGGCCGGGTCGAACGAGACGGGTGCAGAGAGCATCCCGACCACGACGGTCGCGCCGATGATCCAGCCGCCGATGCCGATCGCGAAGGCGAGTGCATCGTTGGTGACAGCGGGCTCGGGCTGCGGGCGGCGCTCGTCGTGCGGAACGTAGAGCCTCATGCGCTCCAGTGTGGCAGTCGCATCGCCGTAGGGCGAGCGAGACTCAGCCGGCGAGTGACTCGAGCACGTGGTCGATGCTGCGCGTGAGCTGTCGCACGTCGTCGGGGTCGATCGCCACGAAGGTGGCGATGCGCAACTGGTTGCGGCCGAGCTTGCGGTAGGGCTCGGTGTCGACGATGCCGTTGGCGCGAAGCACCGCGGCGACCCGCGCCGCGTCGACCGAGTCGTCGAAGTCGATCGTCACGACGACCTGAGAACGGTGCGCGGGGTCGGCGACGAACGGAGTCGCCAGTGCATGCGCCGACGCCCACTCGTAGAGGTGCGATGAGCTCTCGGCCGTGCGGGCGTGCGCCCAGGCGAGGCCGCCCGACTCGTTCATCCAGCGCAGCTGGCTGTCGAGCAACACGAGCGTTGCGAGCGCAGGAGTGTTGAGCGTCTGGTTGAGGCGCGAGTTGTCGATCGCCGCGGTGAGCGAGAGGAACGGCGGGATGTAGCGGTCGGTCGCGTCGATCGTGAACGCCCGCTCGATCGCCGCGGGGCTCATGAGGGCGAACCACAGTCCGCCGTCGCCGGCGAAGTTCTTCTGCGGGGCGAAGTAGTAGACGTCGGTCTCGGCCACGTCGAGATCGATGCCCCCGGCCGCGCTCGTGGCGTCGACGAGCGTGAGCGCGTCTGGTGCGGAGCCGATGCGGCGCACGGGGGCCATGACGCCCGTCGATGTCTCGTTGTGCGGGTAGGCGTAGACGTCGACGCCGTCGACGGGCTCGAGCACCCCGCGGGTGCCGCCGGGGGTCTGCACGACGTGCGGCGCCGAGAGCCAGGGCGCTGAAGCCGAGACGACGAACTTCGACCCGAACTCGCCGAAGTCGAGGTGCGCGCTGCGGCGCGAGATAAGCCCGGCCGCGGCGACATCCCAGAAGGCGGTCGATCCGCCGTTGCCGAGCACGACCTCGTAGCCCTCGGGCAGTCGGAAGAGCTCAGTGAGACCGGCGCGCACGCTGCCCACGAGGTTCTTCACGGGTGCTTGGCGATGCGATGTGCCCAGGATGCTCGCAGCGGCTAGCAGGTCAGCCAGTTGCTCGTTCCGCACCTTTGAGGGTCCGCATCCGAAGCGCCCGTCGGCGGGAAGCAGCTCGGCGGGGATCGTGATGTCGGCCATGCCCTCCATCGTACTGAGCGCGTGACGCCCGTTCGGCTCGGTCGTTTAGGCTAGGCAAGCCTGACCTGCCGAGTCGCGTGCAGGCCCGCTGCGATGAGAGAGGACGCACATGACCGACCTCGTCGACACCACCGAGATGTACCTGCGCACGATTCTCGACCTCGAAGAAGAGCAGATCGTGCCCTTGCGCGCCCGCATCAGCGAGCGCCTCGGGCATTCGGGCCCCACCGTCTCGCAGACGATCTCGCGCATGGAGCGCGACGGCCTGGTGAGAGTCGAGGGCGATCGGCACCTCGAGCTCACCGACGACGGTCGCACCAAGGCGATCTCGGTGATGCGAAAGCACCGACTGGCCGAACGGCTGCTCGCCGACGTCATCGGGCTCGACTGGGCGTTCGTGCACGACGAGGCGTGCCGGTGGGAGCACGTCATGAGCGAGCAGGTCGAACGCCGCATCATGGCCCTGCTCGGCGAGCCCACCGAGTCGCCCTACGGCAACCCGATTCCGGGGCTCGAGCACATCGGCGGCTCGGCCGCGAACGACTTTCTCGACGGCGTCATCTCGCTCACGCACGCGGCAGCCGCCGGCGTGCGCGAGGGCACGATCCGCCGGTTGGCGGAGCCCGCCCAGGTCGACCCCGACCTGCTGCACCAGCTGCGCGAAGCGGGAGTCGTGCCCGGGGCGCACGCGAGGCTGCGCCCGGAGCCCAACGGGTACGTCAGCGTCGAGGTCGTCGGGCGCGACGAGGGCATCGACCTGCCCGCCGAGATCGCGCAGCACATCTACGTCGCCGAGTGAGGATTCACCACTACATGCTGTGGTGGCGCGTCGGTTTGTAACCGTTCCGTTATCTCACGTACACTCGACCAGTTGCCGGTCACACCCAACCGATCGGCAGCTCTGACGCAGAACGCTTCGCACGCCCGTCTTCTGCACTCAGACCGTGGACAACACGAAATCAGACGGGCCGTCGATCATCACCGATCATGCGTCAGCGGCGAAGCGCAGGAGGCAACACCTTTGACACACGATACGAACCTCGAGCTGGTCGAGTCACGCCGCTCACGCCGCACGGCCGTCGCCACAACCGCTCGTGCTCAGGCAACCGCAGCGCCTCGCGCACCGCGGTCGAAGGCCTGGAAGCGCACCGCTCTCAACATGGGGGCCATGACCGCGGCAACGGCGATCGTCGCCACTCTGGCGCTGCCGGGCACCTCGCTGCAGCCCGCCGCCAACGCGGAGTCGAATCAGACCGCTGAGGCCATCGCCGAACTGCAGGCCACCTCTTCGCAAGAGATCGAGCTGGCCTCGACCGAGCCCGTCGTCGTCGACGCGAGCCGCGGTGAGTTCACCGCGACCGACCCCGCAGCCTTGCGCCGTGCGCAGCTCGCTGCCCAGCGCGCCGCTGCTGCCGCCGCCTGGTCGGGCCCGCGCGTCAGCGACTTCTTGGCCAACCCGCCGTATCCCAACTTCAGCCTCGACCAGGTTGTGCAGGTGGCGCTGCAGTATCAGGGCGTGCCTTACCGCTACGGCGGCAGCACTCCGGCCGGCTTCGACTGCTCGGGCTTCGTGCAGTACGTCTACGCCCAGTTCGGTGTGTCGCTGCCCCGCACGGTGAGCGCCCAAGACCGCGCAGGCACGCGCATCTCGCGCGCCGACGCCCGCCCCGGCGACATCGTGATCATGAACGGCCACAACGGCATCTACATGGGCAACGGCACCTTCATCGACTCGCCCCGCGCGGGTGGCGTCGTGAGCGTGCGCCCGATCTGGACCGACAACTACTGGATCGTGCGCGTCGGCATCTGACGAGCATCCGTCGCCCTGGCCGCAGGGTGAACGACCGGTGAATCGGCGCGCCTCTCAGTGAGAGCGCGCCGATTCTGGGTTAGCCTTACATTCTCGGTGCCATACGGCGCACGAGAGGAGAGGCCATGAGTGGGCGGAACGACATCCAAACCGTGGATGCGCGCGCCGTCTTTCGCATAGCCGTCGCCGTTCGCTGGATCGCGCCCTGTCGTGGTTCTGCGGTACTGAGCACTGTCGTCTAACGGCAGTGCTTTTTTTGTGCCCGAAAGGGTGCACGACGACCCTCGCACCGTGAGGCACTGAGAACCGAAGGAACGCCCGCAGGCCATGCGGGCCCGTTCGACAGGAGCCCCCAGCATGCGCACACTCGTTCTCAACGCCGGCTACGAGCCGCTCGCCGTCGTGTCGTTCCGCCGAGCGCTCGTGCTCGTCATGAATGAGAAGGCGACGATTCTCGCGACGGATGGCGAGCATCCCGTCTTCGGCATCGAGGGAACGTGGGATCGCCCGAGCGTCATCGTGCTGCGGCGCTATGTGCGCATTCCGCACAGCCGCCAGGTTCCGCTCACGCGACGCGGGGTGCTGCGCCGCGACGGCAACCGCTGTGCCTACTGCGGCGGCTTTGCGTCAACGATCGACCACGTCATGCCGCGCTCGCGCGGGGGAGCCGACACGTGGGAGAATCTCGTGGCCTGCTGCCTGAAGTGCAACAACCTCAAGAGCGACCGCACACCCGCTGAGATGCGCTGGAAGCTGCGGGTCACACCGAAGGCGCCGCACGGCACGGCCTGGCTCGTGCGCGGCATCGAACGACCGCTGCCCGACTGGAACGAGTACTTGGCGCCGCTCGCCGCGTAGACAGGGCGGATGCGAGATCGTGGCGACGGATGCTCGCCGCGCGACTGCCGTGGATGCAGGTTTCCGCTGACGCAGTGTGCCTCGCGTGGCATGTGCCGCATGAGGCACACTGCCCCGGGCGGGCCCCGCTACAGCTTCGAGATCACGAGTTCGGCGAGCTCGACCGCCTGATCGCGCAAGACGGCCGAGTCGCCCGACTCGGCTTCGATGAGCACCTCGACGAGCGTGTCGCCGGTGCAGAGACGAAGCTCGCCTTCGGCCCCTGAACTGCCGGAGAACTGCCACCAGGCTTGGTCGCTCAGGCCGGCCACGACCTCGAGGTCGCTGCCGATCGCGAGCGGCTCGAGGCACGCGAAGCCCGCGGCGAAGTCGTCGGCATCCGAGATGCGCAGTTGCACCTCGACGCTCTCGGCTTCCCACGTACAGGAGTCGGCGTTCCACGTGACCTCGTTCTCGGTGACGTTCACAGTGCCGATGCGGCCGTCGCCGAGCCCGGCGCCGAACACCGCCTCGAGCTCGGCGGCGTCGGCCGCACCGCACGGCAGCTCGACGGCGGCGGGCGGCGAGGCCGCTTCGTCCGACGACTCGATGGTGTCGGGTGACTCGGGCGCTTCGGTCGAGTCTGCGCTGCACGCGGCGAGTACGGGCAGCACGGTGAGCAGCGCGAGGGCGAGCCAGGGGCGGTTGCGCGTTGTGGTCATTGCGTGTTCTCCGGTTTCAGGTGGTGCTGCTGGATGAGAGACCTCGTCAGTCGCGCAGGGTGATTGTCATGAGAAGCCGCAGCCGCTCATTCTCGGCTGTGACTGTGTACCGACCGGTGCTGCGCAACTCGCTCAGCAGCACGCTGGTCTCCACAGTGATGGTGTCGCCGCCGGGGGCGTCACGGTCGCAGTCGGCGAAGCCGTCGGCATCAGCATCCAGATCGAGTCCGAGCCCGTCTCGCATCGTCAACGTGGCGGTGATCGGCACGACGTCAGGTAGCTCTACGCCGATCGTGCTCGTTCCGTCGAGATCGGTGACGATAGCGCCGAATGCGCACCGGTCGCCCCACGGGCCTGTGCGGAGAAACCGGTGGCCCCCGATCTCGATGAACGTCGGGTAGACCATGCTCGTGCCTCGTCCGTCGTCATCGATCAGAGTCAGCCGGTAGCTCACATTGAAGGCCTCTGTCGTGCCCGGAATGTCGAGGTAGCTCCACCAGATCGACCCTGAGGTGGTCGGGCCGTAGGCAGCCGAGACACCTTCGTCGTCGATGAGGTCGACGTGAATGCTGTAGGTCGCGCCTCGACACGGGTTCGCGAAGCTGACGAGCGAGTCGCCCAGGTTCTCCCACCGGCCCTCGACAACGGTGACCGTCTCGGGCAGAAAGCAGTCGCCGAGCAGGGTCGCGCGGTAGTTCACAGGGCGGTCGCTGCGCAGGTCGAATTCAACACGCCTGCCGCTCGCGTCGTTGACGTAACGGGGCACGGCCGTGCGGTCGAACTGCGGCTCATAGAGCAAGAACGGCACACCTTCGGCCTCGACAATCGGGCCCATGCTCCACGATTCGGCGCCGTTGCGCGCACCGTGCTCCCAGTCGACCCGCAAGTGCACCGTGCCGCCCGACACCGAGCTCGTGGGCGGATCGCAGTCGCCGAACGAAGACCCGCACAGTCCACTCGGCACGGGCACGAGCGGCAGCGCGATCGTGTAGTAGCTGCGTTCGGGAAGCGTGTCGCAGAAACCTGCGCAGCGCTGGAAGCCGAGCGGGAGCCCCGCGGAGGTCCACTTCACACCGTCGGCGACTCGGGCGCCCGCGCGCACGATGAGGTGACCGGTGTTGTAGTAGTTGAAGCCGTCGAGATTCACGCCGGCACACAGCGGTGGAATATCCGGATCGTCATACCGCTCAGGTGCGAACGGCACCGTGATGCCGCGCGCGGCGCAGGCACCTCCACCGCGCGGCCCCAGCACGACGGTGACCTCGCTCAGCCGTGCACTCGGCCGCACGGTGGTGTTGATCCAGGTCACGCGCGGCACGGTGTAGTCGGGGGCCTGCACGACCGAGGAATAGGTGTAGTCGGCGACTTCCCAATTCCAGCTCGGTCGCGAGTCGTCGTAGCTGCTCAGACACACGAGAGCGTTGCGCCCCTCCGGCACGTAGAAGGCTCCCGAGGTGCGCTCGGTGAACTGATTCGAGAACCCGTTGCGCGCGAGCCACTCTGTATCGCTGCGCTGAGTCACAGGTTCGCCCACCAGCCGCAATGGGGCGCCGGTCTCTACGGTTGAGCAGTCATAGTCGTAGTCGTCATCGTGCAGCACGCCGCGCAGCAGCATCGTCTCGCCATAGCGGTGCATGGCGCTCACGACAATCATGTTGTCGCCGACGGGCACGATGCGAGCGGGCGGTCGACCGAGGTTGACCCGCAGCGACACCGTGATGGTGCGCTCGAGAAGCTCGCCACCAGGGGTCTCGGCGACCACTCTTACCTCGTACCGCGCGTTGGGGTCGAGCCCGTCGAGCACGATGCAGTGCTTGAGCACGAGGGCCGGGTCGCCTTCGCTGGGCAGGTCGGCCTCGAAGAGGGCGACCTGCGACTCGGGGGTGAAGAGCGACAGCTCGCGAGCATCCGCCCGGTTGCCTTGAGGCCAGTAGGTGATCGTCACGGTCGCGGGCTGGTTGGTGCCGATGCCGAGCCGCAGCTCTCCGTCAACAAGCTCGAAGGGGTCGCACACGAGCTGGTCGCGTACCGAGGTGTCGCCGATCGACGGGCTCGGCGTGACGGTGAGCTGCAATGGCGGAAGACCGGTCAACGACAGGATGCGCGAGCGCAGCCCCTCAGGGCACGACTCGCTCGGCGCACCGGGCAGCGCGCACGGGTCTCCGCCGGTGAAGAGTGGCACGATGCCGGGCACCGAAGCGGGATCATCCGCCGCCATGACGGTGTCGACCGCCGCGAGAGTCTCAGCGTCGATGAGGTCGGCGATCGAGGTCGGGTCGGCACCGATCGGCGTACCCTCGTCGTCGACGTCGACCGCAGGTACGGTTTCACTGCCGAGGTAGGGGCTCACGTCGTCGGTCTCGGGATCGCCGTCGAGGTCGAGCGGCGGTGCCTCGTCGCCAAAGCCGACCGGCGCGATGAACGGTACGGTCTCGGTTGCGGCTTCGGACACGGCCGTCGCGACCGGAGCGGGTTCGCTCTCGGGCGCGCCTCCGACGAGCACGAACGCGATGAGGGCACTCGCGGTGCCCACGGCGATCGCCGTGATGCCGGCGAGCACGGGCAGTAGCCACTTCGGAATAGTCATGGTCAGTCCAGGCTGTTCAAGGTGATGGCGATGACAGCGGGTGCGCTCTGGTTGCCGGCGGCGTCTTTCGCTCTGAAGGTGAAGGTCACCGTGCCGTTGGGGGCGAGCGGAATGGGACGGGCATAGACCAGCCGCCACTCGTTGCCGACCTTGGTGAGGGTGGCGCTGCCCGAGCGGGCTCCTGACCAGCTAGCGCTGACGCTCGTCACGGCGACATTGTCTGAGGCGAGGATCGTGAAGGTCGCGGTCTCGTCTTGGTACAGGTCGTTGTCAGAGACCCACGATTGCAGAATCGATGGCGCAGTCGTGTCGCTGGGCGGCGGTGGCGGCGCGGGGGGCCCGGGTTGAGGGGCGGGGCCGGGTTCGATTGTCGGTGCTGGGGCTTCGGTCGGCTCGGGCACCACGGCTTCGCCGGTTGCTTGCGCGCACCCTGCGACGGGCAGCGAGGCGAGGTCGGCCTGGTCGGGTTCGACGACGACGACCGCAGTCGGCAGCCAGACAGTGGTGGCCCAGTCGGCCGAGCTGCGCACGGCGACGTGACTCGAGTCGTCGCTGCGGGCGATGATGAGCACGTGCTCGCCGGCGAGGAACTCTGCGGCTCCGGCCGCGCCGGGGCAGTAGCCGGCCGAGACCGTGCCGGAGTCGAGCGTGATGGCGGCGCTCGCCGAGGTGTCGCCGGGCGCGAAGAGCGCCGCGCTGCCGCCGATGCCGGCGCCGACGACCAGAGCGGATGCGCCGAGAATGCCGAGAGTGCCGAGCAATCCGGGGCCCGCGCTCCAACCCGGTGCGGTGGCGGTCGCGACCGCCGTGCCGGTGTCGCCGGCAGCGACCCGCGAGCGGATCGCGTCGGCCACGCCGTCGGAGGCGCCGGGCTCTGAGATGCGGGCGAACGAGTCGCGCAGCATCCCGTCGATGTTGCTGAGGTCGGTGTCGTTGGTGTCAGCCACGGTGGTCCTCCTTTCTGAGCTTCATCGCGAGCGTTTGTCGAGCGCGGAAGAGCTGGGTCTCGACAGTGCCGCTACTGACGCCGAGGGCTTCGGCGATCGTGTTGACCGAGTGGTCGAGCAAGTAGTGCAGCACGGCTGCTTCACGCTGCTTCGGGGGCAGCGCGGTGAGCGCGCGCTTGACGTCGATGTCAAAGCTGCTCAGTGCGTCGTCGCCTGCTTCGTCGACGAGGCCGACTTTGGCGAGCGCTCGTTGCTCGGCGTCGCGCGAGCGGTAGGCATCGCGCAGGCGGTTGCTGGCGACGACGGTGATCCAGGCGGCGAGGTTCTGGATCTCGCGGTTCGGAGGCTTGGCGAGGTAGCCGACGATCGCGTCTTGCACCGCGTCGGGCGCGTCTTGGCGGTTGCCGGTGATGAGCCCGACTGCGGCGACGACCTGCGGGTACTCGGTCGCGACGAAACTCTCCATGTCGACTGCGATCGTCTGCGTCACGGTCACCCTCCCATCACCACTACGACGTGCGGGAGGCGTGGAAGGTTGACACGCTTCCGAACTTTCTCGTCACAGCATGCTCTCTGCGGGCTCGCAGGGGAAGAGCGAGGTTTCGTCTCGTTGGGGCGGGTGATTGCCGGTGGAGAAATGTACGAGGCCTTACCTAGCGTAACTTTGGCTTGACATTACTTTGTTCTTACATTTGAATGAGGCGTACACGGCACCGGTCGTGCAGATCTCCCCCCACCACACGAAGGAAGAACCGCAATGCGTAGATCACGAGGCAAGGTCGCCGTCGGACTCGCAGCGCTCATGGCGCTGACGGTGTTGTCGGCCTGCAGCAGCACTCCCAGCGAGACCCCGGAAGAGGCCCCCCAGAGCGACGTCACGCTGACGGTATCTCGTTGGGCTGGCCCCCAGGCCGACGCGCAGCAGCAACTGCTCGATCAGTACAGTGAAGAAACGGGTGTCACAATTCGTTTCGACGCTATCGACTTCGGGCAGCTCAAGCAGAAGCAAACCCTCAACATGTCGACCGCGACGGGCGAGTACGACCTCATCTACGTGCCGGAGGCATGGGTTGGCGAGTACACCGAGGCAGGGTTCCTGACCGATCTCACAGGCTTCGTGGCCGATGAGGATTTGACTGGTGCGGACTGGAACTACGGTGACTTCAACCAGGGTGGTCTCGACGTCTACTCGCGCGATGGCTCCCTCTTCGCGTTGCCCTACTTCGTTCAGACCCCCCTCGTGGTCTTCGACGAGGTCGCCCTTGAGGCTGCTGGCTTTGATGCCCCAGCGACCTGGGATGAGATTCTCGAGGTAGCGAAGCACTTCAAGGAAGAAGGCACGGGAATCGCCCTCCCATTCCGCCAAGGTTCGGCGATCGTCAACATCATGGCGGTGCTGCTTGCCGGCAACGACGCCGACTTCTTCGACAGCAACGGCGCACTCGACTTGACCAACCCCAAGGTCGTCGAGACGGTGGCATTCATCGAAGAGCTCAGCCTCTACGGGCTGGCCGGTAGCAATGGCTGGCACTGGGATGAGACCACCAAAGCCATCCAGTTCGGTCAAGCCCCGATCGGCATTACGACATCGGGCCTCTTCACGGCGCTCGAAGACCCGGCTGAGTCGAACGTGGCGGGCCAGCTCGGCTATGCCCCGATTCCGTTTGCAGAAGAGCCCGCTGGTTTGCTCCAGGCCTGGGGGTGGGCAGTTCCTGCCGACTCCGAGAATCCGGAGGAAGCGTTCAAGCTCGGCGCATGGTTGACCAGCCAGGTTGCGCTGAAAGAGATGGGCACGATTGACCCCTCGTTCATCAGCTTCCGCGAGTCGCTGTACACCGACGCGGATCTGACCGCCAATGCTCCGTGGCTGCCCACGGTGCAGGAAGCGCTCGCGAAGGGTGTCACTGTGCCGCTTCAGCCCAATGCGCCGGCGCTCATCGACGCGCTAAGCGTCGCACTGTCGGGAGTCGTGACCAACGGCGACGATCCGGGTGCGGTTCTCCAGGGCGTGCAGGACACCCTGGCTTCGCAGTTCGAATAGCCGGATCATGAACGATGTGGGCGGGGCCGCACGCCCCGCCCACATCCGGCCGTCGTTCCGCTTCTGACAAGGAAAGCCCTCCTCATGTCTCACTCCTCCCCAGAGGCGCAGCCTCATCCTCGGCGACCGAAAAGCGCCTACGCTCGCAGAGACCTTCGTCTGGCAGTGTTCCTGATCCTGCCCGCCGCACTGACGATCTGCATCGTGATGATCGTGCCCCTCGGGTTCGCACTTATCGCGAGCACCTTCGACTACAGCCTGGGTCAAGAAGACAAGGCAGCCTTTGTCTTCCTCGACAACTACGTCATGTTCTTCTCAGACCCGGTCGCCTTGAGGTCGCTGGTCAACACTGTGATCTTCACAGTGCTGTCGCTCTCACTGTGCATGGGCATGGGGGTGGGCATTTCGGTGCTTCTCAAGAGCCTGACTCCGCGAACCGGAAACCTGCTTCGCGCCCTCTTCGCCATGCCGCTGCTGATCTCGCCGATCATCGTGAGTCTCATTTGGCGGTACATGTATGACCCGACATACGGTCTGATCTACTACCTCTTGGGCCTCGTCGGCTTGCAGGACTTCGGTGGACTGACCGACTCCACGACCGCGCTGTTCAGCATCGTTCTCACTGATGTGTGGCACGCCGTGCCCTTCATCATCCTGGTGTCTTCTGCGGGTCTCACGATGATTCCGGAAGAACTCTACGAGGCGGCTCGTATTGACGGCGCCGGCGCTATCCGCACTCTCTTCAGCGTGACTCTCCCGCTGCTCGCCAAGACCCTTGTTGTGCTGATCCTGATCCGTGGCACTGACGCGTTCAGGGTGTTCGACCTCATCTATGGGCTGACGGGCGGTGGGCCGGCCAATTCGACAACGTCGTTGAGCATCTACGCCTACAAGCAGGCCTACGAGAACAACGAGATGGGATTCGCCATGGCGGTCGCCGTCATCACGCTTCTGGGACTCGTCATTCTCTTTGGTCCCTTGATGCGGAACTCGGCGCGCGGAAAGGACGACTGACCATGGCGAAGCGTCGACTCAAGCTGTTGGGCACCTGGGCGATTCTCATCGCCTTCTTGCTCTGGACCGTCGTCCCGATCCTGCTCATCATCGTCAACTCGTTCAAATCGGCGAAAGACATCTTCACGGATACTCCCAAGATCTTCTTCACGCCGACTCTCGACAACTACGCCAACGCCTTCACCAAGAGCGACTTCGGACTGTACTTTGCGAACAGCACGATTGTGGCCCTCGCTTCCACCGTGATAGTGATCGGACTCGCGACCTTTGCGTCCTATGCGCTGACAAGCTTTCAGCTGCGATATGCCAACACGATCGCGAACGGGTTCCTTCTCGGAAAGCTCGTGCCCGTGATCTCGATGCTGTTGCCGATCTTCGTGATCATCAACGCGATCGGCCTTCGAGGCTCGCTCATCGGGCCCGTGTTCGCGCACGTCGCGCTCAACCTTCCCTTCGCCGTGTGGCTGCTTATGGGATTCTTCCGAGACGTGCCGCGAGAGCTTGAGCAGGCAGCTCTCATCGACGGCTGCACAAGAATGCAGGCTTTCTGGCGGGTGTTCCTTCCGGTAGTGCTGCCCGGCATCGCGGCGGTGTTCATCTTGAGCATGCAGTACTCGTGGAACGAGCTGTTGTTCTCACTGCAACTCACCACTCTTGAGACATACACGCTGCCGGTCGGCATTGCCAGCTTCGTCGGCGCAATCTCGGTCGACTGGGGTCTCAGTAGCGCGGCAGCCACCGTCACCATGGTTCCGATGATCATCATCGGTTTCTTCGTGCAGAAGTACATTGCCGAAGGTACTACCAGCGGGGCGGTGAAGGGGTGAAACGCGCACCGCACTATGACGTACTGACGATTGGTCGAGTCGGTGTCGACCTCTACCCGCTGCAAGACAACGTGGGGCTGGAGGATGTCGAAACCTTCGGAAAGCACCTTGGCGGGAGTGCCACCAACGTCGCGGTCGCTGCCGCCCGCCACGGCCGCGCAAGCGCGGTGATCACAGGCGTCGGAGAGGATCCTTTTGGTCGATTCGTGGTGAAGGAGATCGACCGACTCGGAGTAGACAACCGGTTCGTCAACGTCGTGCCGAACCTCCATACCCCCGTCACGTTCTGCGAGATCTTCCCACCCGATCACTTTCCGATCTACTTCTACCGCGAACCGACTGCCCCCGATCTCATGATTCGCGCAGACTCGCTCGACCTGGATGCAATCCGATCGAGCACGATCTTCTGGACCACCGTGACGGGTCTCAGCCGTGAGCCGAGCCGTGCGGCGCACTTCGCAGCGTGGGAGGCCCGCGGTCGCGTTGCGCATACCGTGCTCGATCTCGACTATCGCGCGATGTTCTGGGCAGAGCCGGCCGAGGCTCACGCACAGGTGGCGTCCGCGCTCGAGCACGTGACTGTGGCCGTGGGAAATCGTGAGGAGTGCGAGATCGCCGTCGGAGAAACTGACCCGCATCGCGCTGCGGATGCTCTTCTCGCCCACGGCGTCAGCCTCGCGATCGTCAAGCTGGGCCCGAGGGGGGTGCTCGCGAAGACTGCAACAGAAAGTGTTGAGGTCGCGCCGTACAAGGTCCGTGTTGTCAATGGGCTAGGCGCAGGTGATGGCTTTGGGGGAGCACTCTGCCACGGATTGCTCAGTGAGTGGTCCCTTGAGCGAACGGTGCGATTCGCCAACGCGGCTGGTGCGATAGTCGCGGGCCGCAGGGAGTGTTCCACGGCCATGCCGACGTCGGCAGAGGTCGATGAGCTAATCGAGACGGGCAGCACGCGATGACGAACGATGTATTCGAAGCGGTTCGCCACGCGAGAGCCTTTGATCCGGATGCCATCCGCCGCGCCTTGCTCGAGAGAACTCGACGCCCTCTCCTTGTCGGCGACAACCGACTGTTCATCCTCGCCGCTGATCATCCTGCGCGGGGGTCTCTGGGGGTTCGCGAAGACGAAATGGCGATGGCCGATAGGTACAACTTGCTCGGTCGACTTGCTGAGGCTCTCCAGAATCCCCGAGTCGATGGCTTTCTCGGCACTGCCGACCTCGTCGAGGACCTTGCTCTGATGGGTGTGCTGGAAAACAAGATCGTTGTGGGTTCGACGAACCGCGGCGGTCTCAAGTCAGCTGTGTTTGAGATGGATGATCGGTTCACTGCCTACAACATCGACACAATTCGTGATCTTCGGCTCGACTTCGCCAAGCTTCTTGTCCGGATCAACCTCGATGATGCAGGTTCTGTGCACACGCTCGATGCTGCCGCTGAGATCGTGGCACGCGCTGTCGAGGCCAGGCTCCCGATCATGATCGAACCGTTCATGAGTGAATGGATTGATGGTTCGATCAAGAATGATTTGAGCACTGACGCCGTCATCAAGTCGGTTGCCATCGCTTCCGCCCTCGGTGCAAGCTCTGCCTACACCTGGCTCAAGCTCCCCGTGGTGCCTGACATGGAGCGGGTCATGAAAGCGACGACGCTTCCGACACTGCTACTGGGCGGAGACCCCGCCTTGGCCCCCCATGAGATCTATGAGTCGTGGGAGCAATCATTGTCGCTTCCCGGTGTGCACGGTCTCGTCGTGGGGCGAACCCTGCTGTACCCAGAAGACGGTGATGTCGTTGGCGCTGTCGAGCGGGCGGCCCGACTTGTCCACGGTGCGCGCTGACGGGGATGAAGTCGATGCTGGCCCGCCTACTTCTCGACGAGAGTGACCTCGAACGAATAGAGATCGGGGCGGTACGAGTGCTCGCCGTACTCCACGGCGTGACCCGACTGGTCGTAGAGGGTACGAGACATCACCAGCACGGGCGACCCGTTCTTCTGGGCGAACAGATCGGCTTCTTCTTTCGTGGCTGCGCGAGCTCCGATGGTCTGCCGTGCGACCCGCATCGTGGTTCCTCGAGATCGCATGAGTTGATACAGGCCGTGCTTCTCGAACTGTTCTGCCGTGAGGTCGAGGAAGACCGGCGGCAGGAAGTTCTCGAGGAGGGCGAACGGGATTCCGTCGGTGTAGCGCAATCGCTTAATGTGCAGAACCTCTGTGTCGGCAGGGAGAGTGAGCGACTCGAGAACCTCGGCCGGAGGCACTGTCGCTTCGTGCAGCAGAACCTTCGTGGTCGGCGACCGGTGAGAAAGGCTGAGGTCGTCATACAGGCTCGTGAGCTCCACGCTTCGGGTGAGTCGCCCGCGTACAACTTGTGTTCCGACTCCGCGCCGCCGGACGAGAAGTCCTTGGTCGACGAGCTCCTGAATGGCACGGCGAATTGTGGGGCGCGAGATCGACAAGTTTTCGGCCAGTTTGACTTCGTTTTCGATCCTCGACCCGGGCGGAAGCTCGCCGCTCTCGATCGCCGACTGCATGCGGCGCGCGATTTGGTAGTACAGCGGGATCGGACCGGACCGGTCGAGATCCATGAACAGTTCCTCAGTGGAGATCGGCATGTGTTCTCTCCCGTAAATGAAACGGTAACTCCCGTACGAACAATGATAGGACAAAAAAACATGGTGACGAAAAGCATTTCGGTATTGCGTGATCCCGATCTCACGAGGAGTGTGCCGCATGAGTGAACCGACAACAATGACAGCCGTGGTCAAGGTTGCTCTCGGGGCAGACAACGTCCTCGTGCAGCAGGTTGCTGTTCCTGTCGCGCCTCCTGGTTTTGCGCGAGTACGAGTCGCCGCAACGGGGATATGCGGAACCGACATCCATGTCGCCCATGACGAGTACGCATTTGAAGCGCCCGTGATCATGGGGCACGAGATTCTCGGCGTAGTCGACTCGGTGGGTGATCCCGCGGATGCGGCCGCGGTCGGCCAGCGGGTTGCCTGTGAGACCTACTATTCTTCCTGCGGCACGTGTCAATGGTGCCGCGCTGGTCGTCGGAATCTGTGTCCGCGACGACGTTCTCTGGGGTCTTTTGAGAATGGCGGGTTTGCTCGCTATGTCGTGATGCCCATGGTCAACCTTCACCCGCTGCCTGATGTACTCGGCGAGCTGGATGGCGTGTTGGCTGAACCGCTCGCCTGCGTTGCGCAGTGTCTGCTTGACCCTGCCATTGTCAATGCTGGCGATCGAGTGCTTGTCACCGGTCCGGGCGCTATGGGCCAGCTCGCGGCACAGGTCGCGCGCTCGCAAGGCGGGCACGTCACGATCGCCGGTCTCGAGAAAGATGCCGATCGACTCGCTGTTGCCGCTTCGCTGGGCATCGAGACGACGACCCTGACGCCAGAGGAGGAGAGCTTCGATGTCGTCATTGAGTGCTCGGGGAGCGCGCCGGGCGCCGCCACCGCGCTCCGCGCCGCGAAACGTGGTGCGAAGTATGTGCAGGTCGGCATCTTTGGACGCGACATCTCGCTGCCGTTCGACCTTGTTCTCTATAAGGAACTCGCGGTCTCCAGCGGTTTTGCGTCAACCGCAACGTCGTGGGGTCGCGCGATCGCCCTTATCGAGCAGGGGCTTGTCACCTTGGGGCCTCTAGTGACTCGCAGAGTCTCCATTGACGACTTCTCGATCGCTTTCGCTTCCGCCGCCTCTGGAGAAGGAATCAAGACGGTCGTGATCCCGTCGTGACGGTGCCATCGCGAGTAATCCGCTCGACCGGGGCATTCGTGGAGGGGAAGACGGCGAGGGTGATCCAGCTTGACGAACTGTCGCCTGGTGCAAGCGTGAGGTGCTGACCGCGGTCTATCGCCCCCGCAAGGCCGTCGAATGGCCACGATCGTTGTGGCTCGAGACCGAGCATTCTCGCGCGGCCATACCAGGGGAAGCCAGGATCACCGTTCTGAAGCCAGAGCCAGAGGTGGGGAAAGGCGGCGAGATCCCATGACAGCCCGATCCCGGGTCGTGGGTGCGAGAGGGGTGGGCGAAGAGCCACCCACCCTTCGTCGAGATCGGTGACGTAGGTCAACCTGACCTGTTCCTGCTCGGGAACGACCGACAGATCTTCGGTGCCACCTTCGAGACGCGCGAGAGAAGGCCACTGACCGTTCAGGTCAGCGAGGGGGCCGGGAGTGGCAGGTTCGACGATGACACGGGGATGGCCTGAGATGTCGATTCGTGACCCCTCAATGGCAGGGAAGGTGGGGTGGTGTCCCCAGATGAAGGGAACATCTCGGGCGCCGATGTTTGTGACGGTCTCTTCGATAAGAAGTGCGGGTCTCTCGCTCGACACTCTGATGGTGCGTGTCAGCTCGAGCGGCAACCGTGCCACTGCGCGCAACACGCAGGCGTCTGTGGATACCGACACCACAGACAGACGAGCCAGAGCGATGTCGCCGTGGAACGAGACCGGAACTCCTTCGATCACACTCTCGGCGCCAGCGTTCGGAAAGAGTACTTGCCAGCCGGCATGGTACCTCGAGAGAAAGTCGAGCTCGGTCGAGCCGTAACTAGGCCCGTCGTCTGCAGAGAGAGGTGCCTCCCAATCGTGCCACGCCAGTAAATTCGGAGAGCCGGGCGATGTCACCGATCGAATTTCTCCCCCTCGATTCGGATCAAGCGTGACGTCGAGATGCGGAGAGCGTAGCGTGATCACGAACTGCGCCGGTGGCCCACTGACCCGTTCAGTGTCAGCCCGCCGTCAACGAGCAACGTCTGCCCGGTGACATAGCGCGCTCCTGACGAAGCCATCATCACGATGCTGTCGGCGATCTCTTCTGGTGACGCGATGTGGGCGAGTGGTATCCGATCGTTGTAGGTCTGCCGCACCTCGCTGGTGTAGCTCGCCGCGTTCAGAGGGGTCTCTGTGGCGCCAGGGGCAACCGAGTTAACCGTCACTCCGGTGGGACCCAACTCGACGGCGAGGGCTCTTGTGAGACCACCGATGCCTCCCTTAGCGGTCACGTAGGCGGTCATGTCTGTCGGAGGGAGCGGATCAACAGCAGAACTCAGGTTGATGATCGTGCCGTGGCCCGCGGGAACCATATGCCGCGCAGCGGCGCGAGCACCACGGATGTAGCCGAAGAGGTTGACCTCGAGGAGGGCGTGCCAGTCATCGTCAGACATCGCAAGAAAAGGTTCGACGAGAAGCTGAGCAGCGTTGTTGACCCAGACGTCGATTCCGCCCCATCGTCGCGCGACCTCGTCGGCGAGGGCATCGACGTCGCTCGTCGAGCTCGTATCACCCACGACCACGCACGCTTCAGAGCCTCGCCCTGTGATCTCTCGCTCGAGGTCAGTCGTGACCTCGGCATCGGTACCTCGGTGCATGCCGGCAACCCGGTAACCCTGGTCGGCGAATGCCAGCGCCGCAGCGCGGCCGATGCCGCGGGATACGCCAGTGATGACGACGGTGCGCGGTCGGGGGTTGGTCATGGGCTCCTCCTGGGCTAATATGTAATGACATTCTGACCACATGAACACCACAATGTCTAGTCGAGAGGGACACCACCCATGACTTCGTTCTCTCACCTCCGTGCCGCCATTGTGGGAACCGGCTTCATCGGAACGGTGCACCGGGAGGCATTGCGTCGCCTAGGAATCGACGTCATCGGAGTTCTGGGTTCGTCGCCGTCCCGCTCCAAGGAAAAGAGCGCGGAGTGGGGTGTTGCCCGCGCCTATTTCGACTATGACGAAGTGCTCACGGACGAGTCGGTTGATGTCGTGCACATCACCTCGCCCAACGACCAGCACTTCGAACACGCGCGTGGCGCACTGACCGCAGGCAAGCACGTGGTGTGCGAAAAGCCGCTCGCCATGAATTCATCGCAGACTGCTGAGCTCGCTGAGCTTGCTGCATCGACAGGACTCGTGGGGGCCGTGAACTTCAACGTTCGCTTCTACCCGCAGGTGCACGAAATGCGTGAGCGAGTGGCGAACGGCAGCGTCGGGAAGCCGTACCTCATCACAGGGTCGTACTTTCAAGACTGGCTGCTCTACGACACCGATTGGAACTGGCGGGTAGAGGCTGCTCGAGGCGGCGACCTGCGTGTCGTGGGTGATGTCGGCTCGCACTGGTTCGACTTGGCAACCTTCGTCACCGGTCAGCGCATTGTCGAGGTGATGGCAGATCTCACGACCTTCATTCCCCAACGACGGCGGCCCACGGGCGAGGTGGCCACGTTCGGCTCTGCGACCGGTCCTACGGTCGACTACGACGTTGGCTCGGAAGACGCGGGGAGCATCCTTCTGCGTTTTGCCGGTGGCGCACGAGGCGTCGTCTCGGTCTCGCAAGTAAGCGCGGGCCGCAAGAACGCGATCTCGTTCGAGCTCAACGGGTCGTCCGCCTCAGTGGCGTGGCGCGGCGAACGGCCGGAAGAACTCTGGATCGGTCATCGCTCCGAGCCGAACCAGGTTCTGTTGCGAGACCCCTCTCTGCTCTCTGCCAGTGCCGCGGCGATTTCGGGCCTGCCCGGTGGGCACGCCGAAGGTTTCGAGAACGGATTCAAAGCTCTGTACGCGGCGGTGTATACCGACATCGCTGCGGGGGCCCCTTCGGCTGCACCCCGGTACGCGACGTTCGCTGACGGGCACTACGAATCGCTCATCGTCGAGGCCGTGGGGCGCAGCGCCCGCACATCATCATGGGCCACCGTCGGAGACGGGTCGGCGCCACTACAAGGAAGAGGAGACACACCATGAAACTGGGACTCTTGACCGCAGCTTTTCCGACGCTGAGCCTAGACGAGGTATCAACCTGGGCTGGCGCGAACGGTTTCGAAACAGTCGAGGTCGCCGTGTGGCCGAAGAGCGGAGGCGCCGCGCGGCGCTACGCAGGTACAGCCCATATCGACGTCGACACACTCGATCAAGCGGGCGCTGATCGAATCGTTGACGACTTGGCCGCGAAGGGGCTCTCGATCTCGGCGCTGGCGTACTACCCCAACCCCCTCTCAGCAGACGCTGCTGAGGCGGCTGCTGCTTTTGAACACTTGAAGACCGTGGTGCGGGCGGCGAGACTTCTGCGGGTGCCGACGGTGGGCACCTTCGCCGGCCGTGACAAGCACACGTCACTCGACGAGAATTACGACCGCTTCGCACAGGTGTGGCCAGAGATGGTTCACTACGCGGGCGATCACGGCGTGCGCATTGCGATCGAGAACTGCCCCATGATCTTCAGTGGAGATGAGTGGCCAGGAGGCAACAACATCGCCTTCAGCCCCGCGAACTGGCGACGCATGTTCGAGATCATTCCGGACGAGAACTTCGGGCTGAACTTCGACCCATCGCACTTGGTGTGGCAGTTCATCGATGCTCCGAAAGCCGTTCACGAGTTCGGAGAGCGAATCTTCCATGTGCACGCGAAAGACCTGGAGGTGCGCCGCGAGGGGCTGTACGAACACGGGATCATGAGCGCCGGCGTCGGATGGCAGGTGCCTCGACTCTGTGGTCTCGGCGAGGTCAATTGGGGCGCTTTTTTCGGGGCTCTTTACGCCGTGGGGTACGACTACGTCGCGTCAGTGGAACATGAGGATCGAGCGTTCGAAGGGTCAGTGGAAATCGTACAACGCGGGTTCGCGATCGCACGTGACAACCTGAGGCCCTTCGTCCACTAATGGGCGCTGCCCTTCGATACGGGGTGATCGGCACGGCTGCGTGGTCTCGCGCCGTTCATCTGCCCGCTGCCTCGGCGAGTTCCAGGGTGCGCTTCGTGGGGGCACTGGGCCGCGATCGCGATCGAACCCTGTCTGCCGTCGGCACCATGGGAGAGGCGTTCTTCGACCTCGACAGCTTCCTCGATGCTGTCGATATCGTGGGTCTTGCCGTGCCGCCAGATGCTCAAGTGTCGCTCGCGACGGCAGCGATCGAGGCGGGCAAGCACGTCTTGCTCGAGAAGCCCGTCAGTCTGAACGTGGACGATGCCACCCGCTTGGCTGAGCTCGCGAGGGCGCGTTCGACCCACTCGATCGTCTTCTTCACTCATCGACTCTTGCCGGATCACGCTGCCTGGTCAGCTCGCGCTCGCGCAGTCGGTTCATGGACCCTCGGCGTGATCGAGAGCTACTCTTCGTTGCTCGTCGACTCACGCCAGGGTTTTCACAGCTCAGCCTGGCGCCACGAGCACGGGGCGTTGTGGGATGTCGGGCCGCACGCTGTCGCTCAACTGTGCGGCACTCTCGGACTCGTGGAGAGCGTGTTTGCTCGGCGCGGCAACGGAGACTTCGTCTCGCTCGTGCTGGAACACGCGACGGGGGCGGTGGGCACGATCTCGGTGGCGGCCGACATTGCCGATGCACCACACACTGGCGCCCTCCGCTTACTTGGCGCCTCGGGAGCCACGTGTGCGCCCGTGATCGACGACTGGATCGCCTCGGCACAGATCGCCTACGGGACCGCCGTGAACCAGCTCTGCGACCAGATCGACAAGGGCAGCGCTCCCCACGAGTGCGACCTCGTCTTCGGCGCACACGTCACGCGTGTTCTCGCCGCTGCCGAGCGGTCGATCCTGAGCGGCCGCATCGAGACGCCCTAGAGAGAGTTGATGATGGAGCGCGCGTTGCCCGCAAGGATCGCGTCGCGCTCGGCATCTGTGATGCGCGCCTGTTCCACCGAGCGAATGACCTCGGCCGGATCAAAGAACGGGGCATCGCTACCGAACACCACTCGGGCGGCCCCCACTTCGCGAACAAAGAACTCGGTGGTCGCGGGATCAGCCTGGTAGGCGATGTCGACAAGAACGTTGGGCGTGGCGAGCACGGCCTCCACCGCCTGCTTCTTCTGATCGTCGCTGAACACCGGGTGGCCCATGATGAACGTCAGCGTGGGGTATCGAGCGGCGACGGCGGCGATGGCGCTTGGGCTCGCTTTGGCATCCGGGGTGGAGTGCACCAGAATCAAACCCCGTCGCTCGCCCACCGCGTCTAGCAGTGAGGCGAACGCTGGTGAAACGACCGTGAAGCCCTCGAAAGTGGCGTGGAAAGCCAGGCCCTTGAGGCCCAGCTCGTCGAATGCACGATGCACTTCTGCCACTGCCACTGGCCCGTGGCGAACCTCGACACTCGCGAGCCCGACGGGAAACAGATCGGGGTGAGCGACCACCGTCGCGGCGATCTCGTCGTTGGCCCTTCGGGTGTCTGTGACGCCCTCTGACTGAAGCCCACCTGCAGCTACAGACAAGATTGCCTGGGCGATGCCGGTGCTCGACATCAGTGCGATCGACTCAGCAACGCTCTGGCCTATGCCCGAGGTGATGGTTCGCCCGACGTGCGTGTGAACATCAATGATCGAGCGCTCCACGGTCATGACCCGATCGGGAGCTTGCGCCCCTGCCTGCCTGACTCGTAGGCGGCGTCGAGAATCAGCTGGGTCTTCAGACCGAAGCGTGCATCGCTGCGCACAGGAGTGTCATTGAGGCACGCGTCGACGAAGTGTTGATGTTCGGGCACCCACGGGCTCTCTTCGCCATTGATGTGCATCGAGAATTCGCGATGGTCGGCAGCTTGAACCGGCAGCTTTGGGCTGATCCAGCCGTTGCCCAGCAGGGTGTTCGTCGCCGAGGGCTCGCTCGTAAACACTCGAAAAGTTGGCCGCGCGGCTGCGTCCCACTGCACGGTGCCCTTCGTGCCGTAGACGGCCCACTGGTCTTTGAACGCCATGGTGGCACCGCCCGGCTCTTGCAGCCGGTTCGAACCCGAGATCTCGAGAATGGCTTTGTCTGTGCGAATCACGATCACGGCCGTGTCTTCGACGTCGATGTCGGCGGTGAGGGCGCCATACTCGGCGTAGACGCTCTGCACTTCTGGGTTTCCGAGCAGATAGAGAGCGTTAGAAACATGGTGCACGTTGCCGTCGAGCATGATGCCGCCACCTGCGAGTGCGGGATCGAAGCGCCAACTGGTTGTGACGTCGGGCGTGTGCCACGCCATGATCGCTTTGAACAAGAATGGCTCGCCGATTAGCCCCGCCTCGATGATCTCTCGGGCACGCTCGACAGGGGGCAGGAAGAGCTCGAAGAACGAGACCATCAACTTGAGGCCGCGCTCGTCTGCGAGCGCGAGTGCGGCACGTGCCTCGTCGACGGTAGCCGTCATCGGCTTCTGCACAAGAACGTGCTTGCCGGCCTCGAGTGCCTGAATGATGAGGGGGCCGTGCGATTTGGACGACGTCGAAATCACCACTGCGTCGACATCTGTGCGGGCGAGAACTGCGGCCAGGTCGGTCGAATGAGTCTCGAAACCGAACCGCTCTTTGAAGCGGAGGGCAGCTGCCTCGTCGAGATCAACGCTTGCGATGAGCTTGGCATCGGGAACTTTAGTGAGTGCAAACGCGTGGCTGCGAGCGATTCCGCCGCAACCAACCATCGCGATGCCGAGCGTTGTGGGCATGGTGGGGGAGTCCTTTCACCGACTGTCCTCGACGTCACGGGCTACTTGCCCATGACATCTCTATAATGACAGTATGTTCGCACATAGTCCGAACGAGCGTCAAACCTGTGTCGCTCTCACGAGGAGTGGAGGAACACCCGCATGACCGCCTCCACACTGACGCGACTGTCATGTGTGCTCTTCGACCTTGACGGTACCCTCGTTGATTCAGCACCTGGCATCACCGAGTGCCTGGCAGACACGATCCGGCACTCGGGCGGTCCATCGATGACTTCCGAGACTTTGCGACGCTACGTGGGCCCGCCGATTGACGAGACCCTGCTCGCACTGACGTCACTGCCTCGGGCTGACCTGCCGATGGCAATCAGCCACTATCGCAGCGCGTATCTCGAGCGCGGCATTCACAACAGCGTCGTGTTCCCCGGAATCCACGCTCTCCTGACGATGCTGCGGGAGTGTGGAGTGACCCTTGCAGTCGCGACGTCGAAGCGCGAAGACCATGCTCTTGCGATGCTGAAGATGCACTCGCTCGACACCTACTTCGCAGTCGTGAGCGGGGCCAACATCGACGACAGTGGAGCCAGCAAGCCCGCGGTCATCGCGGCGGCACTCGCACAGCTCGCCGGTGATGCGAAAGCCCCACTGATGATCGGTGATCGTTCGTTCGACATGGCTGGCGCTCGAGCCATGAACATCCCCGCCCTCTACGCGGAATGGGGGTATGGAACACCCGAGGAATCAGAAGGCGCCGCACTCAGCGCACGGGACCCCCACCACGCGAGCGCCCTCCTCCACGACTACTGCGCCCCATCGGCCAGACAGAGAAACGGAGCATCATGACTGACTTTCCGACCACACTCCCGACTGCCCGCACCTACCCTTTACGCGGTGGCCCCGTCTTGCGCTGGGGCATTCTCGCACCGGGTGATATCGCGAAAGACTTCACCCGCGCTCTGCACTCGCACACCGACCAGCGCGTCGAGGCAGTGGCCTCGCGTTCCCTGGAGCGTGCTCAAGCATTCGCCGCTCAGCACGGAATCGCGCGTGCCTACGGCGAGCATGCGCACCTCGTCAATGATGCTGACGTTGACATCGTGTATGTGGCGTCGCCGCACAGCGAGCACAAGAGACTGGCGCTTCTGGCGATCGCTGCGGGCAAGCATGTTCTGATCGAGAAGCCGATCGGAGTAACGGCGCACGACGCTCAAGAGATCCACGAAGCAGCTCGTGCTCAGCGTGTGTTTGTCATGGAGGGGATGTGGTCGCGGTATCTGCCGCAGACCGACGTCATGCTGCAGCTCGTGGCCGACGGAGTGCTGGGGGACATTCGACTCATCAGCGCCGACTTCGCGACCATTGCCCCGACTGATCCCCACGGGCGCAACTACAACCCTGACTTGGCAGGTGGGTCGCTTCTCGACCTCGGCATCTACCCGCTGTGGTTCAGTCAACTCTTCTTGGGAGCACCCGATCGGGTGACGACGTTCGGCAGCCTCACCTCCACGGGTGTGGATGCCCAGACTGTCGTAGTGCTGCAATTCGAGAGCGGGGCGCAATCCGTGCTCACCACGAGTCTGCTGCACTTCAGCCCAGAGCGGGCCAGTGTGAGCGGCACGAAAGCACGCATCGAAGTGAATCCGTGGTTCGTCGTGCCAGCCGGCTTCGAACTCATCGCACCGGGCAAAGGCGACAAGCGCCTGTCTTTCGTGAACGACACCGGTCTCGAGTTTCGCGATGGCATGGCGTGGGAGGCCGCTGCGGTGGCGCAGCACATCGCCGATGGGCTCACGGAGTCACCGCTGCACCCTCTCGACTTCAGTGTCGAGGTCATGCAGACGATGGATGCCGTGCGCCGACAGGTGGGCACGCTCGAGTGACGATTGACGAGAGGCTGCACCCCGACCGGCTCTTCCCGGCCGAAGAGCGAACGCGCGCCGTTGCGCGAGAGTTGCACGAGTTGGTCGCGGAGAAGCCGATCGTCTCGCCGCACGGCCATGTCGACCCTCGCCTGCTGCTTGACGATCTCGCCTACACCGACCCGGCGACCCTCTTGGTGTCGTCAGATCACTACGTGACGCGACTGCTACACGCCGCGGGCGTGCCACTGACCGAGCTTCTCGGCGACGTTGACCCCCGCACGGTGTGGCGTCTCTTCTGCGAGCACTGGCATCTGTTCCACGGCACGGCATCCGGTTTCTGGTTGAGGGAGACGCTCGGTACGGTGCTCGGGCAGCGCGGTGCCCCCACTGCCGACACGTACGACGAACTCGTCGACGTGCTCGCCTCGCCCCGCCTCAGACCGCGCGCCCTTTTCGAATCGTTCGCCATTGACGTCTTGGCTACGACTGACGACCCGCTCGATGACCTTGCCGTTCACGACGCGCTTCGAGCCGACCCGACCTTCCCTGGCCGAGTCATACCTACCTTTCGCCCTGACGCGTATCTCGACCCGGCACTGTCGGGTTGGAGTGATCGTGTCGACCAGCTCGGTGCGCGCGACTACGACGGCTACCTCGCGAAACTGCGGGAGCGCAGGGAGTACTTCATCGAGCATGGTGCCGTTTCCGCCGACTTTGGCGTTGTTCAGCCAGCGGCACTCGAACTCGATCGAGGCGCAGCGACCGCCCTGTTCGAACGAGCCCGGAGCGGCCGCCTTGACGGCGGCGAGGCTGAGACTTTTCGGGCGCACATGCTCTTCGAATCTGCGCGGATGTCGGTCGACGACGGTCTAGTGATGACCGTGCACGCGGGGGTTCGCCGCAATCATCACACTGAGACGACTGCTCGATTCGGCCCGGACACGGGGCACGACATTCCCGTAGACACCTCGTTCACCGACAACGTGAGACCGCTCATGGAGCGCTTCGGCACCGCCGAAGGCTTTCACCTCGTGCTGTTCGCGGTAGATGAGTCTGTATGGTCACGCGAACTCGCACCCCTGGCTGGCTTCTATCCCTCGGTGTATATCGGAGCACCGTGGTGGTTCTTGGATGCCCCAGATTCCATCGCGCGATTCAGGGCGGCCACCACAGAGACAGCGGGGTTCTATCGAGGCTCGGGATTCATCGATGACACGAGGGCCTTCCTGTCGGTTGCCGCGCGTCACGCCATGTCTCGCCGCATCGACTCGGCGTATCTTGCTCGACTCGTGGTGGAGGGGCGCATCAGTCTCGCCGAAGCAACTCGGGTGGCGACAGATCTTGTCGGGAGCATCCCGAGACAGGCATTCAAACTATGACGGGGCTCAGTCGGGCAGTCGCGGGAAAGCCCGTCGCGCCCGTTCGGATAGTGCACCTCGGCCTCGGCGCGTTTCATCGTGCCCACCAGGCGTGGTACACCGGCGCCGTGAGCGACGACTGGGGTATCGCAGCGTTCACGGGGCGCAGCTCGGAGGCGGCCGAGGTGCTCACGCGACAAGACGGCCTCTACACGCTCGTTGAGCGCGGTCGTGATTCAGACACGTCCACCGTCGTGTCGAGCATCGCGGAAGCCGTCGACGGCGCGCGGGTAGACCGACTGGTGCAACTCATCGAGGCCGAGAGCACCGCACTGGTCACGCTCACGGTGACGGAAGCGGGTTATCGTCTACTGGCCGACGGCCAGCCCGACGAGGGCGATCCGGTGATGGCGGCCGATCTTGCCGGAGAGCCGCCTCGGTCGCCTCTCGGTCGCCTCGTGCTCGCCCTCGAAGCGCGACGGCGCCAGGGCGCGCCCATCGCCATCGTGCCGTGCGACAACCTTCCTGCCAATGGCGCGTTCGTGCGAGCAGGGATGCTCGCCCTCGCCGAGCGCAGAGACTCTGGCCTGGCAACGTGGATCGACCAGAACGTGTCGTTCGTCTCGACCAGCGTCGATCGCATCACCCCGCGCCTTGCGCCCGCTGACCGTGACATCGCCGAACGCCTGGGAGTCTGGACTGACGAGGCACCTGTCATCACCGAGCCGTTCACCGACTGGATTCTGAGTGGCACTTTTCCGGCCGGCAGACCCGACTGGGAGGCAGCGGGAGCGAGTTTTGTGAGCCACATCACGCCCTTCGAGCACCGCAAACTGTGGCTTCTGAACGGGGCGCACTCTTTGCTGGCGTATCTCGGAACGATGCGAGGCTTCGACGTGGTCTCCAATGCGATCTCAGATCCGATCTGCCGCACGAGCGTCCTGCAGTTCTGGTGGGAGGCACGGAGAACGCTCAGCGACGAGTCTCTGGGTGTAGACGAGTACTGCGCAGCGCTCCTGCGCAGATTTGAGAACGCCCGCATTCGCCACGAGCTCGCGCAGATCGCGACCGATGGTGCGACCAAGTTGAGGCTGCGGGTCGTACCGACGGCGCGTGCTGAACGGAGTGCCGGACGAGATGCTCCCGGTTCGGTGACGGTCATCGCCGCGTGGATCGCGACCATTCGCTCCGGTCGATACGGAGCCGACTCCGAGGGCGTGGCCATCACTGCGGCCGCGGGCGATGTGCGCGCCCTCGTCAGAATCCTCGATTCAGACCTTGCAGACGATTCCGCTCTCATCACGGCCGTCACCCTCGAACTCTCATCCCTACTGAAGGAGTCACCATGATCATCCAGAAGGCCGACGTCATCGTCACGAGCCCTGATCGCAACTTCGTCACCCTTCGCCTCGAGACAGACGACGGGCTCGTCGGTCTCGGCGATGCGACGGTCAATGGCCGAGAGTTGGCGGTGGTCAGCTACTTGCGCGACCACGTCGTGCAACTGCTCATCGGCAGAGACGCGAGTCGCATCGAAGACACCTGGCAGTTTCTCTACCGTTCGGCGTATTGGCGCCGAGGCCCGATCACGATGGCGTCGATTGCCGCAGTCGACATGGCGTTGTGGGACATCAAGGGCAAGGCCGCAGGAATGCCCGTCTATCAGTTGCTCGGCGGTGCCTCTCGCACAGGGCTGCTGACCTACGGGCACGCGTCGGGGCGCGACAACGATGAACTTTTCGACAGCGTGAGAGAGCATCAAGAGCTGGGCTACAAGGCGATTCGGATCCAAGCGGCGGTGCCAGGCTTGAAGTCGATCTACGGCATTGCCTCCAATGTCACCTTCACCGCCAACACGGGCGTGCGTTATGACCATGAGCCGGCTCAGCGTGGCGCGCTCCCGGCCGAAGAAGACTGGGACACTCGCTCGTATCTGCGTCACATACCCACCGTTTTCGAGGCGGTGAGAAGTGAGTTCGGCCCGCAGTTGCCGCTGCTGCACGACGGCCACCACCGCATGACGCCGATTCAAGCGGCGCGACTCGGAAAATCACTCGAGCCGTACGATCTGTTCTGGCTCGAAGACGTCACCCCGGCAGAGAACCCCGAAGCCTTGCGACTGGTGAGGCAGCACACCACTACTCCGCTCGCCATCGGGGAGATCTTCAACACCGTCTGGGACTTCCAACAAATCATTCGAGAGCAACTCATCGATTATGTGCGTGGCGCCGTGACCCACATGGGCGGCATCACCCACCTCAAGAAGACTCTCGACTATGCCGCCCAGTATCAGATCAAGTCGGGCATGCACGGGCCGACCGACATTTCACCGGTCGGAATGGCCGCGGCCATGCACCTGGGTATGGCGATTCACAACTTCGGGATTCAGGAGTACATGAAGCACGGTGCCAGGACGGACGCCACTTTTCAGCAGTCGTTCACATTCGTTGACGGGATGCTCCATCCAGGCGAAGCTGCCGGTCTAGGCGTCGAGCTCAACCTCGATGAGGCGGGCAAATACCCCTATGAGCAGGCTTACCTGCCCTACAACCGGCTTGCCGACGGCACGGTGCACGACTGGTGAGCATCGTGATCGTGATGGGGGTGGCGGGCAGCGGCAAGTCGACAGTCGCCGCGCTCCTCGCGGAGCGCCTTGCTGTTCCGTACCTTGACGCCGACTCTCTGCATTCCGTTGACAGTGTGCAGAAGATGGCGCACGGAGAACCGCTGAGCGATGACGACCGGTGGCCGTGGCTAGACCGCGTTGCCGATGCGGTGGAATCGGCTCGCGGCACGGGCGGAATCGTAGTCGCATGCTCTGCGTTACGAGTGGCGTACCGCGATGCGATTCGTCGCGGTCGTAGCGACGTGTTCTTCGCCCACCTGGCAGCGCCCGCCAGCCTCATTGCCGACAGGCTGAGTGCTCGACCTGACCATTACATGCCCGCGTCGCTGCTGGAAAGCCAACTCGCTACGCTCGAAGCGCTCACTGAGCAAGAGCGAGGCGCACAGCTCGACGCATCCCAGACCCCTGAGGAGATCGTGGACGAGATCGAGCGAGAGATTACTTTGTGAGCATGCGGCTGCTCATCGGGACGTACACGGAGGTTCACGATCACGTGGAGGGCCACGCGGAGGGAGTCCTTGTCGCCGACTACGACGAGCACGCCGCCTCGCTCGATTCGTGGCGCACCGTTGCCGCGCGCAGTCCGTCATGGCTGGCACTGTCGCCCACGACCTCGCGTGTCTATGCCGTGGTCGAAGCTGGAGGCTCAGACCGCGGTGAAGTCGCCATGTTCTCTCGCGAGGGTGACTCACTGGAGCTCGCGCAGGTCGAGCCTTCGGGCGGCACCGCGCCAGCCCATCTCGCTCTAGACCCGGCGGGGACCTTCCTGGCTGTTGCCAATTACGCGGACGGCGTCGTGTCGGTGTTCGCGGTGCAGGCCGACGGACGACTGGGCCCCGCGACCGACGTCGTGCAGCACACGGGCTCGAGCGTGCACCCGATTCGTCAGGTGAGCCCACACCCTCACCATGTCTGCTTCGATGTCGTCACAGGCGAGCTTCTGGTGACCGATCTCGGGCTCGATGCGATCGTCAGATACTCGATCGACGATGCCGGACAACTGACACGGCAGGGGCGCACTGATCTGCCACCGGGGTCGGGCCCGCGGCACACCCTTGCTCACCCCGATGGCCAGCACCTTCTCGTCATCAGTGAACTCGAGAACACCGTCACCGTGCTCACCCGTCGGGGCACAGGGTTCGAGGTGGTGTCGACCGTCTCCACGCTTCCGGAGGACGCCACCGGGCCATCGTTCGCGAGCGCTCTCGTCATCACCAGGACAGGCGACGTCGTCTACGCCGCTAATCGAGGTCACGACAGCATCGCCGTCTTCGCCTGGGATGCCGGATCAGCAACTCTCGCACTCGAGCAGTGCTGTTCAAGCCGGGGCACGACACCGCGCGACATTGCACTGTCGCCCGACGAGACGCTGCTACTGGCGGCCAACCAAGACTCAGATTCGGTCGTCACTTTTTCACGCGATGCTCAGGGGCTACTCACCTTTCGTGAGAGCGCCACGATCCCGACGCCCGTTTGCTTGGTATTCGACACCGGGCGCAGCTGAACTCGGTAGCGCTTACTCGGAGGTTTCGCCGAGCATCTGCCGCAGCGCCTCGATCTGCCGACTGACGAAGTCGCGCGAGACGGCAGCCTTCGGCTCGGAGGCGTCGAAGCCGTGGTACGCGCCGGGGATCACGTGCAGCTCGCACGGCACGCCCGCTTCGGTGAGACGCCGCGCATATTCGAGGTCTTCGTCGTGGAAGAGATCGAGCGTGCCGACACCGATCCACGCGGGAGGCAGGCCGCTCAGGTCGGCGCGGCGCGCGGGCACCGCGCGATCGAGAGAGGCAGAGTCGAGGGGCGTAGCCTCGGGGCCGTTCGTGCCCGCGCCAAGGTACATGCCCCAGCCGAGACGGTTGCTGCGTCCGTTCCAGAGTCGGAGCATGCCGGGGTGGGCGGCCGCGGATTCGTCGGTGCGGTCATCCAGCATCGGGTACGCCAGCACCTGCCCGGCCAGCGCGATCTCGCCACGGTCGAGGGCGAGCAGGGCCACGGATGCGGCGAGCCCGCCTCCGGCGCTCTCGCCGATCACGGCGATGCGGTTCGGGTCGACGTCGGGCTGCGCGGCCAACCACTGCAGTGCGGCGTAGGCATCGTCGAGCGGAGTCGGGTAGGGGTGCTCGGGCGGCATGCGGTAGTCGACGCTCGCGGCCACGGCTCCGAGCTCATCGGCGAGACGTCGGCACAGTGGGTCGCCCTGCGTGGCCGAGCCGATGATGAGGCCCCCGCCGTGCAGGTGGAGCACGGCCGGGCGGCGTTCGCCAGCATCCGTCGCATCGGCAGACGTGGGGCGCTGCACTCGCACGGTGGCGCCGTCGCTCAGGTCGATCAGCTCGCCCCCCTTGGGCGGGCGCCCGCGGCCGATGCGTGTGAAGGCTCGCAGCAACCGGCGGTTGCCCCGTGTGGCCGAGGTGCCGGGCATGAACCGTGCGCGCGTGAGGTCGGGGTGGAAGGCGGGGGAGTCGACGTTGACCATGCCCCGACTCTAGGTCGCCGCGAGGGCCTCGCGCTCGCTACGGTGACCTCATGTCGGTGAGCCGCTTCGAAGCCCCCTTGACCGGAGGGCACCCCAATTCGCTCGGCAACACGGTCAGCGTCGTCGACGAGGTGCTCGCCGATCACTCACTGCTGCCCGAGCTTGTGGCCTGCTACCGCAGCGACGACGCCGTCGTGCGGCTGCGCGTCTCGAGCGCCGTCAAGCGCGTGGCGCAGCAGCGGCCCGAGTGGGTGGCCGCGCACCTCGACGACCTGCTCGGCTGGGTCGCCGAGATCAATCAGGCTTCGACCAAGTGGACGCTCTCGACGCTCTTCGTGCTGCTCGATGCGCACATGACCCTTCGACAGCGCGAACAGGCCATCGTCCTCATGCAGGCGAACCTGCACTACGACGACTGGATCGTGCAGAACACCACCGCCGAATCACTCGCCCACTTCGCCCGCCAGCGGCCTGAGCTCGCGGCCTGGCTCGTGCCCGAGCTGCTGACCCTCACGGATAGTCGGCACAAGTCGGTGGCGGGTCGCGCCCGCAAACTACTGGCGCGACTCGGCGGCTAGGGACGGAGCGCCGAATACACTGGATGCACCGCCTCTGTAGCTCAATGGAAGAGCAGTTCCGTCCTAAGGAAAGGGTTGGGGGTTCGAGTCCCTCCAGGGGCACTTCTGCGCACGCCGTGACCGTTGACCAGATCGTGCGCCTACTCTCGAGTCATGGCTTCGACCAAGCACGTCTCTGTCACCGACTTTCTCGGTGAACTCGACGACGACCGGCGCGACCAGGTGCTCGCACTGCGCGAGATCATCACCTCGCTCGACGCGCCACTCAGTGAGCACATCAAGTGGAACGCTCCGAGCTATGTGCTCGACGGTGAAGATCGACTCACGATGAACCTTCGCAACAAAGAGGGTGCCGTGAAACTCGTGCTGCACATGGGTGCGGTTCGACCGGAAAACAAGAAGGGGCAGCCCGTTCTGGCCGACGACGGGGGCATCGTCGAGTGGGCGTCAGACATTCGCGGGCTCATCACGTTCGCCGGGGTCGACGACATTCGCGAGAACCAAGCGGTGCTACGCCGAGTTCTCGTGGGGTGGCTAGCGCTCGACCACCGGGCTCCCGCGGTCTGAGCGACCCGCAGCCGCGCGGCATCAGCCGTCGAGACTCGCGTCGATCTCGGCTCGGCGCGCGAGCACGAGGGCGTCGAAGGCCTCGCGCGGCAGTGGATGAGCATCCGTGAAGGCGACCGCGCCTTTCGAGCGCTTCAGGCCGCCGAGCAGGTGCGCCGAGTCGTCGATGACGGCGGGGCTGAAAGGGTAGACCGAGTAGCCAGCGGCCGTGACCGCGACGGCGATGAGCGGCCGACCACGGTAGCGGAGCGCGGGCATGCCGTACGAGCTGCCCTCGGTGGCAGAGGGCTCGAGCTCGAGCGCGCGAGCGTGCCAGCCGGCGAGCACGTCATGCCCAGGCGGGGCGAGCGCGGCGATCGCGTCGGTCACCGGGCGCTCAGAGGTCATGGGCCGAGTGTGGCATGAGCCGGGTCATCAGCCGAGCATCACCTTCGTGGGGTCGGCGGGGTCGACGCGCACCAGAGTCGTCTTGCCGGGCTGCCAGTTGCCGAGCGCGGCCGCGGCGATCATCTGCCGGTGCACGACCTCGTACGGCTCGCGGCCGTCGATCGTCACGGTGAGGCTGATGTCGTAGATGGGGGTGTCGCCGAACCGCTGGCCCGTGTCGACGATGGCGGTCACTGTGCCCGATCCGCGCACGGCCGCATTGTAGGCGGCCGCGTTCTGGAAGGGGTTGAACCCCGGGGCGCCGGCGGTCGCTCCCGACACCCCGGCAGCGGCATCCCGAAACTGCGCCGCCTGCTCGGCAGCGTCGGCGGCCATCGCGATGCTCTCGCTTAGTCCGGGTCTCGGATTCTTGGCGGCGGCATCCATGAGCCGCCCCATGTCGTCGAGAATGCCCACGGCTACATGAACGGCTTGTCGCCGAACGCCACGTTGTTCTTGTCGGCCGGGTCGATGCGGCCCGGCATGGTGGTGCCGTCTGCGTAGCCCGAGAGGGTGCTCGGCGGAATGATCTGCTTCAGCTGCACCGAGTAGGCCTCGCCGCCCTCAGGCGTCACCGTGAGGTTCAAGATGTAGGTGGCGTTGCCCGCGACCGACTCGCCCGTGTCGACCTTGCTGTCAATCGTGAGGGTGGCGGGCGAGCCGACGCCCAGGATGCGGTTCTGCTCGTGGCCCTGCGCTTCTAGCGCGGCGCGGTCGGCGCTGAGCCCGGCAAGATCGTTTGCCGCCGGGTCGGCGGTGCCGCCGGCGTAGCCGGAGTTCTTGAGAATCTCGTCGGCTGCCGCTTGCGCGTCTGCTGCCTGCTTCGCCCAGTCGCCGCCGGCGCCCATACCCGGCAGGTTGTCGAAAGCGCCCATGAAGTGACCTCCTCGTGACGGGAGCCGTCGACGTCGGCGGCCTGGGCGCGAGCATAGTGACGGCAAGATTCGGCGGCAAGAGCCGCGCATGCGAAGCGCGCGCGTAAAGATATGATGAATACATTCGAGAGACGCGCAGGGTCGCGACGTTCTCGGGCCCCTTCAACAGATCGGCGTGTCGGTGCAGAGGTTGAGCGGTGGCCGCCGCGGGGGCCTGCTCCTTGCTCTTCTCTTGTCGGTTGCCATGGCGACCGGGCTCGTCGTCGCCACCGGATCGCTGCTCGACCATCGCGCCGACGAAGGAGTGCAGGGCGAGTTCGCCGGCCTCTCGGGCGATGATCGGGCCCTGCGACTCTCCCTGCCGCTCGCGGCCGATGCGGTGGAGCAGGATGCTGTGGTGCGCGCCGCGATCGCCGACGACTTCGCGCGCGCCACGGCCGGCATCTCGATCGATCGCAGCGTCGAAGGTCGGATGGAGCTGACGCTCGAGGGCGACGACTCATTCAGCGGCCCGATCGAAGCCTTGAGTGTGCCTGACATCGAAGCCCGCGCTGACCTCGTTGCCGGCACCTGGTCGGGCGCATCCGGCATCACGATGCAGGCCGATGCGGCGGCGGCACTCGGCATCAAGCCCGGCGCCATCGTCGCGCTGAACGGCGAACCGTTCGAGATGACCGGCACCTGGCGCGTGCGCGATGCACTCGACCCGCGCTGGACCGACTCGGTGCTCGTGACGCACGGTGCGGCGCGCGAGCGGGCGGCCGTGGTGCTCATCGACGAAGCAGTGCTGGGCCGACTCGCGGCTGAACCGCAAGCAACATGGAGCGTGGTGCCCGACAGTCGCGCGCTCACTGTCGCCGACCTGTCGACGATGCCGCGAGCATGGTCGTTGCTCTCGGGCTCGTTGCGTGAGGGCCTGGGGGCGGTCGAGGGCCTCGAGCGTCGTGGCGGCTTCGTCGACACGGCTCGAGAGATCGAGGTGAGTGTGCTCGGGCTCGCCGCTGTCGAGCCGGTGGTACTGGTGCTCATCGCCGTGCTCGCGCTCGCGACCCTCGCCCGACTCACGCGACTGCTGGCCCTCGACCGCGAGACAGAGTGGAGGCTGCGGTGGTCGCGCGGTGCGTCGGTTGGTGCGCTCTCGGCATCGGCATCGATCGAGGCCATGGTGATCGGAGTGGTCGGCGCGGCCATCGGCGCCACGGGCGCGGTGTGGCTGCTGATCGTCGACGGCGTGCCGGTCGACATGCTGCCCTGGGCAGAAGCAGCGACAGTGGGCACCATTTCTTGCCTGACGGCCGTGGTCTTCGCCGCCGTGGCCTCATGGCAGCTCGTGCGCCGATTCGACGCCGACCGCGGGGCGTTGTCGATGCGTGGCACGCGCACAGCCGGCCTCGGCATCGTCATCTTGGTCTCGGCCGCGGCTGCCGTCTCGACCTGGCAGCTGCTGCTGTACGGCTCGCCGCTCATTCCCGACGCTGGAGGCCAGCTGTCGGTCGATCCGGTTCCCGTCGCAGCGCCGGCACTGCTGCTGATCGCGAGCGTGCTCGTTGTCTCCGTGATCGCACCGGTCGTCGGCCGAGTGCTCGACAACAGGCGGCGCGGGTCGACGGTCATCGGCGCTCTCGCCGTCACGAACATCGCCCGACGCCCCGATGTGGCGACCGCATCGGTGGTCATGTCAGCGATCGCGGTGTCGGTGATCGTGTTCGCCGCCGCGTACGCAGGCACCTGGGTGCTCGCTTTCGACCGCAGCGCCCAGTCGCGTGCGGGTTCAGATCTCTCGGCGATCGTGCCAGACGGCATCTCGACTGTGGGCATCGACGCCGTCGGCGACCTCTCCGGCGTCGATGGAATAGCTCCGCTTCACGTCGAGAGCATTCAGATCGGCGGCGAGCTGGCGACGCTCGTGGCGGTGGCTCCGGATGCTCTCGCCGCTCTCGTCGCACCCTCGACGGTGGGCGACCCGAGCGCGCTGGCCGAACAGCTCCGCGTCGAATCGCCCGAGCCGGTGCTGCCCGAGGGCAGCGAGCGGCTGGAACTCACCGTCGCCGTGTCGGGCTTCACTGTGACGCCCACGATCACGCTGCAGTTGGCAGACGCCTTCGGGGTGGTGCGCGAGGTTGCCGTGCCGATCGACCCCGACCGTGCCGATTCGGCCGGTTCGGTTGTCTACGCAGTCGATCTGCCCCCGGGGGTGGTGAGCGCGCCGGGGCCGTTGCGCGTCGTGGCGATCGACGCAGCGATCGCAGACGCTGCGTTGCCGTTCGGCGTCGTCGGCGTCTGGGAACTGCTCTCGCTCAACTCGACGGGGGCCGCAGGCTCGAGCGACATCGAGATCGAATTCTTCTGGTCGCCGTTGTCTGCGGGCCCGCGGTTCGACCAGCCTCTGTCGAGCCCCGAAGCACGAGGCTTCGTCGTCGAGTCGAGCGGGCGCACCGTGCGGCTCGCTCCGCGACTGCTGATCGGCGACCCTCCGCCCATCGTGCTCTCGCAATCGTTGGCCGAGAGTACGGCCACGACGGTCGGAGACGTCATCAGCCTGCGCAGCGTCGGCATTGCGGGGCCCTTCACTGCCCGAGTCATTGCGGTGATCGACGCGGTGCCGAGTGCTCCCGAGCCCTTGGCGCTGCTGATCGACCTCGCGCTCGTGCGTAGCCTTCAATACACCGCCACCGAACCGGTGCCACCCGTGCGCCAACTCTGGATCTCGACCGACAACCCTTCGGCCACCGCCGAGGCGGCTCGGGCGCTGTTGCCCGCCGGCAGTCGCTTCAATGACGCGACCGAGCAGCCGCTGCGCTCTGCGCTCGGGGCTGCCGTGGTCGCGCTCTGGTTGACGGCGGCAGGCAGCGCCGTGCTCGCTCTTGTCGTCATCGGGGCGTCGGTGCGGGCGCAGCACCGCAGTCGACGGCCCGAGGTCGCCGTGCTGCGGGCTCTGGGGCTCAGAGCGTGGCGGCAAGGGGCGCTCCGCTTGAGCGAAAATGTTCTCGCCACCACCATCGGTGTGCTGGGAGGGGTGGTTGCCGGGGCGGCCACCGTCTCGCTTGCTGTCGTGCCATTCGCCCGGTCTGCGCTGCCTGCTGATGTACCGCTTGCGGCGACGCCGCTCGCGGTCGATGGCTCGACCGGAGCCATCGGCATCGCGGGCCTGGTGCTCGGGCTTGCCGTTGTTGCTCTCGGTGCAGCCCTGCGGGTCTCGCGCGACGCTCGGTCGGCCAACGCTGCGGAGTTCGACCGATGACGCGGTCGCACGTCGGTGCCGTGGGGTTGCTGCAACGTCATCTCGTGGGCGGTGGAGCCGTATCGGTGTTGTTGCCCGTGCTCGTTCTGATCTCGGTGCTCAGCATCGCGCTCGCACCTCGCGCGCTCTCGCAGGTGTCAACGGCCGAGCTTCAGCACCAGCTCACCCGTGCGTCGCCACTGATTCTCGACTTCGTCGGCACAGGTCGGCTCGGGGTCCCCTTTCAGGAATCCCGGCTCGGTGTCGACTACCTCACGGGCTCGACCCAGTCGTCGATGCAGGCGTTGCGCGACACCCTGCCGCAGCCCTTGCTCGACGCAACGGCGCCGACGAACTGGATCGTGCAGACGCCCGTCGACCCAGCGAGCCTCAGCGCACCGGTCGACGCGAGGCCGCGCGCCGACGAGGTCACATTGTCGCTCACCATCGATCTGCAGTGGCAGCAGAGAGTCACCGTCATCGCTGGCGCGCTGCCGACCGGCTGGAACGGGCCGGATGCCCTCGACCCCGACACGTCGGTTCGCACCACCGCGCCCATAGAAGTGGCGATCTCGAAGGCATCCGCTGCCGCCATTGGTGTCGGCGTCGGTGACGTCGTCGGCTTCACGCCGGCGCCGCTCACGATCGCGGCCATCTACGTGCCACGCGATCTGGCAGACGACTACTGGGTCCACACGGCTGAGCTTGCCGTGCCCCAAGTGCTGCGCGGAGAGCAAGCCGAGACCATTGTGCGCACCTCGGTCTACCTCGCACCGGAGTCGTTCCCGGCGCTCGCCCAAGAGTTCTCGGTCGGCAGCCTTCGCGCGTGGATTCCGGTGAACCCTCTCGCCATCACGCATCCGGATGCGGATGCCATCGTCGAGCAATCGCGCCAGGTGCTCATCCGCGACGCGGCGCTGAACTATGGGGGAGTCCTCGACTTCCGAAGCAGCCTGCCCGATCTCGTGGAGTCGTCGAGCATGCGCATCGCCGCCATGTCGGCGCTCATCGCGCTCAGCGTGTCAGGGCTTGCAGGCGTGCTCATCGCGGTCTTCGCGCTCGGGGTGCGCGCTGTGCTGGGCCGCCGGGATGCCGCGCTTCGACTCGCTGCCGCTCGCGGAGCCGGCGAACTGCAGCTGCGCGGTGCGATGGTGCTCGAGTCTCTGCTGCTCTCCGTACCGGCGGCGCTGCTGGGGGTCGCGATCGCCGTCGTCGTGATTCCTGACGACAGGGGACTTGTGCCCGCGCTGCTCCCCGCGACGGTCGCCCTCGTGCCCGCTGTGCTCGTCGGTGCGCTCACGAACGCGCGCCCCCTCGCGCGGCGTCGGCGCGAAGTGATGACGGCTCGGGCGTCGCGAGCGCGGGTGATCGCTGAACTCGGCGTCGTCGGGTTGGCGGCGCTCGCCCTCCTGCTGTTGTCGCGACGCGGTCTGGCCGGGCCCAGCACCGTCGTGGGCATCGACCCGCTGCTGAGCGCCACGCCGCTGTTGCTCGCGGTCGTCGCGTGCCTGGCGGCGCTGCGTCTCTACCCCCTCGTGCTGAGTGCGATGCAGCGGTCGGTGCGTCGTCGGGGCGGTGCGACGGCGGTATTCGGCGCCTCACGCGCGCAGCGGGATCCCGCACTGGGCTTCGCGCCCGCCCTGGCGCTCATCGTCGGGGTGTCGATCGTGGTGTTCTCGACGGTCATGATCAGCACGGTGCAGAGCGCCCTGGTTCAGCGTGCGGCCGAAGAGGTCGGTGCCGACGTGCGCGTACAGGCTGCGTCGATTGATGACGACACGCTCGACGCGCTACTCGAGCTCGAGGGCGTCACGGCTGCCGTCAGCGTCGCGACGACCATCGAGGTGCCCTTCGTGGTCGGCGACAACGACAGGGTTGTGCGCGTCGTCGTCGCCGACACTGCTGCGCTGGCGGCCGTGCGCGACGACCTGCCTGAGCTGCCCGCGGCCGATCAGCGCATCCCTGTGGTGCTCTCGGCCGATCGC
This sequence comes from Microcella sp., assembly GCF_019739195.1. Taxonomy (NCBI): domain Bacteria; kingdom Bacillati; phylum Actinomycetota; class Actinomycetes; order Micrococcales; family Microbacteriaceae; genus Microcella; species Microcella sp. Next base: position 1,005,079 of record NZ_JAHHDS010000003.1, on the reverse strand, counting down.
TCTCTCGTCGAAAGCGGCACCTCGGCGATTCTCGGCGATGCCTCGGTCGTCATCGTCGAAATCGTCGATGGCGTTGACCTGCCCGGCATCGGGCGCGACTGGATTCTCGTCGACATCGAGTCGGCCGATGAGCTCGGAGTCGACTTCCCTGCGGCCAGCCTCGCCCTGCTGACCGTCGACGATGCTGAACGCTCAGCAGATGTGGCCGCTCTGGCTCTCGACATCGTCGACCGTGCTCAGCCCGAGAGCGGAGTCGCGACCGCTCGTGCCGGTGATATCACGACCGCCGCAGCAGAGGCGCGCACGCCCACCGTCGAAGGCCTTGAGATCGCCCTCGTGATCGCTGCCGTCGCCTCGCTGGGCCTCATGCTCGTGGCGATCGTGCTCGCCACCGCATCCGTCGCCGCCTCGCGCAATCGACTGCTCGGCGTGCTGCGCGTCATCGGCATGTCGTCGTCGCAGTTGAGGCGGGTGCAGGCGTGGGAGCTCGGGCCCTTGGCAGGCGTGGCCCTCGCGGTCGGCACCGTGCTCGGACTCACCCTGCCTGCACTCATCACGTCGGTGCTCGACCTGCGAGCCTTCGTGGGGGGCACCGCGGTGGTGTCGGCCGTCATCGAGCCGTCTGCCGTTCTGCTCGTGCTCGCCGTTTTCGTCGCGATCGTCGTGGTCGCCTCGTTCATCGCACTCGCCCTGGGTCGCCGTCTCGCGCCCGCTGGAATACTCACGATGGGAGTCTCATCATGATGCACATCGACTGCGCCGATCTCGTGCGCATCTTCTCGGCCGAGGGCGTCGAGGTGCAGGCCTTGCAAGGGCTCACACTCGGGGTCGACCGGGGCGAGCTGACTGCGATCGTCGGAGCCTCGGGGTCGGGTAAGTCGACCCTGCTCTCGATCTTGTCGGGGCTCGACCGCCCGACGGCAGGCAGGGCGAACGTCGCCGGGCACGATCTGCTGACCATGACAGCGCGCGAGCGAACGCTGTTTCGTCGGCACACGATCGGGTTCGTGTGGCAGCAGACCGCGCGCAACCTGCATCCGTACCTGACGGCGGGCGAGAACATCGCGCAGTCGCTCGCGATCGGCGGACGGCGCCGGTCGCGACGATCCGCGCGCATCGGCGAGCTGCTGGAGGTGCTCGACATCGGCGAGCTGCGCGACCGTCGGCCCGGCGCCATGTCGGGCGGTCAGCAGCAGCGCGTCGCGATCGCCGTCGCCCTCGCGAACGAGCCCGACGTGCTGTTCGCCGACGAGCCCACGGGCTCGCTCGACGATGCGAACTCTCAGCGGGTGTTCGACGCGCTGCGCGACGTCAACGAGCGCCTCGGCGTCACGGTGCTGATCGTGACGCACGACTCTGAGGTCTCGTCGCACGTGCGCCGCACCGTGCAGATTCGCGACGGCCGCACCTCGACCGAGGTGCTGCGCAGCACGCGCATCGACGAGCACGGGGCCGAGCAGCTGCACGCGCGCGAGTACGCCGTGCTCGACCGCGTCGGCCGGATGCAGTTGCCGCAGGACTACATCGCGCGACTGGCGATGCGCGATCGCGTGCGGCTCGAGCTCGAAGAAGACCACGTTCAAGTGCACCGCGCTGAGTCGGAGGACGAGCGATGACCGGGCGCCACGCGATTGTGCGCGAGGCCGTCGTGCAGTGCGCGAACCTCGGTCGTCACTACGGCTCGGGCGTGAGCCGCGTCGATGCTCTCGTCGATGCCAACCTCGAAATCTCGGCGGGAGAGCTCGTCGTGCTGCGTGGACCATCAGGCTCGGGCAAGACGACGCTGCTCAATCTGCTCGGTGGTCTCGATGCGCCGTCTGCCGGTCAGGCGTGGATCGGAGACCGCGAGATCACCGCGGCCGCCGAAGCAGAACTCGTCGACGTGCGTCGGCACGAGATCGGCTACATCTTCCAAACCTTCGCCCTGCTTCCCGTGCTGTCGGCGGCCGAGAACATCGATCTGCCCTTGCGCATCGCCGGCGTGCCGCCGCGCGAGCGCGACGAGCGGGTGCGCGAGCTGCTCTCACACGTCGGCCTCGCCGATCACCCCAACCAGCGCCCCGACGAGCTCTCGGGCGGGCAGCAGCAGCGTCTCGGCATCGCCCGGGCGCTCGCCAACCGGCCCCGGCTGCTCATCGCGGACGAGCCGACCGGTCAGCTCGACAGTGTCAACGCCGAGGCGATGATGTCTCTCATCGCCTCACTCGTGCACGACCAGGGCGTCGCGGCGATCGTGTCGACTCACGACCCGCGCATGGCTGCGCACGCCGATCGCGTGATCGAGATTCGCGACGGCCGACTCACACCGGCGAATGCGACCCATCGCGACGACGACGACTGACCTCGGCGCGCGAGTTAGCGGCCGCCGCCGCCTCCACCCCCGCCGCCTCCGCCCGAGAAACCTCCGCCGAACGAGCCGCCCGAGAACGAGCCGCCGCCGCTGCCCGACCACGACGAGCTCGAAGCGGGCGCGGTTGTCGTGGCGGACATCCCGCGCACCGCGCTCGTGAACAGGGCCACCTCGAAGCCGGAGCGTCCGACGAACCAGTCGGGAGCCTCATCGAGGGCGGCGACGCGCAGCTCGAGTTCGTGCATCCACTGGTCTTCGACGCCCCAGACGACCGCCCAGGGCAGCAGCTTCTCGTAGAGCTTGACGAGCTCGAGGTTGTTGCCCACGTCGATGCGCTCGGCGCCGCTGGGGCTCTGCAGCACGCGCAAGCGCTCTTCTTCAGCGACCGTGAGGTACAGCTTCATGCCGTCGAGATAGTCCTTCGCCTCGCGACCCTTCTCGGTGAGCTGCAGGGGGCGGATGGCGAGCCCGGCGGCGATGAAGGTCGCGAAGAACGCCCCCATGATCGAGAAGAACGCCAACGGACTGACGTTGAGGAACAGCCCTGCCGAGACGACCACGAGGGCGACGCCCACGAAGATCAGCACGATCTGCAGCGCCATCATGAGCGCCCCGAACCCGCGCCCGGTCGGCTTGCGCTTGAACCCCTCTGGCACGAGAGAGGAGTTGGCCGCGCTCGACAGCGCGTTGAGTGCCGTGGCGAGGCCAGAGTCGTACTCGCCGTACTCCTTGAGCTCACCGGCCACTCGATTGCTGCCGAAGATGGCATCGAGCAGAGCGAGATCGAGCGCATCCGCGTGCTGATTGGTCAGGAACTGCAGCGTGTACGGCGCGTCGCCATCGTCGACCGAGTAGGCCAGGATGCGCAGATTCTTGCGCACAGCGAGGCGCACGACGGCGGCCGGAATGCCCGAGGCGGATCGCCCGACCAGCTGCGCCGACTGCAGAATGTCGATTCCGTCAGGTTCGGAGTACTGCGGAATGATGACGCCGCGCCCCTTCGCCCCGCTGCCCGCGCGCACCCGCGACACGATCGAGGCGATCAGAGCCGCGAGACTTGCGGCACCGACGCCGCCCGAGAGCAGGTGCATCCACCACGGAACCTCTTGCGGCTCGGGCGGGGGAGTCGGCTCGGGGGTCAGGAAGGTGCCCGGCTCGAAGCCGATCGCCACCGTGACGGTCTCGCCGGGGGCGAGGTCGGTCGAGCTTGCCGTGAACGTGCTGCCGTCGGCCTCGATCGTGCACAGCTCGTCTTCTCCGAACGCGCCGACGTAGCACGCCGTGTTGCCTGTGAGCGCTTCGGCGACGTCGGGTGCGAGGGTCACGGTCGCGCTCACGCGGCCGAAGGGCTGTTGCCAGCCGGTGCCGTTGACATCCCAGTAGAACTCGTCAGAGGCGGTGTCGTCGAATGAGCGCACGACGTTCTGCTGCGTGTAGGTGATGACGTAGGTCTGCACGCCGCGCACAAACTCGTCGGTGCCGAGGGCGAGCTCGACAAAGCCGCCCGTGCCGTACGACTCGTAGTAGACCGGCGTGCCGTTCTGGTCGGTAACTGACTCGACGACGGTGTTGAGGGGTACTCCGTCGTAATCGTCGGGGATCGCCCGGATGATGCCGCGGTTCTGGTCGAAGTCAGGAAACCTCGCGACGATCGTCTCAACGACCCGCAGAGTGGCGGTGCCATCGGCCTCGCGGCTCAACGTGTAGTCGGCGTCGAACGAGTCGAACGTGAAGTCGCTCGTGTCGGCGAGAGCAGCGGAGGGCGCGAGTCCGAGCGCGAACCCGGCGGCGAGCAGCGCAGTGAGGGCGAGCCGAGCGGGTGTGCGCATGCGGGCAACCCTAGCGAGCATCCGTCGTCAGGATTCAGGGTCGTACATGAACTCGCGCACCTCTTGCGGGCAGCGGCACGCTGCGGCGACGCGACGCGCCCACTCGACCGCCTCCGCGCGCGTCGGCACCTCGATGATCGTGTGTCCGCCGTCGAGCCTGTCGAAGGCGGAGTAGCGCGGGCCGTCCACCGTGCCGTCGGCGGCCACGGCGACGGGCTGAACGTCTTCGTTGATGCCGCCGCCGAACACGTAGACGCCCGCCGCCTTCATGTCGCGCACGACCTGGTGCGACTCTTCGACGACCTGATCCCACTCGCCGTCGGGTACGTCCATGACGCCGCTGGGAAAGGAGATCAGATACTTCGTCATGAGGGGACTTTAGGCTCTAGCCCCCCTGTAGCGCGATACCCAGACTGGACTGCGCGCAAGCAGATTCCCTTGCAGAGGTGGCGGTCGTCTGATGTCAGAAGCAACCCAACCCATCGAGAGTGCCCGACCCCCGCGTCGCGGGGGCTGGCTCGCCATGATCGTGATCGGCGGCATCATCACGGCGCTCGCCGGCCCGCAACTCGTGGCCTCGGCTGCCCTCGCGACGATAGTCGCCGTAGGAAGCAGCGACGGCTTCGTGGCCGCGCCCACTGCACGCATCTCGACGTCATCGTCGGCGATCATCACGCCCCCGATCGACATTGAAGGAAACGCGATTCCCGAGATCCGATTCGCCGTGACTGCTGGCCGTGATGGCGACGACCCCGTCTTCGTCGGCATCGGACCCTCGGATGCTGTGGCCGAGTACCTCGACGGCGTCGCGGTCGCCGAACTCGACGGACTGCGCGGCAACCCGCCCCGCATCCAGCTCGATGAGATCTCGGGCACCACTCTTGCCGAGTCGCCCGACGCGCAGTCGTTCTGGGTCGCTTCTGAGAGCGGGGCAGGAGCTCAGACCATCACCTGGGTGCTCGAGCCCGGCGATTGGACCCTCGTCATCATGAATGCCGACGGCTCACCCGACATCGAGACGAGCCTGCGTATCGGCGTCGAAGCGCCCTGGGCGGCGCCCGTCGCCGCGGCTTTCGCGATCTCGTCGGCCGTCATGCTGCTCATCGGCCTCGCGCTGCTGGTCTCCGGCCTGTTCGGCTGGGGCCGCGGACGCAGCCTCGACACCTCGCCGATGACCGGGCCGTATCCGGTCGCGGTCACGGGCCACCTCGACCCCGGCCTCTCGCGCTGGCTGTGGCTCGTGAAGTGGATTCTCGTGATTCCGCACTACCTCGTGCTCAGTGTGCTGTGGGTGGGCTTCGGGGCGGCGACGTTCATCGCCTTCTTCGGCATCCTGTTCACGGGCCGCTACCCGCGCGCGCTGTTCCCGTTCACGACGGCGGTGCTGCGCTACACCTGGCGTGTTGCGTTCTACGCCTACTCGGCCCTCGGCACCGACCGCTACCCGCCGTTCAGTCTCGAGCGCACCGACTACCCGGCCGACGTCGAGGTCGCGTACCCCGAGCGCCTGAACAACGGGCTCGTGCTCGTCAAGGGCTGGCTGCTCGCGATTCCGCACCTCGCGATCGTCGGCATCTTCCTCAGCGGCGCTTCCTCGGCGGCGGGCTGGATGGGCGGTCACGGCTGGTCGGCTGGCGGCTCTGCGTCGCTGCTGAGCCTGCTCGTGCTCGTCGCGGCGGTGATTCTGCTCTTCACGGGCGCGTACCGGCGGCCGCTCTTCGACCTCATCCTCGGCCTCAACCGCTGGGCGCTGAGGGTCGCGGCCTATGTCTCGCTCATGCGCGACGAGTACCCGCCGTTCCGCCTCGACCAGGGGCCGATCGAGCCCGCGTCGCCTGATGCTGAGCCCTCGGCTCTCGTCGAGATCTAGAAAGAAGGATGCTGTGCGCGCCATCGTCGTCTACGAGAGTCTGTGGGGCAACACCGAGCAAGTCGCGCGAGCCATCGCCGACGGCCTCGAAGCGATCGCGCCCGTCGAGCTGGTGTCGGCCGACGCTGCCCCCACGCAGTTGGAGGCCTACGACCTCGTGGTCGTGGGTGGTCCGACCCACGCCTTCTCGATGAGCAGGCCGTCGACACGCGAGACGGCCGTGCAGACTCAGAATGCGCCGCGCGTCGTCGAGCGCGGCATTCGCGAATGGCTCGACGACGTGACGGCGGTCTTCCATCCGATCACCGCCGTCACGTTCGACACCAAGGTCGAATCGCCTCGACTGCCGGGCTCGGCCGCCAAGGCCGCACGACATGACCTGCGAGCTCGCGGATTCGATGTGAGCATCTCATCCGAGACGTTCCGCGTGCACGGCTATGAGGGCCCGCTCGTCGACGGCGAGCTCGCTCGTGCCGAGCAGTGGGGTCGCACCCTGGCGTCGACGGTCGTCGCGCACTAGCCAGCGCGCGCATCGACGACGAGCTCGAGCCGCAGCCACCGGGCGAGCGCCTGCAGCTCGGCGTCGACGGCGTCGCGCAGCTCGGTGTCGAAGGGCTCATCTTCGGTGACCCCGTGCACCGTGAGGGTGCCCGCGCGGCGGTCGGCGCGAGCATCCACCGACCCGACGAAGCGGTCGTGGTGCAGTATCGGCAGCGCGAACGGACCACGGCGACGCAGGCGCTCGGGCTTGTACATCTCGATTCCGTAGTCGAAGTCGAAGAGTCGCAGCTGCCGCTGCTTGTCGGTCATGAGCCGGTCAAACGGAGACAGTAGCGCGGTGCGGCCCTCGAACGGCCGGTCGAGCTGCGCGGGGTCGACGCGCCAGCGCCCCGGCACGCCTTCGATCGTCGCGGGCTCGCCCACGGGCACGACGCCGTGCAGCTCGTGGGGTGAGACCGCGATGCTGTCGCGCATGATGCCGCACGCCGCCAGCAGGTGCTCGCTACGGATGCGCGCGGCCTCGTCGCGCGGCACCTCGACGGAAGGCGGCAGCACGTTCGTCGCGAGATCCCACACGCGCGACCGCCCGGCACGACCGACGACGGCGAGCTCGCCGGCGCCGTGCAGGCACTCGAGCATCTGGGTGACATTGCGGTCATTGGTCCAGCCCGTCGAGGGCCACGGGGCGACCGCTTCGTCGGGGATGTCGGCCGACGTGAGCGGCCCCAGATCGCCGATGCGGTCGAGGATGCTCTGCCGAAAGTCGGCGTTCGCCTCGACCCACGCACGCGCACCCGAGCGGTCGAGCCACGTGCGCATGCCCGCGGTGAAGAGACCCACGTGGCTGATCGGGCGGAGCATCCACAGCCTCTCCCACACGCGACCACTCGCGAGCGCGCGCTCGGCGTCGCCGGGCCGCACCGCCTCGCCCAAGCGCGAGTAGAGCACGTGGTCAGCCGCGGGCATCACGATGTTCGTCAGCTCGACGCGCACCATGGCGAGGCCGTGCACGACGCTGTCGATCGAGTCGACCTCGGCCGGGCCGTCGAGCATTGCCGCGCGCACGGCGATGCGGCGCGCCTCATCGCGGCGCAGGTGCAGTGCGGCGGTCACGCCTGCAGAGTATCGGCGCGTTACAACACAGGCCTTCTGCATGTCAACGGTGTGTTGCGATTCTCTGCCCGCACCTAGCGTGGTCGGCGACGCACGAACAGTGCTCGCATGACAACCACGCACGAACGGAGAGGAATCATGGAATCGCCACGAACGCGCGCCACGACGACCACCGCCACCGGGCGCGCCACCACCACCAACGATCACGTCGCCGCTGACCCGGTGTTCGCGGGAGTACCCCCGCGTTCGTCCGCCATCTCCTGGGGCGCCGTCTTCGCCGGCGTTGTGACCTTCATCGCCGTCACGGTGCTGCTGTCGCTCGTCACGGCAGGCATCGGACTCGGTGGAGCCGGTGTCGCTGCTGGCATCTGGAGCATCATCGCGACCGTGATCGCGCTCTTCGCGGCCGGCTGGGTCGCCGGGGCCCTCGCTCTGCGCAGCGGTCTGCTGCACGGCTTCCTCACGTGGGCGACCTCGCTTGTCGCCGGCCTCGCCCTGACGTTCTTCGTCGGAGCCAGCGCGCTTGGCGCGGTCGGCGGGGCCGTGAGCAACGCCGCCGATGACGTCTTCACGACCACCGACATCGAGCAGCTCATCGAGGACATCAACTCGGGCGAGTTCACCGACGAGGAAACGGTCGACGAGGCCTCAGACACTGCACAGGCGAGTGCATGGTGGAGCTTCGCAGGCCTGCTGATCGGTGCAGGTATCGCCACCCTCGGTGGTGCGGCCGGCGTTCGTACCGTGGTGACCCGCGACACGGACTCAGGAGCACACGCAGCGACCACAACTCGCTGACTCGATCGCCCTCCGCTCGGTGGCGTCCAGAGAGCATCTGGACGCCGCCGAGTCTTGTTGCGTTCTTCCCTTTAGAGTGGATGCACCGCCTCTGTAGCTCAATGGAAGAGCAGTTCCGTCCTAAGGAAAGGGTTGGGGGTTCGAGTTCCTCCAGGGGCACCACGAGTCGTTTGCGGAAATAGGGGATTTCGTTTGCGGAAATCCGTGTCGATCGGAACGCTCGGCGCTCACGACCGAAGGATCGCTCGTGAAAGCATGTGAGCATGTCCTACGACCTCGCCGTCTACACGTCGCGCGCCGCTTCGACTGAAGAGCTTCGCACGCTGATTGCGAAGTCAACCGGGCTTGCTGTGGAAGAAGGCACAGATCGATCGTTCACAGTCGTTCGTGGTGTGCGACGCCGCTATTGCTTCACGATCGACGGACCAGTTGTGGTCGAGGCCGAGGATGTTCCCGAAGATGTAGCCGCGTTAGTTCTCGGCGCGCGATTCCTCTACTCGATCAGCGTCGAGGGAACTATTGAGTCTGAGATACCGCACGCAACACGCTTTGCCCGCAGACTCGCTGAAGTTCTCGACGGAGCTTCTTCAGATCAGCAGTCGGGTGAGGTGTGGTCCCGCTCACGTTCTCGCATGATTCAGAAGCCGGAGAGGCATTCACGTGTCGAGGTGCTCAAGCTCCGTTGGGTTTGCCTTCGCGATGAAATGAAGCCCGATGCGGCTTCCATCTTTCTTGACACGGCTCGGCATATTCTGCCCGAAGCCTTGCCGCGACGATTCGGCGAGTACGAGCCGTTCCAGGGCAAACTCGCCCTGGACGGCGAGGGGGGCTTCCGCCGCGCATGGGAAGAGTCCATCTTGTCGCTGCACACGTCGGGCACGGTGCCGTGCCTGGGAGGGTACCTGAGCGCGGGGCCCTCCGCGCTTCGCCCAGATGCGTTCTGGTCGCTTTCGCTCGACTTCCTTGCGGAACCGATAGAAGATGCGAGGTGGCAGGTCGCTATCCGGCACCTCTTCACGGCGCTTGCGGACCAGCTGCCGGCCTTCTACGCGTCTGCTGAGGTGACCGGCGGCAACATCTGGACCGGGCGTTCGATCTGGGTCGACGGAGAGACGGAGTGGGGGATCAACCCAAAGGCGCGAGAGGGATGGACAGGACTACCGCCGTTGCCGACCTGGTGGACGTGGTTGGGGCACCCCTACGAACAGTACTTTCCGTTTCTCCCGGTTGACCGGATTAGCTCGACTGCCCGCGGAGTGTTGTACGAGGGCTCAAGCGAACCCAGCGGCCCGAGCCAACTCCCTCACTTGAGCGAGTGGCTACCCGCAGACCTATTCTCGAATCTCGCTCCGAACCCTCATTCTGTGAGGCCAGCACCGCTCCTTCACGCTGTCACGATTCCGACCGTACTGCGGGAGCGCGGCGGCTGATTGAGGTCGTCGTCATCCTGAAGTCGTTCACCTACATGACGGGGACTGTCTACGTCAGCTCATGTTCAAGCCGAAGTGCCACCGATGCTGACCAACCGGTGGCATTCGCTCACATTGGAACTTCAAGCTGAGCCGATGGGATCAGCCCCAAACTCAGTTCCGGAAATGCCGTCCGCTTGCCTGCATCTGGCTAGCGTCTTAGTCATTCCGCAAACGCCCCACCACGCAGCGGCAACTACGAGCCGCTCCCGCTCCACAGCCGAAGGCTGCAGTGGCGAGCGGCGTGCACGAAGTCGCGGTCGGTGCTGAGTAGTTCGAGGTCGTGAGCGATGCACAGTTGCGCGATGAGGGCGTCGATGGTGCCGAGCTGCACTCCGGCGCGGCGGCACGCGTTGCGCAGGTCGGCCGCCGCGATGTGGTCGTCGCGCGTCGGCTGCACGGCAGGGAGCCCGCCGAAGCGTCGGCGAATCTCGGTCTGGGTGCGCTCCGGCAAGAATCCTTGAAGAAGCTCCTGCACGATGAGACCTGTCGTCACCACTAGGTCTGATTCGAGCGCCTGCGTCAGCCCCGCAACCGCGGGGTTGTTCGGCGGCACGTCGCGACGTAGCGCGAGCGACCACACGCTCGTGTCGACGAGCACGGTCATGCGCGCGTGCGTTCCGCCTTGTAGTCGAACGAGTCGTCCCACTCCAGGGTGCCGACGAGGTCGAGCAGGCCGAGCTGTTCACGCCGGGCGATGAACTCCCGCAGCGCCAGTGTCACGGCTGCCTTCTTGGTCTTCTCACCGCTCACCGCGAGGGCGCGCTCAAGCAGCTCGGGATCGAGTGCCAGATTCGTTGCCATCGCCGCCTCCTTACACACGACTCTACACAGAACCTGCTGGCGGTACTGCGCGAAGGCGTAGCCGCCTTGGTGCACAGGCCGCGCATTCGCAGGAGTCGAACGGATGCGGGCCAGGGATGACGACCGCGCGAGGCAGTTCGTCCGCGAGCGGGTATGTCGCGAAGGTGTACATCGGCCCCGTCGAGGCCCAACACTCACGGTCAGACACCTGAATGCCCAGGAGCCGAACCCCTCGGCAACTCAGCCACTCCTCGACAACCTTGACGCGAGCCCAGTCGAAACCTTCGGGGTACCCCGATGCATCGGCGACGTGGTAGCCGAGTGCAACGAATCGAGTGTCGTACTTCGGCAAATCTTCGTTGTTGTCGGGTATTGCGCGGTCGATCAAGTCGAGCGCGGCGGCGTCGAAGCCTCCCGAGAACGAGGGAATCACAGTGCAAATGTCTGTGACGCGCAAGTCGGCGTCGAGGCAGACCATGCGGAGCGCGCCCGGTTCACGTCGCTCGGCGAACAAGAGAACGTGCAGGTCGTAGCCGGCTTCGATGATCATGCGCCGAACCTAGGGGTGTGCCAGTGCGCTCCTCGCCGGTGGCTTCAGTGCCGTGGAGTTCCGGCACCGCGGTGCAACTGGGGACGACTCGGCACCGGCGGCACGCCACACCAGACAGTGGCGCGAGCCCTGCCCGACCCGGAAGATGGGCGGGTGACGACCGCCCGCGCTGCAGCGCAACCCGTTCCCTATCTGTTGCGGGTGCAGTCGTTCGATCGCGAGCGCGTCGAGTTCTTGCCCAGCGCTGATGCGGTCTTCGTCTTCCGCCGCGGCGATGCGGGCACAGATGCCGTGGCGATCCTGCCCGGCGCATCGGTCGTGACGCTGGATGACGTGGTCGACGTCTGGTCGCTTGCGCCGACGGTCGTGAAGGCGATGCTCGGCCCGCCGGCGGCGTTGCGCGGCGCAGTGCTGCGCGCATCCGATCACCCCGCCCTGCGTCTGTTCGCCCAGGCGACGGATGCTCGCGCCGCGATCGCGCTGCTGCACGACCTCCGCTCGGCACTGACGGTGACGCCCGACGAGGCCGAGTTCGAGCGCATCTGGCGGGCACAACTCGCTCGGGCTCTACGCCGACGGGTCGCACTATGCGCGGGCGAGTCGTGAGCTCACCGGCTACCCGCCCACTCATTGGCGAAACGTGTCGCTTCCGTTCTATGGCGGCACCACGGCGCACACCTACGGTGGAGGGGACGCGCACAGCGAGCGCTGACAACACCGAAGGAGCGATCGTGGCATTGGGACCCAAGGCGATGGGCGAGGCGATCATCGCGAACCTCAAGCGCAAGTCAGGGCAAGACCTCGCCGAGTGGCAGGCCGTGTTGGCGGATGAGGGCATCGACGACCGTACCGCCGCCGAGGCGCGACTCATCGAGCACGGCCTCGGAAAGTTCCAGGCGATGACGGTGGCCGAGGTGACGTTCGCGCAAGACCGGTACCGGTCGACCGATGCACTCGTCGACGACCTCTTTCGCCGCTTTCCCGACCAGCGGCCGTTGTTCGACCGCGCCGTCGAGCTGGGCGATGCGAGCGGGCTGCGCCTGCAGCCCTGTCGCGGCTACGCGCCGCTGTATCGGGATGGCCGCATCGCGATCTCGTTCAAGCCCACTGCTCGCGGTCTCTACGCGGCACTCATTCTGCGCGACGCCGCCGACTGGCCCGAGCGCCAGCCGCACAAAGCTTCGCTCGGCGGCAGCACGCGCCTCACCGACGGCGTGTACCTCTCGTCGTCGTCTCACATCGATCGACTGATGAAGGAGGTTGCGCCGTGATCGACCACGTGCTGCAGTGGCTGCTGGTCACGGTCGTGTTGGTGCTGCTCAACGGTGTTTCGCAGCAAGTGCCGTGGGGCATCGGTTCGGCTCGCCAGTATCGGCAGTCGGCGTCAGGGGAATCGGCTCGGGCCGACGAGCCGAAGGTGGTCGACGTCAGCAGCACCCCGGTCGTCACCGCCGAGTTTGATGAGCGTATGGCCGCTCAGGTGAGCACCCTCACGACCGATCGCACCTTCTCGTGGATTATCAGCAAGCCCCTCAGCTACTACCGACCGGGCCGCTATCTCGCGATCGAGGTGTTCACCCAGGCACTTGTCGCTGCCGCGATCGTCGGCCTCGTAGCCATGGTCGACGACGCCATTGCTCTCATCGTCATCGCCGTCGCGGCCCTCGCCACTACCGTCGCGGTGTACGGGCAACTCACGAACTGGTGGGGGCTCACCCTGCGGTACGCGGTCGGGGTCAGTGTCACGCTCATCGTCTCGTGGGTTGCCGCGGCGGCATTGATCTCACTGATCTGGTGACGGCCGCAAGGCCTTGCGTCGCGTGGGGAACCTTGCGACCGTCAAGGGAGTCTCCGCGAGCGAGACAAGTGAGGCAAGGGGTGTATGGCGGCGTTTCTCGCCGAGGTGGCAGCACAGGCCGGATGGGCGATACCCGTCGCGGCTGTGCTCTGGTTCATCACCCGCCGACTGACCACCGTCGAGTGTTCGACTGAGTCGGCAGCCGCGTCTGTCGAGAGGGTCGAGCGACCAGCATGGCAACGGGCGCTCGGCCTTGTCGCGGCAGCCGCACTCGTTCTAGCGTTCACGATCGCTCTCGGGTGGCTCATCACACGAGTGCTGGCCCCCGTTCGCGAACTCGACATCGCGATCATGGCGTGGTTCGGGGCGCATCGAACTGAGGCTGCGACGGTCGTCGCGTTCGCCGTCGACCAGATCGGCAATACGCCCGGCATCATCGCCATGGTGATCATCGCCGCCGCGGTGGCTCATGCGATGTCGCGGCGGTGGGCGCCAGCGCTCGTCATCGTCGTCGCGGCTGCGGGGGAGACGTCGATTTTTCTGCTTGCCCAACTGGCGATCAGCCGAGCGCGGCCCGACATCGAGCGATTGGCGGGTGAGCCCGCGACGTCGTCGTTTCCGTCTGGACATGTCGCGGCGACCATCGTCACCTACGGCTGCATCGCCCTGCTGGCGATGTCGTGGACTCTGCATCCGCTGCGCGTCGTCGCCGTTGTCATCGCAATCACGCTCGGGCTGGCGATGGCCTGGGTGCGCTTGTACCAGGGGATGCACTTTCCGAGCGACGTGCTCGCAAGCTTCGTCTTCGCGTCGCTGTGGCTCGCCGCGTGCTGGTGGGCCTTCCGCCCCGGTGCGAGAGGAGAGAGGGTGCGTGGCCGACGAGCGACTCAGTCACAGGAGTGACCTCGCCTTCGTCGATACCAGCCCAGTGGATCGTTGTCGAGGTCTTCCTCGACTCTCGAGAAGCTCTTACCGTAGTGCGGCATCGCGCCACTGTGCGCACCGATTGAGGGGAGCAGGTCATGCCGACGGAGAACGACGACCGTCACCACGACGACGAGAGCACCGACGAGAAAGCGCCGGTCAAGCACTACTGGCGATTCGCCGCGATGGTGCTGTCGGGCACGGTCGTGATGTACGCGACGATGTATGCCGGCACCTGGGAGTGGAGTCACGTGCGCTTCAGTGAGAGCCGTGTCTTCATGGCCTTGACGATGGGCGGCACGATGGGCCTCGTCATGCTCGCGTGGATGCTACACATGTATCGCAGTACGCGCGCCAACATCGTGGTCGTGCTCGTGAGCGTGCTCGCGCTCGGCGGGGGCATCGCACTCGACCGTAGTCAGGTTTCGGTCGACGACTCTGACTATCTGAGTGCCATGATTCCGCACCACTCGCTTGCGATCACGCGCTCGGAACGCGCTGGCCTCACCGACGTTCGCGTGTGCGAACTCGCGGTCGAGATCAGCGAGGCGCAACGGCGCGAGATTCTCGAGATGGAGTGGCTCATCGACGACATCGCCCGCAATGGGGAAGCGACGACAATCGATGACGCGGATGCTCGCCCCGTGCCGCCCTTCGATCGACCGGCGTTGCGCGACTGCGGCAGTGAAGCGGAGTGAGGGTGACCGCGGGATTATGCCCCGCTCAGATGCGTCATGCAAGGGGCTGACGGAAGACCGAGGTTTGGGCCACGGTGAAGGGATGAGAAAGCTCTACTACTCTGGCGGATCCATCATCATCAGCGACCAGGTGTGCAAGGCGGTGCTGCGTTACGCCCGTGCGTTGTCGCACCACAATACTTCTGACCTGATCATTCTGCCGGCGTTCACCGAAGAGTTCGGCAAGGGTGTCGCACACATTCTGATCGGACCAGCAAGCCAGATTCTTTCGGTGCCGACCGCCGACCTCGACATCGATCTGGCCGACTCGCGCATGGTCGAGATTCTCGAGTCGCGCACGAAAGAGCTCGATCCCGATCGCCCGGAGTGGAGCGAAGACGTCGCCGACGTCATGGACCTCGACCAGTACGACTGGGGAATGTGACCGCTGGCCGCGGGCTACCGCAGCCGCCAGGGCGCGATCACGTGGAGGAGCGGGAAGGCTGACGCACCGAGCAGCACCCAGCTGAGCACCTCATCCGACTCGCGCAGCAGCACGCCGCCGATGAGCAGCGCCGCGAAGAGGATCGCCGAGGTGGTGCGGCGTTGACTCGCGTCGAGTACGCGCAGTCGCTGCTCGACTTCGGGGCTGCGCACGGCGAGCTCGCCGCGGTCGATGCGCGTGGCGAGAGCATCCACCCGCTGGGGCAATCGGGCGAGAGCTGAGACGATCGCGAGCGCCTCGCGACCGACCGAGCGCACCGTGGATGCTCCGCCGCCGTTGAGCAGAGTGCGGGCGAAGGGGTCGACGGCGTCCCACATGTTGAAGTCGCGGTTGAGGGCGCTCGTCACGCCCGAGATGAGCGAGATGGTGCGCACGAGCAGCAAGAAGCTCTCGGGCAGCTGGAACGGCAGGGCGCGCAGCAACTCACTGAACTGTAGGGCGAACTGCTCGAGTTCCCGCGGATCGATGCGGGTGAGCTCGGCGACGCCCATTCCGCCGAAGCGGTCGAAGAGGGCAGTGATGGCGCGCTCGAGCTCGACCGTGTCGGCCGAGGGCAGTAGCACGCCGAGGCGCTGCGTCGCCACGACCCAGCCGCGCGCATCGCGCGAGGCCACGGCGAAGATGAACTGCTGCAGGCCGGCCTTGAGCTCGTCGGTGATCTCGCCCATCATGCCGAAGTCGATGTACGTGAGGGCGAAGCCGTGCTCGGCATCGGGCGTGACGAAAATGTTGCCGGGGTGCGGGTCGGCGTGGAAGAAGCCGGCGACGAAGATCTGCTCGAAGGTCGCGCGCGCCAGCTCTGCAGCGACGGCGTTGGGATCGATGCCCGCCGCCTGCAGGCCCGCAACATCGGTGATCTTGATCGCGGTGACATCGCTCAGCGTCAGCACGCGGCGCGCGCTGCGCTCCCAGACGACGACCGGGGTGCCGACGCGCGGGTCGTCGGCGAAGTCGCGCGCGAACCGCTCGACGTTGATCGCCTCGTGCACATAGTCGATCTCTTCGAGGCTCGTCGTCGCGAACTCTTCGACGAGCGCGGGGGCGTCGGCACGGCGGTTGATGAGTTTCACGCGTGACGCCCAGCGGCCGACACGGCGCAGTGCCGCGAGGTCGACCTCGACGACGGGCTCGATGCCGGGGCGCAGCACCTTGATGACGACACTCTCGAAGCCCTCGTCGGCCGCAAGGCCGGGTGAGAGCCGAGCGCGGTGCGCCTGGCCGAGCGAGGCTGCGGCGATCGGCACGGGCTCGATGTGCGCGAAGGCCCGCTCAAGCGGCATGCCGAGTTCGCGCTCGAGCTGCTCGACGATGCGCGCGAAGTTTTCGGGCGCGACCTC
Source organism: Microcella sp. (assembly GCF_019739195.1). Lineage (NCBI taxonomy): Bacteria > Bacillati > Actinomycetota > Actinomycetes > Micrococcales > Microbacteriaceae > Microcella > Microcella sp. Next base: position 988,554 of record NZ_JAHHDS010000003.1, on the reverse strand, counting down.
GTCTTGCAGCCCCTCGAGCTCGCGGGTGATCTCAGGAGGCAAGATGTCGAGGCGCGACGACATGAACTGCCCGACCTTGATCATGAGCCCGCCGAGATCGACGGCGAGGTCGTGAAACCGCCGGGCGAGCTTCTGCAGGCGACGGATGCGCCCCTTCGCCGCGAATCGCGCCAAGCCGAACCGCGGCAGCACGAGCTCGAACCACCAGGCCTGCGCAAAGGCGCGCGCGGCGAAGCGCATGATGCGGCGGTAGCGCGCCTTCAGCGCCGGGTCGTTCGTCGGAGCGCGGTTCACGCCCTCATTCGGCACGACTCAGTCTTCAGCGAGGATGGCGTAGAGCGCCTTGCGCGTCTGGTCGAGCAGCGCCGCGGCGCGCTCTTGCTGCTCGCGCGTGCCGCTCTGGGTGACCTGCGCGGCGGCCTGCGCGAGCTTGGCTCCGGCGCGCGGCACGGCCGAGGTGCGCTCGTTCCAGTGGTCGTTCCAGCGTCCGCTCATGCGGTCGGTGAAGTCGCTCATGCTCCAGTCGGGGCGGCTCCAAGCCTCGTGCTCGCTGTCGTGCGCTTCGGCGGCAGCAGCGGCGGCCTCGCGGCCCGCGTCGGTGAGCGTGTAGACCGTGCGCTCGCCGTCGTGCCGCGTGCTGACGAGACCCTCATCAGTGAGCAGCTGCAGCATCGGGTAGACCTCGCTCGCGGCGGGCATCCACGAACCGCCACTGGCGGCGGTGATCGCCTGCATGACCTGGTGGCCATTCTTCGCGTCGTGGGCGAGCGCGGCGAGAATCGCGGTGCGCAGATCGCCGTGGGCGGTAGCGCCCCGCGACCCGTTGCGAGGCGTGAACGCGTCGCGGAGGTTCTCGACGGCCTCTCGAAGGTCGAAGCCGTTGGAGGAGGACGAGCTGCGCATAGCGGTTCCCTTCACGCGATGGCGGGGGAGCGTCGAACGGCGTCCTCTCCGCAGACTCAGCGTAGAACGGTCACCTGGATGCACGCCGACCCTGCACTCGGCGCAGGCTGATCGTTTTCTGGGCCGACGGCGCAGGTCAGGGCTTCGCGGCGGCGCTCGAGTCGGCGAGTTTGCCGCGCAAGAAGAGCAGCGGCAGCAGCCAGCCGCCGAGCGCCGTGATGAGCCAGACGATGAGGCTCGCGAGCACCCACGTGTCGATGCCGCTCAGCGTGATGCCGCCCGGAAAGAGGCTCGCGAGCAGTAGCGCCACGAACGTCGAGACCAGCCCGATGCCGCCGAGCACGGCGGGTGCGTACTTGCGCGCCATGTTCACGATGAAGGGGGTCAAGATACTCTGCGCGATCGCGAACACCGCTACAGCGATGATGAACCCCGAGGCCGAGAGCCCGAACCCGGGCAGCAGCAACGAGGCGACGAACAGCGCGAGGGCGGCCGTGCCGACGTAGATGGCCAGGCGGATGAGGAAGCGGATCACGGGCTGCGCCTTTCGTTGCGGAGCGAATTGGGCTCACCGTATACCCGGCGGGCCGTCGCCACATAGAGGCGAACGGCCCACCGCCGGCAGATGCGCTCAGCTGCCGAACGCCGCGTCGTAGACAGCGCGCAACTCGGCGGTATCGGCACCGCTGAGCCCGCATCCGGTGACGGTGCCGTCGGTGGCGACCACGAGCACGGTGTCGCCCGCCGCGAACGGCACGAGCGAGAAGTCACTCGTCAGTTCATCGACCTGCGGCACGGTCACTCGGTCGGCGACCTCGCCTGCGAAGCGCTCGGTCACCTCGAACGTCACGACATCGCCCTCGACAGTCAGCACGCGTGCGGCGAAGGCTTGTTCCTGGTCGAGCAGCCCCTCCGGGGTCACTGCCAGGCAGCTGCCGCTTGCGAGTCCGCCACCCTCGGGCAGCGCGAGCTGTTCGACGCTGGGGGTGCCGCCCAGCATGAGCGGCACGGCGATCGCCACCGCCGCAGCGGCCGCGGTGCCGGCGATCGCGATCGGCACCCAGATGCGCATCGCGGGGCTGCGGCGAACGTCGGCGGTCGGTGCGAGGGGGGTCTGGTCGGTCATGAGCTGCTCCATCCTGTGGTCGAGCCACGTCGGCGGGAGGGGAGCGAGGTCGCGTGCGGGGTCGGCGTTGGCCAGCTGCTCGCGCAGCAGGCGGTCATCGTCGCGCATCGGTGCTCCCTTCCTCTGTCTCGACATGTCCGGCAGGCGGCGCCGATGTCAGCAGTTCGGTCTTCAGTCTCGCCTTTGCCCGGCTCAACCTGAGGGCGGCGGCGTTCGCACTGATGCCGAGCACGGTCGCCAGCTGCGGAGTCTCGAGGCCTTCCCACGCCCAGAGGCGCAGCAGCTCGGCATCGTCGCGGCGCAGCTGCGCGAGGGCATCCCGCACCGCGTCAGAGCCGCTCTCGTCGGCCGAGAACTCGACGACGGCTGCAGGCGGGTCGAGCGCGATGATCTTGGCGGTCAACCGGCCGCGGCGTCGCTCGGCGCGCTGCGCGTTGGCGAGCAGGTTGCGCGCGACGACGAAGGCCCACGGCACGGCCTCGTCACCAGCCGGCACGTCATCGAGGCGCCGCCAGCAGACGAGCATCGTCTCGCTGAGCACATCGTCGGCGGTCGCGGCGTCGGTGCGACGTGCCAGATAACGCCGCACGGGCTCGAGAATCTGCTCGGCGAGCGTGCGGAAGCGCTGCTCGCGCTCGGCGTCGGTCACGGTGCTCACACTGCACCATGTCCGGCAGCGTCGTCGAGATGTCAGCCGGCAGAAACCCGTGCTCAGTTCACAGCCTCGAAGCCTGGTATCGCAGTGCTGAGCATGGCTACGCTGAGCGCGAGCGAAGGAGCCGCCATGGCCACTGCAGACGAGTACGAGCGCCTCGGACCGATCGACTACGTCGTCATCGAGTTCCCTGACGGAAAGGTCACGGGGGCGGGCTTCCGCCGCATTGTCGAACTGTCGGATGCTGCGCGCATCCTCGTGCTCGACATCGAGTTCCTCACCAAGGGCAGCGATGGTGAGGTCGTGACGACTCCCGCCCACGACCTCGGCGAGATCGACGGCGTTGACATGGCGTTCTTCGACGGTGCCGCCTCGTACCTGCTCGACGACGACGACATTCACGAGATCGGCGAGGCGATGTCGCCGGGCGCGGTCGCCGTCGTCGTCATCTACGAAGAGTTGTCGATGATCTCGGCGCTCGCCGCCTGGCAGAACGAGGGCGCCGTCTTGCTCGCCGAAGGACCGATCGAGGTCGAGGCGCTGGTCGCCGCGATCGATGAGACTGAGAAGGACTGACCATGAGACTGCTTCGCACTGCCACCCACGCCGCCGTCGCCAGTTCGGTGCACGGCAAGGTTCAGCGTCGCCAGCACGCGAAGTGGGCGCAGGCCACGGCTGCAGCTCCGGCGGCCGCCGCAGCTCCGGCCCCCGCGCCCGCGGCCGCGCCTGCTGGGCCAGCGAACGACATGAGCGCAACTCTCGAGCAGCTCAAGCAGTTGGGCGAGCTGCGCGATGCGGGCATCCTCACCCCTGAAGAGTTCGAGGCAAAGAAGGCCGTCATACTCGGCTGAGCGGTCGTGCGGTGCTTGAACCGCACCCGTACGTGCGGCCTAGGTGTTGAGTAGTACGAACAGCAGGGTCGTGCCGCTCACCGTGAGCCCGACGAGGCCGAGGATGAGCACCCAGGTGAGAACCTTCATGTTGCGCACGCGGCCCATGAAGCCGACGGGGCGCTCATCGTGATCTGACATGGTGCGAGCCTACTGCCGGGCGAGACCGTTTCAGGTGCTCAGCGCAGCTCAGCCAGCGCCGAGATCAGTTCGCCGACCGTGTGCCCCGCATTCGACGGATGCCGGAGCGGCGCCGTCGGAACCACCGAGTAGTGGTTGCGCCGGCCCCGGCGTTCGCGCTCGAGGTAGCCGGTGGCCGCGAGATCGCCGAGGATCGTGACGGTCGACCGCGTCGAGATGCCGATCTCGTCGGCGAGCTGCTGCACCGTGGCATCGGGATTCTTCGCAACCTCGAGCAACACGTGCGCATGGTGGGTCAGGAAGGTCCACGACGACATGCACTCAGTGTGCCAGGCGCCGCGGAAGAGACGGAACAGTTCTCAGCGAGCGATGAGAACGTCGAGCGCCATGCCCGGGCACGCGAACCGCTCGAAGGCATCGAGATCGTCGCCGCGAATCGTGTCACCGGTCGCGCGCGCGGGGCTCGTCGAGAGCAGCACCCGCCCCACGCCGTTGACGATCGAGATGTCGCCGCCGAACGCTGCGAGGCGTGGCGTGAGATCGCGTTCGACCCGATCGATGAGCAGGTCGAGAGCGACGGCGCCGACGAACACCTCGTTGATGTGCACGGGCGCGGCCACGGTGATCGTGTATTCGTCGCTGCAGAGGTAGTCGACATACGGACCGGCGACGTGCGGCTCACCGGTTTCGTGCGGTACGCGGTACCACTCAAGCTCGCTGTAGTCGATGTGCTCTTTGTTGACCGACTGCGCGGCCAGCACGAGCTGTGCCCGCTCGGGCCCCTGCCACCAGGCGAGGTGGCTGTTCGCGTCGGCCAGCCAGTCGAGCGCCGCGATGAAGCCCGATCCGTAGACGGGCAGGTCGACGGTGTCGAAGAGCCGCAGGGCCGAGGGCTCGACGAGCTCGTCGAGGCGGTCGGTCGTGAGCGGAGCATCCGCTCGAGCCGCATTGATTTCGGCGGCCAGCTTCTCGCGCCAGTCAGCCAGCGCATCGATGGCGCGGGCGAAGTACTCGGTCACGAGCTCGACCGGATGCTCGGCGGCGGTGCTCGACGCGGGCGTCATGGGGTGGATACTCACGGTCAGCTCCTTTCGGGGCGGGTCGGTGTGGCCGGCGCCGGCGGAGCCGGCACGGTCGCGACGGGGGCGGTCATGGTGGCTCCGTGTCGTTCACGGTAGGCGATGAGCCAGTCGATCATGAAGCGAGTGCCGTCGCGCAGAGCAGAGGTCGCGGCCCCCGCGTCTCCTGCGCCGACGGCGCCCAGCACCTCGAGCAAGTGGTCGCGGTTCGTGCTGCGGCTGGAGGCATCGGTATCGATGAGGGCGAGCAGCGGGGAGAACTCGCCCTGCAGCTTCATCTGCTCGCGCGTGAGGCGCGCCGACTGGCTGAGGGCTGCAAGCTCGATGACGGCATCGTCTGAAGCGCGCCGCCACGCTGCGAGGTCGTGGTCGTCGACGCGCTCTAGCCGTGCGCGGATGCTGGCGATCTCACTGGGGTCGGCTCGGCGAGCGGCAAGGTCGACGCAGGCCGAGGTGATCGCGAGGTAGTGCTGGCCGGCGTCGCGCAGGCTGACGCGAGAGCTGTCGAGCAGTGCACGGGTCGCGAACTGCACCGGGTCGGCGCTGTCGGCGACGAAGCTGCCGCCATTGCGCCCGCGGCGCGTGACGATCAGGCCGCGCTCGCGCAGCACGAGCAGCGCCTCGCGCGCCGTGGCGGGCGCCACGCCCATGGCCGCGGCGAGCTCGGGCTCGGCCGGCAGTCGCTCGCCGGCCGAGAGCACCCCACCCATGATCGCCTCGGCGATGCGGCGCTCGACCAGGGCGGCACGGCCCTCGTCGCCAATCGGCTGGAAGACGGCGCTGTGCAGCCGCGTCGGGCGACCCGATCGGGGCGGCGCACTGCGGAGGCTCATGGGCTCATTCTGGGGCACCGACCTGTGATCGATACTCGGCCGTTACGCGATCGAAACAAAAGATATGAAACTATACGTTTACAGTTATCGCACCGACCACAACGATGTCTCGGAGGAGTGCCGCCGCAATGTCAGACCTTTCCGCGTCGACCACGTACGGCGCCGTCACACCCGATGAGGGTCAGGGAGCCGTGCACCTGACCGACGTCACCAAGCGCTTCGGCGACACTGTCGCGGTCGACAGCCTCAACCTGACCGTCGAGTCGGGCGAGTTCTTCTCGATGCTCGGCCCCTCGGGCTCGGGCAAGACAACGGTGCTGCGCCTCATCGCCGGCTTCGAAGAGACCAGCGGCGGATCGATCACGATCGCCGGCGCCGACGTCACTCACGCGGCCCCCTTCGATCGCACGGTCAACACCGTCTTCCAGGACTACGCGCTCTTCCCGCACATGACCATCGCCGACAACGTGGGCTACGGCCTGCGCGTGCGCAAGGTCGACAAGGCTGAGCAGCGTCAGCGTGTCAGCGAAGCCCTCGCCCAGGTGCGGCTGAGCGAGCACGCCGACCGCTTGCCGCACCAGCTCTCGGGCGGCCAGCGGCAGCGCATCGCCCTGGCGCGCGCCCTGATTCTGCAGCCGCGCGTGCTGCTGCTCGACGAGCCGCTCGGTGCGCTCGACAAGCAACTGCGCGAGCAGATGCAGATCGAGCTCAAGCAGATTCAGCGCGAGGTCGGCATCACCTTCATCTTCGTGACCCACGACCAAGAAGAGGCGCTGACGCTCAGCGACCGCATCGCGGTCTTCAACAACGGTCGCGTCGAGCAGGTCGGCACGCCGCGCGAGGTCTACGAGTACCCGCAGACGGCCTTCGTGGCCGGCTTCTTGGGCCTCTCGAACCTCATCGACGCTGCCCACGCCGAACGACTGACGGGCGTGCCGAAGGCGATGAGCGTGCGCCCCGAACGTGTTCGACTGGTGGATGCTCGCACCGAGCCCGCCGCCCACGAGACCTGCGTCGACGGCACGATCGTCGAGACCGTCTACACCGGCCCAACCACGCGGTACATCGTCGACACCGTCGACGGGCTGCGCGTCGTCGCCGAGCGGCACAACGATCACGCGCCCGACGACACGGCGCCCTACCACCGCGGCGACATCGTGCGGGCGGTCTGGGTGACCGAGCACGCCGCCGTCGTGCCCTGACCCACGCACCAACACCCCGCAACACCCCTATCCCAAGGAGAAACCATGAGAAAGCAGTTGATGGCCCTCTCGGCCATGACCGCGGCCGCAGCCCTGCTGCTGGCCGGGTGCGCCACCCCGACCGGCACAGACGGTTCGGGCGAGCTCGTCTTTGATGTTCCTGATGTGCCCATGCTCGAGGCGCTCGGCGACGCCGAGGGCTCGGTCGACATCGTCGCCTGGTCGGGCTTCGTCGAGCCGGCCTGGGCCGACACCTTCACCGAAGAGACCGGATGCGTCGTCAACCGTCGCGTGGCGGGCACCAGCGACGAGATGGTTCAACTCATGCGCACCGGCGACTACGACCTCGTGTCGGCCTCGGGTGACGCGAGCCTGCGCCTCATCGTTGGCGGCGATGTCGCCCCGATCAACCGCGAACTCCTCCCGAACTTCGGCGACGAGATCGTTCCAGGCATGCAGGGTCAGCTGTACGACACGATCAACGGCAAGGTTTACGGCGTTCCGATCGGCCGCGGCGCGAACATCCTGCAGTACAACGCCGACGTCGTCACCGAGACGCCGACCAGCTGGGACATCGTGTGGGAGGCCGACAGCCCCTACGCCGGCCAGATCACAGCGTACGACGCTCCGATCTACATCGCCGACGCCGCGGTGTACCTCATGTACCACCAGCCCGAGCTCGGCATCACCAACCCCTATGCGCTCGACGAGACCCAGCTCGCTGCGGCTGTCGACCTGCTGAAGCAGCAGAACGAGATCGTGGCCGAGTACTGGGCCGACCCCGTCGCACAGATCACCTCGTTCCTCGGCGGCACGACCGTCGCGGGCACCTCGTGGGAGATTCTGCGCAAGCTGACGGCCGACGACCGCATGCAGGGCACGCTGCCGCAGGAGGGCTCGACCGGCTGGTCTGACGCGTGGATGATCTCGAGCGAGTCTGACTCGCCGAACTGCGCGTACCTCTGGATGGATTACACCAGCCAGGCCGACGTCAACGGTGCCATCGCCATGAACTTCGGCATGGCTCCCGCCAACGGCGCGTTTTGCGAGACGAGCGACGAAGCTGCTGCTCACTGTGAAGAGTTCAACGCTCTCAACGAGGAGTACTTCGAGAACGTCTGGTACTGGACCACCCCGATCGAGCAGTGCATCGACGGCCGCACCGAGGTGCAGTGCACCTCGTTCCAGGACTGGACCAACGCCTGGGCAACCGTCAAGGGCTAGCTCTTGACCGCGGTGGGGCGAGGCTGACCGTCTCGCCCCACCGCACCACCTCGATCTGAATCTCTGCCACGAAGGATGACCGTGACCGCGATCTCGACCTCGGCGACGACGTCACCGGCACCGCGACCGGTGCCGACGAGCAAGCCCGTCTCGACGCTGCTCTACCGGCACCGCTGGATGCGACTCGTCGGTCTGCTGAGCCTCCCGCTGACCTGGCTCGTCGGCCTCTACATTGTGTCGCTCGCACTGCTGCTCGTCACGGCCTTCTGGTACATCGACTCGTTCACCTCAAAGGTGATTCCGGGCTTCACTCTTGACAACTTCATTCTCGTGTTCAGCGAACCTGCCTACATCAACACCTCCCTGCGCACGCTCGGCATCGCCCTGTCGGTCACTCTGCTGAGCGCGCTCTTCGCGATTCCGCTCGGCATCTTCATGGCTAAGCTCGCCTCGCCGTGGGTGCGGGCCGTGCTCGCCGTGGCCATCACGCTGCCGCTCTGGGCGGGCTATCTCGTCAAGATTCTCGCGATGCGCATCACTTTCACCGAAGAGGGTCTCTTCAATTGGCTGATGGCGCCGTTCGGCATCAGCGGGCCCGGCTTCAGCATCCCGACTGTGATTCTCACCCTGACCTATCTCTGGTTCCCGTACATGGCGCTGCCGGTCTACACGGCCATTCGTCAGATACCGGTAAACCTCTTCGACGCCTCTGCAGACCTCGGCGCTCGAGGGTTCACGACGATCCGCACCGTCGTGCTGCCCCTGCTCTGGCCCGCCCTCATCGCCGGCAGCGTCTTCACCTTTTCGCTCAGCCTCGGCGACTACATCGTCGCTCGCTTCGTGGGCGGCGCAAACGCGCAGATGATCGGCAGCATCATCGCCTCGAACATCAACTTGAACCCACCCGTCGCGGCAGCGTTCTCGGTCATCCCGATCGCCTTCGTCGTCATCTACCTGCTGGTCACGCGGCGCACCGGCGCCCTCGAGAGAATGTGACGCGCTCATGCTGAGACTCACCCGGCCCGCGAAAGTCGCCTTCGGCGCAATCGTCGCGATCGTGCTCGTCTTTATGTACACGCCGCTCTTCCTCGTCATCATCAACTCGTTCAACGTGGCGCCGATCGCCAACTGGCCGATCAGCGGTTTCACGTTCGACTGGTGGGTGCGCGCCTTTCAGAACGAGGCGCTCTGGGCGGCGGTGCGCAACTCGGTGATCGTCGCGACGGGCGCCATGGTGATCGCCCTCGTGCTCGGCACCCTGGCGGCCTTCGCTCTGCAGCGCTACGACTTCTTCGGCAAGAGCACGGTGAACCTGCTCATCGTGCTGCCGATCGCCCTGCCGGGCGTGGTCACCGGCGTGGCCTTCAGCAACTCGTTCAACAACGTGCTTGAGCCCATCGGTATTCAGGTGGGCTATTTCGGCATGATCATCGCGCACGCCACGTTCTGCATCGTCATGGTCTTCAACAACGTGTTCGCGCGGTTGCGGCGCATGAACCCGAGCATGCAAGAGGCCTCGATGGACCTCGGAGCGAGCCTGTGGCAGACCTTTCGGCTCGTCACGTTTCCGCAGTTTCGTACCGCGTTTGTAGCCGGCGGCCTGCTCGCCTTCGCGCTGAGCTTCGACGAGATTGTCGTGACGATCTTCACGGCCCCCGCTGGTGTCGACACGCTGCCACTCTGGATGTTCAACCAGATGGCGCGCCCCAATGAGGCGACGCAGGTCAACGTGATCGCGACCGTGCTCATTCTGCTGTCGTTCATTCCGGTCTACGTCTCGCAGCGCCTCTCACGGGCCGAAGAAGACGAGCGCTAGCCGCGGCGCAGCAGGGCACGGAGGCCCGCGACGGGGTGTCCGTTCGCGAACGCGACCACAGCATCCACCGTCTTCCACGAGACGCGACCCTGCGACATCTGGGCGAGCCCGCGCAGGGGCAGCTCGGCGACGGTGCGCTCGATGAGCTCTCGTGACGCGGGGTCGTCCTTGTCGTCGTCGCTCACGGGCATCATGCGCGCGATGGCGGCCGCGAGCGCACGACCGGTGAGCGTGTGAGCGATGTCACCGACCGTCGACTCTCGTGTGAAGGGCTTCGCGGGTCGGGGTGCGGGAATCGTTCGGCCGAGCCGATGCGCCCACTGCTCGTCGGTTGCGGCGATCGCGGCAGTGTGCGGCGGCTCGACAGAGTCGAGGGCGTCGCCATCGACCCGCACCTCGACCACCGACTCGATCTGCTCGCTCGACCGCGCGACCTCGAAGGTGACGCTGCCGCGCGGCAGCGCCCAGTCGCGCGCCCGCGCATCCCAGAAGCGCAGAGCGTCAGCGGCGACCTCGATCGCGACGGCGCGGGTCTCGCCGGGCTCGAGTGAGCTGCGTGCGAAGCCGACGAGCTCACGACGGGGCCGCAGTACGACGCCCGAGCGGTCGTGTGCGTAGACCTGCACGAGCTCATGGCGGGTGCGGTCGCCCGTGTTGGTCACGGCGACCGAGATGGTCACGCTGCCGCCCGCGGCGACGGATGCTGAGCTCGCGCTCGCCGCCCCCCACTCGCTCGAGCCGTAGCCGAGGCCGTGCCCGAACGCGAACGCCGGGGCGACCCCGACGGTGGTCGCATGCCGGTACCCGACGAAAAGCCCCTCGCGATAGTGCACCTGCGCGAGGCCGCCCGGAAAGTAGGGGTCTGCCGCGACGTCGCTCTGGGCCGCGGGCCACGTCTCGGCGAGGCGCCCGGCCGGCTCGACGACCCCGAGGAGCGCGTCGGCGAGGGCTCCGCCGCTCGCCTGGCCCCCTAGGTAGCTCAGCACGATGGCGGCGACGCCGTCGCGCCACGGCAGCAGCACGGGGGCGCCGACGCTCAGCGCGACGACTGTGCGCGGATTCACCGCGGCGACCGCCTCGACGAGGGCGTCGTGCTGCGCCGGAAGTGCCAGCGTCTCGCGGTCGAAGCCCTCGCTCTCGGCAATGCCGGGCAGCCCGACCATGACGATGGCAACGTCGGCGTCGCGCGCGATCTCAACCGCCTCGGCTGCGAGCATCGGAGTCAGGGCTGAGCGCACGGGCTCGTAGCCGGGAGAGTAGGTCACCTCGAACCCCGCGGCCTCGAGCGCCTCGCGCGCGGTCGTCAATCGCGTCGGCGTCACGAGCGAGCTGCCGCTGCCCTGGTAGCGCGGCGCCTCGGCGAACGCGCCGATGAGCGCGACGCGGGTGCCGGGCGTGAGAGGCAGAATCCCGTCGTTCGTGAGCACGACCGAGCTCGACGCCGCCGCGCGGCGCGCGAGCGCGTCATGCGACTCGAGCAGCTCGGCCATCGTCGGCGCGGGCTCGGCAGCAGCATCCTGAGCCTGCACCGCGAGGTCGATCACCCGCTGCGCCGAGAGCGCGACGTGCGCGGGGTCGAGCGTGCCGTCGGCGAGCGCGGCGCGCAGCGCGGGTTCGGTACCGGCGCCGCCGGGCATCTCGAGATCCATGCCCGCAGTGACGGCCGCAGGTCGGTTCGCCGTGGCACCCCAGTCGCTCACGACGACCCCGTCGAAGCCCCACTGCTCGCGCAGAATGTCGCTCAGCAGCCAGCGAGCTTCGGTCGCGTGGTCGCCGTTGATGCGGTTGTAGGCGGCCATGACCATGCGCGGCGCGCTGTGCCGCACCGCGTGCTCGAAGCCCCGCAGGTAGAGCTCGCGCAGTGTGCGCTCGTCGACGATCGCGTCGATCACGAAGCGCCGGTGCTCTTGATTGTTGACGGCGAAGTGCTTGAGGCACGCCCCGACGCCCGTGCTCTGGATGCCCGCCACCGCACTCGCCGCCAAGCGCCCGCTCAGCAGCGGGTCTTCGCTGTAGTACTCGAAGTTGCGGCCGCACAGGGGGTGCCGCTTGATGTTGATGCCAGGGCCGAGCACGACGCCGACACCGAGGGCGCGTGCCTCACGGCCGACCGCCTCGCCGACCTCGTGCACGAGCTGCTCGTTCCAGCTGCTCGCGAGCGTCGCCGCCGGTGGAAAGCACGTCGAAGCCACACTGCTCGCGAGACCCAAGTGGTCGGTCGCCTCGAGCTGAGCGCGCAGCCCGTGTGGCCCGTCAGCGAGCATCGCGCTCGGGATGCTGTGCTCAGGCAGTGCGCGCGTGCGCCAGAAATCGGCACCTGAGAGCAGCGAGAGTTGCTCGTCGACGGTGAGATCAGAGGCGTCAGCAGCACGGCGTTCGTTCACGAGGTCGAGGCTATGTCATGCCCCGGGCCGACTCGTCGTACGCTGTGCTCGGCACACCAGCCGCCGGTGCAACGAGGCCCGGGGTCGCGGGTGCCGTGAGAGGAACCCGCGATGTCGACGACGTCACCCGAGCCCGCCGTCGTTGAGTCGATCGTGACCGAGCGTGTGCGCATCCAGGGGCCGCTGCGCAGTCTGCTGCTGTGGTTCATGCCCGGCACGCTCGGCATCTTCATCTTGTGGGGCGCCATTCCGACCGTGCTGCTGCCGTTGCAGGTCGAGCAGCTCGACCCTGTGAACAAAGTTGCCAACCTGGCGATCGTCACGACGATCGGCGCACTCGCCGCGATGATCATGCAGCCCGTCGCCGGCACGATCAGCGACCGCACGCGCAGCCGCTTCGGCAGCCGAGCGCCCTACATCGTGGGCGGCGCCCTGTTCGGCGGGCTCGCACTCGTCGCACTCGGGCTGTCGAGCAGCATTCTCATGGTCGCCCTGTGCTGGACCCTCGTGCAGCTCTCGTTCAACGTCGTGCAGGGCCCCTTCTCGGCGATGCTGCCCGATCGCGTGCCCGAGTCGGTGCGCGGCAGTTTCGCCGCCATGATCGGTGCGATGACGATGGTCGGGTCGCTCGGCGGCGTGATTCTCGCCTCCGTGCTCTCGGGCAGCATTCCTGGGGCCTACCTCACCCTTGCCGGCCTCTCGGTCGTGCTGCTGACGCTGTTCGCCGTGTTCACCGGTCCGCGTGACAACCGCGGTGAACCGCGACCGCCCTTCCGCCTGCGCGACTTCGCCATGACCTTCTGGGTCAACCCGATCGCGCACCCCGACTTCTTCTGGGCGTTTACCGGTCGACTGCTGCTCTACACGGGCTACTTCTTGATCGTCGCCTATCAGTTGTATCTGCTGCAGGACTACATCGGGCTCGGCGACGAAGCGGTCGCACTTCTGCCGCTCGTCTCGGCCGCCGCATTGCCGACGCTCGTGCTGGCGATCATCATTTCTGGTCCGTGGTCCGATCGCGTCGGGCGCCGCAAGCCCTTCGTCGTGGCCTCGGCACTGATTGTCGGCCTGGCGCAGGTGGTGCCATGGATCTGGCCGACGTTCGAGGGCATGATCGTCTTCGCGCTCATCTCAGGCTTCGGTTTCGGTGCGTTCCAGGCCGGCGACACCGCGCTCGTCTCGCAAGTGCTGCCCGACTCGCATGCGCACGCGAAAGACCTCGGCGTCGTCAACATCGCCGCCACGCTGCCGCAGACCGTCGCGCCCGCGCTCGCGGGTGCGGTCGTGCTGACCTTCGGATTTGCGGGGCTGTTTCCGGCGGCGATCGTCTTGAGTGTGTTGGGCGCTCTCGCTGTGCTGCCGATTCGCTCGGTGCGGTAAGGCATTCGGCGCCCGGCCCGTCGGCCGCCGAATGTCGAGTCACATATCGAGATCGATGCTCGTGATCCACGGGCCACCCGTGCCACTCGATTCGAAGGCCGCGGAGCCGTGACGAACCATGACCGGGGTCGCGGCCGTGACCAGCACGTCGTACTGGTCACCATGCCGGCCGATGATGTGCACGAAACCTCCGCCGTCGTGCACAGCCGAGACGACCGCCTTGATGAGGTCATCTACCTCAACATCATCTGCGAGCGGAATGTGCTGATGGTTGATCGTCAGGATCGTGGAACTCGTCATCAAGCAGGCCTCCTCGGTAGGCCTTCACGCTACGCCCGCACCCTCGCGCAGAACCAGGCCTTGCGCTTACCGTCTTCAGCGACTACACCGATCGAAGCTGCGGCGCTCGCGGGTCACTCCACTGAGGCCACTGGGGGGTCGTCGGTGATGTGCACTCCGCCCGTAGCAGACGAGAGGATGAGCGATTCGATCCACTCACGGTTGATCTGAGGTGCGCGCGAACCCGAGTAGGTGATGTGCACCGGCACGCCGTTGTCGATCCACAGCGCGTGGCGCCCGCCACCGCCCTCGACGGGCACCGCCCACGACAAAAAGAAGTTCTCAGAGCGTCGAAGCTTGGTGCTGATGACGATCTGCAGATGCGCGAGCATCCGGTCGTCGAACGAAAACTCTTCGTTTTGGTAGCGCAGTATCCCCATGCCGTTCCCCTCACGACGTATTCAGTGACCGCCCAGCGGCAGTGGCGAGCGTAGCGCATTCTGACCCCCATTCGGGGGGTACTACATGTGCAATAGCACGCATGCTGGTGCCGTGACAAGGGGTGGGTGCGCATCTTCGGCCTGTGCTTAGGTGTTGCGGGCCTTGAGGTGCAGGGCCGCAGTATCTACTCGACTGGGAGGTCGACATGGGCATCATTGGATGGATCATTCTCGGACTGATTGCCGGAGCGATCGCGAAGGCGATTCTGCCGGGTCGTCAGGGCGGCGGCTGGATCATCACCCTCGTGCTCGGCGTGGTCGGCGCACTGCTCGGCGGCTTTATCGGCAGCCAGATCTTTGGCGTCGGCATCGAGGGCTTCTTCGATCTCAGCACCTGGTTGCTGGCCATCGGTGGCTCGATCCTCGTGCTGCTGATCTACGGTCTCGTCACGCGGGGCTCGCGTTCGGCGGCATAGTCCACCACGCAACACGAGGGGCCGATGCCAGTCATGGCATCGGCCCCTCGTCGTGTGCGCTGTCGGGTCAGTCGTCGTCGTCGTCGAGACCTGCACTGTGCTCGGGGTCGCTCGTGTCGATGAGCCCGATGGAGACGCCGGGGTGAATCAGCAGATCGGCCACCTGCAGCTGGCCGCGGCCATGGTTCACCCGCAGCCATCCGGCTGAACCCGTGGCGAGAATCTCTTCGATCTCGACCTTGAGGTCGCTCGCGTGCTTCGGAACGATGTATTCCTGACCGCCGTAGTGGATGTTCGTGCGCATCATGACTCCTCTCCGTTGGCGTCAGCGCTGGGTTCCGGAATCAAATGCAAACCAGCGGGCGTGTTCGCCAAGAGCATGAGCTCGTCGATCCATGCGCGGTTGATGGCAGGAGGGCGGCTGCCGAAAAACTTGAAGGCGACCGGAATCGTCGGGTGCATCCAGATCACACTGCGACCGTTACCGATCGAGGCATCATCTTTCCAGCTGAAGTAGAAAGCCTCGTTGCGACGCAGCTTCGCACCCATCACAATCTGCAGGTGCGCGAGCGTGCGGTCGTCGAAGTCCGCTGACAGCGTCGAGTCGTACGTCAGTGTTCCCATGTATCCCCCTTGCCATCTGACCCGAAGAGGGCCGCTGCAGTTCGTCATTATGCCAGGGCGCGATACCACCTCGCTCGCTAGGCTCCCACCATGACTTGGCGCATGCCCGCAGAGACAGCTCCGCACGACCGCATCTGGATGGCCTTCCCTCGTGAGGGGGAGGTCATGGGAGACAGCTCGGCGGCTCGAGAGGCGACGTACGCGGCTTGGGTCTCCGTCGCCCACGCCATTCTTCCCTTCGAGCCGGTGACGATGGTCGTCGACCCGAGCGAGCGAGACCGCGCGCGCCGCATGCTGAGCGCCGAGATCGACATTGTCGAGGCGCCGCTCGACGACTTCTGGATGCGCGACATCGGCCCGACCTTCGTCATCGACGACGAGACCGGTGAGCTCGGGGGCATCGACTGGGTGTTCAACGCCTGGGGCGACCAGGGCGGCGACTTCGCGCGGGACGCGCTCATCGCCGAGTTCGTTCTCGCGCAGGCGGCGGTCACTCGCGTGCCGAGTCTGCTCGTGAACGAGGGTGGTGCCATTCACGTCGACGGCGAGGGCACCGTCATGGTCACCGAGACGGTGCAACTCGACCCGGGCCGCAACCGCTACGCCACGAAAGAGCGTGTCGAGGCCGAGCTCGCTCGCACTCTGGGCACGACGCACACGATCTGGCTGCCGCGCGGCCTCACACGCGACTACGAGCCGCTCGGCACGCGCGGGCACGTCGACATGATCGCGACCTTTGCCGCGCCCGGCACCGTGCTCGTGCACGAGCAGCCCGCCGAGTCGCACCCCGACCACGCAGTGATGCGCGAGGTGCGCGCGGTGCTCGAGCAGGCGACCGATGCGGCGGGCCGCAGTCTGACGCTCATCGACCTGCCCGCGCCGGCGCAACTGACCGACGACGAGGGCTTCGTCGACTGGAACTACGTCAACCACCTGACCGTCAACGGCGGCGTCATCGCCTGTGGCTACGACGACCCGGTGGCGGATGCTCGCGCACGCGAGCTGCTGGGCGCCGCGTACCCCGGCCGCGAGGTCGTGACGGTCGACGCCCGCGAGATTCTCGCCCGCGGCGGCGGTATCCACTGCATCACGCAGCAGCAGCCTTCAGTTCGCGGCGCGGATGCGCGCGGCGCGGGGAGCGCCGCGTGACGAGAGGAGCACCTCGACACATCCCTCTCGTCGAGACGGACATCGCAACCTTGGCCGCGGCGCTCGCCGCGGGCGAGACCACGGCCGTCGAGCTCGTGCAGGGCTACCTCGAGCGCATCGCGGCCTATGACCGCGAGCCGTCGAGTGACGGCACGCGGCCTGCCCTCAATGCCGTGATTGTCGACAACCCCGAGGCGCTCGACGAAGCCCGGGCGAGCGACGCGCGGCGAGCATCCGGAGTCGCGCTCGGCCCGCTCGACGGCATTCCCTACATCGCGAAAGACAGCTACATGGTGCGCGGGCTGACGGTCGCGAGCGGCTCACCCGCCTTTGCTGACCTCGTCGCCCAGCACGACGCCTTCACGGTCGAGCGGCTGCGGGCGGCCGGTGCGATCTGCCTGGGGCTGACGAACATGCCGCCCATGGCCAACGGCGGCATGCAGCGCGGGCTCTACGGCCGGGCCGAGAGCCCCTACAACCCTGCGTATCTTGCGGCGCCGTTCGGCTCGGGCTCGTCGAACGGGTCGGGCGCTGGCCTCGCGGCCTCGCTTGCGGCGTTCGCCCTCGCCGAAGAGACCTGGTCGAGCGGCCGCGGGCCAGCGAGCAACAACGGCCTCTGCTGCTACACGCCGAGCTGGGGCGTCATCTCGGTGCGCGGCAATTGGTCACTCGTGCCGACGATGGACGTCGTCGTGCCCTACACGCGCACGATGGCCGAGCTGCTGCTCGTGCTCGATGCGGTCGTAGCCGACGACCATCAGACCCGGGGAGACTTCTGGCGCGTTCAGCCGTGGCTACGCATCCCACCGTCATCGGCGCTCCGGCCGGAGTCGTACCCCGCCCTCGCCGACCCGGCCGCCCTGCGCGGTGCGCGCCTGGGTGTACCAAAGCTCTACATCGGCGACACCGCGAACGACGACCCGATCGAGACGCGGCCCTCGGTCATCGCCCAGTGGCTGAAGGCGCGCGCTGATCTCGAAGCCGCCGGGGTGACCGTCGTTGAGGTCGACCTGCCGGTCGTGACGAACTACGAGAGCAGGGGGCGGGCGGATGATCGCTCGATGGTCGCGCGCGGGCTGGTTCCGCCTCACTTCGCCGACCACGAGCTCTACGAGCTGAGCATGTGGGGGTGGAGTGAGTTCTTGCGCGCAAACGGCGACCCCGCGCTGCACGAGCTAGCCGACGTGGACCCAGACCTGATCTTTCCGACCCCGCCCGGCTCGCTGCCCGGGCGCTACGACGACCACCTCAGCCGCTTCGCGCCCGAGGATGTGCCGCTCGAGGACTACGTGCATCGGGCGCGGGCGACCGGCGTGCCCGAGCTCGAGAGCATCCCTGACCTCGCCGAGGGAGTGCGAGGCCTCGACGCGACCCGACGTCTCGACTGGGATGACTGGCTCGCGGCTGAGGCACTCGACGCGATCGTCTTCCCCGCCGTCGCCGACATCGGCCCGGCCGACGCTGACGTGAACCCCGCGAGCGCCGAACTC
The DNA here is from genome assembly GCF_019739195.1 of Microcella sp. NCBI lineage: Bacteria > Bacillati > Actinomycetota > Actinomycetes > Micrococcales > Microbacteriaceae > Microcella > Microcella sp. The sequence continues at coordinate 970,463 of NZ_JAHHDS010000003.1, read as the reverse complement.
GCGTGGCGCAACGGCACCTGGGTTGCGAACGGCAACCTCGTGTGGCGGCACCTCGGTATTCCGACCGTGCAGGTGCCGATGGGCATGCTCGACGACATCGCGATGCCCATCGGTCTGACGTTCGCGGGTCGCGGCTGGGATGACGCGCGGCTGCTCGCCTTCGGTGCGGCGTTCGAAGCCTCGGCGCAGCGACCGGGCTCGGCACTCGGCAGCACACGCGTGCCGCCGCCGCTCACGCCCGAGCTACCGCTGTCGGGCTAGCTTCTTCTGCGCCGCGGTGGCGTCGCTCGCCGCGATCGTCGCCACCTTCTCGAGCCACGCGCTGCGCTGAGCGGGGCTCGAGCCGCGCACGGGCCCGAAGCGTGTTGCCGTCACGCGCGCGAAACCGCTGAAACGCAGCACCCGGCCGCGCACGTGGCGCACGGTCGTGTCGCCGACCAGTTGCAGGTACCACATCGGCGAGTCGGTCGTGATGATGACGCGAGCGGAGCGGCCGGCGAGCAGGCCTGTCACGAGGCCGCCCTTGCGATACCGGAACGCCCAGCCCGGCAGGAAGGTGCGATCGATGAATCCCTTGAGCACCGCCGGAATCGAGCCCCACCAGACGGGGGCGGCGATGACCACGTGGTCGGCAGCCGCGATGAGCTCTTGGGCGCGGGCGATGTCGGGCTCGGGCTGCTGTTCTCCCTGATAGCCGAGGCGCAGGTTCGGGTCGAACGCGAGGTCGCGCACGGCGAGCACCGTCGCGTCGCCGTGCGCTTCGGCATAGCGTCGCGCGAGGCTCGCGGTGAGCGAGTCGGGGTTGGGGTGGCCGTCGATGACGAGGGCGGTCATGGGAGTTCTCCACTTCGGCGAGACAATCTAGACAGTGTCCACATTCTGGACAGTGTCAATATCGCGTACAATCTTGCGCATGTCAAGATCAGCGGCGCCGTACCATCACGGCAACCTCGCCGAGGCGCTCGAGACCGCTGCTCGAGAGCTTCTCGAGAGGCACAGCGCCGCCGAGCTGAGCCTGCGCGAGGTCGCGAGACAGGCGGGTGTCAGCCACAACGCGCCGTACCACCACTACGGTGACCGGGCGAGTCTGCTGAAGTCGCTCGCCGCCCGAGCGATGGCCGAGCTCGTCGAGGCGCAGCAGCAGGCCGCCGATGCCGGCGGCGATGCCCGGGGTCGACTGCTCGCGGTCGGTCTCGCCTACGTCGATTACGCGGTCGAGCACTCGCACGCCTTCGCGCTCATCTACGACCCCGAGGTCTGTGTGCCCGGTGACCCTAGCTCGACGATGGCCGAGCTCATCGACGCGAACCACACCCTCCTCGCCCAGCTCGTCGCCGAGCTCTGGCCTCAGGCTGACGAAGCGGGGCAGGCCGCCCACGCCGCGGCGCTTTGGTCGACGGTGCACGGCCTCGCCCAGCTGGTGACGGCGGGTCACCTGCCTCGCGAGGCCGTCACCCCAGCGCTCGCCACACTGAGTACGACCGCACCGGCATGACTAGGCTCGCGGCATGACTGCCGAGGGGTCGAGCCCCGAGAACACCCGCGCGATCGACGAAGGAGTCGTCACCGACTTCTCGACCCGCATGAGCTACGGCTCGTACCTCGCGCTCGATGAGCTGCTGCAACTGCAGCGCCCGATCAGCGAGCCCGAGCATCACGACGAGATGCTGTTCATCATCCAGCACCAGACCAGCGAGCTCTGGATGAAGCTGCTGCTGCACGAGGCCCGTGCCGCCCGGCAGTGCCTCATCGACGACGACCTCGGCGGTGCCCTCAAACGCGTTGCGCGCATCAAGCACATTCAAGAGGCGCTCATCCAGCAGTGGAGCGTGCTCGCGACGCTCACGCCCACCGAGTACGCCGAGTTCCGCGGCTTTCTCGCCAACTCTTCGGGCTTCCAGTCGCATCAGTACCGCGCGATCGAGTTCATCCTCGGCAACAAGCACGCGGGCATGCTGGCGGTCTTCGAGAGCGACCCTGCCGCGCACGCCGTGCTCGACGAGCTACTGCACGAGCCGAGCCTGTACGACGAGTTCTTGCGGCACCTGGCGCGGCAGGGCATCCCGATTCCTGACAGCGTGCTCGAGCGCGACGTGACCAAGGCGCACGTCTTCACGTCCGAGCTCGTTCCGGTCTTCGTCGAGATCTACGAGGGTGCGCACGGCGCCGACGAGTCGAACTGGCGCGTCTACGAGGCGTGTGAAGAGCTCGTCGACCTCGAAGACAATTTTCAGCTCTGGCGGTTTCGGCACTTGCGCACCGTGCGCCGCACGATCGGCTTCAAGCGCGGCACGGGCGGCTCGGCGGGCGTCGACTTCTTGCAGCGCGCGCTCGACCTCACGTTCTTTCCCGAGCTCTACGCGGTGCGCACCGAGATTGGTCAGCAGTGACCCCGAAGGCCATGGATGCTCCGCCCGCCGTCTTCCGCGTCGCCGACGCCTGGCGCGGTGAGTGGATGGGCCCGAGCGTGTTCCGTCGTGGCGGGTCGACGCTGCACTACGTCGGGCCAGCGGACGCGAACACGAGCGCGATCGACCTGCCGGGCGTTCTGCTGCCCGGCTTCACCGACCACCACGTTCATCTGCAGCTGCACCCGGCCGATGTGCTTGAGCCGCTTGCCACCGGCGGACTTTCGCGAGTGATCGATCTGGGCGGCGACCCCGACGTGCTCGCCGTGCTCGCCGAGCCCGACCCCTTTGCCGCGGCACTCGAGTTCGCGGGTGCCTTTCTCACTGCGCCCGGCGGGTACCCCAGCGATCGGGCGTGGGCGCCCGCACGCTCTGTGCGCGAGATCGCCTCGGCCGACGACGCCGAACTCGCGGTGGCCGAGCAGCTGACGGCAGGAGCATCCCGTATCAAGATCGCGCTGCATGCTGACGCGGGCCCGGTCTGGAGCGACGAACTGCTCGCCGAGGTCATCGCCGAGGCGCGTGCCGCTGGGCTGCCGGTTGTCGCCCACGTCGAGGGCGCAGGTCAGGCCGCTCGTGCGATCGCGGCGAAAGTCGAGTTGCTCGCCCACGCGCCTTTCAGCGAGGTGCTGCCTGAGTCGCTCATCGCCCAGGCCGTTGGGCAAGGGCAGCGTTGGGTGTCAACTCTTGCGATTCACGAGCCGCCCGAGCGTGACATCGCGATCGCCAACGTGCGCGCCTTCCGTGGCGCGGGCGGTGAGCTGCTCTACGGCAGCGACCTCGGCAACGGCGAGCAGCCCCTCGGCCTGAACCCGGCCGAGCTCGAGGCGCTCGCCGAGGCCGGGCTCGACGAGACGGCCGTGCTGCGAGCGCTCGTCGGCGGGTTCGGTCGAGGCCGATGGAAGAAGCGCCTGACCTGGATGCCCGCACGCCCGACCTCAATCCTCGACCTCGCCGCCGCAGTGTCGGTGAGCGTCGGCGACGTTGAGTCGCTCGCCGGCTGACCGGTCGCCGTCCTCTCAGTAGCTATGGCAAGAACCGCACGTCGCTCTCGCAGAAGACCGTGGCCGCAGCCTCGGTCGCGGTGCATGCGCCGTCGATGAGCTGGCGGTCTCCGAGCGGTTCCGGCAACTCGATGAGGTGTTCGACCTGATCATTGCCAGGGCAGTTCGCTACCCCGGTCTGCACAGGGCTCACGGTGAAGGTGATGACGATCTCAGCCGCTGTCACTGCTACGCCAAGGGTGTTGACGTCGCCGGTCACCCCGCTGTTGCAGCCCAGTCGGGTCACCAAGGCCGTGACAGTGGTCGAGTCTGCGTCGATGCGCTGCCCCGGCGCCAGTTCCCACAGGGCAGTGGCCCCTTCGACCGCAGTAGTGGTGGTCGGCACAACGTCGCGAGGTGCGGACTCATCGACGGGGGCGATGAACCCGCATCCCGCCAGCGCGACGAGGCTCGTGCCCAGCATCGGGAGGGGCAGAAGTCGAGTCACGGAGTCTCCAGACCTTCGGCGAAGCTCGCCACACGGTTCAGTGTTCGCCATGAGCATCCAGCCGCTGACAGGCTTCCACAACTTCGGAGTGGTTCCCCTTCCGAAGTTGTGGAAGGAGCCGAGGCCTGAAGGTCAGCTCTGCACGACCGGGGCACCCCAGCCGTCGTAGTCGCCGCGGTGCGCCGTCACGACGCCGAAGACCTCTTCGACCATGCGGTCGGCCGTCTCGACGTCGACCGTCGCCATCTTCGTCACACGCAGCGTGCCGCGGAAGATCATGCGCCGGGTGACCGTCGCCGCGTAACCGAGCTTCTCGAGGGCGGCACCGGCTGCGTGAGCATCCTTAATTGCCGAAAAATTCGCGAAGTGCTCGACCTCGCGAGGGGCGTCGACGTCGTCGCGCATCTTGATGCGTTGCGAGTACTGCTCGACGTTGCAGGTCAGGTGCGTCTGCATATCAGCCACTCGCGCGATGGTAGACCAGTATGGAGCCATCCGCATATCCCGCGGCCCGCATGCACCGCCACAAGCAGTGCCTCTTGGAGGATCCTCATGTCAAACCCCGCCCCGCTGCCCGACTTCACGCACGAGCGCGCCACGACCGTCACGGGCGGTCGCTCAGGTCTGCGCATCACTGCCGCCCTGCACTCGAGCGCCCTCGGCCCAGCCCTCGGCGGCTGCCGGCTCTGGACCTACGACCACTGGGCCGACGGCGTCGCCGACGCCCTGCGGCTTGCGCAGGCCATGACGATGAAGAACGCGCTCGCCGACATCGGCGCGGGCGGCGGCAAGGCGGTCATCGCGTTGAGCCCGGGCGACGTTCTCGACGAAGGCCGGCGACGGGATGCTCTTCTCGACCTTGGAGACCTCGTCGAGTCGTTCGACGGTGCGTACATCACAACCGAAGATGTGGGCGTGACCGAGCACGACATGGCCGTCGTGCGCGAGCAGACTCGGCATGTCGTCGGCCTGCCCGCGGCGGATGGCGGCGCCGGTGAGCCGGCGGCCGGCACCGCCCTCGGCGTCTTCGTCTCGATCGAGCAGGTGCTGCTCTCGCTCTTCGGCTCGGCTGACATCACCGGGCGCTCATTCGTGATCGCGGGGCTCGGGCAGGTGGGCTCGCGGCTCGCGCGCCGACTTGCCGACGCGGGCGCGGTGCTCACCGTGACTGACATCAACCCGAGCGCGCTCGCGATCGCCGATCAGCTCGGCGCGACCTGGATCGAGGCCGCCGACGCGGTGACCGCACCCGCCGACGTGTTCGTGCCGGCGGGTCTCGGCGGAATCCTCACCGCACCCGTCATCGAGCAACTTCCTGTGCGCGCTGTCTGCGGGCCGGCCAACAACCCGCTTGCCGAGCGCAGTGGGGCCGACGCGCTCGCCGCGAGGGGCATCCTCTACGCCCCCGACTACGTCGTCAACGCCGGGGGAGTCATCCATCTCGCGTTGACGGGCCGCGGCGACAGCCCGGCAGACGTCGAGCAGCGCATCCGCGCCATCGGCGGCACGCTCAGCGACGTGCTCGGCCTCGCCGCTCTCGAAGGCATCACGCCGCTCGACGCCGCCGACCGCATCGCTCACGCCCGCGTCGCCGCCGCTCGCGCATGAGCGAGATCGACGACTACATCGCCGCGGCGCCCGAGGTTGTTCGTGAGCGGCTTGTAGCCGTGCGGGAGACTCTGCTGCGGTGCGTTGAGGGAGGCACCGAGGCGTTCCGGTACGGGATGCCCTCCGTAATGATCGACGCACGCCATGGCCTGCACTACGCGACGTGGAAGAAGCACCTCGCGCTCTACCCGATCTACCGAGGCGATGAGGCCTTCGAGGCTGTCGTCGGGCCGTTCCGCGCGAAGACCGACTCGGTGCACTTTCCGCACGCGAAGCCGCTGCCGCTCGACGTCATCGAGCTCATCGCCGAGGTCCTCAACGCTCGCCGGTGATCCCCAGGCTGTGAAGTCAACCCCCTGACGGTCGGTCGCGCCTCGCCATAACGTGGCCGCACACCGATCGAGAGGGAGACCACTATGGCTACCGTCAGTTCGACCATTGACGTCAATGCACCTATTTCCACGGTCTACAACCAGTGGACGCAGTTCGAGACCTTCCCGCAGTTCATGTCGGGGGTCGAGTCGATCGTGCAGACATCAGACACCGAGACTGCGTGGAAAGTCTCGATCGCCGGTGTCGAGCGAGAGTTCGACGCCGAGATTGTCGAGCAGCATCCCGACGAGCGCATCGCGTGGAAGTCGACCGTCGGTGAGGAGCACTCGGGCGTCGTGACGTTCCACCGGCTCAGCGACGACCTGACCCGCGTCGCCTTGCAGTTGACCTGGGAGCCCACCGGATTCGTCGAGAAAGCTGGCGCCCTGCTGCAGGTCGACGACATTCAGATCGATCGCGACCTCAAGAAGTTCAAAGAGCTCGTGGAGTCGAATGGATTCGAGACCGGGGCCTGGCGCGGCGACGTCGACCGCGCCCCTGACGCCACCGGACGCTGACCGTCTTGCCCCACCATCGCCTCGTCTGCCCCGAATAAGGTTGCAGACGAGAGGGGTGGGGCATGGCTCGACGCGGTGTGCTCGACGGCGTCGACTCACGTGCCGCTACCGACGAACTGCTCGGGGGTCTGCGGCGAGGCGGTTTCGGGGGCCGCGCGCTCGGGGCGTTCGTTGCCGACGCGACGTTGCGCAGCATCCGCGAGGCCCGCAAGCGGCCTATCGCGCTCGCCGAAGCGACGGCAGTGCACGTCGGCATGGCGGCGCTCGCGCATCCGCACGGCCGGGTCTGGATCGCCACGAGCTGGCTCATGACCGTGACACATCTTGGGATGCTCGAGCATCGCACCTCGATGGGCCTGCCCAATCTGCTCACGATCGCGCGGGCGAATCTGCCGGCAGCCGAGGCGCGACTCGGGTCGGTCCAGATCGTGGCGCTGGCCCTTGTCACCGATTTCGTCGACGGCAAGCTCGCACGTCGCACGGGCACGGTCACCCGGTTCGGTACCCAGGGCGACTACCTCGCGGATGCCGCGCTCTGGACCTGGTTCACGGTGAAGCACGAGCCCAGCCGGGGGTGGCAACTCGCGACCCTCGCCGCGTGGGCGATCCCGGTCGCTGGGCTGACCATCGCGAGCTTCGCGAAAGGAGGCATGGTCGACGTGCCGCGCTCACGCTGGCTGCGCCCGGCCGCCGCGATCGAAGTGCTCATCGGGGCGCGAGTGCTCGCACGAATCGTCGGCAGACGACGACCCGGCTGAATCGCTCGCGCAGCTCGGCCTCTCTCGCCAGCGGTGCGTGCATGAAGGCCGTGACCGGCGTCGAAAGTCCGTCGGGAGTCGTGAACCCGTCGTCCGGCTCGTTCCAGTGCTTGTAGACGTGCAGATAGTGCGCTTCGTCCCGCATGCCTTGCGACTGATACCAGCGGATGGCAGGTTCGTCATCGCGGGTCCAGGCGTCGAGCGTCGTCACGGTGCTCGGTAACTCAGCGATCGCCTTCTGCACCAGTGCCGTGGCGATGCCGCGCCGCGAATGGTCCGGATGAACGGCTATCGAGTCGATCGTGGCCAAAGACTCGTCGATCTCGACGTCGATGAGCCCGACGACGATGCCGTGATCGACCGCGACGAGTTCGACGCTTAGGCCGTCGAACGTCGTCTTTGATGTCTTCACATCGTCGTAGTAGGCCGTCTCGAAGAACGACAGGAGTCGGCATCGAAGCCAACTGGTTTCGTCTGACGCCTCGTAGCGTCGAATTGTCACCATCTAGATCAGGGGCTTCGGGCGCCGCGCGAGCTGCACGGCCAGCACGAGGCACAGCACGGTCGTCGCGGCGATGAACACGATGCCGGCAGTACCGATGCCCGATTGTGCGATGTGGATGAGATTCAACGCAAGGCTCCAGAGTCCTGCCGCGATGGCAACCCACGCCCGCCGCACGCGCGGGATCGCGAGAATGCCGAGCGCGCTGACGATCACGATCATGTTGCCTGCAATTCGCAAGGGCTCGACCTGATCCGTGACCACGTGCAGCACGACGTCGATCACATTCAGCAGAAGAAGAATGCCGGTCACGATAAACATGGCGCCACGCTAGCGCGCGAGCTAGAGACCGCCTACAACGACGCGAGCACGAGGGCGCCTGACGCGACGATGAGGCCCGTGATTTGCCAGCGCGTCATGAGTTCGCGCAAGAAGACGCGACCGATGATGGCGGTGAAGATCGGCGCGGCCGGGGCGAGAATCGCGAGCAGCACGAGGTCGCCCGCCTGCAGCGCGAGCACGAGGAAGAGGTTGCCGAGAATGTCGGCGGCACCGGCGGCGACCGGAATGAGCACGTGCCGACCTCTGAAGTGCATGGCGACAGAGCGGCCGCCCTCTCGGGAGAGCATCCGTGCCAACAGCAGCATCGCCACGATCGTGATGCTGATGCGGGCGGCGAACACGGGCCAGAAGCCGTCGGCCTCGGGCGCGAAGTTGATCGAGACCACGAAGACCGAAAACAGCAGGGCCGCGATGAACGCGAGCAGCGGGCCGCGCAGGCTCGGGCGCTTGCCATCGACGGGCGGACGATACGTGACCAGCAGAATCGCGAGCACACAGAGAACGAGGCCGACCGCGCGCAGCGGGGTCATGGCATCGCCCGAGAGTAACCCGACGATCGTGAGCACAGCCGTGGTGACGACGGCGATGATCGCGCCCGCGATGCCGACCGGTCCGATCGCGTAGGCGCGGTAGGCGAGCGGCAGGCCGACGCCGGCGGACGCGCCCGCCAAAAGCCCGAGGCCGATGCCGGTCGCGCTCGGGGTGCCGGGCATGACGACCGCGATCACGAGCGAGACGACGATCGTCGTGAAGCCCGCGATGGTCACGACGATCGGAACCGGCAGTCGACGCGCGGCAACCCCGCCCAGCACGTTGCTCGCCGAAACGAACACCGCATTGATGAGCACGAGAATGACAGCCATGACCGAACTTTCGACGAGAAGGGTGGCCGCCGAACGAGATCGGGAGACGCCGTGCTCAGCCTAGTCAGCGCGCCCTGTACGGTTGCGCGAGTGAGCACCCTCGACGCGACCTTCGACATTCTGCAGTGCCCGAGCTGCGGCGAGCCCTTGTCGCCGGCCGACGACGGGGCCACGTGCTCCAACCGCCACCACTTCGATCGCGCGCGCCAGGGCTACCTCAGCCTGCGTGCCGCGCACAAGGGCAAGGGTGCGCCCGCGAGCGGAGACACCCCCGAGATGCTCGAGGCCCGCGAGCGCTTTCAGGCCGAAGGCTTTCACGATGAGATCGCGGCAGCAGTGCTCGCGGCCGTGCCGGCGGACGCGCGCGGCTGGCTTGCCGACCTCGGTGGCGGCACCGGCTGGTACGCCGCCCAGATTCTGGATGCTCGCCCCGACCTGCACGCGATCGTGCTCGACGCCTCGGCGCCGGCCGTGCGCATCGCCGCTCGCGCCCACGACCGCCTGGCCGCGGTGAGCGCCGACGTCTGGAGCGGCATCCCGCTGCGCGACGGCCACGTCGATGTCGCCCTGCGCATCTTCGCCCCGGGCAGCGCTGACGAAGTGCGTCGCATCCTCGCGCCCGGCGGCACCGCGATCTTCGTTGTGCCGCACGGCGACCACCAGCGCGAGCTCGGGCACGGCCTGAAACTCATGAAAGTGCCGGCGGGCAAGGCAGAAGAGGTTGCGGCGAGCATCCCAGACGCAACGCTCGTGAGCTCGGTCGAGGTGCGACAGCGCGTGCAGCTGACGGTCGAGCAGGCCCTCGATGCCGTGTTCATGGGGCCCAACGCGTTCCACCAGGATCGCGCGAAGGTCGCCGCTGTGCTCGAGGGCTGGAAGGCCCCGATCAGCGTGACCCTCGCCGTGACCGTGGTGGCACTGCGGGTCGACTAACGGGGGTTAGCCCCACCGTGGTTCGTGGGTGGGCCGGATGCCGCGCGCGACCGTCGATGGCGAGGCTGGAGTAACCCCGGCGCGCCGTGCGCCGTGGCAGTCTGACCTCAGGAGAACACCATGACGACCACCCCCTCGACCGCCGCGACTCCCGTCGCCGACAGTTGGAGCTACGGCTCCCTCTGGCGCCGAGTGCCTCGCGCGCTCGGCTACCTGATTCCGACGTTCCTCATCGCGATCGCGGTGAGCGCGGCGCTCACGTCGCTGCTCTCGGGTGCGGTCAGCCTTCTCGTCTTCATCGTCGGCATCTACCTCGTGGCTCTGACGCTGCTACTCGCCCGATACGCCGGCCAGTTCGAGATTGTGCGACTGCGGCTCTCGGGCGAGTCGCCCATTGCACAGCCGGTGTGGCCGAGCGACCCGACGATGGTGTGGTGGAAGCGCTGGCTGCGCCCGCTCGCCAACGGCCGCTACTGGCTGAGCCTGCTGCACGGGGCCGTCATCGCACCGATCATCGCGACGCTGAGCTTTGTGGTGCTGACGATCTGGTTCTCGTTCATCGCGGTTGCCGTGGCGCTGCCGATCCGGCTCGCTATCGTCGGCCCAGAGTTGTGGGCCATTGACTCGACCGACCCCGACTGGGTGATCGCGAACGGTTGGCTGGAGCGCGTGGCGCCGACCCTGGCTGTGGTCGCGATCGTGCTCGGCGTCATCGCTCTCGTCACCCTGCCCTACGTGCTGCGCGGCATGACCTGGCTGCACGCGGCGATCGCCCGCCCGTTCCTGGGGCGCTTCACGAACGAGCAGCTCGAGCAACAGGTGTCGAACCTGTTTACCTCGCGCCAGGCGGCGGTCGCCGCCGAGGGCTCGGCCCTGAGCCGCATCGAGCGCGACATTCACGATGGCCCGCAGCAGCGACTGATCCGCCTGCAGATGGACCTCGCCGCGGCCGAGCGCCGCCTCGCCGACGGCACCGCCGACCCGGCGGAGGCGACATCGCTGATTCAGGATGCTCGCCGTCAGGCGCAAGACGCACTCGACGAGCTGCGCAACCTGTCGCGGGGCTTCGCGCCGCCGCTGCTGCTCGACCGCGGACTCTTCGCGGCCCTCGAGTCGCTCGCGACCCGCTCGAGCATCCCCGTGACGCTCGAGACCGAGCTCGGCGCGACGGCGAACCTGCCCGACGAGGTGGCGCGTAACGCCTACTTCGTGGCGAGCGAGCTCATCGCCAACGCGGCGAAGCACTCGCAAGCCGGTGGCATCACGCTGAGTGTCACGACCGCCGACGGCGCGCTCGTCGTCGCCGTGACAGACGACGGCGTGGGCGGAGCGGTCGAGAAGGCCGGGCACGGCCTCGTCGGGCTGCGCGACCGTGCGGCCGGCATGGGCGGCGACTTCACGCTCTCGAGCCCCGAGGGCGGCCCGACCTCGGTCACGGTGACGCTGCCGCTCGCGGGCGTGGGCGCAGCATCCACCACCGCCGGCACTGCGCCGGAAGCCTAGGCTGAACGCCATGCCAGCCCTTCGCGTCGCCGTCGCCGATGATTCGGTGCTGCTGCGCGAAGGGCTGGTGCGCGTGCTCGGCGATGCGGGGCTCGAGGTGGTCGGAGCCTTCGGCGACGCCGAGTCGCTGCTCGCCGCGCTGCCGGCTCTCGAGCCCGACGCGGTCGTGCTCGATGTGCGCATGCCGCCGACCTTTCGCGATGAGGGTGTGCGCGCCGCGATCGAGCTGCGCCGGCGGCACCCTGACGTCGCCATTCTTCTGCTCTCGCAGTACGTCGAGGTGGCGTACGCGCAAGAACTGCTCGCGGCAGGCACGGGCGGCATCGGCTACCTGCTGAAAGACCGCGTCATCTCGCTCGACGAGGTGCGGGATGCCCTCGAGCGTGTCGCCGCCGGCGGCACCGTGCTCGACCCCGAGGTCATCACGCAGCTCATGGCCCGGCGCGTTGACCCGCTCGCCGCGTTGACGGCCCGCGAGCGCGAGGTGCTCGAACTCATGGCGCAGGGTCGCACCAATGCGGCCATCGCCGCCGCACTCTTCATCGGAGTCGGCGCCGTCGAGAAGCACATCTCGGCAATCTTCGCCAAGCTCGGGCTCGACGCAGCCGACGGCGACCACCGCCGCGTGCTCGCGGTGCTCGCCTGGCTGCAAGCTCAGTAGCGGGCGAGCACCTCGGCGTCGCGCGCGTGCGTGAGCGCGCGGCGTGCGGCATCGAGCGCGTCGACGGGGTCGGTGTCGATGAGGGCGGCGGATGCTCGCAGCTCGTCTTCTGCCTCCGCCAGCCGCGCGCGCGCACCGGCAGAGCCGCTCGAGCCGAGCGCCTCGCGGGCCACAGCCAGCTGCGCCTCGGTCTGCACCCGCGCGGCGAGGTACGCCTCGCGCGCATGCGCGAGTCGTTGGGCCTGCGTGCGCGACGAGGCGAGCGCCACCTCGACGGCGTCCATCGCCGTGCGCAGGTCGTCGAGCTGCTCGAGCGGGTCGGCCGCCGCGGCTTTCGCCGCCTCGACGGCTCGATCGAGCTCTGCCACGGCCTCGGTGATCGCCGCACCCGAGTCGCCGTCGGGCGCAGTAGCTGCGGCTTCGAGAGCTTCGGTGCGAACGACGCGGGCGTCGTCGCGCAGCTGCTGCAGAGCATCGGCCGCGTCGTCGAGTCGTTCGGCCACGGCGTCGACGGCGTCGAGCGCCTCGTCGGCCGCGAACAGCATGCGCTCGGCTTCGGCGATCGTCTGCATGACGCTGCTCGCAAGAGCCGTGCTGCCCGGTGCCGCCTCCGCTGCCAAGCTCTCGGCACGGTCGAGTGATCGCATGGCGCGCTCGGGGGCGTCGACGGCGGGGCCGAGAGCGCTGCGGGAGTGCTGCTCGAGCAGGGCATCCCGCTGCCGGGTCGTCACGGTGAGGCGGGCACGGGCGTCGGCGACGCGAGTGCGCACCCGCTCGAGTCGGTCGGGCGCCGTTGATTCGAGCGAGCGGCGCTCGCGGAAGCTCGCGGCCTGCTCGCCGAGGGTGCGCTCGATGCGGTCGGCGAGCATCACGATGCGGGCCGCGCGCTCGCGATTGGCAAGGCCCGCGCCCGGCTCGTCGTCGATGAGCCGGTGCAGCCGGAAGATCTCGTCGCGGTCGGTGCGCGCCTGCCGCACGGCGTCGCGGTACTCGGCCGCGGCCTTCTCGCCGAACTGGGCGATCGCGAACTCGACGTCGCTCTCGCCCTCGCCGATGCGGTCGTCAGCGCGCACAAGCGCTGAGCCCGCGCGGCGCCGCACGTCGCCCGAAACCTGCGCGGGCCGCGAGCGGCGGCGCGAGACGATGACGATGCCGCCGACGAGCACGGCGGCCACGACGACCAGCAGCGTGACCCCGCCGGTGACCAGAGCCGAGACCAACCCGCCCACGAGTTCCACGACCCGATTCTAGGTGCGCCGCCCTGTTCCTAACTCAGGCTGTAACGACAGAAGTGACGGTCTATGCCGACACTCGGGTGGCTACAGCCTGAGTTACGAACGGAGCGGGCAGATCTACGGCAGACCGCCCGGAATGCCCGGAATTCCGGCAGACCAGCCGTAGGGTGGCCGCGTGTGGCGTGCCGACCGATACGACGATCATGAGATCGACGCCGACGACGTCAGCGGGGCGAACCCCCTGCAGCCCTCGTCGGTGCGGTTCGACGACCCTCGGGTCGTGCCCATGAACGTCGCCTCTCCCATCTGGGATCGCTGGCGCACCGAGCTCGCCACGGTCGGCGGCTCGAGCACCCTGCTGCACTTCACGGACGACCCACGCGGCCGCATCGAGCTCGGCACGAGCCACCCCGGCGGTCTCGCGCGCTTCATCGCCGGCAGTCCTACCCTGCTCAGCAATCTGGTGCGCGACGATGTCGCCCTCAAGCAGGCGCGCGTCGCGGCCGAGCGCATCGCCGACGCCGGGGTCGAACTCGCGAGCGCGCGCGGCATCGACGCCGTGCAACTCGGCATTGGCCTCGTCTCATGGCGCGTCGACGGTGTCGATCACTGCGCCCCGCTGCTGCTGCGCCCCCTGCGCCTGCGCCGTCGGGGTCGGGATGTCGAGCTCACGCTCACCGGAACCGTCGCCGTCAATCCGGCGCTGGCCCGCGCGCTCGCCGAGCAGTTCTCGGTGCACCTCGATGAGGCTGCCTTCGTCGCCCTCGCCCACGACGGCGACGCCTTCAAGCCGAACCCGCCGCTTGACCGCCTGCGGGGCCTGACCGCGCACCTGCAGGGCATCACGATCAGCCCGCGGCTCGTCGTCAGCACCTTCGCCGAAGTCGGCCCGCAGCTGGTGGCGGATGCGCACGACCTCGCTCATCCGGTGCTCGATGCCCTCGCGGGCAACACGAGCGCGCGCTGGGCTGTCAGCGAGAGTCAGTCGCCAGTCGAGGCCGTGCCCGCCGACGAGCGCCCGCCCGAGACCGACCTGCTGCTGCTCGACGCCGATGCCGAGCAAGAGCACGTCATCGCGTCCATCGCGGCCGGCAACTCGCTCGTCGTCAAGACGCTGCCCGGCACGGGCGCGACCCAGACCGTGGTTAATGCGCTCGGCGCCCTCGTGGCCCAGAACAAGCGCGTGCTCGTCGTGAGCCCGCGCCGCGCGAGCCTGCGCACGATCGCGCAGCGCTTCGGCGACATCGGGCTGCCCGGCATCGCGGTGACGGCCCGCAGTCTGCGCCGCGACGTGATTCGCGCGATCAGCCGCAACGAGAAGGCGCAGCGGCCGCGCGTCGCCGACGTCAACGAGGCGCTCACTCGCTTGCGCTCGGTGCTCATCGATTACCGCGAAGCGCTCTCGCGCCCCGACGACGAGCTGGGCATCAGCGTCATCGACTGCGTCACCGAGCTCAGCCGACTGGCCCTGCTGCCCACCCCGCCGACGACGCGCGCTCGCCTGAGCCGTGCCGCGGTCGAGCTGCTCGCCGCCGACCGTCGGCAGGCCGCCGAGACCATGGTGCAGGCCGCCGAGCTCGGGCAGTTCAGCTACGGCCCGGGCGATTCGCCCTGGTACGGCGCCTCGTTCCGCACCGGCGATGAAGCCATTGCGGCGCAGCAACTCGCGCGCCGCCTGCATCACGAGAGTGTGCCGCGCCTCGTCGAGCGCGGCCGTGCGCTCATCGGCGCGACTCCGATGCGACCGTTCGAGACGCTCGCCGAGCTCGGTGTCTACCTGCGGCTGCTCGCCGACCTGCGCGACACGCTCGACCGCTTCCAGCCCGCCGTCTTCGACCGCTCGCTGAGCGAGCTCATCGCGGCCACGGCTCCGCGCCGCGAGTCGTCGAGCATGCCCGCCGCCACGCGCCGTCGCCTCAAGGGGCTCGCCAAGGAGTACTTGCGGCCGGGCGTCAGCGTGAGCGACCTGCACGAGGCCCTCACTCGCATTCAGCAGCAGCGCGTGCTCTGGCAGCGCTTCGTGCCGAGCGGCATCACGCCGACCGTGCCCGTCGGCATCGCCGATGTCGCCGTCGCCTTCCAGCAGGTCGAGCTCGATCTCGCGGCTCTGGATGCTCCGCTCGGGCACCACAGCCGTGACCAGCAGCTCGCGCACCGGCCTCTCGCCGAGCTGCACGCGTTGCTCGAGGGTCTCGCGGCCGAGAGCGATGTGCTCGCCAACCTGCAGGAGCGCACGACGCTGCTGAATCGGCTCGAGCAGTTCGACGTCGGCCCGCTGCTGGGCGACCTCGCTGCACGGCACGTCGCACGCGAGCAGGTTGCCGCCGAGCTCGAGCTCGCCTGGTGGCGCTCAGCGCTCGACAGTCTGCTGCAGCACGATCGCGCCCTGCTCGGCGCCGAGCCCGACGTGCTCGAGCGGCTCGAGGCCGACTTCAGGCTCGTCGACGAGGCGCACGCCGCCGGTGCGGCGCAACTGCTCGCGTGGCAGCTCGCCGAGAACTGGTCGATCGGCATCACCGACTGGCCCGACGAGGCCGAAGCGCTTCGCTCCGCGCTCAAGTCGGGGCACCTCAGCTCGGCGACCCTTCAGCGCGACGCGCCGCACCTCAGCCGACCGATCGCGCCGGTGTGGCTCGCCTCGCCCTACGACGTGCACCTCATCAGCGACGACATCGCTTTCGACACCGTGCTGCTGCTCGACGCGGGCGCCGTCACGGTGGCCGAGGTCGCGAACTCGGTGCGCCGCGGCCGTCAGGTCGTCGCGATCGGTGACCCGGTCACGCAGGCTCCTGCGCCCTTCCGCATCGCGGTCGGCGACGCGATCGACGACGGCGACGTGGATGCCCGGCACGCTGGCTCTGCCCTCTTCCAGCTGAGCGAGCTGCTGCCCGCGGTATCCCTCACGCGCTCGTACCGCGCCGGGGGCGAAGACCTCGCCGAGCTCGTGAACCGGAGGTTCTACGCGGGCCGCATCGAGTCGCTGCCCTGGGCCGGATCCTTTCTCGGGCATCCGTCGATCGCGGTCGACTACCTCGATGGCGGCCACGGCATGCCCGATGACGACACGGGAGCGATCGAGAGCGTCGACGTCGAGGTGCGCCGCACGGTCGACCTCGTCATCGAGCACGCCACGGCGCGGCCGCACGAGTCGCTCATGGTCGTCACCGCGAGCGCGAAGCATGCCTCGCGCGTGCACACCGCTGTGCTCGAGGCCGTCACGCACCGCCCTGACTTGCACGATGTACTGCTCGGTGACCGCACCGAGCCCTTCGCGGTGCTGACGATCGAGCAGTCGGTGGCGCAGGCTCGCGACCGCGTAATCTTCTCGATCGGCTTCGGCCGTACGCCGCACGGCCGCGTGCTGAGCGAGTTCGGCTCGCTCGGCCGACCCGGCGGCGACCGCTTGCTCGCCGTCGCCATGACGCGCGCACGGCGGTTCGTGCGCATCGTCAGCTGCATCCGCCCCGGCGACCTCGACGACGACCGGCTCTCGCACGGCGCCCGTGCACTCGCCGACCTGCTCACCGATATCGAGGCGCGCCGCACGGCCGACGAACTGCCCGACGACAGCGACCCGATGCTTATCGACCTCGCCCATCGCCTCGAGGCGCGCGGCATGACCGTTGCTCTCGGGCACCGCGGCAAGCTGCCGCTCGTTGCGAGTCGCGGCGGCTATTGCGTCGCGGTGGAGACGGATGCTGCGCTCAGCCCGCTCTCACTGCGAGAGTCGCTGCGCCTGCGCCCCGACCTCATGCGGCGCCTCGGTTGGCACTACGCACGCGTGCACGTGTTCGAGCTCTTCAGTGACCCCGAGGCCGTGGCCGACCGCGTCTACGCACTCGCGGGTGGCGTGCCTTCGGGCGCAGTGTCGTCGGGAACCCCGACCGAAGAGCTCGCCATCGTTCGCTGACCGGGCGCGAGGGTACGGGTTTCGCGTGGTCGTTCGTGTCGTATCGCCCCGGTGGATGGTGGCGACACGCTCATCTCACGGGGGAAACGCCGCGCTCGGCGGCGTTTCCCGGGCTGGAGCGACAGTAGGAACCGGCTAGCTCGAATGGTGCCACCTACGCCTACTCTTGGAGGCATGACAGAGACGGATGCGGGGCGCGCCCCGGGCGGCAAGCGCCGCGGTGCCCGTCGAGTGACGACGGCCCCGCCCGCCGGATCGGATCCCGCCCCGAGCCCCGAGCCCGAGCGGCACGGCTTCGACGAGAACGACGACCGCCTCCGCGCTGAGAAGCCGCCGCACTACTGAGCGAGAGCTGTGGGGTTACTGCGCGGGCGGTGCCGCGTCGCGCTTCGCGAGCAGGTCGCGAATCTCGGCGAGCAGCTCGAGCTCAGTCGGCGGAACAGCGTCGTCGACCGCGGGCTCACCGGCCTTGCGGCGCTCTTCGGCCTGTCGCTTGAGGTGGTTGATGGGCATGACGAGCGCAAAGTAGACGACCGCGGCCACGATGATGAAGTTGAGTAGCGCGCCGATGACTGCACCGAAGTACAGGATCGACTCGCCGCCTGAGACGGTCGGAATCGCGACGGGGAGCGCCTGAGCGAGCGACTCCGCATTGAACAGCGCCCCGATGAGCGGGTTGATGACGGCCGTCACGATGGCGGTGACGACCGCGGTGAACGCCGCACCGATGACGACCGCGACCGCGAGGTCGATGACGTTGCCGCGAAGAATGAACTCTCTGAAACCCTTGAGCATGCACCGATGCTAACGGGCCTGTTGCTAGCTGGCGGCGGTGGCCTTCGCAGGGGTGCTCGTGCTCGACGAGGTTTCAGCCTTTTTGGTGGCCGGAGCGCTGCTGGAGTCGGAGCCCTTCGACTCAGACGAGCCCGTACCGCCCTCGCTCTTCTTCGACCCGCCCGCACCCGCGCGGCTGTCGGTGCGGTAGAAACCCGAGCCGTTGAAGGTCACGCCGACCGCCGAGAACACCTTGCGCAGCCGGCCATCGCAGCTCGGGCACACCGTGAGCGAGTCGTCGGTGAAAGCTTGCGAGATGTCGAACGCAGTCGAGCAGTCGGTGCAGCGGTACGAGTACGTGGGCATGGAAGAACCTCCACCCTCCAGAATACGGCGCGGAGGAGCATCCACTGACCGCGCCTACGGACCCCCGCTAGTCAGCGAAGCGGGTGATCGCGCTGGGGGTGACCACGCCGTCGACCGACTGGTCGTGCGGCTCGCGCGGCAGCTCGTCAACCACCTCGTTGTCGAAGACGACGGCGAAGACAGGCGGGCGGCGATCCATCGAGCCGAGTGTCTTGTCGAAGTAGCCGCGCCCCCAGCCCATGCGCATGCCCCCGCGATCGACCGCCGCGGCTGGCACGAGAATCAACCCGACATCATTGATCGCGATCGGGCCGAGCACGTCGGTCGTCGGCACGGGCATGCCGAGCGCGTCGAGCGACTCGTCGAGCTCGCGATCGTAGGTCGCCCACTCGAGCAGCCCGTCGTCGCGCGAGATCGGCAGCAGCACGCGGATTCCATGGTCGGCGGCCCAGTGCAAGAACGGGCGCGTCTGCGGTTCGTCGGGCGTCGCGAGGTAGCACGACAGCGAGCGCGGCCCGAGCGTCGAGGTCAGCGCAATGAGCTGTGTGGTGAGCGATTCGGTGGCCGCATCGCGCTCGTGCTGCGAGCGGATGCGTCGTCGCTCGCGCAGTTCGGCCCGCAGCGCGCGCTTAGCGGCGATGGCGTGTCCGTCGGGCTCGGAAGGCATACCGCCCATGCTAGAGGCGCGCTGTCAAGGCCGCGCCGTGGTTTCGGTGCTTCGTTACGCTGACACCATGACTGCGAGAATCACCAAGGCCGTGATCCCTGCTGCGGGACTCGGAACGCGCTTCCTGCCCGCCACCAAAGCCATGCCCAAAGAGATGTTGCCCGTGGTTGACAAGCCCGCCATCCAGTACGTCGTCGAAGAGGCGGTCGCGTCGGGCCTCACCGACGTGCTCATGATCACCGGTCGCAATAAGACCGCGCTCGAGAATCACTTCGACCGCGTCGGTGAGCTCGAGGCCACGCTTGAGCGCAAGGGCGACACTGCGAAGCTCGCCAAGGTCGAGTACTCGACCGACCTCGCCGACATGCACTACGTGCGCCAGGGCGACCCCCTCGGTCTCGGCCACGCGGTGCTGCGTGCCCATATGCACGTTGGCCGTCAGCCGTTCGCCGTGCTGCTCGGTGACGACATCATCGACCCGCGCGACCCGCTGCTCGATCGCATGATCGACGTGCACGAGCAGAAGAACACGAGCGTCATCGCCCTGCTCGAGGTCGACCCTGCACAGGCGCACCTGTACGGCATCGCCACGATCGAAGAGACTGACGACCCCGACGTGGTGCGCGTGCTCGACCTCGTCGAGAAGCCCGAGCCGGGCACGGCGCCGTCGAACCTGGCGATCATCGGCCGCTATGTGCTTAAGCCCGAGATCTTCGACGTTCTCGAGCGCACCTCTCCCGGCAAGGGCGGCGAGATTCAATTGACGGATGCTCTTCTCGAGCTCGCCGGAAACGCTGAAGCCGGTGGCGTCTACGGTGTGGTGTTCCGCGGCCGCCGGTATGACACGGGCGACCGTCTCGACTACATCAAGGCGATCGTGCAGCTCGCCGTCGAGCGCGACGACCTCGGGCCCGAATTGCGCCCGTGGCTGAGAGAATTCAGCGCCCGCTTAGACTGAGGCGTGGCATCGATCATCCCCACGCTGCGCGATGGCGCGACGGTGCTGCGTCCGATTCGAGTTCGCGATGCTCGCGAGCTTGAGCGTGAACTGCTCGCGAGCCGCGCCTGGTTGCGGCCGTGGGAGGCCACCAGCCCGTCGGCCCCGATGAACTGGGACACGAAGGGCAGCATCCGCTCGCTGCTCGCCGGGGCACGCGCCGGCACCGGTCTGCCCTTCGTCATCGAGACCGACGGCCGACTGGCCGGTCAGCTCAACGTGAGCGGCATGACGTATGGCTCGCTCGCCTCGGCGACGATCGGTTACTGGGTCGGGGCAGGCTTCGCGGGCCGTGGGCTCACGCCCGCCGCGGTCGCGCTCGCGACCGACCACGTGTTCTTCACGACCGGTCTGCACCGCATGGAGATCTGCATCCGGCCCGAGAACACCCCCTCGCTGCGCGTCGTTGAAAAGCTGGGCTTTCGCTACGAGGGGTTGCGCCGCCGCTACATCCACATCAACGGCGACTGGCGCGACCACTTCTGCTTCGGCCTCACCGTCGAAGAGGTGCCCCAGGGCGTGCTGCAGCGCTGGAAGTCGGGCCGAGTCGACCCGACCGCAGCCGAGGTGCCCGAGGTCGACCGCATCGCCGCCCGGCACAGCATCCCATTGCCGCCTCCCCGCTGATGCAACCGACGATGGTCGGGCATCCTGTGCCCACGGTGCTCGAAGACGTCGTGACGGCGCTCTGGTTTCTCGAGGGCGCGGGGCTGCGGCGCTTCGAGAAAGTTTTGCCGAACCCTCGCCCGCACCTGATCGTCAATCTGTCTGGTCCGTATCGACAGCTGCAGCGCGGCGGACGAGAGACGGGGATCGAACTCACGGGGCCTTTTCTTGCGGGAGTGCAGACCGAGTACCTGATCAATGAGAATCCGGAGCGGTTGCGGATGCTCGTCGCAGAATTCTCGGCAGACGGCATCGGCGCACTCGCTGAACTCCCTGTCGGCTCGCTCGTCGACGCCGTCGTACCTGGCGAGATCGTCCTGCCGGGCGTGACCAGCGTGGTCGAGCTGGCCCATGACGGCGCCGACGCGGAAGCACTGCTAGGCGCTCTCGCCGAGCTGCTCGAGCGACGCTTCCGCCCGAAGGCGATCGACCCGCTCGTGAGGGCCGCGCGAACTGCATTCGAGGCAGATCCGGCACGCGAAGTGGCACACGTAGCGCACGAGCTTGGTCTGACCAGCCGTGCGCTCTCGGGGCGGTTCACCCGTCGGTGCGGACTCGGACCCAAGCGATTCGCCGACGTCGCACGGTTCTCGGCGCTACTGGCGAGCCTGAGTGTCCGCGATCCGCTGCCGCCCTGGTCGGAGCTCGTCGCGGAGCACGGATACTACGACCAGTCGCACGGCATCCACGCCTTCACGCGCTTCGCAGGTACGAGCCCTCAGCGCTTCGTTGAAGGCCTGCGCGAGCACGGCCTCGAGTTCGCCAGCTTCGTCCCCCTCGACGATGTGCCGGTAGCGCGAGAGCGGTAACTTTCTCCAATTCGGGACATCTGGCCGGCACCTACAGTCTTCTCGCGGAAGCCGCAGGGCGCGGCTCCAGCGAAAGGAGCTACGCATGACGGACATCGCTATCAACCCCATTGCGGTCGGCCTCGCAGCGCTCGCGATGTTCGTGCTCGGCGGCCTGTGGTTCGGACTGCTGGTGGCCAAGCCGTGGCAGAGACTCACTGAACTGAGCGACGAGCAGCTGAAGTCGGGATCATTGCGTGTGTTCGGCGGGTCGGCCATCCTCTCCGTCGTGATCGCGCTCAGCCTCTCAGCCTTCATCGGCACCTTGGGCGCCATCGGCGGACTGCTCGCCGGCTTCGTGGCAGGGCTGACCTTCGCCGCCGCACCCCTCGTTGTGGTCGGGCTCTTCGAGCGGCGACGCGGCATGCTACTTGTGATCGATGCCGTCTACCTCGTCTTCGTCTTCGCCATCATGGGACTTATCATCGGCGCAGTGCAGGCCGCGTGATCGAGCGATCGGAGACGTGGAGGCTGATATGGACGACGCAACGAAAAAGCTCATTGAGTCGCTGCCAGAGAAGACCGGCAGGTCGCTTGAGCAGTGGTCAAGCATCCTCGACCGGACGGGGCTCGAGAAGCACGGGCAGTTGCTCGCCCACCTCAAGTCAGCGCACGGCGTGACACATGGCTTCGCCAACTCGATCGCCTTGCTGCATCGGGAGCGTGGAATCGAGCGCACCGACGACGACCTGGTCGATGGGCAGTACGCGGGCGCAAAGGCGGGGCTACGGCCGCTGCACGATCGGCTCGTCGAGATCGCACTGTCGCTCGGCGGCGATGTCGAGATCGCCCCCAAGCGCACCTCGGTCTCGTTGCGCCGCCGCAAGCAGTTTGCTCTCATCGAACCAGCGAGCGCTCAGCGCATCGCCCTGGGCCTCAATCTCGGAGACGCTCCGGCGAGCGAGCGCCTCCTTGCCGTGAAGGGCATGTGTACGCACCGGGTCGATGTGCGCACGCTCGACGACATCGACGATGAGCTCGTCAACTGGCTGCGGGGCGCCTACGAGCTCGGCTAGAGCGAGACGAACGGAATCGACACCGTCAGTGCGAGACCGCCAGCAAAGATGGCGGTGCTCACGCCGATGAGCGCGTACTGCGCACGACGGCTCTTGAGCACGGCCGCGACACCGAGCAAGAACAGCGACACGGCGAAGAGCACGGTGTTGAGCGTGAGCCGGTCGCCGTAGGTGTTCGCCTCGTCACCGTTCAGCGTGGCCTCGGCGGCTTCGTCGTTGAGCACGTTCCAGGTGCCGAACAGGCTCTCGAGGTAGGCGTCGTCGTTCTGCGGGGGAGTGTAGAAGTCGGGGTCGGCCTCGTTCTCGGCGTCGGCCCACGCGATGGCCGCAGCGAGCTCGTCTGACACAGAGACGAAGCTCAGCAGCTCGTGCTTCTCGCTGGCGAGCTGCGCGATGACGGGGTCAGTCGCCGATATCTCAACCTCGAGCTCGAGAAGGCGGGCGAGCGTCGCGGAGTCTTGCACGTACTGCTGGTTGCCTTCGAGGTAAGCCGACTCGGCTTCGGCGGTGAGGCGAGTCGACTGCGCGTAGAACGAGTCCATCTTCGAGCCGTAGAGCGCGGCTTGGAACGAAGCGTAGGCCGTCACGACCGACACGATGCCGAGCATGATGACGATCATGAGCTCGACGTTGCCGAACAGGCTCGAGATACGGCGCGGTTCGGTGGTGACGGTCTCGGGGGCGGGGCTCGACGACACGGGTCTCCTCGGCATGGCGATAGGGGGGCGAACACGCCGCGGGTCTGCAGACACTCCGCTGGCCTCCGGTGACGACCGGCTCTCGAATCGTACCGTTACGACATGCTCGAGACCGGCGGTGGCACAGCGATCCTCATCGCTCTCGCGGCCGCGCTCTGGCTGCTCTATCTCGTGCCCATGTGGCGCCGTCGCGCAGAGTACCTCGCGACCGAGCGCAACGCCGTGCGACTGCAGCAGACCCTGCGCATCATGGCGCAGACCGCCGAGGTTCCCGCCGAAGTGCGCGCCGAGCTGACGGCCCGCGATGTCGCGGCGCAACAGCGCACTCTGGCCGCGCGACAGCGTGAAGAACTGGCGATCGCGCGTGCCCGCGAGGCTGCGGCGCAGCGGGCGTTGCGGGCGCGGCTCTCTGAGTCGGCGCCCGGCCTCATGGCCGAAGTGGATGCTGCACGTCTCGGTCAGCGTCGTTTGCGACGCTCGCGTGCCGTCACCTCGTTGCTGACCCTGCTCTCGATCGTCGGCATCGTCGTGGCGCTCGTCTCGGGCGCGTGGGCCTGGGCGGGCTTCGCTGCGTTCGTCGCCATCAGCGGCGTGACGCTGCTCAGCGGACTCGCTCGCGCACAGCGTCGTCGCACCGCCCCCGTCGCTGGCGTCGCCGCCTCGCAGTTCGTCGACCTCGCGCCGCCCGTGCGCCGTGCGCCTCCGGCCGTGCGTCGCGAGTGGACACCTGTGCCTCTGCCGAAGCCGAGCTACCTCAGTGCGCCGGTCGTGCCGGCCGGGGCTGCCGCTCCTGCGCTCGACCACGCGGCGGCGCTCGCTGCGGCTGCCGCCGAAGCCGAGCGGGCGCAGCGCGTTGCGGCCGCAGCATCCGACGCCGCCGCAGCCACGATTGCTGCCCGCGCGACTTCCACAACTTCGGAGTGGGCTTCCACAACTTCGGAGGGGGAGTCGCGCGAGGTCGAGCGCCCTGCCGCGAGCCGCTTCGACCGCATGGGCCTCGTCGACCAGTTGCCGACCCGCCCGCCCGACCTCGATGAGGTGCTGCGCCGCCGGCGCGCGGCCAGCTGATCGGGCAAGTCAGGACCTAAGCCCCTGATACCCCTCGGGGTATCAGGAATAGCGTGGCCTCGCCGGCGAAGCCGCCGGGGAATCGAGGCACTTCTCATGGCCACCGTCGTCGTTCTCGGAGCCGGAGTCTCCGGCCACACCGCCGCTCTCACTCTGCGCCGCAAGCTCGGCCGCGACCACCGCGTCGTCGTAGTCTCGCCCAACTCGAAGTGGAACTGGATTCCCTCGAACATCTGGGTCGGGGTCGACCGTATGCCGAGCAAGCGCGTCGTCTTTCCGCTCGCTCCCGTCTACAAGCGCAAGGGCGTCGACTTTAGGCAGGCGAAGGCCGTCGCGATCCGCCCGGAGGGAGACGACGTCAGCGCCCAGGGCGCGGTCGACATCGTCTACACCCAGGAGGGCCGTGAAGGCCAGACCGAGCGCGTGCGCTACGACTACCTCATCAACGCCACCGGCCCGCAGTTGAACTTCGAAGCCACCCCCGGGCTCGGCCCCGACATGGGTCACACGGTCTCGGTCTGCACTCCCGCTCACGCCGAGCACGCTGCGCACGAACTGGCCGCCGTGATCGCGAAGCTCAAGGCCGGCGAGCGCCAGACTCTCGTCATCGGTGTCGGTCATGGCACGTGCACCTGCGAGGGCGCGGCGTTCGAGTACGCCTTCAATGTCGAGCACGAGCTGCGTCGCGCCGGAGTGCGCGACCTCGCCGATGTCGTCTACCTCACCAACGAGGTCGAGTTGGGCGACTTCGGAGTCGGAGGCATGGTCTTCGACAAGAAAGGTCAGCGAATGACGAGCGAAGAGTGGATGCTCTCGCTCTTCCGCGAGCGCGGCGTCAAGGCCATCACCGAGGCGGCCGTCGACTCGATCGAACCGGGATTCATCCGGTACCGCCAGCTCGACGGCGAGATGGCCGAGCTGCCCTACGACTTCGCGATGCTGCTGCCGCCGTTCAAGGGCGTGCACCTTGAAGCGTACGATCGGCGCGGAGAGAGCATCCGCGAAGCCCTGTTCGCACCGAGCGGTTTCATGAAAGTCGACGCCGACTACTCGCAGAAGCCCTTCGCCGAGTGGAGCGGCGATGACTGGCCGCGCACGTATCAGGTGCCGGGCCACCCGAACGTCTTCGCCATCGGCATAGCTTTCGCTCCGCCGCACCAGATCACTGAGCCGCGCTACACGCCGCAGGGCATCGCGATCGCGCCGGCCCCGCCCCGCACGGGCATGCCCTCGGGAGCCATGGGTAAAGCGGTCGCGCTGAGCATCGTCGACATGATCACGGCAGGCGACACCGTCGCGACGCACACGGCCTCGATGGCCGATCTGCCCGCGGCGTGCATCGCATCGATGGGCGTCAGCTACACGAACGGATCCGCCGCGGCGATGACGATGACACCGATCGTGCCCGATGTGAAGCGACACCCCGAGGGGGCCGGGCGCGAGCTAGGCGCCACCACGGGCGAAGTCGGGCTCGCGGCGCACTGGGTCAAGCGGCTGCTGCACAGCGCCTTCCTCTACAAGGCCAAGGCGTACCCGTTCTGGTACCTCATTCCGGAATGACGACGTCGCCGACGACCGCTCGACAGGAGCCCATCATGGCCACACCACTGAGCACTCCGCTCACGACGCAGCAGCGCATCGACGCGGCACCGCTACCGTCCGAGCGCGAACTGCGCCGACGACGCAACCCGTTTCTGCAGTTGTGGCCGTTCTTGCGGCTCAACGTGTCGATGTTCATGCTCGCCCGGCGGCAACACGACTGAGACTGCGGGTCGCCGGTCTGCCATGCTGGTCGGCGTGCGACCGCCTCTGTGCGACGTCTGCGGTGCTGACGTCGACCCCGCCGACTCGGCGTCGCTCGTGTCGTGCGTGCGCGCGGCCGACGCGCGTGAGTCGGGCGACCTGCCAGGGCATCCCGCTCACCAGCTGTGGCTGTGCGAGGCGCACCGCGACGAGGGTGCGGCGCTCGGCTTGAGCCGCACGGCCGCTCAGGTGGTCGCGGCGCTGCGCGAGCATCCCGAACCGGAATCTGGCGGTAGAGACGAACCGGCGCTGTCTCTGCACGATGCCGTCGCAGTGCTTCGCCGTTCGCTCGACCGGTTGGCCGGCGAGCACGGTGTCGCCGACGTCGAGCGCGAGCGCTCGGAGGCGCGCGAGTGGACTCCGATGGATCACGTCGAGCCGCCCTGGTGCCCCTACATCGACCGACGGCGGTTACGCGTCGCGCGCGACGGCGTCGAACTCGAGCTGGCCGAAGAGTATGCGCACTGGAACGACGACGAGCTCGCGCGGGCCTCGGCGACCCTGAGTCTGCGGGCACCAGCAGGCGCATTCTCGCTGTCGGCGCACACGCAGGGCTCGGGTGACGAGCAACGCGTGCGTGAGGTGATCGTGACGGGGGATGCTCCGCCGTGGCTGCTCGACGCGTTCAAGGCGCCCCACCCGCGGTGATATGGTGGTGACGCTCTACGGGCCTGTGGCGCAGTTGGTAGCGCGCCTCGTTCGCATCGAGGAGGTCAGGGGTTCGAATCCCCTCAGGTCCACCATTCCACCGTCACGAAACGGGCCGTCCGGCGCGTGTGTCGGGCGGCCCGTTTCTGTGTGATGGCCCTCAGGCAGACACCGTTTCTCGAGGGCGAGCCGCCGCAAGCGCGGGCACTCCGCGGATCAGTAGCGAGAGCATGATCGAGAACTCGCCGACGGTGGCAGGAATCACGAGCAGGTCGGCGACGGTGGTCGACTCGGGAGCCAGCGTCACGAGCACGATGCTCGCGATGTAGCCGATGCCGCCGACGATGAGCACCCAGCCGATCCAGCGCCAGGCGAAGCCCGACTGGAGTACAAGCAGTCCCATCGGGATCAGCCAGGCTCCGAAGAAGACGACGCCCGCGGCCCAGAAGCCCTCAGAGAGAACGATGAGCAGGCTGACCTGCACTGCCGCGTCGCCCGTGCCGCTCTCGGCGAGCTGGATGGCGGTGCTGAGCGAGGCGGCGCTGCCCAGAATCGCGACCGCGTTCATGAGACCCAGGGTCGCGAGCGCACCGGCGGCGAAGGCGTTCACCCCGCGGAAGAGCTTGAAGAACCACAGGGCGGTCAGCACCTGCGTCACGACGATGCCGAGTTCGAGCAGCAGGCCGACGCGCGCAAGGGGCAGATTGCCGGCAAGTGCCTCGAGCACGGCGGCGCTGTCGCCAGTGACGAAGACCTGCGGCCGGATGAGCAGAAAGCCGAGCATCCCGGTGAGGGCCAAGCCGAGATAGAACGCGCCGGTGAGGCGGGCGGTGCGGGAGAGGGGGTGCATGAGTGCTCCGATCGGTGAGGGGTGCCCGTGACTCGCGCACCTTATGGTGTAAGGTAGCCATACATCGTAAGGTGGCGCAAGATGGAGGGGGTCGAGAGGATGCCGTGGCGACTGCAGAACGGAAGCCGGTCACGCGCGATCGGGTGCTCGAAGCAGCGATGTCGATCGCTGACGCTGAAGGGCTGCCGGCCGTGAGCATGCGCCGCGTGGCGACAGAGCTGCAGGTGGAGGCGATGTCGCTGTACCACCACGTCGCGAACAAAGACGCCCTGCTCGACGGACTAGTCGAGCGCGTCGTGACCGAGGCACTCGAGGAGTCGTCGGCGGCCGCCGAACGCGCGAACTCGGCGCAAGACGATTGGCGAGCGGATGTTCGTACCCGCAGCCTCGCCGCCCGTCGCGTGATGCTGCGACACCCCTGGGCGCCCGCTCTCATCACGTCGCGCAGCACGATTCCGTTGGCGGTGCAGTCGATGTTCGAGGCGGTGCTCGCCGCGATGATCCGCGGTGGAGTCTCCTATCGCACGGCGCACCGCGGGTTGCACGCGCTCAGCAGCATGGTGCTCGGCTTCGCGCAAGAGCCCTTCAGCTCATCGGAGGGCGACCCGAGCATGGAGGGCGTCGAGATGACCGATGATCTCGTAGCGCAATTTGCCGAGCAGTTTCCGTACACCTCGGCCATGGTCGCCGCCGAACTGCATGCCGACAGCGACCCGACGCTGGGATGGTGCGACTCGCAGACAGAGTTCGAGTTCACGCTCGGCCTGCTGCTCGACGGCCTGGATCGGGCCGCGAAGACAGGAGAGTGACCGATGCCGATGCCGCGATGGTGGGCGCGCATGAACAAGTACACGTTCAACCCGCGCGAGCTGAAGAAAGGCGTGAGGCCCGCGATCATTCACCTCGGGCGCGTCTCGGGTCGCGAGTATCAGACGCCGCTCGACGCGTTCCGGGTCGACGGCGGGTACCTCTTCGTGCCCGTCTACGGCGTGCAGTCGGACTGGGTGCGCAACGTGCTGGCGGCCGGTTCAGCCCGGCTGCGGGTCGATGGCGGCGAGGTGACGCTCACGAAGCCGCGCCTCATCGACTCAGCCGCGGCCTTCGCGTTGCTGCCGGAGGGCACCGAGCGACCGCCGAAGTGGCTCAAGCTCGAGCAGTACCTGCTGACCGACCTGGAGTCGTCTTGTAGCTGAGCTGCACCATGCCGTTGTCGAAGCGCTTCTCGCGCGTGAGGGTCAGGTCGACGTGCACACCGTCGGGCAGCGCTCGCATGCCGCCCCCCACGATGACGGGGCAGATGAGCAACTCGACGACGTCGATGAGCCTGAGACGAAACGCCTCGGCCGCCAGAGTGGGCCCCTCGATCGTCACGTCGCCCTCTGCCTCGTCGAGTGCGCGTGCGATCGCCTCACGAGTGAGCTCAGGCTCGAGGCGCGTGCGAGTCGTCGTCACCGCCGTCAGCGTGCGCGAGAACACGACTTTGTCGGCTCGCTTCCACAGTTCGGCGAAGTTCGCCGACTCTGGCGAACCCTCGGCCCAGCTCGGGTCGGTCTCCCAGCCCGCCATCGTCTCGTACATGCGGCGCCCGTAGAGGAAGGTGCTGACCGACTCGGCGTCGTCAATGAGCGAGGCGACGACAGGCTCGTCGGGGAACGCCCAGTCGAAGCCGCCACCGGCATCGGTGTTGTAGCCGTCGAGCGAGGAGGCGACCGAGTAGATCAGGCGCGACATCTCAGTGCTCACTCGCGAGGAAGGACCGCAGCGACTCCAGCAGCTCGATCGTGCCGGCTTCGCGCTGCTCTCCGGTGTCGAAACCATCGAGGTGGATGCCGTGCTCAGCATGAGTGAGGCGCGTGCCGCCCGGCACAACCTCGAACTCGTAGCTCGCCACCGAGGTCGAGATGTGCGTGCCGTCGATCCACATGTTGTAGGTCGTGACGATGCGCTCGTGCTCAACAATGCTCGTGTACACGGCTTCGTAGCGCGAGTGCGGGCCGTCGTGAAAGGTGCCTTCGGCGACGTCGCACCCGCCGATTCGAAAGTCGAAGCGCCACTCGCCGATCGCCCACGAGTCGTCTTCGCCGAACCACCGTTTCTTGAGCGACTCGATGGCGAAGGCATTCCAGACGTCGGCGATGGGGGAGGGGTACTCGCGCGTCAGGGTGAACCCGGCGTGGGCGAGGCTGCGCTCGCGGGGTACTGCCGTCAGAGGTGCATCGGTCATGGGTGTGCTCACTCTCTCGTGAAGGTGACGTGAGTGACGCCGCTCGGTGCTGCGACAGAGCTCACGTGGTAGCCGCGCTCGAACGCGCGGAGGTCATCCCACAATCGAATGCCACGTCCGAGCAGAATCGGCGTGATCGCGACATGCAGTTCGTCGACCAGGCCCGCCGTGAGAAACGGGATCAGGCTCGTCGGTCCGCCTCCGATGCGCACATCGGCGCCGGCAGCGGCCTCGGTGGCCATCGCGAGGGCCTCTGTCGGCGAGGCGCTGATGAAGTGGAACGTTGTGCCGCCCCGCATCTCGAGCGGCGGCTGTTCGCGATGCGTGAGCACGAAGACGGGGTAGCCGAACGGCGGGGTGTCGCCCCACCAGCCGTGCCAGTCGGAGTCGTCGGGGTGGGCGTGAAGTCCGAACTTGCCCGCCCCCATGATCTCGGCACCGATGCCCTCGAAGTACTGCTGCGCGAAGTCGTCGTCGACGCCCGTGGTGCCCGCACCGGTCGTGTCGCCGAACACCCGTTCGCGAAAGGTCTTCGTGGCGGCATAGTGCTCGGTGAGTCGACCCCAGTCATCGCCGAATGGGTTCTCGGGGGTCTGATCGGTCGTCGTGGCGAAGCCATCGAGCGAGATCATGAGATCGGCGCGAACGCGGGTCATGGTGCCTCCTTCGTGAGGGCAGATCGGGCGAGGTGCACGCCGAGCCGGTCGGCCTGGCGTTCGGCGGGGGTGCGTTGCTCGCCGAGCCAGAGGTGCAGAGCGTCGAAAGCGCCGGGGCGCAAGCTCGCTGTGCGCACGCGGCCGACCTTCTGTGTGGTGATGATGCCGGCGGCCTCGAGTACGCCGAGGTGCTGCAGAAACGAGGGCAGTGCCATGTCGAAAGGTTCGGCCAGTTCGGTGACGGTGCCCGGAGCCCTCGCGAGCCGCTCGACCAGTGCCCGACGCGTCGGGTCGGCGAGGGCGCGGAGCACCGACGCGACATCGTCCGAATAGTTAGGCACAGACCTTAGTATTATCGCGAGCCACTCACCTGTCAAGGGCGTATGGCCATCGCTCACGACGGAGCACAGGTCTACGCTCGCCGCATGACGATCGAACCGCGCGTGCTGCAGTGGATGCTCGACACCGACCCGGCCTTGCGCTGGCAGGTCGAGCGCGACCTGCTCGATGAGCCCGAGGCCGTGTGGCAGGCGACTCGCGCCCGGGTGGAGACCGAGGGCATGGGCGCCGAGCTGCTCTCGCACCAAGACCCCGACGGCCAGTGGGCGGGCGGCGCTTACTTTCCGGCTGACTTCGACTGGAACGGCGAGGAAGCGAAGCACGGCCAGCCGTGGACGGCCACGACGTGGAGCCTCAACACCCTGCGCGAGTGGGGCCTCGATGCCGCGGCGCTCGCCGGCACTGCCGACAAGCTCGCCGCGAACTCACGCTGGGAGTACGACGACCTGCCCTACTGGGGCGGTGAGGTCGACGCCTGCATCAACGGCTTCACCCTCGCCAACGGCGCGTGGCTCGGCGCCGATGTCGAGGGCATCGCGACGTGGTTCGCCGAGCACACAATGCCCGACGGCGGCTGGAACTGCGAGTGGGTCGAGGGCTCGACGCGCTCGAGCTTCCACTCGACGCTCAACTCGCTCAAGGGCATCCTCGACTGGGAAGAACGCACGGGCGACACCCGCCTTCGTGAAGTGCGTCACGCGGCCGAGGAGTACCTGCTCAGTCGACGGATGCTCTACCGAGCCTCGACCGGCGAGCACGTCGGCCCGTGGGTCGAGTCGTTCGGCTACCCGTTCCGCCACGTCTACACGGCACTCAACGCGCTCGACTACCTGAGACGAGCGTCACTGCTCGAGGGCACGCCGCCCGACGAGCGAGCATCCGACGCCATCGGGATCATTCGCGACGCCCAGCAGCCCGACGGGCAGCCTTTTCCAGGAACGTGGATGCAGCAGCGGCACTACGAGGGCCGCGAGTGGTTTCCCCTCGACGTGCCCGTCGGCGAGCCCTCCCCGTGGCTAACGTTTTTCGCGTTACGCGTGCTGCGCTGGTGGGATGAAGCGTCGTTCTGATCAGCCCTCGTCGTGGCCGTAGGCGGTCAGGCCCTGCTCGATGAGGATGAGGGCTTGCTGCTGCGCGGCGTTGAGCATGTCGTCGGCGTGGTCGGTGAGTAGCGCTGTCGCCTTGGTCAGGTCGAGGTCGGCGATCTCGAGTCGCAGGTCACGCACGAGTGGTCCGAACGAGGTCACCAGCTCTTCGACTAACGCAGCGATCTCGTCGTCTGACGCGTCGGGCTGCAGCGCGGCGAACCGCTCGGTGAACGCCTTCGAGGCGTCGGCGATCGAGGGGTCAGTGAACCGCGCGTAGAGGGCTGTGATCGCCTTGGCACCGCCGGGACCCGCCAAGTGGCTCAGCAGGATGGTCTGTTCGCGATCGAATCGGGCGATCTCGCTCGTCGACGCGCTGGCCGCCAGAAGCGCCGCGTACGGGGCGAGTTCACTCGGCAGATCGGGGGCGGCGTTCCACCGTCGAAGCTCGGCGATCGTCGCGCGCCGCGCTTCGAGCCGCTCAATCTGCGCGGCGACCTCGCGGTCGAGTTCGTCGAGCATGGCGCTCGCGTCGTCGCCGGGGGCGTCGAGAATCTCGGCGAGACCCTGCAGCGGCAGGCCGAGGCTCGCGAGTCGGGAGATGCGCAGGATGCGCACGAGGTGGTGAACGTCGTACTCGCGGTAGCCGTTGACCGAGCGAGGTGGTTCGTCGAGGATGCCGAGCTGGTGGTAGTGCCGCAGTGCGCGCACGGTGACTCCCGCCAGCGTTGCGAGTTCACTGCTGCGCATCGGGGTCGACCTCTCCGGGGTTGCTCGGTTCCGCATCCAGCGTACGGAGCGATCGTGAGGCCAGCCCCACGATCAGAGCGACGATCCACAGTGACGCGATGGCGGCGGCCGCGAGTTCGAGCGATGCGTACTCGACGAGCAGAGCGGCAGCCATGATGCCCGCGGGCGCCGAGAGAGTCATGATGGCGTTTTGCGAGCTCAGAACTCGCCCGCGCACCAGTTCGGGAATGCGCTCGATCAGCAGCACGCCCAGCACACTGTTCAGAACACCGCTCGCAGCACCGACCACCACCGCCCCGCTGAAGACGACGGCGGGCGATGGCAGCCAGGCGATGAGGGCGAAGCCCACCGTCGTGCCGACGAGTCCTGTCGCGAACCAGAGACGCCGCGAGACTCGAGCGCCGAGGGCCGCAAAGACGCCAGCGCCGACGAGCATGCCGGCCGCCAACGCGGTGAGCACGAAGCCGAGCAACCCGGGCTGCTCGATGACGGTGAAATAGACCGGAAGCACGAGGGCCTGCAGCGCCGCGAGAACAGTGATGGCGAGGAGGGTGATGATCGTGACAGCGACGAGAAATCGGCTGCTCGCGAGCGCGTGCCAGCCGGTGCGCAACTGCTGCCAGCTCGACCCGGCGGGCGTAACAGGCTCGTTGTCGCCGATGCGACCGACGCGGTGGGGGATGAGCAGTGTGATGAGGGCGGCCGCGAACGACGTGCCCGCGGTGATCCAGAGCACTGCCGACCCGTCGAGCGCGGTGATGAGCACGCCAGCGAGCGCGGGCCCGATGAGCATGGCCACGGCGCCGAGCGCCTCGCGCAGCCCGATGAGGCGCTCTGCCGAGACGCCGCTGTGCCGAACCACCGCGGGCAACAGCGTCTCTCGGGCGGTCATGCCGGGTACATCACCGAGAGAGCCGATGATGCCGAAGAGCACGAACCAGCCGATGCTGAGCCCACTGACTATGTCGACGATCGGCAGTGCGGCGATCGCCCCCGCAGAGATCAGGTCGGTGACGACGGACGACGTGCGGCGGTTGATGCGGTCGATGACGACACCCATGACGAGGCCGGTCATGACGGCGGGAAGAGCTGTCGCTGCGGCCACCACTCCGGCGCCGAGCGCGCTGCCGGTGGTCAGCAACACGATCAGCGGCAACGCGACCGCGGCGATCGAGTTGCCGAGCAACGAGAGAAAATACGACGAGAGGTAGGCGATCGGAGTGAGGCGCATGACCTCATCCAAAACTATGACGTTGCGTCGGGGTCAAGCCTCGCGGCGAGATGATCACCCAGGTCGTCGCGAGTCGGTGATGCACACCAGAATGAGCGCATGACCACCACGCCGCACCCCGCCGACACCCACGACATCATCCGCGTCGAGGGGGCGAACGAGAACAACCTCAAGAACGTGAGCGTCGACCTGCCGAAGCGTCGGCTGACAGTGTTCACGGGCGTCTCGGGCTCCGGCAAGTCGAGTCTCGTGTTCGGCACGATCGCCGCCGAGTCGCAGCGCATGATCAACGAGACCTACAGCTCGTTCGTGCAGGGCTTCATGCCGACCCTTGCGCGCCCCGAGGTCGACAGCCTCGACGGCCTCACGACGGCGATCATCGTCGATCAAGAGCGCATGGGCGCCAACTCGCGCTCGACCGTCGGCACGGCCACTGACGCCAACGCGATGCTGCGCATCCTGTTCTCTCGGCTCGGTCAGCCCTACGTCGGCTCACCAAATGCCTTCTCGTTCAACATTCCGTCCAGCCAGACGAGCGGCACGCGCACGAGCAGCACCGGCACGACGACCGTTATCGAGAACGAGATCTACCTCGGCGGCATGTGCCCTCGGTGCGAGGGCATGGGGCGCGTCAACGATATCGACCTCACGCAGCTCTTCGACGAGTCGAAGTCGCTACTCGACGGCGCGCTGACGATTCCCGGCTACACGGTCGACGGCTGGATGGTGCGCATCTTCACCGCTTCGGGCTTTTTCGACCCGGCCAAGCCGATTCGAGACTTTACTGACGCCGAGCGCAACGACTTTCTCTACAAAGACCCCGTCAAGGTGAAGATCGACAACATCAACATGACCTACGAGGGCCTCGTGCCCAAGATTCAGAAATCGATGCTGTCGAAAGACGTGGATGCGCTGCAACCGCACATCCGCGCCTTCGTCGAGCGCGCGGTCACGTTCACGCTGTGCCCCGAGTGCGGCGGCACGCGGCTCAACGCGGGCGCGCGATCGTCGACGATTGCTGGGATCAGCATCGCTGACGCCTGCGCCATGCAGATCAGCGACCTCGCCGAGTGGGCCGCCTCGCTCGACGAGCCCTTCGTCGCGCCGCTGCTCGCGAACCTGCGGCGCCTGCTCGACTCGTTTGTGAACATCGGCCTCGGGTACCTCTCGCTCGATCGGCCCTCGGGCACGCTCTCGGGGGGCGAGGCGCAGCGCACCAAGATGATCCGGCACCTCGGGTCGTCGCTGACCGATGTCACCTACGTCTTCGACGAACCGACGGTCGGCCTGCACCCGCACGACATCCAGCGCATGAACGAGCTGCTGCTGCGCCTGCGCGACAAGGGAAACACGGTGCTCGTCGTCGAGCACAAGCCCGAGACGATCGTCATCGCCGACCACGTCGTCGACCTTGGCCCCGGTGCCGGAACCGCCGGCGGCGAGATCGTCTTCGAAGGCACCATCGAGGGGCTGCGGGCAAGCGGCACTCTCACGGGCAAGCACCTCGATGACCGCGCGCAGCTGAAGAGCTCGGTGCGAGCATCCACCGCCGTCCTCGAGGTGCGCGGCGCGAACTCGCACAACCTGCAGAATGTCGACGTCGACATCCCGCTCGGAGTGCTCGTCGTCGTGACCGGCGTCGCGGGTTCGGGCAAGAGCTCACTCATCCACGGGTCGGTCGCCACGCGCGACGGTGTCGTCTCGATCGACCAGGGCGCCATCCGCGGTTCGCGGCGCAGCAACCCCGCCACCTACACAGGGCTCCTCGACCCCATTCGCACCGCCTTCGCCAAGGCCAACGGCGTCAAGCCCGCGCTGTTCAGCGCTAACTCTGAAGGCGCATGCCCGACCTGCAACGGAAACGGTCTGATCTTCACCGACCTCGGACCCATGGCCACCGTGTCGACCGTGTGTGAAGAGTGCGAGGGTCGGCGCTTTCAAGCGAGCGTGCTCGAGTACACGCTGGGCGGCAGGAACATTAGCGAGGTGCTCACCATGCCCGTCTCGGAGGCCGAGCAGTTCTTCGCCTCCGGCGATGCGAAGCTGCCGGCCGCGCACGCCATTCTCGACCGATTGGTGGATGTCGGGCTCGGCTACCTGAAGCTCGGCCAGCCGCTCACGACGCTGTCGGGCGGCGAGCGGCAGCGCCTCAAGCTCGCGACCCAGATGGCCGACAAGGGGTCGATCTACGTTCTCGATGAGCCGACGACGGGTCTGCACCTCGCCGACGTCGAGAACCTGCTCGGGCTGCTCGACCGGCTCGTCGACAGCGGCAAGTCGGTGATCGTCATCGAGCACCACCAGGCCGTCATGGCGCACGCCGACTGGATCATCGACCTCGGCCCGGGCGCCGGCCACGACGGCGGCCGCATCGTGTTCGAGGGCACGCCCGCCGACCTCGTTGCGGCGACGTCGACCCTGACGGGCGAGCACCTCGCCGACTACGTCGGCGCTTCGTAAAACATGGGCCCCGGTCACGCACACGGGGTGAGCGACGATCGAGAGATTCTCGCCGCTGGTAGCGTCGACGGGTGAGCCCGCGCCCCAGACCGAGAACCCGGTGCGGGCGCGCATGATGCTCGTCAAGCGCGTGCGCAGTCGTGTGCGGCTCCTCGCGGCTGTCGCGCTCGTCGTCGCCCTCGCGGCGGCATTGACAGCGGGCCTGACTGCGCTGGCGCAGAGCACGGTCATCGACGGCGTAGCGGCCGCCGTCACCGAGGCGCGCGGTGGCGACGCTGTCGTGCGAGTGTCGATCCGCTGGGCGGGGCAGAGCGGTGGAAGCGTTGCGGATGCGGAGCGCGCCGCCGACGAGCAAGATGCGGCAGTGCGGGAGGCGCTTGCGAGCGTGATGCCCGAAGCGGCCCTCGAGGCGCAGCCGAGCATCCGGAGCGAACCCCTCGCAGTCGAGGGTCGTGACGCCTCACTCGTGCTCGTGAGCGATGAGCGCCTTCTCGACCGGGTCGAGATCGTCGAGGGCGTGTGGCCTTCGGGCATCGACGAGGCCGCCGTGCACAGCGCGGCCGCTGATGCGCTCGGCATCGGAATTGGTGATGACCTGCCGCTACCGGGGGCGGACGATCTATCGGTCAACGTCACCGTGACGGCGTTGTGGCTGCCGCTCGACGGTGGCGACCCGGCATGGGCCGGAGAACCGCTCGCCGAGCGCGGGGTCGATGGTCTTGCGGCCGGCCCGCTCGTGGTCGATGAGCAATTGTGGCGCACCCTCTCGACACGGCCGATTGCGCAATGGATCTCGGTGCTCGACCCCGCCGCTGCGACCCCAGCCGTGCTCGACGAGCTCGCGACCGGTCTGCCGGCACTGGGTCGAACGATCGACGACGACCCCCGCAGTCGGGGCTCAGGCGTCGTCGTCGACGGTGGGCTCGCCTCCACCGTTGCCGAGCTGCAGCGCGCCGCAGCCGGGGTCGCGGCGATTCTCCCTGTCGCGCTCGCGCTCGTCGTGCTCGCTGCCCTCACGACACTGCTGGAGCTACAGAGGCTGCTCAGCGCCGTGCGAAGCGACGAGACGACACTGATGCGGTCGCGCGGTGCGTCGGCGCGGCGCCTGACGGCCAACGCAGCCGTCGAGGCTCTCATCATTGCGCTGCCCTCCGCGATAGTCGGTGCGCTCGTGGGCGCGGCGCTCGCGCTCGGCGCACAGTTAGGCTCGCTCGAGCTGGTCGCCAGTGCGCCTGGGCCCCTCGTTGTGTCGACGATCGGCTGCGCGGTCATCATCACGATCGCGACCGTGCTGCTCGGCGCGGGCGTGGCGTCCCGTCGATCTCGCCTCGCCTTGCGCCGTGACACGCTCGCCGATTCAGGTCGGCAGACTCGGGTCGTGAGCGCCGCAGCACTGCTGCTCAGCCTGATCGCCGCCGGTGTAGCGGTGAGCCAGTTCGTGCTCTATCGCGGGCCAGTGGTGCCCACGGCAGACGGGGGAGCAGCAGTGGATCCCGTCGCCGCGCTTGCTCCTGTGCTCGTGCTCGTCGCCGGGGCGCTGCTCGCGGTCGTGCTCGTCGAACCGCTCGCACGACTCGTCTCACGCGTGGCCGCCCGCAGCGATCGCCTGGTGCCCGTGCTCATTGCTCGATCGGTTGCCCGGTCGACGGCGATCGTCACAACACCCGTGCTGCTCATCGGGCTCGCTGTCGGCGGCCTCGTCGTCGCCGCAGCTGTCGACACGACCACGAGATCATCCGAGCTCTCCGCTCGCGAGCTCGCACTCGGTGCGCCGCTCGTTGTGAGCGGCGGCGTGCTCGATGCCCCGGTGAGGGCCGACCTCGGTGCCGCGGGGGGAGTGGCCGACTTTGCCGGGGTCTCCTGGACGGGTGCCCCCGTCGCGATCGCTGAGCTCTTGCTCGCCGATGCGCCGGGCACTCTCGTCGCGATCGACGCGCGCGCGCTTCCGCAGATCGTCGCGACCGCCGGCGGAGCCGTCGAGCGTGACCGCCTCGCCGCCGCGATCGAGAGCCCACCGCTCCCGAGCGTTGATGTGCCGGCCACAGCGACGAGCCTTCGCCTCGATGGCGACGTCAGTGCGCGGGTATCCTTCTGGGTCGCAGACGTGCGGGGCGGCGTGCTCCGCGTCGCCTCCGACGATCAGGGCGTCGCCGAGCTGCCCGAGCTCGGTGGGCCCTGGCGGGTGCTCGCACTCGATGTCATCCCGAATGCGAGCGCACGCCAACTCGATGTCGTGCTCAACGGCATCGTCGTCGCGGAGGGCGATGCTGAACGCATCATCGACTTTTCGGAGCCATGGAACGCACGGCCCGGTGTGCTCCCCGGTTTCTCGGGCGAGGTGCTCGTCCGCGACGACGGCCGTAGCGGCTTCATCGCGAGCGTCGACCGGGTCGACCCGGGCGCCGTGCGTGTGACCCCCGACCCTGCCGAGTTGCAGCTGGGCGTGACCGCGGCCGCCGCCGATCGTTTCGGCGCTGTCGTCGGCGACAGCATCACGGTGGGCGTGGCCGGATCTGGGCGCGAGATCGAGGGAGCCATCGCCGACATCGTTCGCGCTGTGCCCGGCGCCGAGACGACCGCCGCCGTCGCGGTCGACCTGGCCGCCGCCGCCCAGTCGCAGCTCGCCGAATCGGCAAGCCCCCTGAGCATCACTGAGGTGTGGTTGACGCCCGCCGATGGTGCGGTGCTCGACCAAGCATCGCAACTGGCATCGGCGGCTGAGCTGCGCAGGCGTGCGCCGAGCGGGTCGTCGGTCGATGCGACGTCGGATGCTGCCGCCGGTGCCCTCGCAGAGGGCGCGCGCGTCGCACTCTGGACTGCGGCGTTCGGCGCGCTGCTGCTGGCTGTCGTCGCTGCTGCGATCGTCTCCCGCGCCATTGGCGGGGTGCGCGAGGTCGACGTCGTCGTCTTGCGAGCGATCGGAGTGGGCTCGCAGGTTCAGGCCCGTGCGCGAGGCGCGGAGTTCGTCGGGGTGCTCGTCGCAGCGACGATCGCCGGGCTCATCATCGGATCCGCGACGTCGGCGCTGCTCGTTGGCGACCTCGCTCGCGCACTGCTCGTCGATGCGCCTGCCGCTCTCGTGCTGACCGCAACCGTCGCGCCGGCGCTCGCTGCTGCGGGTGGCCTGCTGCTGCTGCTCGTGATCGTCGCCCTCGGATCAGGCGCCTCGAGCCATGCGGAGCATCAGGCTCGCGCGCTCTCGGCGCGGGAGGTGATGCGATGAGCGCAACTCGTCGCATCCTCGTCGGCCAGGTGCGTTCCGCCGGCACAACGCTCGTGCTGCTCGCGGCGCTCGTCGGCCTTGCTGCATCGCTTGCGGTTGCGGTGCCGCTCGCGCTCGCCGACGCAACCTCGCACGAGCTGCGTTCCGCCATCTCCGAACTGAGCGAGGAACGACGCGACCCGAGCGGTCTGATCAACGATCTCACCGTCGTCGACCTGCCGATCTTCAGCACCGCGCCGGCGACGAAAGAGTCGGCATACGGCAGCCTCTTCGATGCGCTCAGTGACGTTCGCGAGTCTCAGCCTGAGCCGTTGCGCTCCGCGCTCGGCGACGCAGAGGTTGTCATCATCGGCGACGCCGTGCCGGTTCGCGCCGAGAGCGCCGACGCCGATGCTCCGATCTTCGTCATCCGCTCGATCGTCGATCCTCTGCTTGACGAGCGCGTCCGCGTGGTCGAGGGGCGACTCGCCGAGCCATGGGTGCCGAGCGCTGTTCCGCTGCCGTCGGGGTCGTTGTTCGCGCCCGCACCGAACCCTGAGCCTCCGACTCCCGTCGAATTGGTGCTCACGATCGATGGCGCGGAGGCGCTGCGCTGGTCGATTGGGGAACGCCGCATCGACCCTGTTTCAGAGATCGATCTCGTGCTCGTCGGAATCGTCGACCCCATCGACGCCGACGCGGCGTACTGGCGCGGTATTCCTGGAGCCCCTCAGGCGGAACGCTTCGACGACGGCAACCAGCAGCCGCGCGAAACCGCCGCAGCCTTCGTGAATCCCCTGAGCGTGGGTGCGCCGACGGCGTTCGGGCCGATCTCAGTGTGGTACCCGCTCGATGTCACGCAGCTCGACGCCACCACGATCGACCGTTTTCTGCCTCAGTTGCGCTCCTTCCTCTCGACCGGTCTTGAGATTCCGCTCGCCTTCGAGGGCGCGACGCAGACGACCTCCGCCTCGCTGACCTCAGAGATTCCCGACGCCGCGGATGCCGTGCTCGATCGTGCCTCCGTCACGACTGCCGTTCTGGCTCTCCTGCTCTCCGGCCCCCTCGGAGCGCTCGCCGTCGTGCTGCTGCTCGCCACGCGGTCGACGATCGACCGCCGGCGGTCGGTGCTGGCGCTGCAGTTGGCCCGGGGCGCTTCGCGCGGTCGACTGCGGCTGGCGGTCGTGCGCGACGCGCTCGCTGTCACCATGCCCGCCGCACTCGTCGGAGCCGGCACGGGGGTAGCCCTCGCGCTTGCCGTCACCGGGCAGACCCCGTCCGCGGCGTTCGCGATCGTGCTGTCTCCGCCGGTGCCCGCCGTGCTCGTGCTCATCGCACTGCTGCCGGGTGCGATGCTCGCGGCTCTGTTGCCGCGCGCTGCCGATCTGCGCGAACGCCGTACCGATCTCGCGGCACCCGATCGACTGCGCACGCTCATCGAGCTCGTCTTCGTCGCTCTCGCTGCGCTCTCGGTTTGGCTCGTGCTGCAGCGCGGCATCGTCACTTCGGCCGCCGAAGTCGGCGTCGATCCGCTGCTCGTCGCCATGCCACTGCTGTTGGCACTGGCCACGAGCTCGCTGACCGTGCGCATGTACCCCGTCGTCGTTTCTGCAGGGCAGCGCGCCATGGCTCGGGTGGGGAGCGCGATCTCCGTCATCGGCGCTCGCCGCGCATCGCGGGACCGTGCCGCGGGCGTGCCCGTCGTCGTCGCGACGGTGATCGCGGCGTCGGTTGCCGTTTCATCGTTGTCACTGCTCGCCGTGCTCGACACCGGGCTCGACACCGCTGCGCGCGACCGACTCGGTGCTGCCGTGCGCGTCACCGGGCCTGCGGTGGGGCCAGACTTCGTCGCCGCGCTTCGCGCCCTGCCCGAGTCATCGGCAACCGGCGGCATCCAGATCGTGGGGCCCGTCGTGCTCGGCATCGAGGGCGTGCGCGAGAATGCGACCATCGTGACGATCGATGAGACCACCGCTCGATTGCGTGACGATGCTCCGGTCGACTGGCCGTCCGCGTCCGCGACCACGGAGGGCGCACCTGTTCCCGTGATGCTCAGCACCGATCTGTTGCCGGGCGTCGACGGGCTTCCGTCACCGGATGCTGCCATCTACGTTGACGGCGTGCCTGTCACCGTCGTCGCGACCGGCCGCAGGGCAACGGGATACGGTGCGCCGAGCTCGTGGGTGCTGGTCGGTGAAGCCGATGCAGCACGGTTCACGAGTAGCCCCGGCGTCAACGCCGTGCTCGTCGAGCCTTCGCCGGGGGTGAGCCCTGCGCAGCTCGCAGGAGCGATCACGGAAGTCGCTGACAGTGAGGCACGCGTGTCGATCGCGCAAGCAGAGGCGGCTGACGAGCGCGCCGTACCGCTGACGGCAGCCCTTCGCCTGAGCATGCTCGGCGCGGCGATGCTTGCGGCCGCCCTGGCGATCGTCACGCTCGTGATCGCCTCGACCGTCGGACGGCCTCGACGCCAGCGCGTGCAGTCGCTGGCCCTCGTGCTCGGCGTGCCGCGCTCATCGTCGCTCGTCGCGTGGGAGCTCGCGCCCCCCTCGATTCTCGGCACGATCGTCGGCGGCCTCGTCGGCGTCGCGCTCGTGCCGCTCGCCACGGCGGCCATCGATCTTCGATTCGTGACGGGCGCCGCCGACCCAGTCGAGGCATCCGTCGACATCGCTCTCGTCGTGGGCG
This sequence comes from Microcella sp., assembly GCF_019739195.1. Taxonomy (NCBI): domain Bacteria; kingdom Bacillati; phylum Actinomycetota; class Actinomycetes; order Micrococcales; family Microbacteriaceae; genus Microcella; species Microcella sp. The sequence continues at coordinate 928,323 of NZ_JAHHDS010000003.1, read as the reverse complement.
TCGTCGGCGCTCTCCTTCTCGGAATCGTCGCGGTCATCGCCCTCGCGACGGCGCTCGACCGACGGCCTCCCCTCATCACGGCCCTGCGAACGGAGTCACCATGACCGAACCGCACATTCTCTGCACTGATCTGGTGCGCATCTTCATCGCGCAAGGCGTTGAGGTGCAGGCCCTGCAGGGCCTCAGTCTGCGCGTCGAGGCCGGTGAGCTCACTGCCGTCGTCGGCGCGAGCGGGTCAGGCAAGTCGACTCTGCTGACGATCCTGTCGGGGTTGGATGCTCCGACCGCGGGTGGGGCGAGAGTGGCCGGCCATGATCTGCTCACCATGAGTGAGCGAGAGCGCGTGCTGTATCGCCGGCACACCGTGGGCTTCATCTGGCAGCAGACGAGTCGCAACCTGGTGCCCTATCTGAGCGCAGCCGACAACGTCGAGCTGGTGCTGTCGATCGGGGGTCGGCCGCGCCGCGAGCGGGCTGCGCGCACGTCGCAGCTGCTCGAACTCGTCGGCGTCGCCGCGCTCGCCGACCGACTGCCCGTCGAGTTGTCGGGCGGGCAGCAGCAGCGTGTCGCGATGGCGGTGGCGCTCGCCAACGCGCCAGCGGTGCTGCTTGCCGATGAGCCGACGGGCGAGCTCGACGAAGCCAGCACGGCCGATGTGCTCGAGGCGATGCGCGCCGTGAACAGCGAACTGGGGGTGACGACGCTCATCGTCACCCATGACGCGAGCGTGTCGCAGCACGTGCGGCGCACCGTGCAGATTCGTGACGGGCGAACCGCGACCGAGACACTGCGGCGCGAAGCCGACGACACGGGTGCCCTGCATGCGGAGGAGTTCGCAGTGCTCGACAAGGTCGGCCGGCTGCAGCTGCCCCAAGACTACGTCGACGCCCTCGGACTCACGGAGCGCGTTCGCCTGACGCTGCAGCCCGAGCACGTCGAGGTGCGGCGCGGTGTCGACCCCCCGGCGCCGACGTCGACTGACGAGGAGGCATCATGACGGCCGTGCTGCGCACCGAGGGCCTGACCCGTGTCTTCGGCACGGGTGACCGGGCCGTGACGGCCCTCGACAGCGTCGACCTGAGTCTTGACGAAGGCGAGCTCGTGGTGCTGCGGGGCCCTTCCGGTTCGGGAAAGACGACGCTGCTCACGCTGCTCGGTGGGCTCGATGCTCCGACCGCCGGAAGAGTGGTCATCGACGGCACCGCGCTCGACTCGCTCAGTGAACGAGAAGCCGCCGACGTGCGCGCCCGCCACATCGGCTACGTCTTTCAGAGCTTCGGGCTCATCCCCGTGCTCTCGGCGGCAGAGAACGTCGAGATTCCCCTGCGCGTGCTGCGCACCCCCGCTGTCGAGCGGGACTCTCGGGTGGTCGACCTGCTCGATCGCGTCGGGCTCGGTGCACACAGCGAGCAGCGGCCCTATGAGCTTTCTGGAGGTCAGCAGCAGCGGGTGGGGATCGCGCGCGCACTCGCGAACAGGCCGCGGATCCTGCTCGCCGACGAGCCCACCGGACAACTCGACAGCGGCACGGGCGCAGCGATGATGAAGCTCATTGTGTCGGTCGTGCGCACCGAGGGGGTGGCGGCGCTGGTCTCGACTCACGATCCTGCCGTGGCCGCACTCGCCGACCGCATGCTGGAGCTTCATGATGGTCGGCTCACGCGCCGCGGGCGGCACGCTGCGCAGTAGCAGTTCGGCGTGCCGACGCCTGGTCGCGACGCCGTCGCACTGGGCTTCTAGGCGGCTCGACCGACGAGCGGCTCGCCCGTCACGGTGAGCAGCGTGAGCTCGGGGTTCGTCGTCGCGATCGAGCGGGCGCGCCACGGGGTCGAGACGAGGGCGAGTACGACACCGTCGCCACGGCGCGCGATCTCGCACTCGCGCTGTCGGTCGAGCGCTGGTGCCGACGCTTCGTCGGTGAGGTAGACCATTTCGTAGTTCAAGGGTTCGAGAATGACGCGGCACGAGAACTCGAGCTCCATGCGCTGGGCGAAGACCTCGAACTGCAGGGGGCCGACAGCGCCGAGTACCGGATGCTGTTCCCCGCGTCGCTCTGACCGCAGCACCTGCAGCACGCCCTCTTGCTCGAGCGACTCGACACCCTTGCGAAACTGCTTGTACTTCGAGAGGTCGGCGGCTCGCACGACGCTGAAGTGCTCGGGTACAAAGCGCGGCAGCTCAGGAAACTGCACGGCGTTGCCCAGATAGACCGTGTCGCCTGGGCGCAGCATGGTCGCGTTGACGAGCCCGACGACGTCGCCCGGCCAGGCTTCTTCGACCGTCGCGCGCTCGCTGCCGAAGAGCTGCTGAGCGTACTTCGTCGTGACAGTGCGGCCCGAGCGGGCGTTGGTCACGGTCATGCCGCGTTCGAAGCGGCCCGAGCACACCCGCAAGAACGCGATGCGGTCGCGGTGCGCCGAGTCGAGGCCGGCCTGCACCTTGAAGACATAGCCCGAGAAATCGTCGTCGACGGCACGAGCCGTCTCGTCGACCGCGCGGCGCGCCACGGCACCGGGAGCCTCGGCCGCGACGAGGTCGAGCAACATGTGAATACCGATGTTGTGCACGGCGGCGCCAAAAACCAGGGGTGTGGTCTCGCGAGCCAGAAAGCGCGCGGTGTCGTGCACGTGGTTGTCGAGGGCGAGCAGTTCGACTTCTTCGCGCGCCGTGTGCCAGGCGGCGCCGTGCTCGTCTGCGGCGCGATCGGGCTCGAGCTCGGTCCAGTGCGACACCGTCGCGCCGCCGCTCGAGCGCTCGAACCGCTGCATCGTGCCGCTCTCGACGTCGAGCAGCCCCTCGAAGTAGCCGGCGTCGCCCACGGGCCACGTGATGGGCGTCGGCAGCAGGCCGGTGCGCTCGCGAATCTCGTCGACGAGCTCGAGCGCTTCCTTGCCCGGGCGATCCCACTTGTTGACCATTGTGATGATGGGCACGTTCCAGCGTCGGCACACCTCGAAGAGCTTCATGGTCTGGGCCTCGAGGCCCTTGGCGGCATCGATGAGCATGATCGCCGCATCCACCGCCGACAGCACGCGGTAGGTGTCTTCAGAGAAGTCGGAGTGGCCCGGGGTGTCGACGAGGTTGATGACGACGTCGCGATAGTCGAATTGGATGGATGCGCTACTGATCGAGATGCCGCGCTGCTGCTCGATCTGCATGAAGTCAGAGACAGTGGTCGAGCGCCCGCGCTTGCCGTGCACAGCGCCGGCCGTGCCGATCGCCTGGGCGTGCAGCAGCAGGGCCTCGGTCAGCGTCGACTTGCCGGCGTCGGGGTGCGAGATGACGGCGATGGTGCGGCGACGCGACGCTTCGTGAGCGACGTCGAGCGGTTCGCTCATCGTTTCCTCCGGCTGTGTCGACTCGTGCGCAAACCTTGATTCTACGGGGCCCAACCGTTTGCTTCTCCCGCGCGGGCTTGCGTTCCACGCGACCCGCGGCAGGCGTACGCTGTGCGATGACCACGCACGACGACCTCAGGAGGCTCTCATGGCAGGCAAGGCAGTGCAGCAGGCGGCTCCGCTCGGGTTCTTCGGCCTGCTCGCCTACATCGGCGCGGCGATCTACTTCATCGGCCAGAGCGACGGCAGCTTCTGGGGAGTCATTGTGGGCCTGCTGCAGGCGATCGTCTGGCCCGCCTACGCGGTCTATGGCGGCTTGAGCGCGCTCGCCGTCTGACCGTTCTGCCGAGCCGACAGTACGAGCGGCTCCACACAGTACACGCCAGCGTGTACTGTGAAGCCATGACCGACACGATGCAGCTTGACGCGATCCTGCGCATCGGTCGAGCCCTGGCCGACCCGACCCGGTCGCGCATTCTGTTGCGCCTGCTCGACGGCAGCGCCTACCCGGCTGACCTTGTCGACCACCTCGACATCAGCAAGCAGAGCGCGTCGAACCACCTGGCCTGCCTGCGCGACTGCGGCATCGTCGTGGCCGAGCCCGAAGGCCGTCGCATGCGCTACGAGATCGCCGACGCGCGACTCGCGCACGCCCTGCGTGACCTACTAGGTGTGGTGCTCGCCGTCGACGACTCTGCCGAGTGCGTGCCGACCGCGATCGACGATTGCTGCGAGCCGGCATGACCGCCCTCAGTACCCGCGAAGGTTCGGCGGCCAACCCCGAGCGCACGGCGCTACTTCGTCGCCGCGTTCGCCTGCTCGTCGCGTTTACGATCGGCTACAACCTCATCGAGGGCATCATCGCGCTCGTCGCCGGCGCTGCCGCCGACTCGGCGGCGCTCATCGCCTTCGGGCTCGACTCAGGCGTCGAAGTGCTCTCGGCCGCGGCGGTCGCCTGGCAGTTCTCGCGGTTTGACCCCGAACGGTACGAGAAGCCGACGCTGCGCGTCATCGCGTTCGCCTTCTTCGCCCTCGCTGCTTACACGATCATCAGCTCGACCCTGTCGCTCATAGGGTCAGCAGACCCCCAGCCCAGCGCGGTCGGCATCGCGCTCGCGAGCATCAGCGTTGTCGTCATGCCGGCCGTGTCGATCATCCAGCGCCGCACGGGGCGCGCCCTCGGCTCGGCCACTGTCGTCGCCGACTCGAAGCAGACCCTCATCTGCTCGTTGCTGTCAGGCGCGGTGCTGCTCGGCCTCGTCGCTAACGCCCTGTTCGGGTGGGGCTGGGCCGATGCCGTGGCCGCGCTCGTCATCGGAGCGTTCGCGATTCGCGAAGGTGTCGAGGCCTGGAATGGCGACACCTGCGCCAGGCCCATCGGCGAGCTGATAGAGTCGCGCGGTGAACCGGGCGACGCGGGCACAGACGACTGCTGTTGAGCCTGGCCGCGCTCAGTGCGCGAAGAGCACTTTGAGCACCACGACGATGGCGCTCAGCAAAGCCAGCGCCAGGCCGCCTGAGAGCGTGCGCCAGGTCGGCTGACGGCCGCTCATCCGCTCGACGATGAACCCAATGAGGGCCAGTCGCCCAACCACCCACACCGCGGCGATCAACTGCGCGAGTTGCGTCGGAACGATGTCAAAGGTGGCAATGAAGAGGATCGCTGCGGGCACGACGCCCGACACGAGAATCGGCAGGGCATCGCGAATCTCGTGGGCCATGTGCGGCCGGTGCTCTCCGCGCCTGCGCCCGAGCTGCTGGCCCACGTCGTGGGCCAGAATGTGCGCGCTGTAGGTCGTGAGTGCTGTCACCGTGACGAGCAGAGCAGCCTCGCCGCCGACGATCGACTTGCCGGTGGCGATGACAATGGCCGTGAGCACCAGGATGTTGCCGTAGACGTAGGCCGCGAGGCGCACGCGTAGCCGTTCGATGCTGAGCTGCTCGCCCGGCCGCGCGATCATCCACGCGGGCATGCGGGGCGTCGACACCGTCGCTGGCTCGTCGGCAGACACTGCACGACCTCTAGAGCGAGTAGTCGACCACGGCGCGGTCGCTGATGACGCTCGCGATGAAGGCCGCGGCTTCCTTGTGCGCGGGGTGCACCTGGTAGGCCTCGAGGGCCGCGTTGTCGTCGTGCTCTGAGACGAGAGCGACATCCCAGTGGCCGTCGACGAGACCGAGATCGCGGTCGACCCGAATGCTCTGGATGCCCGCAATCTGCGTCTCAAGGGCTTCGAGCCGCTCGGCGATGCCGTGAGCGTCGTCGCGGCGCTGCGCCTCGTCATCGGCGGCGAGTCTGAAGAGCACGATGTGGCGAATCATGCCTTCACTCTAGAGGGCGCGCGACGGCCCGCCGAGGGCTAGATTCAGCGCATGGAGTCACGCTTCGCCACGCCGACACAGATGCGCGAGTCGGTGTTCTTCGACGGCGCCGAGGCACCCGCCCGGTACAGCCGGTTCTGGATGCTGCTCGTGCTCTCGGCGATCATCGCGTCGGCAGGAGTCGTGGCCGACTCGACGGCCGCTGTGATTGGCGCGATGATCGTCGCGCCCTTGCTCGGGCCCATTCAGGGCACCATGCTCGCGACGGTGCTCGGCGACCGTCGCAACCTCGTGCGCTCACTGCTGCTGGTCGTGGCCGGGGCCGCTGTGGCGATCGCGATCGGCTTCGTCATCGGGCTACTCGTCGCCGGCGACGTCGTGGCGGCGACGAACTCGCAGGTTGCCGGTCGCGTGAGTCCTCGGCTCATCGACCTGCTCGCCGCCCTCGGCACAGGGGTCGTCGGCTCGGTCGCACTCGTGCGGCGCGACATCTCTGACACTCTGCCCGGCGTGGCCATCGCCATCTCGCTCGTGCCGCCGCTCACGGTGGTGGGCCTCACGCTCGAATCGGGTGCCGTCGGCGAAGCACTCGGTGCTCTGCTGCTGTTCGTCACGAACGTCGTCGCGATCATCGCCACGGGCATCGTCGTGATGTCGATTTACGGCGTCAACAAGCTCGCCGCCATCGGCGCGACCGAGGGCACGCACCGCGCGAGCCTACGCAAACCCGTTGCCCTGCTCGCCGTCATGCTGGTCATCATCGGTCTGCCCCTGACGCTCACGAGCGTGCAGATCGGCTCGAAGGCGATCATCGAGGCCGCTGTGCACCAAGAAGTCGACGCGTGGCTCGCCAACACCGAGTGGAGGCTGGAAGGCATCGATTTCACGGGCACCGAAGTCACCGTGACAGCAGAGGGCCCGTTGCCGTTGCCCGACACCAACGACCTCGAGGCGCTGCTCGTCGCGCGCGGAGTCGACGCCGATCTGGTCACTGTCGTGCTCATTCCCGTCTACGAGGTTGAGCTCGGTGGCTGAGCTGCGTCAGCGCCGCATCGGCCTGCTCGGCGGCATGAGCTGGCAGAGCTCGGCGCTCTACTATTCGCTGCTCAACGAGCTCGTCGCCGAGCGGCTCGGCGGCGTGCACTCGGCCGACCTCGTGATGGTCTCGGTCGACTTCGCCGACATCGAGCGGCTGCAGTCGGCGGGGGAGTGGGAGCGCGCCGGTGAGCTTCTCGCCCGCGAGGCGCAGGCTCTTGAGGCGGCGGGCGCTGAAGCGATCGTGCTCTGCACCAACACCATGCACCTGGTCGTGCCGGCGATGGAGGCCGCGGTGAGCATCCCGCTGATTCATCTGGGCGATGTGACGGCGCGTGCGGTGCGCGATGAGGGTCTCGATCGGGTCGGGATGCTCGGAACCCGCTTCACCATGCAGCAGCCCTTCATGCGAGAGCGCATAGCGTCGCACGGCCTCGAGGTGCTGGTGCCCGACGACGACGATCAGGCCGTCGTGCACCGCGTGATCTACGACGAGCTCGTGCTGGGTGAGGTCTCTGATGTCTCGCGGGCGCAGTACCTCGCGATTATCGAGCGGCTTGTCGCCCGCGGCTCGCAGGGCATCGTGCTCGGCTGCACCGAGATCGAGCTGCTGGTCGAGCAGCAGCACGTCGCGGTGCCGCTGTTCCCGACAACGCGGCTGCACGCCGAGGCTGCCGTCGACTGGATGCTCGCGCCGTCTCGCCCCTCCGAATAGGTCGCGAGGGCGCTTTCGTCAACCCCCTGCAAGGCTGGCGACGGCGACGTTATCGTGCCCTGCATGACCATGTCGCAGACTTTCGGAGACAGCACGATTTCGTTCTTGGCCGAGGGCTACCGTTTCGGCCAGAGACGTTTCGATCGCCTAGGGGTTGACGCGTTTCGCACTCGCGTTGCGCTCAGACCTGCGACTGTTTTGAGGGGGCCGAGCGCTGCACGGTTCTTCTACAGCGACGACAACTTCACACGAGCCGGGGCGATGCCGCCGACGACGAAGCGCCTGCTGCAAGACGAGGGCAGTGTGCAGTCTCTCGACGAGCACGAGCACCGCCACCGCAAGAGCCTGTTCTTGCCGTTGACAGACCCCGCAACGGTCGAGACCGCGCGAGCGATCTTGCGCGAGGAGTGGCGTCGCGCTGCGGTGCAGTGGTCAGATCAGGCAGAAGTCATGCTGATGGACGAACTGCCCGTGGTGTTCACGCGGGTTGCCTGCCGATGGGCCGGTGTCGAGGTGTCTCCCGAGCGCCTTGAGCCCCTCGCGGCCGAGTTGAACAGCATGATTCACTACGCGGGCGCAGCGGGGCCGGCCATGTGGGCTTCACTGGCGCGACGACGTGTGACTGAGGAATGGGCGGCCGCGCTGATAGCGGACGTACGGCGAGGGGTCGTCACGCCGCCGCCGGAGTCGATGCTCGAGCGCATTGCCGACTTCGTCGACGCCGACGGTCAGCGACTCGACCTCGACGTCGCTGCCGTCGAGCTCATCAACGTGCTTCGTCCGACGGTCGCCGTAGCGCGATTCGTCGTGTGGGCCGCGTGGGCACTCGCTCATGCACCGCAGTGGCGACCGCGCGTGGTGGCGAGCGACGAGGTCAGTCGCGCCGTCGCTCAAGAAGTCCGGCGGTTCGCTCCGTTCTTTCCCGCGGTCGCCGGTCGCGCGTCACGCACCCTGGAGTGGCAGAGCCACACGTTCGAGGAGGGGGCGTGGGTGCTGCTCGACATCTTCGCCACGAACCGCGACCCGTCAGTGTGGGCGCGACCCGATTCTTTCGACCCGGGCCGCTTCATGGGTGACGAACCCGACCCGAACGCGCTCGTCCCCCAGGGTGCTGGAGACGTTGCGGAAGGGCATCGGTGCCCCGGAGAAGACGCGACGGTCGCCCTGCTCGACGAGGCGATTCAATTGCTTGAGCGCGACACCGACTACACGGTGCCCGAGCAACATCTCGGGGTGCGCATGAGTCGTTTGCCGGCGCAGCCGCGCAGCGGCATGGTCATCCGCGACGTGACGACCGTCGACGTCGGTGCGAGATCCCTCTCATGAGCAGGTAAGCGCCCACGCCGGCGCAGAGGGCAGAGCTGACGACGATCACGGTGTTCCAGATCGCAAACCCCCCGGCCTCGTCGCTCGGGCTGGGTCGACCGAAGAAGAAGACGATTCCCGCGAGGCCGACCGCCAGCAGGATGCCGCCGAGGACCGTGTGGCTCGTGCCTGTGTCGGGGTCGGGCGCGACCGACTCGTCGGCCGCCGACAGCTCGCCATCGCGATTGCTGGGGTTGGTGTTCTCGTTCATGCATTGATGCAACGCGAGCAACGCGCTGGTTGTCGACCCCTTGACCGCGCGGGGCGCATCGTGCCAGGCAGACGCGTCGCCGTGGCACGGCCTACCCTGGAGGGGTGACCGCCGCGCCCATGACCGATGCCGAGATCGCGCGTCTCCGCGCGCGTTTCCCGATCTTGGCGCGCGAGGTCAATGGGCACCCGCTGAACTACCTCGACTCGGCCGCGACCGCGCAGAAGCCCGACGTCGTGATCGCGGCCGAAAGTGCCTTCTATCGCGAGTCGAACGCGGCCGTGCATCGCGGAGCCCACACGCTCGCGGGCGAGGCGACGGAGCTCTACGAGGATGCCCGCCAGACCGTCGCAGGCTTCCTCGGCGTCGACGAGAACGAGGTCGTGTTCACGAGCCACGCGACCGAGGCGCTCAACCTCGTCGCCTACGCCCTGGGCAATGCCAGCATCGGCCGCGGAGCAGGGAGCGCGGCCCCCGAGTTCGCGCTCGGCCCGGGCGACGAGATCGTCGTCACCGAGCTCGAGCACCACGCCAACTTGATTCCGTGGCAAGAGCTCGCGGCGCGCACCGGGGCGACTCTGCGATTCATTCCCGTTCGTGTCAGCGAGGGCCTCGACGTCGGCGCGCTCGACCTCGAAGCGGCCGCGCACATCATCGGCGAGCGCACGCGCGTGCTCGCGATCACTCACGTGTCGAACGTCACGGGGGCGGTGACACCGCTCGACGTGCTCGTGCCCCTGGCCCGTGCGGCCGGGGCGCTCACCGTGCTCGACGCCTGCCAGTCGGCACCGCACTTGCCCCTGCGGCCGCGTGAGCTCGACGTCGACATCGCCGTTTTCAGCGGCCACAAGCTCTACGGCCCTACGGGCATCGGCGTGCTGTACGGACGCGCTGACCTTCTGGATGCACTGCCTCCCTTCCTCTACGGCGGCTCGATGATCACGACGGTCACGATGGAAAAGGCCGAGTATCTGCCCTCGCCGCAGCGCTTCGAACCCGGCACACCGCGCATCGCGCAGGCGGTCGGGCTCGCGGCGGCCATCCGCTTCGTGCAAGAGATCGGCATGGAGCGCATCGCCGCGACCGAGCACGTGCTCGGTCAGCGACTGCTCGCTGGCCTCGCGACCGTGCCCGGCATCCGCGTGCTCGGCGCGAGCGCTGAGCGCGTCGCGCTCGCGAGCATCGTCGTCGACGGCGTGCACGCGCACGACGCCGGGCAGGTGCTCGACGAGGTCGGCATTGCGGCGCGCGTCGGCCACCACTGCGCGCAGCCGCTGCACCGGCGCTTCGGCGTCACGGCGAGCCTGCGCCTCAGCGCCGGGGTGCACACGACCGCGGCTGAGCTCGATCGGGCGATCGAGGCTGTCGCGAGCATCCGCCCGTTCTTCGGTCTCAGTGAGGGGGAGCAGCCGTGAGCGGACTCGAGCAGCTCTATCAGCAGATCATCCTCGACCACTCGAAGCACCCGCACGGCGTCGGGCTCGAGGTGGGCGAGGAGACAAGCCACCAACGCAACCCGGTGTGCGGCGACGAGATCACGCTCGCCTTGCGGTGGGATGCCGCCGGTGAGCGCATCGAGTCGGTCGCCTGGGAGGGCGCGGGATGCTCGATCTCGCAGGCGAGCGCCTCGCTGCTGGCCACCCTCGCTCAGGAGTCGGTCGATGAGGGCGCCTCGTGGACCACGGCGGAACTGACGGCGCTCATCGACGAGTTTCGCGAGGCACTGCGCTCGCGCGGGGCGATTCCGCTCGACGAAGAGCGCTTCGGCGACGCTGCCGCCCTCAGCGGAGTCTCGAAGTTCGTTGCGCGCGTCAAGTGCGCGATGCTCGCGTGGGTCGCGGCCGAAGACCTGCTGCAGCGTCGCCCCTAGGCGCGCCCACCGCGCGCACCCACCCCCAGATCTGGGGCAAAGTGGCGCTTACGAGCGAGGGTTTCGTCGATATGGGGTTAATCTGGGGCCGACGCGCAGCTAGATCGGGTCGAGCACCCAGACCGGAATCTGGCGGGCGGTCTTCTGCTGGTACTGCTCGTAGTCGGGCCAGACCGCGCACGCCCGAGCCCACCAGATCGCACGCTCGTCGCCCTCGACGAGCCGCGCGCGGTAGTCGCGCTTCGAGGCCATGTCGTGCAACTCGCACAGCGACTCGGCCAGCAGGTTGTGGTGCCACACGGGGTTCTCGGGCGCTCCGCCCTTCGACGCGATGACGGCGTACGAGCCCTCGTGCTCGACGCGCATGAGCGCGGTCTTGCGCAGCTTGCCCGTCTTGGCACCGAGAGTCGTGAGCACGATGATCTTTCGGCCGCGCAAGTCATTGCCCTCGGCGCCGTTCGTGCGCTCGTAGAGCTCGGCCTGCTCACGGGCCCAGGCAGATGTGCTCGGTGCGTACTCTCCGGTCAGCGGCATGAGTCGAGGCTAGCGTGTGGGTGCAGCGGCCAGCAGGGCGCCCACCACGCGGTCGAGCTGCGCATCGAGGTCGCCCCAGACGAAGCCGCGCTGGCTCGACCGCAGGGTCACGATGCCGTGCATGGCCACCCACAGGTCGGTCGCCACGGCCAGGGCGTCGGCGCGGTCGCCGAGCGCGATCGACACCGGATCGAGCAGCGCCGCGAACACCTCTTCGCCCGGCGAGCCCTCGAAGGTGAAGCCCAGGTGGTCGGCGTCGGGCCCGAACAGGGCCGCATAGACGCCCGGATACTCGAGGCCGTACGCGACGTAGGCCCCCGTTCGCGCACGCACGATCGCGATCGCGGCGATCGTCTCGTCGTCGGCCGAGCCGGAGGGCCGCGCGTCCTGCAGCGCTTGCGCGAGCCCGCCGAACCGCCGGGCAACGACAGCGCTGAGCAGCTGCTCCTTCGTCGAGAAGTGCGCGTAGATGGCCGGGGCGGTGATGCCGACTTCGCGCGCGATGGCGCGCAAGCTCAGGCGAGCGGCCGAGCCGGCGTCGGCGAGCAGGGCGTCGGCGGCGTCGACGATGTCGTCGCGCAGGCGCCCGCCCTCTCCGGGGCGATTGCGAGCGCGCGGAGCGGGGGTCGCAGAACTCATGCTTGACACTCTAGTAAACAACTGTTTATATATCTCGTGTTTACAACCGTTTACTCACCACGAGAGGTCGTCATGTCATCCGTCACCGCACGAGAGCACCGCATCCCCACCGACGTCGGTGAACTGGCCGTGCTCGAGCTCGGTCACCCCGACGCCCCGGTTCTCGTGCTGCGGCACGGCATCTTCCTCGACCGCGAACTGTGGCGCCCGATCGGCGAGCGGTACGCGTCCACTCACAGGGTCGTGCTCATCGACGCCCCGGGGCACGGCGCGAGCGGCGACCCCGGCCGCGAGTACTCGGTGCAGGATGATGCTCGCGCAAGCATCCAGATCATGAATGCCCTCGGTATAGAGCGGGCGACCCTGATCGGCCACTCGTGGGGTGGAATGTCGTCGCTGCGGGTCGCGCTCGACCACCCCGATCGCGTCGTGGCGCTCGGGCTCGTCAACACCCCGCTCGCGCCGCGCACGGCCGCCGAGCGTCGCCGCTACCGCACCCTCGTCGCCCTGCTCATGGCGATCGGAGCACCGCGCTGGTACGGCCGGCAGATCGTCGCCGCCCTGTTCGACCCGGCCGCGCGCGGTAGCGAGATCGCCCTGCGCATGATCGAGCAGGTGCGAACGGCCAATCGTCGCGTCCTCGCGCGGGCCATGCGGGCCGTGCTCGTGAACCCCGACGACGTGAGCGACCGGTTGGGCGAGCTTCGCATTCCCCTGCTCGCCGTCGCCGGGCGCGACGACTACGTGCTCGATGCGGCCGCAGCGGCGATGCTCGCCGAGAGGGTGCCGCAGGCGCGCATCGAGCACGTTCCGGGAGACCACGTCACTCCGGTCGAGCAGCCTTCGGCGCTCGCAGCCCTGCTCGATGAGCTCGTCGCCCGACGCTGATCAGAGACGCGCTTGGCGTGTCGCGGCCCGGCGGCGTAGTGTCGGCGCTCGAACGTACGTTCGACTGATCCCCATCAGCTGAGCGCCGGGCCGGAGTGCGCGCGACCTGTGAAGGCGAGACTGCCGTGCCGGCCCCTGCTCACCGTACTTTCCCCTCCGACGACCCCGATCCGCTCGCGATGCTGTGGGCAGACGAGCAGGGGCGCCCGCTGCGCCTCGTCTGGGCGGGCACCCGATGGCGAGTCTCCGATCACCCGACCGTCATCACCGAGCCGGTTTCGTGGTGGCGTCGTCTCGATGTGGATGCTCGAGCCCTCGAGCTCGCCCCTCGCAGCTGCACCGGCTGGCGGTTTCAGGCCACGGCCGACGACGGGCGCAGCTGCGTGTTCGACGTGCGCGACGAGGGCGACCCGGCGCGCTGGTTCGTCGTGAAGGTCTACGAGTAGCCGTCAGCCGCGCTCGATGAGCTGCGCGAGCTGCTCGATGAAAGCGGCGAAGTCGGAGGAGTCGCGCACGAGCTCGGCGACGTCACGACGACTCGCGAAGACCTCGATGAACTGATCGAACAGCGGTTGGAATCGTGCTCGGCCTTCCGCCGAGAAGGCGATGAAGGCGATGACTGAGACGCGGGCATCCCCCCACGCGATCGGCGCCGGCGAGAGGGCAATGGCGATCGCGGTGCGTTCGGCGGTGAGCCCCATGGCGTGGGGCACGGCAAGGGTCTCGGTGAAGGCTGTCGACGACATGCGCTCGCGCTCGAGTGCGGCGGCGACGTAGGCCTCGTCGATGACGTCGGCGTCGACGAGAGCGGCGCCGAGCCCGCGGATGATCGACTCGGGGTCGTCGCCGGGCGGCGCAGTGAAGAACAATCGCTCATCGAAGTACTCGAGTAGCTCATCAGTGATGCGCGCGCGCCGCCGTTGACGTCGCACCCGCGAAGCCGCGGCGCGGATCGCGTCGATGTCGTCATCGGTGAGGAACGGTTGCACGACGACGACTCCGTCGCGCGCCGAGGTCGTCGGAATCGTCGAGATGACGAGATCGCTCGTGAGCTCACGCGGGTCGACGTCGGTGCGGGTCACCACGAACTCAACGCTCACTTCGCCGCCGAGCTCGCGCTCGATGCGCGTGCGCAGAATCGTGTGCAGGTCGTAGTAGCTCGGGCACACGATCGTGCACGAGACGCGCTCTTCGCGGCGCGACACCCGCTCGAGGTGCGAGCCGAGGTGGAGGGCGATGTACGAGATCTCATCGTCGTCGACCGTGATGCCGCGCTCTCTCTGCACGATCGACGCGATGTAGACAGCGATGTCGAAGATGAGCGGGTACGAGCTCTTGATCGAGCGTGTGAGGGGGTTGCGGGTGTGCGCGTTCTCGCGCGCCCGCGCCACGAGGTTGCCGAGGTGGATCGCGAGTCGCGTGATGAACGCCTCGTCGCGGAAGTCGACGACATATTCCTCAAGCACGAGGTCGACAATGCGCCGTACCGTCGCGACGTCGTCCTCGTCGACGACCGTCTCACCCGCCGGGCCGTTGCCGGGCGCGATGACGCGCGTGATGAGCAGTCGGGCCAGGTAGTCGGTGTCGGCGAGAGTGAGAGCGACCTCGAAGTGCTCGGTCGTGAGCCGCTCGAGAATCTGCACGATCGGCAGGTGCCGCTCGGGCACCGTCGTCGTCGCTGCGTCAGGCAGGTGCTGGTCACGGCGGGCGCGGTCGACGGCGATGGCCACATGCAGAATCACCGCGTCGATGCCGTACTCGTTGATGAAGAAGCCGGCCCCGTCGAGCGCCTCGATGAGCTCGGTCTTGAAAGCCCCGAGACCGGCGAGCGCGAACTCGCTCTCGATCGCATCGAGGTCGAGCATTCCCTGCGTGCTCTCGCTCTGCACGAGGCTGCTGAGCAACCGCCGGCGTGCACCCTCGCTGCCCGTGAGTCGCACGACGCTGCCGCGCCGCTCTAGCGAGGCGCTCGCACCCTCGACGAGAGCCTTGACCTTGCGCAGATCAGCCTCGATCGTCGACTCGCTCACGAAGAGGCTGTCAGCGAGCTCGTGCACGTCGATGCCGAGCTGCGACTCGGTGAGCCGCCGCACCAAGTGGTGCACGCGGTCTTGCGGAGTCTCGGCCGAACCGCCGCTGCGCTCGCGGCTCTCGTCGAGAAAGTCGGCGTACTGCTCGCGATTCAGGCGATAGCCCGCCGTCGAGGCGGCGACGATGGCGCGGGGATGCGCGGCCGACTTCGCGGCCGCGACGTAGCTGCGCACCGAGCGCGTCGTCACCCCGAGCTGCTCGGCGAGCTCGGTCGCCGTGACCCAGTCGTCTGCCTGGAACAGCAGTTCGAGCATCCGCCCGTATTTGTCGGCCATGGTGCTTGTCACTGTAGACGAGGGCGCGACACACCCGACTTTCCGCAGGGTCGGAAGCAGGTCTAGTGGAACGCGGTCGGGCGCTCGCGCAGAGTGGTCATCACCACCGTTCCGCCCGCACGCCCCGTGGCTCGCCCACGACTCCGCAGTTGACCGCAAGGAGGCGATCATGACCCGCACCGTCGCGATCGTCTGCGCTGCCGGAGTCGCGAGCACCTTTCTCGCCAGGGCCCTGCGTGAGCAGCTCGCGCAGCACGAGCTCGACTGGAGCGTCGAGCCGCTCGCCGTTGATCAACTGCCCTCGCGCGCAGCCGAGCTGTCGATCGTGCTGGTCGGCCACCACCTCGCCGCTCACTTCGTCGCCGTGCGCGATGGCCTCGCCGAGACCGGCGTGCCGGCCCACCTGCTCGACTCTGACGACCACGCAAGCGCCGCCCGTCAGGCTCTGGCACTGCTGCTCGCCCACGATTCCCGCTCGACTGTTTCTTCGCCGCTCGACTCGTAGAAAGAAGCTCCTCATGGCTGAACGCACTCTCACCGTCGCATCGGCGCACGGCCTGCACGCCCGCCCCGCCGCTCTCTTCGTGAAGGCGGTCACCGACTCGGGGTGCACGGTCGAACTGCAGAAGGGCGAGCGCACGATTAATGCCGCGAGCATTCTGGGCGTCGTCTCGCTCGGCATCGAGCACGGCGACGAGGTCTTGCTGCGCGTCGACGGCGAGAACGCCGACACCGTGCTCGACTCACTCGCGGCCTTCCTCGAGAAAGACCACGACGCATGAGCGGTACTGGCACTCGAGGCTCGGTGATCCGCGGCGTCGGCATCGGCCGGGCGACCACGGTCGGACCCGTGCTGCGCATGCCTGAGCCCGTGGCCGACCCTGTCGACACCCCGAGCGAGCTCGAGCCTGCCGCCGAGTTCGCTCGGGCATCCGCTTCGCTCGCCGCGACGGCCGCGCAATTGCGCGAGCGGGGCGAGAAAGCGGGCGGCACCGCGGCCGAGGTGCTGGATGCTCTCGCGATGATGGCCGAAGACCCAGCCCTCGCGGCAGACGTGCAGCACCGCACCGACGATGGCTCCACGGCCGAGTTCGCCGTGCACGCCGCGATGGCGACCTTTCGCGACATGCTCTTAGGGCTGGGGGGCTACCTCGGCGAGCGCGCTGGCGATCTCGACGATGTGGCGCGTCGCGCGATCGCCCACCTGCAGGGGCTGCCCGCACCGGGCGTGCCCGACTCGCCGACACCGTTCGTGCTTGTCGCGCGCGACTTGGCCCCGGCCGACACCGCGACGCTCGACCTCGACCTCGTGCTCGCTCTCGTGACGACCGACGGGGGCCCGACGTCGCACACGGCGATTCTCGCCCGCGAGAAGGGCATCACGGCCGTCGTCGGTGCTGCCGAGGCGAGCACGCTGCGCGACGGCGACACCGTGCTCGTCGACGCCGAGAACGGCACTGTCGAGCGTGACCCCGCGCAAGAGCGCATCGACCTCGCGCTGCAGCGCACCCAGACGCTCGAGGCGATTCGCGCTCAGAGTTCGGGCCCCGGCCGCCTCGCCGACGGCCACGCCTTGCCGTTGCTCGCCAACATTGGCTCGGTCGATTCGGCTCGTGAAGCGGCTGCTCGCGGCGCCGAAGGCGTCGGCCTCTTCCGCACCGAGGTGCTCTTTCTCGGCGCCGAGAAGGCCCCGAGCGTCGACGAGCAGGCGGCCACTTATCGCGAGGTGTTCAGCCACTTCGCCGGCCAGAAGGTCGTCGTGCGCGTTCTCGACGCCGGTGCGGACAAGCCCCTCGCGTTTCTCACCGACTCGGGTGAGGAGAACCCGGCGCTCGGCCGTCGCGGGCTCCGAGCGCTCGCGGCGCACGAAGAGGTGCTGCGCGACCAGCTCACAGCGCTCGCGCAGGCGACGGCTGACTCCGAGGCCCTGGTGCAGGTCATGGCGCCCATGGTGTCGACGCCTGCAGAAGCGCAGTACTTCTGCGACCTTGCGCACGAGCTCGGCATCGAGGTCGCGGGCGTCATGGTCGAGGTGCCCTCGTGCGCCATCCTCGCCGACCACGTCGCGCCGCGCGTCGACTTCATGAGCATCGGCACCAATGACCTCACGCAGTACGTCTTCGCTGCCGACCGCCTGCTGGGCACGGTCGCGAACCTGCAGAACCCGTGGCACCCCGCGGTGCTGCGACTCATCGAGCAGGTCGGCACCGCCGGCCGCGAGCACGACGTGCCGGTCGGCATCTGCGGCGAGGCCGCGGCCGACCCGCTGCTGGCCGTCGTGCTCGTGGGCCTCGGCGCCACGAGTCTCTCGATGTCATCCTCCGCGATCGCCGACGTGCGGGCCGAACTGGCCCTGCACTCCCTCGACGACGCCCGCAGACTCGCCGCACTCGCCGTGTCGGCCGAGAGCGCCGAAGCCGCCCGCCAGGCGGTGCTCGACGCACCCACCACCCATCCCTAACCAACAGCATCACCCCTCACAACAAGGAGCGACACCCATGACGACGACGTCAGCACCTCGCACGAGCGCGAGGGTCCGGGTCCAACGATTCGGAACCTTCCTCAGCGGGATGATCATGCCCAACATCGCGGCCTTCATCGCGTGGGGCTTCATCACCGCCTTCTTCATTCCGACCGGCTGGACCCCGAACGCGACCCTCGAAGCCCTCGTCGGCCCGATGATCGTGTACTTGCTGCCGCTGCTCATTGCCAACACCGCGGGCCGCATGGTCTACGGCACGCGCGGTGGCGTGGTGGCCTCGATCGCGACCATGGGCGTCATCGTCGGTACAACGATCCCGATGTTCCTCGGCGCCATGATCGTGGGTCCGCTCGCGGCCTGGCTCATGAAGAAGGTCGACAACCTCTGGGCCGGCAAGATTCGCGCCGGCTTCGAGATGCTCGTCGACAACTTCTCGGCCGGAATCCTCGGCTTCGGTCTCGCGCTCGGTGCCTTCTTCGGCATCGCGCCCGTCGTCACCGTGCTGAGCGACGCGCTCGGTGCCGGTGCGAAGTTCCTCACCGAGACCGGACTTCTGCCGCTCGCGAGCCTCGTCATCGAGCCCGGCAAGGTGCTCTTCTTGAACAACGCCATCAACCAGGGCGTGCTGACCCCGTTGGGCATTCAAGAGGCCGCCGACACCGGCAAGTCGATCCTCTTCCTGCTCGAGGCCAACCCCGGCCCCGGCCTCGGCCTGCTGCTCGCCTTCACCTTCTTCGGTGTCGGCATTGCTCGCGCCACCGCACCGGGCGCCATCATCATCCACTTCCTCGGTGGCATTCACGAGATCTACTTCCCGTACGTTCTCATGAAGCCGCTGCTCATCGTCGCGATGATCGCCGGTGGCATGACGGGCATCACGACGAACCTGATCTTCGAGTCGGGTCTGCGCGCTCCGGCGTCACCGGGCAGCATCTTCGCCATCCTCATTCAGACGGCGAGCGACAGCTACGTGGGCGTCATCCTCTCGGTCATCCTGTCGGCAGCCGCGTCCTTCCTGGTCGCCGCGGTCATCCTGCGGGCGAGCCGCAAGCGCGACCTCGAGGCCCTCGAGTCGGGTGCGGATGGCTTCACCAACGCGGTGTCGCAGAACGCCACGCTCAAGGGTGGCGAGAGCCGCGTGGGCGACCTGCTCGGCACGACGTCGACGGCTACGAAGATCTCAACCGTGGTCTTCGCCTGCGACGCCGGCATGGGTTCGAGCGCCATGGGAGCCACCGTGCTGCGCAAGATGCTCAAAGATGCGGGAGTCGAGGGTGTGACGGTCACGAACAAGGCCATCACGAACCTCGACGAGACGGCAGACTTGGTGATCACCCACCAAGACCTGACGGCTCGGGCGCAGAGTCAAGCGCCGCACGCAGAGCACGTCTCGGTCGAGAACTTCATGAACAGCCCGCAGTACGGCATGGTCGTGGAGCACATCAAGGCTCAGCAGAGCTGATCGAGTTCGAGTAGCGAAAGGCCAGGGATTCCCGTGACCACCACCGTATTGACCACCGACCGCATCGTTCTGAGCGGCACCGCGCGCACGCGAGACGAGGCGATCGCCGAAGCGGCCCGCCTGCTCGAGGCTGCGGGCGCCGTGACGAGCGACTACGAAGCGGCGATGCGGCAGCGGGAATCCCTGGTCTCGACCTTCATGGGCAACGGCCTCGCGATTCCGCACGGCACCAACGAGGCGAAAGAGGCGATTCTCGCCTCGGCCTTGACGATCGTGCGGTACGACGAGCCCATCGACTGGGACGGCAACCCCGTTCGGGTCGTGGCCGCCATCGCGGGCAAAGACGGCGGCCACATGGCTGTGCTGTCGTCGCTCGCGCTGGTCTTCAGCGACGACTCGGCCGTCGAGCAGCTGCTCGCGGCCGAGTCGCCGCAGCAGGTGCTCGACCTGCTGGGCGACGTCAACGACGCAGCATGACCGCCGTTCACTTCGGCGCGGGCAACATCGGCCGCGGCTTCATCGGCCTGCTGCTGCACGAGGCCGGTCACGACCTCGTCTTCGTCGACGTGAACGCCCCCCTGATCGCGGACATCCAGGCCGCCGACAGCTACCGGGTCATCGAGATAGGCCCGGGCGGCCGCCAGCACACCGTCACGGGCTTCACCGCGATCGACAGCGCGGCCGACCGGGCCGCAGCCGTCACCGCGGTCGCGACGGCCGACATCGCCACAACCGCGGTCGGCCCGACCGTACTGCGCTTCATCGCCCCGGTCATCGCCGACGCCCTGCGGGTTCGGTCGACGGATGCTGATCCCCTGATCGTCATGGCCTGCGAGAACGCCCTCCAGGCCACTGACCTGCTCCGCACCGAGATCGCCGCGCAGCTGGCCGATGCGCCCGAGGTGCTCGAGCGCGCGATCTTCGCCAACACCGCCGTCGATCGCATCGTGCCGACAGCCGACCCTGCCGATGGCCTCGACGTGCGCGTCGAGCCCTTCTGCGAGTGGGCGATCGAAGTGGGGCCCTTCGGTGATGCCATTCCGAGCATCCCGGGTGCGCACTTCGTCGACAACCTCGCCCCCTCGATCGAGCGCAAGCTCTTCACTGTCAACACGGGGCACGCGACCTGCGCCTACTTCGGCCGCGCCGCCGGGCACGAATTCGTGCACGAGGCCGTCGCCGACCCGGCCGTGCGCGCGTCGGTTGAGGCAGCATTGCGCGAGACCTCAGAGTTGCTCGTCGCCCGCCACGGCTTCGCCGTCGAGGTGCAAGACGCCTATCGCGAGACGGCGCTCAGCCGCTTCGCCAATGCGGCGTTGGCCGACCCCGTGACGCGCGTCGGCCGTCAGCCGCTGCGCAAGCTCTCACGGCATGAGCGGTTCGTCGAACCCGCGACGGCGCTCGCCGAGCTCGGCATCGAGCCGGTGGCCTTGCTCGCCGCGATCGGTGCCGCACTGCAGTTCAGGGTCGACGATGACCCCGAGAGCGTCGAACTCTCTGCGATGCTGGCGAGCCGATCGGCGCCTGACGTCGTCGAGACCGTCATGGGCGTTGAGCCATCGCACCCGCTTTACGCCCCACTACTCATCGTCGTCGAGGCCGCGCAGGCCTGAGCGGTTACTCGCGCGTCGCGTCGCTGCTCTCATCGACAGGCGAAGACCGGCGACGAGCGCGCCGCACGATCAGCAGCACCACGAGGCCGAGCAGACCGAGCAACACGAGCCAGGGCAGCAGCACGCCCAGCAGCACGAGCAGCCCCGAGCCGAAGGCGACGAGAGCCTCCCAGCCGGTGATGAGCCCGGTGACGAAGGTGTCGGGCTCGGTCACCGGAGCGACGTCGCGCGAGCCGAGCACGAGGGTGATGGTCGAGAGACCCACCTGATCGGCGAGAAAGCGCTGCTGTGCCTCAAGGCTCTCGAGCTCGGCCTGGCGGTCGCTGATCGCCGTTTCGAGCGCGATGAGGTCTTCGACCGTCGCCGCGGCGTCTTGCAGTGCGAGCAGCCGCGTAATCGACGAGCGCAGGGCGGTCACGCGCGCGTCGATGTCTTGTACCTCGCGCGTCACGTCCGAAGCGCTCAATCGCAGTTCTTCGACCTCGCCGAGCTCTTTCAGGCGGTCAAGCGTGGCGGTGAGCCGCTCGGCGGGAATGCGCAACGTCAGTTCGGCACCTCCCGCATCGCCACCCTGGGGGGCGAACTCTTGTCGACCGTCGACCCGGCCGCCGGCGGCCTCGGTGATCGACACTGCCTCGGCGGCCGACTCGAGCGGAGCATCCACCGTCACATACAAGAAGCCCGTCGTGATGACCGAGCGGTCGTCGGAGAAGTCTCCGCTCGACTCGTCGGCGACGAGCTCGCCATCGGCGCCAACGGCGGGGGAGCCGCCTTCGAATCCGCCACCGTCGGCGGGCATGTCGTAGCTCGACTCGACGCTCGACATGGCCGCGCACCCGCTCAGCAGCGAGGCGGCGACAGCGAGTACGACGAGGGCGCGAATTCGAGGGAGTGCGGTCATGGCGCTCACGCTAGACCTCATGATCGGCGCGTCACCACCCAACGTTTTGGGCCGAAACGCGATCGTGACCTGAGACAACGCTATGAGTAGACCGAGGGGTGGGCGGGAAGCCCTTCGCGAGCACCGACCGCTGGCTACAGTCGACTTATTCCTACGCGACTAGGGGTGGACGCGAAGGACTGGGGGGTCGGCTGAGCCGGCCCCCCTTTCTCATGCCTGCTGGCCATCGCCCCCTGGTTCTGAGGAGCATCCGTCATAATTCCGGCATGGGTGTGCTCGACTGGTGGCGGCGGCGGGATGCTCCGCTTCTGAATGTCGCCGGCGACACCGGCAACGGGCCGGTCGTTGTGATGATCCACGGCATTGCCTCGTCGTCGGTGACCTTCCACCACCTGGTGCCGCTGCTCGAGAAAACCCATCGATGCATCACGATCGACATTCTGGGCTTCGGCGGGTCGCCCGCGCCGGAGGGGTCGGAATACACGCTCGACGAGCATGCCGCCGCCCTCGAGCGCACGGTGCGGGCTCTCGGGCTGCGAGAGCCGTTCACGCTCATCGGGCACTCGCTCGGCAGCCTGATCGCCGCGCGCTACGCCGCGACGCACCGTCGCGAACTGGATCGCCTCTTGCTCGTGAGCTCGCCGATCTACCTGCCACCCGCCGTGCTCGGCGATCGCCTCGACCGCGCGAGCATGGGCGCCTACTTCACGCTCTACGAGTTTCTGCGCACCAACGCGAGCTTCACGCAGCGCACCGCGGCAGCGCTCGCCGCGGTCGCGCCGATCAAGAACGTGCTCGAACTCACGGAGAAGAACTGGCAGCCGTTCATGCTCTCGCTCAAGAACGCGATCGAGTCGCAGACAACCCTCGCCGACGTCTCGCGCGTGCGCGTGCCTGTCGACCTTGTGTATGGCGCGCTCGACCCCTTTCTCGCGCCGGGAGGCATCGCCATTGTCGAGCAGCTGCGGCACGTGCGGTCACAGCGCGTCTCGGGGGTCGCGCACATCATCAGGCCTAAGCTCGCGGCCGCCGTCGCGAAGGTCGTCACCGAACCGCCGGAGCCCTGGGTGGCCTCGAGCGGCGAATAGGCTGGAGTCATGAAGACGTCGACGCTCGGCCGCACTGGTTCCACTGTTTCTGCGATCGGCCTCGGCACGTGGCAGCTCGGTGCCGACTGGGGTGACGTGAGCGAGGCGGATGCTCACGCGGTGCTCGACGCCGCCGTCGAGTCGGGCGTCACGATGTTCGACACCGCCGACGTCTACGGTGACGGCCGCAGCGAGCAGCTCATCGGCCAGTACCTGCGCGAGCGTCCCGATGCAAGGGTCTTCGTCGCCACCAAGATGGGCCGCCGCCTGCCGCAGGTGCCCGAAAACTACTCGACCGAGAACTTTCGTGCGTGGAACGAGCGCAGCCTGAAGAACCTCGGCGTCGAGACGCTCGATCTCGTGCAGCTGCACTGCCCTCCGACGCCCGTCTACTCGATCGACCGCGTCTACGACGACCTCGACCAGCTCGTCGCCGAGGGCAAGATTCGCCACTACGGCGTGAGCGTCGAGACCTCGGCCGAGGCGCTGACGGCCATCGCACGGCCGAACGTCGCGAGCGTGCAGATCGTGCTCAATGCCTTTCGACTCAAGCCCCTCGATGAGGTGCTGCCCGCCGCGATCGCCGCGGGTGTCGGCATCATCGCGCGCGTGCCGCTCGCTTCGGGACTGCTGAGCGGCAAGTACGCGAAAGACACCACGTTCGCCGAGAACGACCACCGCACCTACAACCGCGACGGCTCGCACTTCGACCAGGGTGAGACCTTCGCGGGGGTCGATTTCGAGACCGGCGTCGAAGCCGCTCAAGAGTTCGCGTCGCTCGCCGCCGAGCACGACCTCGCGCCCGCGACCGCCGCGCTCGCCTGGCTCGCACAGCTGCCGGGCGTGAGCTGCGTGATCCCCGGCGCACGCTCGCCCGAGCAGGCGCGCGCCAACGCCGCGGCCGGCGAGGTGGCTGACCTCGGCCCCGAGTTCCACGCCCGCGTCGTCGAGCTCTACGACCGTCGGTTCCGCGCCGCGGTGCACGAGCGCTGGTAGCGAGCACGGCGTGAGCACTCGCGCAGACTCCGGCGCAGCATCCGGTTCGGCCCCGCAGCCTCGAGGGCTGGGTCGCACTTTTGCGAACGTCTTCACTGCGAACCTCGCCTCGAGCCTCGGCGACGGCATCGCCCGCACGGCCTCACCGCTGTTGGCGGCGCGGCTCACCGACGACCCCGTGCTCATCGCCGGCATCGCCGCCGTCGCGATGCTGCCGTGGCTGTTCTTCGCGCTGCCCGCGGGCATTCTCGTCGACCGCATGGACCGCCGTCAGGCGCTTGCCCTCGCGGCCGGCGTGCGCACGGCGCTCGCGGTGGCGCTCGTTGTTCTTGTGGCGACGAACTCGCTCACCATCTGGTGGCTCTACCTCGTGATCTTCGTCTACGGCGCGTGCGAGACGCTCTACGACGGCGCCATCCGCGCCGTCGTGCCGAGCGTCGTGCCGAAGAAGAGCCTGCCGCGCGCCAACGCCCGCATCGAAGGGGCCGAGCTCGTCGTGCAGAACTTCGCGGCCGCGCCGCTCACGTCGGCACTGTTCGCCGTCGCCGTGCTGATTCCCATCGGCGGTCTTGTCGCGGCGTTCGGTCTCGCGGCTCTCCTCGCGGCTCTGCTGCCCGCCGTCGCTTCGGGTCGGCAGTTTCACGCGGCGGTAGCGACGGGCGAGGTCGCCGCGGTCGTGCCGTTCCGCACGCAGCTCGCCGACGGCTGGAACTTCATCATGGGCAACCCCATGCTGCGCACGCTGTGGTTCGTGAGCATCCCGGTCGCGATTCTGTTCTCCGCCTCGGGGGCGACCCTCGTGCTCTTCGTGCTCGACACGCTCGCCATTCCCGAAGCTGCCTTCGGTCTGTTCTTGCTCGCCGGCGCCGTGGGCGGCTTGCTCGGTTCGGTCGTCGCCTCCCGGTTGGCGAACCGATTCGGGCTCGGGCCCGTGATGGCGGCGATGAACCTGCTCGCGGGGGTGCTCGTGCTGCTCACCGGGCTGCTGCCGGTGCCGATCGCGGCGATCATCTTCTTCTCGCTCGGCGCTGCGACGACCACCATCTGGAACGTGCTCATGATGTCGTTCCGCCAGTCAATCATCCCTGGTCGGCTTCTCGGGCGCGTGCACGGCACCTGGCGCACGCTGCTGTGGGGAACCATGCCCATTGGGTCTCTGCTGGGCGGCGCGCTCGCACTCATCGACCTCACCGTGCCGTGGATCGTCGGCGGCGCCGGCATCACCGTGCTCGGGCTCATCTTCTACCGCTTCTTGATGACGCTGCCCAACCCCGAAGACATCGACAACGGCGATGCGCCTCCGCCAGCGACGGGCGCGATCCCCGTCGTGCCCGCCGCGTGAGTCACACCGCCGTGCCCTATTCGCTCGCCCGCCATCCGTTCCCGCCCGCCGAGCGGCGGCTGGTGCTCGCCGAGCGCACCGTGCTTGCTCGCGCGGGCACCGACTCCTTTGTACGGCTGCGTCTGGTCGAGGCCGTGCCGGGCGAACTTGCGGGATTCGTCGCGCCGGGCGGTGGCGACCATGTGACGGTCGCGGTCGGATCTGTCGAAGGCGGCGATGTGGTGGTCGATGACGGTGGCAGCACGCGCGCCGAGTTTCGCACCGAGACCGTTGTCGACCACTCCGTCGACGAGGGTTGGATCGACCTCGACGTGCTCGTGCACGGCGAGCCCGGCGCCGAGCTCGGGGTGATCGGCCCGTGGGCCGCGCGCGCTCCGCTCGGGTCGCCCGCCGTCATGCGGGGCCCGAAAGGCTCGGTCGTGCTGTCCGGCGTGCCCGGAGAGGTCGTGCTCGCGGGTGACGACAGCGCCCTGCCCGCCGTACGCCGCTACCTGCGGATGCTCGGCCCGAGCATCACGGGCCACCTGCTGCTCGAGACACGTTTTGGCCTCGCCGCGCTCGGCATCGAGCCGCCGGCGGGGCTGAGCGTGAGCATCCTGCCCCCTGACCCGCAGCGGTCGAGTGCCGCACTCGCCGAGGCACTCGCCGCACTGCGGGCTCCCGCCGACCCTCTCGAGCGCTTCGTGTTCGCCTGCGGAGAGCAGTCGCTCGTCGCTCCGGGCCGCGCGCTGCTCGCCGCGTGGGGCATCGACGTCGAGCGCGCCGTGCTCAAGGGCTACTGGAAGCGCTGAGGCCTCGACCAGTGGGCTTCGGCGAGTGGGCTTCGACGAGTGGGCCTCGCCGCTCAATCCGACGGCCGCTTCCGTCGGGCTTCCACAACTTCGGAGTGGGAGTAGCGCGCACCCTCCCCTTCCGAAGTTATGGAAGGAGCCAAGAGCGATGAGGCCCTCGCGCGCCGCCAGCCGCAATGCATCGCTCGTGGCCGAGAGTGCGCTGCCCCGCGGTGGTGCTAAGGCGTCTCGGCGGCGTGCAGCCAGTCGAGCAGGTGCTGCAACGTCGCCTCGGGGTTATCGCGGTGCACGCTGTGCCCGGCGCCCGGCACGACGACCTGCTCGAACAGCGGGTTCGCGGCGAGCACCGAGGCGGCGTGCTCGCCAGCGAACATCGACCCGTTCGCGGGGTCGGCGGCGATCACGAGTGTCGGGGCAGTGACGTGGGCGACGTACGACGTGCAATCCCAGTCGTCGTTGTCGAGCACCGAGCGCTCGAGGGCGTACCGCGACGCGGCCTTGACCGCCCGCACGCGAAACTCGACGTCGAGCGGATGCCAGTGCGGAAACTGCTCGGCGATGCTCGCGACCGTGGCGCCGTCAAAGTTGGCCAGCTGCCCGTCGAGCACGGCCTGACGCGCGGCGGGGTCAAGAGTGAGCGCGGGGTCGAGTAGCACGAGCCGGCGAGTCCAGCCGGCATCGGTGCCCGCGGCCTGCATCGCCGCGGCGGCGCCGATCGAGTGGCCGACGACGAGATCCCAGGGGAGGCCGTCGTCATGGCGCGTGCCGAGCAGGTCGCCCGCGAAGTCGTCGATGCGGTAGCGGGATGCTCGCGGTGCGTCGCCGTGACCCCGCAGATCGACGGCCGTCGCCGACCACCCCTGCTCGGCGAGGCCCTCGCTGAGCCGCCACGTGGTCTGAGCGGATGACCCCAGCCCGTGCACGAGCAGCGCGCGTCGGGGGGCACTCGCGTCGCCCCAGTGCCAGCGGGGCAAGGTCACGGTGCTCATGGCCAGGAGCCTAGCGCCGTGAATCTGCTGGGTGCGGGAATCGAACGGCGAGCATCCCGGTTGGCGAGGTCATGACTCGCACTCTCATCATCGTCGGTTCTGTTCGCCCCGGCCGTGTCGGCCTGCCCGTCGCCCACTGGGTGCGTGACCGCGTCGCGGCCGCGGGGCACGAGGTCGACTTCGCCGACCTCGCCGAGCTGAACCTGCCGTTCATGGACGAGCCCGAGCACCCCGGCAAGCGCGCCTACACCAAGCCGCACACGATCGCGTGGAGCGAGCGCGTCGAGCAGGCCGACGCCGTGCTGCTCGTGAGCCCCGAGTACAACCACAGCTACAGCCCCGCGCTCAAGAACGCGCTCGACTTTCTCATGCACGAGTGGCAGGGCAAGCCCGTGGGCGTGGTCGCCTACGGCGGAGCCTCGTCGGGCTTGCGCGCTGCCGCCGCGCTCGACCAGGTGCTCACCACGCTCGGCCTCGTGCGCGTGCCCGTCGACGTAGCCATCAGCGGCCCCGCTGCGCACATCGCTGACGGCGTCTTCACCGCGACCGAGAAGCACGATGCGGTGCTCGGGCGCATGATCGAGTCGCTCGGCCGCTACGCCGAGGCGCTGCGCCCGCTGCGGGCGTAGCGGCGACTCAGCTGACGATCTCGACGGGTTCGGTGTCGGGAATCGGGCTCGCGTCGCGGCCTCGCAGGTCGGGGTGCCAGCCTCTGAACAGCACGGCGACGAGCAAGCCGGCCACGGCGAAAGCGATGGCCGCCCAGAAGCCGCCGATCGGGCCGAAATCGTCGATCAAGAAGCCGGCGATCGCTGAGCCGAGCGCGGCACCGATGAGCTGGCCGGTGCCGAGCCAGCCGTAAGCCTCGGCCGTCTCGCTAAATTTCACGCTCGCCGAGACGATCGCGAACATGACGGCGAGCACGGGTGCGATGCCGATGCCCGCCACGAGTAGGGCGAGCGCGAGCCACCAGAACTCGAGGGCGAACGGCGCCATGGCCATGCCGACGACCACGATCGCGAAGCGGCGGGCGAGGGCCCATGGCCCGATCGGCAGGTGCCCCATCGATAGCCCACCCACGAGCGACGCGATGGCCCACAGCCCGAACAGGATGCCCGCTTCGGTGCCACCCTCGCCGAAGACGGCCACGACCCCGACCTCGACCGAGGCCGCCGAGCCGATGAGCAAGAAGCCGCACACGGTCGCCAGCAGCACCGCGCGGTTCTTCATGACCACGCCGAGCTTGCGGCGGCTCGGCGGAATGCGCACCTTGCCGACCTCAGGGCTCGCGATGAACCAGATGCCGCCGCCCAGCAAGAATCCGCCTGCGACGGCGATGGCGACGACCGGCGAGACCTGGGTGGCGAGGATGACTGTGATGAACGGGCCCGTGACCCAGATGATCTCTTGCGCCGAAGCGTCGAGCGAGAACAGGGGGGTCAGCTGCTTGCCAGTCACCATCTTCGGATAGATCGTGCGCACGGCCGGTTGGATCGGCGGCGTCGAGAGGCCGACGATGAGACCGGTGAGCATGTAGGCCCACAGGGGCAGCAGTGCGAAGCCGACGATGAAGATTCCCGTCGCGCAGATGACGAGCGTCACGATGAGCACGGCGCGCATGCCGAACCGGCCCATCCAGCGGCTCGTGAGCGGCCCGGCGACGGCTTGGCCGACGCTGGTGGCGGCGAGCACGAGCCCGGCGGCGCCGTAGGAGTCGAAGATGCGCTCGATGTGGATGAGGAACGCCAGCGAGAGCATCCCCGAGGGGATGCGCGCCGTCAATTGCGCGGCGATGATGCGCGCCACGCCGGGCGTTCTCAACAGGTCGGTGTATCCGCTCACAAGGAGTCAAGCCTAGGGTGTGCGGAGTCGGTTGCCGGAGGGCCTCAGAACGCGTGATTCGGGGGTGATTCGCGGCACTTCGCGGCGTGTCGGTGCTTGCCCACAGGCTGGGGATAAGTAGGCGAACTTATCCACAGTTGTGGACGACACGCCCACTACATCTTGGGTGTCAACAATGTCGGAGCCCCGATATATAGTGATGGAACCGCGCAGGGGGTATCGCGCGAACAGCCCGGAATTCCGGGCTTTTTCTGACCACAGACGACCTTCGGGTCGCACCGCAAAGAGAACGGCGTCGGCGACGGCGCGAGAGGGAGAGTGACTACGTGAGCATCACGGTCGTCAAGCGCGATGGAACCCGAGAGCCGTACGACGCGAACAAGATCAACCTGGCGATCGAGAAGGCCGCGCACGACCTCGATGACTCGATCGCCTGGGTCACGCAGATCGCGAGCGAGCTCGAGCTCACCCTCTTCGACGGCATCTCGACCCAGCAGCTCGACGAAGCGGTGATTCAGGTCGCCTTGCAGAACGTGAAAGACGACCCAGCGTTCGACGTTGTCGCCGCGCGCCTGCTGCTCAAGACCATCTACAAGCGTGTGCTCGGCGACTACGAGACCGACGACGAGCTGCGCCAGCTGCACCAGCAGCACTTCTCGGCCTACATTCACCGCGGTGTCAACGAGCAGCTGCTCGACCCCCGGTTTCCCGACCTCTTCGACCTCGAGAAGCTCGCCGCCGTGCTCGAGCCCGCCAACGACGGCCTGCTCAAGTACATCGGCGTCGTGACGCTCAACAACCGCTACGGCATCAAGGCGCGCAACAACGAACCGCTCGAGACGCCGCAATACTTCTGGATGCGGGTCGCCATGGGCCTCTCGCTCAACGAGGCCGACCCCACGACGCACGCCATCGCCTTCTACGACAAGATGTCGAAGCTCGAGTACCTCGCTGCCGGTTCGACCCTGGTCAACGCCGGCACGAGCTACCCGCAGTTGTCGAACTGCTTCGTCATGGAGATGCAAGACGACATCGAGCACATCGCCAAGAGTGTGCGCGACGTCATGTGGCTCACGAAGGGCACGGGTGGAATCGGCCTGGCCGTCACGAAGCTGCGCGCGCAGGGCTCGCCCATCCGCTCGAACAACACGACCTCGACCGGCCCGATCCCCTTCATGCACACGATCGACTCGGTGCTGCGCGCGGTCAGCCGCGGCGGCAAGAAGTTCGGCGCCCTGTGCTTCTACATGGAGAACTGGCACATGGACTTCCCCGAGTTCTTGGACCTGCGCCAGAACTCGGGCGACCCCTATCGCCGCACGCGCACCGCCAACACCGCGGTGTGGATCAGCGACGAGTTCATGAAGCGCGTGCAGAACGACGACGACTGGTACCTCTTCGACCCGCTCGAGGTCGCCGACCTCAACGAGCTCTACGGCAAAGAGTTCTCGACCCGCTACGCCGAGTACATCGCCATGGCTGAGCGCGGCGAGCTGCACATGTTCAAGAAGATCGGTGCGCGTGAGCAGTTCAAGCAGATTCTCATCTCACTGCAGTCGACGAGCCACCCGTGGTTGACCTGGAAAGACACGATCAACAACCGGGCCATCAACAACAACACCGGCACGATCCACCTGTCGAACCTCTGCACCGAGATCTGCCTGCCGCAAGACCGCGACAACATCTCGGTCTGCAACCTGGCGTCGATCAACCTCTCGCAGCACTTCGTCGATGGCGGTCTCGACTGGGCGAAGATTGATGAGAGCGCGCGTCTCGCAGTGCGTCAGCTCGACAACCTCATCGACATCACGGTGTCGAGCGTCGACGAGGCCGATCACGCTAACCAGAACAACCGTGCGATCGGCCTCGGCGTCATGGGCTTCACCGATGTCGTCGAGAAGCTCGGCTACTCGTACGACTCTGAAGAGGCCTTCGACCTCATCGACGAGATCATGGAGCACGTCTCGTACGCGGCGATCGACGAGTCGGCCGACCTCGCGCAAGAGCGCGGCTCGTACGCCAACTTCGCTGGGTCACGCTGGTCGCAGGGCCTCGTGCCGCTCGACACGATCGACCTCACCGAGGCCGACCGTGGCGTCGAGGTTCAGGTCAACCGCACAACGCGACTCGACTGGGATGCGCTGCGCGAGAAGGTCAAGGGCGGCATGCGCAACGCGACGCTTATGGCGATCGCGCCCACGGCATCCATCGGTCTCGTCGCCGGCACCACGCCGGGTCTCGACCCGCAGTTCTCGCAGATTTTCAGCCGGTCGACGAGCTCGGGCAAGTTCCTCGAGGTCAACCGCAACCTGGTCACGGCGCTGCAGGCGCACGGGCTGTGGGAGAAGGTGCGCGAAGACATCCTGCGCAGCCAGGGAGACATTCAGGGCATCGCCGCGATTCCTGACGACATCAAGGCCGCGTACAAGACGAGCTTCCAGCTCTCGCCCTACGCCTTCCTCGAGGTCGCGGCCCGTGCGCAGAAGTGGATCGACCAGGCCATCAGCCGCAACATGTACCTCGAGACGCGCGACGTCGACGACATGATCGACATCTACACCGCTGCCTGGAAGAAGGGCGTGAAGACGACCTACTACCTGCACATGAAGCCGCGTCACACCGCCGAGCAGTCGACCGTCAAGGTCAACAAGTCGGAGTCGATCAACGCCGGTTCGGGCTCAGCGCCGAAGAAGGGCTTCGGGGCGGCGAGCCCTGTTTCTTCTGCTCAAGCCGACACCGGCGCTGGCGCGTCGGCGGAAGCGCCTGTGGGCGCTCCCGCCAAGAAGGGCTTCGGCTTCGGCGGCGCCGCGAAGGCGGCCGAGTAATGACTTCCACCACCAGCACCACCAGCACCGCATCGTTCACCTACGAGGTTCCGATCGACCCCATGGACGAGTTGCACTGCGAGAGCTGCCAATAGGCGGCTCTCGCCATCCACCCCACACTCCCTATCCCGCACCACCCACCAGAAAGACACGACACGAACATGGGAATCCTCGGAACCGGAATCCAAGAAGGCCTGCTGCTCAAGCCGGTCACCTACAAGTGGGCCATGGACCTCTACGACCAGGCTGTCGCGAACACCTGGTTCCCCAACGAGATCCAGCTCGGTGAAGACATCGCCGACTTCAAAAAGATGACCGACGAAGAGCGTCACGCCATCACGTTTTTGATGAGCTACTTCAACCCCAACGAGCTGCTCGTCAACAAGGCGCTCGCGTTCGGCGTGTACCCCTATATCAATGCACCCGAGGCGCACCTCTACCTCGCGAAGCAGATGTGGGAAGAAGCGAACCACTGCATGAGCTTCGAATACGTGCTCGAGACTTTTCCGATCGACCGCGTTGCCGCGTACGACTCGCACGTGAGCGTGCCGTCGATGGCACGCAAAGAAGAGTTCGAGGTCAAGTTCATCACGCGCATGACGCAAGACACCCTCGACATCACGACGACCGAGGGCAAGCAAGACTTCATCCGCAACCTCGTCGCCTACAACGTGATTCTCGAAGGCATCTGGTTCTACAGCGGCTTCATGGTCGCCCTGTCGTTCCGCCAGCGCAACCTGCTGCGCAACTTCGGCTCGCTCGTCGACTGGATCGTGCGCGACGAGAGCCTGCACCTCAAGTTCGGCATCAACCTGATTCTCACGGTGCTGGAGGAGAACCCCGACCTGCAGACGCCGGAGTTCGCTGCCGAGATTCGCCAGATGATTCTCGACGCGGTCGAGATGGAAGAGCAGTACAACCACGATCTGCTGCCCAACGGCATCCTCGGGTTGAACGCCAACTACATCAACCAGTACGTCAAGTACCTGGCCGACCGTCGCCTCGAAGAGCTCGGCTTCGACACCGAGTACAACGTGTCGAACCCGGCCAAGTGGATGGCGACTGCCAACGACACCCTGCAGCTCGTCAACTTCTTCGAGTCGACGAACACCTCGTACGAGGTCAACGCCAAGCAGGGCTAGCGGGCACGGCCGCGCTGCGGCCGTAGCATCGCTGGTGTGAGCACCGCATCGCGCCCCGAGCCCCCCGCCGACCTCCTCTTCACCGGAGGAGTCGTCTATCGGGGGCCGGGGCGCTCTGCGGTTTCTGAGGCTCTCGAGGTTGCCGTCATCGACGGCCGCATCGCGGCAATAGATGCTGACCTCACTGCGTGGCGCGGGCCAGCCACCGAGGTGGTCGATCTGGCGGGCGGGATGCTCCACGCCGGTTTCGTCGACGCGCACATCCACCCCATCCAGGGTGGGCTCGAGCGACTCGGCTGCGACCTGAGCTCAGGCTCCTCGGCCCAGGACTACGCGCGACTCATCGCCGACTACGCGCAGCTGAACCCGCCCCGCGGTTGCGACGCCTCGCGCGCCTGGATCACCGGCGGCGGCTGGGCGATGAGCGCCTTCCCGGGCGGCACGCCGAGCGCCGCTGAGCTCGACGCCCTCGAGCCCATCCGCCCCGTCTTCCTCTACAACCGCGACCACCACGGCGCCTGGGCAAACTCGGCCGCTCTCGCGCTCGCGGGCATTACCGCCGAGACCCCCGACCCCGCCGATGGCCGCATCGAGCGGCTGCCCGATGGCTCGCCGCAGGGCACCCTGCACGAGGGTGCCGCAGCACTCGTGGCCGCGGTCGCCCCCGCCGCGACCCCCGACGACGAGTACGCCGCCCTGCTCGAAGCGCAGCGCTACGCGCACAGTTTCGGCATCACGGCTTGGCAGGACGCGATCGTGGGCGACTACTTCGGCGCGAGCGACACCGCGCTTGTCTACCGCCGCGCGCTGGCCGAGGGGCGACTCACGGTCGACGTCGTCGGCGCACTGTGGTGGGACCGCAACCGCGGCATCGAGCAGGTGCCCGAGCTCGTGGCGAAGCGCGAGGCGCACGCGGCCGAGCTCGGGCCAGACGCACGCTTCCGGCTCAGCGCCGTCAAGATCATGGCCGACGGAGTGGTCGAGAACGGCACGGCCTCAATGCTCGAGCCGTACCTGGTGCTCGATGGTGCGGCACCGAGCGAGCATCCGACCGGTATCGCCTTCGTCGGCGGGCAGGCGCTCAG
This sequence comes from Microcella sp., assembly GCF_019739195.1. Classification (NCBI taxonomy): domain Bacteria; kingdom Bacillati; phylum Actinomycetota; class Actinomycetes; order Micrococcales; family Microbacteriaceae; genus Microcella; species Microcella sp. The sequence goes on along the minus strand of NZ_JAHHDS010000003.1, from coordinate 894,482 downwards.
CGAAGCGATCGTGGCCCTCGACGCCGCCGGCTTCAGCGCGCACGTGCACGTCATCGGCGACCGCGCGGTGCGCGACGCGCTCGACGCCTTCGAGGCGGCCGCGGCCGCCAACGATTGGGCTTCGCGCGCCGCGACGGATGCCCGCCGCCACCACCTCGCGCATCTGCAGTTCGTGCATCCCGACGACGTGGCGCGCTTCGCCGCGCTTGGCGTGACCGCCAACATGCAGGCGCTCTGGGCCTGCAACGAGCCCCAGATGCGCGACCTCACCGTGCCGCTCGTCGGCACCGAGCGTGCGGCGACGCAGTACCCCTTCGCGAGCATCCTGCGCGCAGTGGTGGTGGATGCTCGCCCGCGCCTGTGCGCCGGCAGCGACTGGCCCGTCTCGACCCCCGACCCGTGGCAGGCCATCCACGTCGCGGTGAACCGCACGCTCCCCGCCGACGACCCCGAGCGCGATCCCGAGCCTCTGCTCGCGCACGAGGCGCTCACCCTCGCCGTGGCGCTCGACGCCTACACAGCCGGCTCGGCGTTCATCAACGGGCGCGGGCCGGGCGACGCGCACGTTACGGGCATCATCGAGGTCGGGTCGGTCGCCGACCTGGCCGCGACCAACCGCGACCCGTTCGCGGGCCCTGAGGCGAGCATCCACGCCACTCGCAATGTCGGCACGTGGGTGGCCGGCCGCCGTGCGCATGGCTAGCGCTCGCGGACTCGACGACTAGATGCGACCCTCCTGAGCCAACCTGAGGCCGCGCAGGAGGGTCGCGGGGTGGACCGCTAGTTGGCGCCTGGGATGGTCGGTGCTGGGGCGTCGGGCCGGAGCGACCGCAGCCAGGCGACGTGAGACATCGCGGCGAGAACCGCGGGCAACCCGACGGCGACGAGAGCCAGAATCGTTGCTGCCCACGCGCCTTCGGCGGCCCCGTGGATGAAGCCGTCGACCACGTTGAGCGTCGCCATGATGAGCGCCGTCACGAAGGCGATGCCCGCCACGAAGCGGCCACGAGCGATGAGCGTCAGGGCGGTCGGAACGACGAGCAACGCGAAGAAGATCACGAATTGCCAGGTCGAGGCACTCGAGACGTCGGTCAAAGCGACGAGGTTCTCCAGGTGGCCGTGTCCGTGCTCGTCAGCGACATGGTCGTGGTCATGATCGTGATCGTGGCCTCCTGACGCACCTGCGGCGAGCATCCCGAGGTACACGTAGGTGTGGAAGACGATGAACAGGGTGGCGCCGAGCGCCGTGAGGGCGTGAAGCAGGGCGGTGCGAAGCTGCAGGGGTGAATTCATGGAGCGACCTCTTTCTGGAGGGGTGGGAAATGGCGCGAACGGATGCTCACGCCGAGGTGCGTCGACGCGCGAGCGTGCCGCGCGCGACGACAAGGCCGACGCCGACCAGGCCCGCGCCGACGACGAGGGTGGGCAGCAGAGCGAGGGGGCCGGTGGCGGCGAGTTCGGGTTCAGCGGTTGAGTTGTCCGCAGCGGGCAACCACGTGCGAGCTGTCCACACGGGGGTGCGACCCTCGCCGATCGTGACGATCTCGCCCGTGGAGCGTTCGAGCACGCGAATCAGGTAACGGTCGTCTTCACCGTCGGGGTCGGCGCCTTCGACGTAGGTCTGTAACACGATGCTCGATCCGTCCGGCGAGAACGACGGGGAGCTGTCTTCGTCGCCCGTGGTGACAGGAGCGGAGTTCCAGGTCGCTGGGTCGGTGCCGCTCGCCGTGCCGATGAACAGGCGACCTCCCGAACTGTAGACGAACTCGGTGCCGTCGGTGCTCCACCTCGGGCCGTCGATGCTGTCGCTCGCGTCGAGCCCGTCGCCGGGCGGCACAGCGGTGATGGTGCTCGTGGTGAGGTCGAGTGCGTAGAGGGTCTGCGGAAACGGACCGCTTGGCGACGGCACGTCGCGGTTCGACTGAAAAAGCAGCCAGCGACCGTCGGGTGAGGGCGCGGGGGCCGCGTTCCAGATGACCGTGACGACGTCGGAAGTCAACGGGGTCTCGGTGCCAGAGCTGAGATCGAGCTCGACGAGGTTGTAGGGCTGAGCAAAGAACACGCCGCGTTGAAAGTAGAGGCTCGTACCGTCGGCCGAGAGCGCTGCGCGTTGGTCTTCGCTCGTGGAGGTCGTGAGTCTGGTCGCGTCTGCCGTCTGAGGGTCGAGCCGGTAGATCTGGGGCAGCGTCGCGTGCGGGGCGCGGCGTGAGTTGAACACGAGGCTGCTGCCGTCTGAGTTCCAACTGGGCGCGCGGTCGGGGCCGGGGTTGTCGGTGAGCACACGGGTACGTAGCCCGTCGGCGCTCATGATCGCGATCTCGTCGTCGCCGTCGATCTCAGCGACGTAAGCGATGGTGCCGACAGTGCTCGGGGCAGCGGTGGCCGGCGCTAGCGGAGAGGTGACCAGAAGGATCGCGGCGAGGCCCAGCGCGCTTGCGGAGGCGACGGTTCGACGGCGGACGAGAGTGGGGGAGGGATCACGGAAGGGAAAGGGCATGACGCCACCCTAGCTGGTAATGATAACCGTTCTCAACAAGGGAGAACGAGGTCGTGGGTTGTTTGCGGATGCGCTGCACCGAAATGGGGCCTCGCGCGCCGAGCGGCTGCCCGAACAGCGAGAGGCGCAGCGCGTCGAGCATCCAGCCGGCGCGGCGGATGCGTGGCACGACTCCCGACCCGGGGCACTCCCGCGTCTTCGCGTGATCTGGTCGACCTCGACGGCCTCGTCCACAGCCATGTGCTACTGTGTAGCACATGGATCGGATCGGGGTGCGCGAGCTGCGGCAAAACGCGAGCAAGTACCTTGATCGCGTGAAGCGCGGCGAGTCCATTGAGGTGACCGAGCGGGGGGTTCCGATCGCCGTCATCGGGCCCGTGCCGACGGTGAAGAAGTCGCGCGTGCATGAACTGATCGACGAAGGGCGCATGAGGCCGGGGCGCGGCGACTTCGCCGCGTGGCTCGCTGCGAACCCTCCCTCCCCGATCGACCGGGAATACACCGGGGCGTCGATCGCGGAAGTTCTCGATGAGCAGCGCGGAGAGCGGTTCTAGGTGCTCTACATTGATACCTCTGCGGCGGTCAAGCTACTGCTCGTTGAGAACGAGTCGTACGCACTTCGGGCCTATATCGGTGACCAGGAATGGGCCTCGAGCGCGCTATTGAGAACTGAGTTGGTTCGGGCTCTTGTTCGTGTCGACCCCTCCGTTGTGCCACGCGCGCTCGACTTGCTCGTGCAGCCTTACCTTCTGGCCATCGAGGCGCGGGTACTCGACACCGCGGCGCGGCTCGCGCCGCCATCCTTACGCAGCCTCGACGCGATTCACCTCGCGAGCGCACTGGAGCTTCGCGACGAGATCACTGCGTTCGTTGCGTACGACGATCGACTGCTCGCGGCCGCATCGGCGCTCGGGATGCCCGTCGCATCGCCGGCGCACTAGACCGGCTCAGCCCGCGAGCTGCTTGCGGATGCGCTGCACCGAGATCGGACCCTGCGCGCCGAGCGGCTGGGCGAAGAGCGAGAGGCGCAGCTCTTCGAGCATCCAGCGGGCGTCACGGATGCGCGGCTCGGGGTCTGCGCTCGCCTGAGGGCTCAGTGGCAGCGTGCCGCCGGCCTTCGTGTAGAGCTCGACGGCCTGCTGCACCTCGAGCATCCAGGCGCGGTCGCGGCCGAGGTTGTCGGCCAGGCGCTGGACGCGGTAGGTGATGCCGCGCAGGTAGATGACCAGCCGGGGGAGGCGGGTGAGGCCCGTGCGTCCGATGAAGCCGTCGAAGACGAGAGCGTTGAGCTGCTCGCGCGCCTCGGCAAGAGGCGCCATCAACTGCAGACTGCTGCTGCGCGAGATGAGCACGTCGACCTCGCGCGCCGCCGCTAGAACGGCCGCCGACGTCGCCACGATGCCGAACAGGCGGTCGGGCAGGCCGGCGTTGACGCGGTCGCGCAGTGACTCGAACTGCTCGCGAGACCAGGGGAGGGCATCCCGAGCATCGAGCGCACCGGCCGCAAGTTCTTCGTCGATCACTGCACGCAGCGCGTCGTCGATGAGCGCGGCAGTCGACCGGTAGGGCGAGGCGCCGAGGCTGAGCTTCTCGGCACTCGTGAGGTGCTCTTGGATGTAGGCGAGCGGCGAGGGCACGCCGAGCTGCACGAGGCGGCGCACGCCGGCGCGATGCGCGGCGACCTGGTCGGCGATCGAGGTCTGCAGCTTGAGGGCGACCGACGAGCCTTCGTCGGTGAGGGCCGGAAACGCCCGAACGGTCGTCTCGCCGCGGCGCATCTCGAGTTGGCGGGGCAGTGTGCCGCCTTGGCCGACAGTGTCGTCCCACACCGTGATGCCGCCGCGCTCGATCGGGCTCTTCGCCGCGGCAGTTGCGACACGCGCGACCGAGTCGCGCCCGCGCTCGCGCAGCTTCTGCTGCAGGGCAGTGAGGTCGGTGCCGCGCGCGAGTCGCCCGCCGCGATCGTCGACGACGGCGTAGCCCATGCGCAAGTGGGCGGGCAGTCGGTCGAGGTCGAAGTCGTCGGGCTCGACGGGCGTGAAGGTCTGGCGGCGAATCTCGGTGGCGAGAAACTCCGTGACCGAGAGCTCTCGCAGATCGGCTTCGGGCGGCACCGCAGCGAGCAACTTTGTCGCCCAGTCGGCGGCGGGCACGACGTTGCGGCGAATCGGCTTCGGCAGTGTCTTGAGCAGAGCCGTCACGAGCTCGTGTCGCAAGCCAGGAACGAGCCAGTCGAACCCCGCCGTGTCGAGCCGGGGAAGCAGCGGCAGCGGCACGGTGACGGTGACGCCGTCGTCGGCGGCACCGGGCTCGAAGCGATAGCCGACACTGAGCGTCTGATCGCCGAGCGTGAGCCGCGTCGGGTACGAACCGTCGTCGGCCGGCAGTTGCTCGGCCTCGACGAGGTCGTCGCGGGTGATCGTGAGCGTTTCGGGATGCTCTTTGAGGGCATCCCGCCACCAGCGCTCGAAGCAGCGTACGTCGGTGACGTCGGCGGGAATGCGTGCCTCGAAGAACTCGACGATCTTCTCGTCGTCGAGCAGGATGTCGCGGCGGCGACTGCGCTCTTCGAGCTGCTCGAGCTCGCGGCGCACGCGGGCGTTGTCGCGGATGAACGCCGTCAGGCGCTTGTCGAGCCTGGTTGTGTCCCACTCGCCCTCGACGAGCGCGTGGCGGATGAACAGCTCGCGCGCGAGGGGTGCATCCATGCGGCTCAGCTGCACCCGTCGGCGCGGGATGATCGGCACCCCGAACAGCGTCACCTTCTCGTCAACGACCGCGGCGCCCTGACGTTTCTCCCACCGGGGCTCGCTGAACTGCCGCTTCGCGAGGTCGCCCGCGAGCGGCTCGGCCCACGCCGGGTCGATCACGGCGACCGTGCGCGCGAACAGCCGGCTGGTCTCGACGAGCTCGGCGGCCATGACGGCGTCGGGCTGCTTCTTCGCGACGCCCGACCCGGGGTAGAGCACGAAGCGGCGCTGGCGGGCGCCTAGGTAGTCGCGCTTCGCGGTGTCTTTCAGGCCGATGTGGCTGAGGAGGCCGCTCAGGATTGCCTTGTGGATGAGCGTCGCGTCGGCTGGGTTCTCACCATCGGCGGGATGCTTGCCGACGCCCTTGGTCTGTCTCCTGATCTGCCGCTCAACATCGGCCCACTCTCGAATGCGCAGGTAGTTGAGAAACTCGCTGCGCACCTCTTTGCGAAACTGGTTGCCGCTGAGTTCCCTCTGCCGGCGCTGCAGGTGGTTCCAGAGGTTCAGCAGCGTGATGAAGTCGCTCGTCGGGTCGCGGAACCGGTTGTGCAGCTGGTCGGCGCGCTCCCGCTTCTCGACGGGTCGTTCGCGCGGGTCTTGGATGCTCAGCCCCGCGACGATCGCAATGACCTCCCGCGCGACCCCGAGCTTCTGGGCCTCGACGACCATGCGCGCGTAGCGCGGGTCGAGCGGCAGCTGCGCGATCTCGCGGCCGATGCGCGTGATGCGGTGAGCGCCGTCGCGCTGTTCAACCGCAGACAGTTCAAGTAGCAGATCGAGCCCATCGGCAATGCCGCGCTTGTCGGGCGGCTGCAGAAACGGAAACTTCTCGATGTCGCCGAGCCCCAGCGAGATCATCTGCAGAATGACGGCCGCAAGGTTGGTGCGCAGAATCTCGGGGTCGGTGTACTCGGGCCGCTTCGTGTAGTCAAGCTCGCTGTAGAGCCTGATCGCGATGCCGTCGCTCGTGCGGCCCGACCGCCCCGACCGCTGGTTGGCGCTCGCCTGCGAGATCGGCTCGATCGGCAGCCGCTGCACCTTCGCGCGTGCGCTGTAGCGACTGATGCGCGCGGTCCCCGTATCCACGACATACCGAATACCCGGCACGGTGAGGCTCGTCTCGGCGACGTTGGTTGCCAGAACAATGCGTCGACGGATGCCCGCGGGCGCCCGCTCGAACACCCGGTGCTGCTCGGCTGCGCTCAGCCGGCCGTACAGCGGAAGCACCTCGGTGCCCGCGCCGCGCGGCCCCTGGCGCGCGAGGTGCCCGGTGAGGGCATCCGCGGCGTCGCGGATCTCGTTCTCGCCACTGAAGAACACCAGCACGTCGCCGTCGCCTTCGCGGCCGAGCTCGTCGACCGCGGCGATGACGCCCTCGATCATGTCGATGGCCTCGCCGGGGGTGCTCGGCCCGTCGGCCTCGTCATCGTCCGGGTCGCCGGGGTAATCGGTGCTGCGGTTGTCGGTGTCCGCGCCGTCGGGCACGAGGGGGCGGTACCGCACCTCGACCGGGAACGTGCGCCCGCTCACCTCGATGATTGGCGCGGGGCTTCCGTCGGCCGCGGCGAAGTGCTTCGCGAAGCTCTCGGGGTCGATCGTCGCGGAGGTGATGATGAGCTTGAGCTCGGGGCGGCGGGGGAGGAGTTGCTTGAGGTATCCGAGCAGGAAGTCGATGGTGAGGCTGCGCTCGTGCGCTTCGTCGATGATGATGGCGTCGTAGTTTTTGAGCTCGCGGTCGCCGCGGAGAGCGGCGAGCAGAATGCCGTCGGTCATGAGCGTGACGCGCGTGTTCTTGCTCACCTGGTCGGTGAAGCGCACCTTGTAGCCGACGAGCCCTCCGAGCTCACTGCCGAGTTCTTCGGCGACGCGCTCGGCGATCGTGCGCGCGGCGATGCGGCGGGGTTGCGTGTGGGCGATGCTCTCTCGGCCCAACTCGAGCAGGATCTTCGGCAGCTGCGTCGTCTTGCCCGACCCGGTCTCGCCCGCGACGATGACGACCTGGTTGTCGCGGATCGCGGCGGCGATATCGTCGCGCCGTTGCGACACCGGCAGGTCTGGCGGGTAGTGGATGCGCAGCGTCGCCGAGGTCGCCGACGCGTCAGCGGGCGGGGTATCAGCGGCGGCAGTCATGAGCCCTTCAGTCTACGGCGCGGATACTGGGCCGCCGCGGGCTGCTGGCCACGGACTGCGGACTGCGGGTGGCGATTGCTGTTGAGGGTGTGTGCCTGCTGCGGCATGTGCCGCGAGAGGCACACACCCTCAGCAGACGTGGTCGCCCCGACCCCCAACTGTTACAGCGCAAACTCACTTGACACGCAGACTACTTTGCGTTACAAAGTAGTCATGACCGACCACACCGACCGCACCAAATCCGCCGATCACCTCGGGCCGACCGACCACGACCTCGACGACACCCCGCCGAGCGCCGACGAGGCCCTCGCTCTCATCCGCGAGCAGCAGAGCGCGCTCGAGCGCGACCAGCTCAGCGGCATTCCGTGGATCCTCGGTGTGTGGGGCGTGGCCTGGACGGTCGGCTTCCTCGCCCTGTGGTCGGGCTACGAGGGCGGCAACCCCTGGTTCCGACTGCCGTTGGGCCTCGCCGCGGCGATCTTCGGCGTGCTGCTCATCGGCTCGATCATCATCTCGGCGGTCATCGGCATGCGACTCAACCGGGGCGTGCGCGGCCCCTCGAACTTCTCGGGAGCCGTCTACGGCATCGCGTGGCCCGTCGTCTCGCTCGGGGCCTACCTCATCGGCGTCGCGCTCGCCGTCAACGGAATGGACTCCACACTGCAGAGCCTGTACTTTCCGGCCATCTACGCTCTCGTCGCCGGTGCGATGTACCTCATGGGCGCAGCGCTGTGGCGGTCGATCGACCAGCTCGTGCTCGGTGCGGTCATCATCGTCGCCGGCACGGTCGCCCCGTTCTTCGGAGCCCCGACCAACAACCTCGTGATGGCGGTGCTCGGCGGGGGCTCGTTCCTCATCGCCGCAGCCGTCATGAACCTCGGGTTGAAGCGGGGTCGATGATGACCGAACTCGACCCGGTCATCCACGCCGCAGCGAGACTCCGCATCTCGGCGACGCTCGCGAGCCTCGACGAGGGCGACCGCATCACCTTCCCCCGGCTGCAAGAACTGCTCGACATGACGGCCGGCAACCTGTCGACGCATCTGCGCAAGCTCGAAGACGCCGAGTACGTGGTCGTCGAGAAGACCCACCAGGGCCGCACGCCCACCACGTTCGTCAGCCTCACCCGGCGCGGCCGCCGCGCCTTCGAGGACTACACCGACACCCTTCGACACCTTCTAGGAGAGAAGCCATGACCGCGACTGCGAGCACGACTTTCGCACACCTGGACCACGCGACGCGCCGCTTCGGCGACACCGTCGCCCTCGACGATGTGACCCTCACGATCGGCGGCGGCGAGCTTGTCGGCCTGCTCGGCCCGAATGGCGCTGGCAAGTCGACGATGTTGAGCCTGCTGCAGGGTCGCCGCCGCCCGACGTCGGGAACCGTCGAGCTCTTCGGCGGCAGCCCCACCGACCCGCGCAGTCGGGCCCGCCTCGGCAGCACTCCGCAAGAGACGGCGCTGCCCGACACCTTGCGCGTCTCAGAGGTCGTCGACCTGGTGGCAGCGCACTTTCCTGAGCGTGTGCCGACGGATGCTCTCGCCGACGAATTCGGATTCGCCGACCTGCTCCGCCGCCAGTGCGGAGCCCTCTCGGGCGGCCAGAAGCGCCGCATCGCCGTTGCTCTCGCCTTCGTTGGGCGCCCGCGCCTCGTGCTGCTCGACGAGCCCACGACCGGCCTCGACGTCGACGCGCGGCACGCGCTCTGGCAGGGCATCCGTCGCCACCACGCTGCCGGCACGACGATTGTCGTCACAAGCCACTACCTGGAGGAGATCGAGGCCCTCGCCGAGCGCGTCATCGTCATCGACAACGGCGTCGTGCTCGCCGACGATTCGCTCGCCGCCGTGCGCGACCGCGTCGACTCGGCCGTCATCGAGTTCGCGACCGACGCGGCCGATACCGTGCGCGCCCTGCCCGGCGTCGTGCGCGACGAGTTCACCGGCGACCGGATGCGTCTCACCGTCGACGACCCAGATGCGTTCGTTCGCCACCTCGTGCGAGCCGAGGTGCCCTTCTCGGGCCTGACGGTGCGCGGGGCATCCCTTGAAGAAGCCTTTCTCGCCCTCACGCTGTCAGATCGGAGCGCCTCATGAACGCCACCATTCCTGCCCCCGCCCCGTCGAGCGTCGTCGCCGCCGAGGCGCCCCCACTCGCGACCGTGCCCGTGCTGCCGCTCTACGCGATGCACGTGCGCATGCTCGTCATCGAGACGCTGCGCGTTCCGATCGCGGTCATCGGCTCGATGGCGTTCCCCGCCCTGAGCCTGTTGTTCTTCGTCGTGCCAAACCGCGCGGTCGCCGACGACCCGGTCTTCGCGACGCAGGCCGTCGTGTCGCTCTCGGTGTTCGCCGTCATGGTGAGCGCCCTGTTCAACCTCGGGCTCACGGTCGCCGAGAATCGCGAGAAGCCCTGGGACCCGTATTTGCGCAGCCTGCCGCTGCCCGCCGCGGTGCGTATCTCGGCGCAGCTGACGGCGACCGCAATGCTGAGCTTCTTGTCGCTCGTGCCGGTGCTCATCGTCGGCGCGCTCGCGACCGAGGCGACCGTCTCGGTGCTGGGCCTCATCGCGGGCCTTGCCGTGCTCGCTCTCACGAGCATCCCGTTTCTGCTGCTGGGCGCGGCGATCGGCTACGCGTTCTCGTCGAAGGCGGCGATCGCGGTGATTCAGGTCGGCATGTTCGGCTTCGCGTTCGGCGGCGGGCTGTTCTTCCCGCCGCAGTTCTTCCCCGAGTGGCTCGAGCTGCTCTCGCGGTTCTTCCCGTCGCGGCACGCGCGCGAGCTGACCCTTGCGGCCGTAGAGGGAACGACCCCTGAACTGTGGATGCTCGCCGGCGCCCTCGCTTGGACCCTCGTCACCGCGGCGCTCGCCCTCTGGCTCTATCGGCGCGACGAGGGGCGCCGCTACCGCTGAGCGCTCCTCCGCACCAAGCTCCCTCCTCAGCCAGTCGCCCGGCACCGGTATCCCCGCTCAGGCAGTGTGCCTCTCGCGGCACATGCCGCGGCAGGCACACTGCGTCAATGGAAACTCTCTTCCTTCTGGCTCATCCGTTGCGGTGGCGACTCATCGAAGTGCTAGCGAGCGGCGAGCACACCTCTGGGCAGCTTGCCGATGCGGTTCAGTTCGAGCGCGGCGTCGGTCGTGAGGCCATCTCGAAGCACCTCACCCGCCTGGCGAGAGCGGGGCTCGTGACCACTCGCGTCGACATGAATCACCGCATCTACCGACTCAGCCCCCGCGTGATCGGCGCTCTCGCCGCACTCGTCGAGCACCTGCAGTTGCTCCGCGAACCAGCGAAGTACGACGACCTCGACGCCGACGGCGAGGGTGCTGACATCGGGATGGAGCGGCCGCCCACCTGGGAGGAGGAGGGCGAGGAAGGGTGCTGGTGTATACGCAAATCGCGTGAATCCGGTGCGGTCTGGCCAAAGCACTACTCAATGTATACATTAGAGGTATGAGCAATGCGGCCGACCGTGCTTTCGATGCCCTCAGGGCGTCGATCATCGAGGGCGAGCTGCCGCCGGGCGCTCCGCTGACGGAGGTCGAGCAGGCGAGCAGGCTCGGGGTCAGCCGCACTCCGGTGCGCGAAGCCTTCGCGCGGCTCATCGCCGCTGGCCTGGCGACCGAGCGCGGCCCGAGAACGCTGCTCGTGAGTCACATCGAGCCCGACGATGCGAGGGCACTGTTCGAGTTGCGCACCGCCCTCGACGAGCAGGCCGCGCGCCTCGCCGCCCGCCATGCGAGCGCCGACCACGAGGCGAGCGCACGATTCGCCGAACTCGCTGAGCAGTTCGCGCAGGTCGATACCGCAGAGCTCGCGGCGGACGACCCGCAGCGCCACGGCTACTACGCCCTCGTCGCCGAGTTCGACGCCGCACTCGACGCGAGCCTGAGCAGCAGCCCCTACCTCGCCGCCGCGATCGCCAGCACGCGTGTGCACCTCTCGCGCGTGCGCCGCCTCGCCCGTGACGACGACGAGCGACTCGCCAGAAGCGCCGCCGAGCACGGCGCCATCGCGCGCGCCATCGCCGACGGCGACCCCGAACGCGCGGCTGCCGCTACTCGGCTGCACCTGTACGAAGCCCTCACGAGCATCCGTCGACACCTCCAGGAGAAACCATGACGACCACCCACACCGTGCGCACCTACAAGAGCAGCGAGCCGCTCGCGGCGAGCGACCAGCTCGCGGGCAAGCTTGCCGAGCTCGCCGCCGAGCAAGACCGCCCGCTCGACGACGACGCCGTCGACATGGTCATCAACCGCGTCATCGACAACGCCGCCGTCGCCGTCGCGAGCCTCGACCGGGCTCCCGTCATCAGCGCGCGCGGGCAGGCCGAAGCGCACCCCTACAGCCCCGGCGCGACCGTCTTCGGCACGCCCGCCGACACCCGATACAGCCCCGAGTGGGCCGCCTGGGCCAACGGGGTCGCGGTGCGCGAGCTCGACTACCACGACACCTTCCTCGCCGCCGACTACTCGCACCCCGGCGATAACATTCCGCCGATTCTCGCCGTCGCGCAGCACACCGGCGCCGACGGGGCTGCCCTCCTGCGCGGCCTGCTCACCGGCTACGAGATTCAGATCGACCTCGTGCGCGCCATCTGCCTGCACGAGCACAAGATCGATCACGTCGCCCACCTCGGCCCGAGCGCCGCCGCCGGAATCGGAACGTTGCTCGGCCTCGACCAGGCCACGATCTTCCAGGCCATCGGCCAGGCGCTGCACACCACGACCGCCACGCGGCAGTCGCGCAAGGGCGAGATCTCGACCTGGAAGGCGCATGCTCCCGCCTTTGCCGGCAAGATGGCCGTCGAAGCCGTTGACCGGGCGATGCGCGGTCAGACCAGCCCGAGCCCCATCTACGAGGGGGAGGATGGCTTCATCGCGTGGCTTCTCAGCGGCCCGGATGCTCGCTACGAGGTTCCGCTGCCCGACAGCGGCCAGCCGCTCACGGGAATCCTCGACAGCTACACGAAAGAGCACTCCGCCGAGTATCAGGCGCAGGCGTGGATCGACCTCGCGCGCCGCCTCGGCACCGAGCGCCCCGAGCTGCGCGACCCCGCGAACATCAAGCAGATCGTCTTGCACACGAGCCACCACACGCACTACGTCATCGGCTCGGGTGCGAACGATCCGCAAAAGTACGACCCCACCGCGAGCCGCGAGACGCTCGATCACTCGATTCCGTACATCGTCGCCGTCGCGCTGCAAGACGGAGCCTGGCACCACGTCGACTCGTACGCGCCCGAGCGCGCGGCTCGCCCCGACACCGTCGCGCTGTGGCAGAAGATCACCACGACCGAAGATAAAGAGTGGACGCGCCGCTACCACTCGCTCGACCTGAGCGAGAAGGCCTTCGGTGGCCGCATCGAGATCGAGCTCACCAACGGCGAAAAGGTCGTTGACGAGATCGCCGTCGCCGACGCGCATCCGCTCGGCGCGCGGCCCTTCGCCCGCGCCGACTACGTCGCGAAGTTCCGGATGCTCGCCGAGGGCATCCTGAACCCCGACGAGATCGACCGGTTCCTCGGCGTGGCCCAGCGCCTGCCCGAGCTGAGCCCCGCCGAGCTCGGCGGCCTCACCGTGACGGCCGCCCGGCCACTGACTCCCGCCCAGAAGGGACTCTTCTGATGCTCTCCACCACGACCACCCCGAGCCAGCGCCGTCAGGCCTTTCGCGCCGGGCTCGCGAGCGGGCGCCTGCAGGTGCTGCCGGGCGCGTTCACGCCGCTCAGCATCCGTCTGATCGAAGACAAGGGATTCGACGGCGCCTACATCTCGGGAGCCGTCATGGCCGCCGAGCTGGGCCTGCCCGACATCGGGCTGACGACGCTCAGCGAGGTCGCCCATCGAGCGCACCAGATCAGCCGCATGAGCAACCTGCCCACGCTCGTCGATGCCGACACCGGATTCGGCGAACCCATGAACGTCGCCCGCACGGTGCACGAGCTCGAAGACGCGGGCGTCGCAGGCCTGCACCTCGAAGATCAGGTGAACCCCAAGCGCTGCGGGCACCTCGATGGCAAGGCCGTCGTCGATCTCGACACGGCGATCAAGCGAATTCGTGCCGCCGTCGATGCTCGTCGCGATGCCGACCTCGTCATCATGGCGCGCACCGACATCAGGGGTGTGGAGGGCATGGATGCCGCGATCGATCGCGCGAAGGCGCTGCAAGACGCCGGCGCCGATGCGATCTTCCCCGAAGCGATGGCGAGCCTCGACGAGTTCGCGGCGATGCGGGCGGCCGTGAGCGTGCCGATCTTGGCGAACATGACCGAGTTCGGCAAGAGCGAGCTTTTCACGCACCAGCAGCTCGCCGACGTGGGTGTGAACCTGGTCATTCACCCGGTCTCGCTGCTGCGCATCGCCTTCGGCGCGATCGAGCGTGCGCTCGACACGCTGCAATCGACCGGAACCCTCGACGGCGAGGTCGCCACCATGCAGACTCGAGGCAGGCTCTACGAGTTGCTCGACTACGAGGCGTACAACGCCTTCGACTCGAGCATCTATACCTGCAACGGCCGCTAAACGCGGCCTGGCCCTACACCGGCCGCTAGACCCCAGGAGGGCAATCATGACCGAGACCGAGATTCGCAAGGGCCTGGCCGGCGTCGTCGTCGACGAGACGGCCGTGTCGAAGGTGAACCCCGAGACCAACTCGCTGCTCTACCGCGGCTACCCCGTGCAGCAACTCGCCGAGCGCTGCACCGCCGAAGAGGTCGCCTTCCTGCTGTGGAACGGTGAGCTGCCGACCCCTCAGCAGCTCGCCGAGTTCGAGACGCTCGAGCGTTCGATGCGCCACCTCGACCCGACGGTGAAACACGCGATCGACGCACTGCCGCTCACCGCGCACCCGATGGATGTCGTGCGCACGGCCGTGAGCGTGCTCGGCGCCCTCGACCACACCCTCACGACCGATGCCACGTGGATCGATGCCGATCTCACGCTCGAGCGCAGCATCCGCATGTGGGCGCAGCTGCCCGCGATCGTCGCCTACGCGCAGCGCCGCCTGCGCGACCAAGAGCTCGTCGAGCCGCGCGACGACCTCGGCTACTCGGCCAACTTCTTGCACATGACGTTTGGCGAGGTGCCCGAGCTGACCGTCGTGAACGCCTTCGACGTGTCGATGATCCTCTACGCCGAGCACTCGTTCAACGCCTCGACGTTCACGGCGCGCGTCATCACCTCGACACTCAGCGACGTCTACTCGGCCGTGACGGGCGCGATCGGCGCCCTCAAGGGCCCCCTGCACGGCGGGGCGAACGAAGCGGTCATGCACGTCTTCCGCGAGATTGGCACGGCCGAGAACGCCGCCAGTTGGCTCGCCAACTCGCTCGCCGCGAAGCGCAAGATCATGGGCTTCGGCCACCGGGTATACAAGAATGGCGACTCGCGCGTGCCGACGATGAAGGCCGCGCTCGAGACTCTGGTCGCGCACTACGAGCGGCCCGAGGTGCTCGACCTCTACGACGCGCTCGAGAAAGAGATGGACGAAGCGAAGGGCATCAAGCCGAACCTCGACTACCCTTCGGGGCCCGCCTATGACCTCATGGGTTTCGACACCGAGCTCTTCACCCCCCTGTTCATCGCCGCGCGCGTCACGGGCTGGACAGCCCATGTGCGCGAGCAGCTCGCCGCCAACGCCCTCATCCGCCCGCTGAGCCTCTACGTGGGGCCCGACGAGCGGGCGGTATCGCAGAACTGACGGTTTGCGAACAGAGGCCGCGAGCCTGAGCACCGCCCTGCCGTAGCGTGGGTTCCATGCTGCTGATGACGACCACCATCGCTGAGATTGGCGCACCAGAAACCTCCTGGTGGGGGCTGCCTCTCGCGCTCGCGGTTGTCGCTCTCGGTGCCTGGACGGCGGGAGTGGGCCGTCCAGCGCGCCGGAGCGCAACGCACCGCTGAGGCCGATCGAGCGTCGGAGCGGCTGGGTCGCACCGCACAGGCGGGTGGTCGAAGATAGACGTATGACTGACGCGATCCCGACCCCGCACATCACGCTCAACGACGGCCGCCGCATCCCGCAGTTCGGGCTCGGCGTCTGGCAGATCGACGACGCCGAGGCCGAGCGCGTGGTCAGCGACGCGCTCGAGGTTGGCTACCGCCACATCGACACCGCGCGCGTCTACAAGAACGAGGCCGGCGTCGGCAAGGCGATCGCCTCATCCGGAATTCCGCGCGACGAGCTCTTCATCACCACGAAGCTCTGGAACAGCGACCAGGGTCGCGACACCGTGCGCGACGCCGCCGAGAAGAGCCTTGAACGCCTCGGGCTCGAGCAGGTCGACCTCTATCTGATCCACTGGCCGGCGCCGAAGTACGGCAAGCACGTCGAGTCGTGGCAGGCCATGATCGAGGTGCGCGAGGCCGGGCTCGCCCGGTCGATCGGGGTCTCGAACTTCATGCAGACCCACCTCGACGACCTCGCGGCCGCGACCGAGGTCGTGCCCGTGGTGAACCAGGTCGAGCTGCACCCGGCCTTCCAGCAGCGCGACCTGCGGGCGTTCCATGCGGCGCGCGGCATTCTGACCGAGTCGTGGAGCCCGCTCGGCAGCGCGCAGTACGACCTCGCCGAGTTGCCGGGTTTCGCCGCGATCGCCGAGCGCCACGGCAAGACTGTGCAGCAGATCGCGATCCGCTGGCACCTGCAGGAGGGCCTCATCGTCTTTCCGAAGACGGTGCGCCGCGAACGGATGCTCGAGAACGCAGCGGTCTTCGACTTCGAGCTTTCGGCCGACGACATGGCGACGATCGCGGCCGCCGATCGCGACCAGCGGGTCGGCGCCCACCCGCTCAACACCGAGTTCTAGGCCCATGTCGACGGCGCTTATCGACGAGGTGCTCGCCTGGAGCGATTGTCGCCCCGAGGCGCCCGCGATCGTGTCGAGGCGCATGAACATGACCTTTGGCGAGCTCGGTTCGGCCGTGCGTCGCACCGCCTCGCGGTTGCGGCAACTCGGCGTGAAGCCCGGCGATGTGGTCGGCCTGCACGCCGTGCCAGAGTGGGAGGCCGTGCTCACGCTCGCCGTGCTGCACGAGGGCGCCGCCTCGCTCCACGCGAGTGCGCCGGTGAGCGCGGCGTACGGCGATCGCATCGCCCTGCACCTCGGGCGAGCGCCGGGGTCGATCGGAGCGACGGGGCGCACGATCGACGTCGACCAGCAGTTCATCGCGTCGCTCGGCGCGGTGAATCCGCTCATCGATCCGCGGCCCATCGCCGAAGGCGGAGTCGTGCGGGTCGTCTTCTCGAGCGGCACGACCGGCACGCCCAAGGGCATCGCCTTCGCCGAGGCCACCTTGCGAGCGCGAACGGATTCGGCGCGTTCGAACTGGATGCCCGATGATCCGTTCTTCTGCCTCCTCGGCATCGACACGGTCTCGGGTTTTCAGACCTTCGCGTGGAGCGTGCTGCACGGCGAGCCGTGGATCGTGCCGGGAGACGGGCGGGCGAACGCCGAGCTTCTGAGCCTGACGGCCGCACGCTCGATCAAGACGTCGCCGGCACGACTGGCCGAACTGCTCGACGCCCTGGAGTCGACGGGCGCCACGTTGCCCGCGTTGCAGTCGGTTCAGGTCGCGGGTTCGCTGCTGAGCGCCATCCTGATCCACCGTTGCGAGGCGGTGACGGGCGTGCGGCCGGTGTACCTCTACGGATCAACCGAGGCAGGCACGATCACCTTCGGGGCAGCCGATCCAGAAGATCCGGCGAGGCTCGGCACGGTGGTCGACGGGGCTGAACTTCGCGTGCTCGATGACGACGGCGTGCCCGTCGATGAGCCGGGGGTGACTGGCATCATCGAGTACCGCACGGCGGCAATGGCCGAAACCTACTGGTCCCGCGTCGTTGAGCCGTCGCCGTTCCGCGATGGCTGGTTTCGCCCCGGCGACCGCGGCACACTCGATGAGCATGGCTTTCTCGAGCTCGCCGGTCGTACCGACGACCTCGTCAACGCGGGCGGCTCGAAGGTCAATCTGGCCGACCTTGATCGCCGGCTTGCCGAAGTCGACATCGTGCGCGATGCGGCTACGTTCGCCTACGAGCTGCCTGGCGGGTTGACGGCGATCGGGGTCGTGTATGCCTCCGACAGCGCCGTCACTGCAGACCTGTTCGCTCAGCGAATACGAGAGACACTTCCCGGCGTCGAAATTCGTTCACTCTTTCGCGTCGACACGATTCCGCGTAATCCGCGCGGTAAGGTCTCGAGACAGCAACTCGCCGCTCTTTTGGGGGAATCGTGACCGCACCGCGTAAGGCCGCCTCGATCGCAGGCATCGGAACCATCGGTTTCGCACTTGTCGGGTCAGCCGTGCCCGCCTTCGCCGCACCGGTCGCAGGCTGTGGCGAGGCGCCTGTCGGCGGTGACCTCACTCGTATCGGCGACGTCTGCGAGCTCGACTTCTCCGCCGCGGGAAACTACTCGTGGACTGTGCCCTCCGGTCTCACCGGACTCTTCGCCGTGGTGGCCGGCGCCGGCGGCGGTGCACTGGCTGACGGCGTGAATGAGGGGTACGCCGGGGCTGGTGGCAACGTCGAGTATGTCGACTTGTCGTCACAGCCCGCAGGATCAACGGCAGCGGTGGTCGTCGGCGCAGGGGGAGTGAGCGCAGAGACTGCACCCGCGAGCGGTGGCGACTCGTCTGTCGACCTCGGTGGTCTGACGGTCGCTGACGGTGGCGACGCTGGTGCCTTCTTTGCGCAGTACTGCATCGCCGCCGGCAACTTCTCGACCTACGTCGGAAACGGCAGTGGTGCTGGTGGCCCCGCGGGCGCAAACGGCGACGACTGCGCCACGACTACGGCTCCAGGTGTCGCTCCGGCGACCGATGTCGACTCTGATGGCGATGCAGCGATGCCGCTCTTCGCGAGCTTTGCTGACGAGTTGGGTGCCGGGGGACGAGCCATCGCGTCGCCTCTCTCGCTCGACTCACAACCCGACCTCAACGGAACTGGACGGGGCGCCGATGTGCTGTACGTGGCCCCGAGCACGGTCCCATCGTTCAACTCGGCAGGTGGTGACGGTCGTGTTGTCTTCCGCTACCCGGCGGCCGCCGGTGCCGAGGTCGACAACGACGAGAACGAGCTCGCCGACACCGGCGCAGACACTTCGGGCATCGTGACGCTCGGCGGACTTTTGGCCGCCGCGGGTGCTGCGGCACTCATGTTGAGCCGTCGACGCGCGGCGCTGCAGCGAGACTGAGGCCCTCTGCTCCGGCGGAGTCGGGCAGGGAGCACTCGGAGACAACGAGTAACGTGGCCCGCTCTCGTCAGGAGAACGAGTCGAGCTACTGTTGCAGCAGCTCGATCAGAGCGGTGCCCGAGGGGCTGCGCGGCGCGTACTCGTCGGTGACGAGCGAGTAGGCGGCATTCGTCGGCGACTCTGAGGGCGGGATGCTCCACCACGCCCATGCGAGCGCGCCCGAGAGGTTCGCGTTTGCCCACGTGAAGGCCCGGCGCACGTGGTCGTCGCCACCGTCGCTCTGACCGAACTCGGCCATGACGACCGGCACACGCGCGGCGAGGGGAAGCACCTCGGCGTTCCAGCAGTTCTCGTCCGCGCACCGATTCCCGCGGTAAGAGTGAAGGCCAGCGATGAGCTGATCGTCGACAGGGGCCGCATCGAGCCAGCCACGCAAGTCATTGGCGTAGCCGAGGCCGCCTAGAATGATCGGCTGCGTGGCGCGAGACTGTCGCACGGCATCGACGAGCTCGACCATGCCGACGGCCGCATACGTCTCTCCCGTGAGCGGGAAGGCCTGGTCGTTCTCGATCGGAGGCGAGCATCCGCCCGTTGCCCAGCACTGCCAGTCGAGTGTGAACGCCCACTGCTCGCGGTCGGCGTCGTACCGGCTGTGCGGCTCGTTGAACACGTCGAAAACCACGCCCTGGTGCTTGCGATACTCCTCGGCCACCGACGACCAGAAGCGGGGGCTGTCGACGTCGGGCATCGGCCGCAAACCGTCGGCCAGCGTGGGGGAGGGGGCGCTCCAGTGCAGGTCGAGAATGACGACGAGTCCGACGCCGGTGAGACGCTCGACCCACGCGCGAACCGCGGCGCGGTACTGCTCACCTGAACCGAAGGCCACTTCGGGTCGCTCGTCGAACCAGCACTGCTGATTGAGCGGCACGCGCACCGCGGTGAAGCCCCACTCGACCATGGCCGCGACCGCGGCGTCGGTGGCTCCGCCCTCGTTGAGACCCCAGCCCTGAATGCACGCGTACTCGAAGCCCGGCCAGTTCGCGCCGACGAGCGTCAGCGGCTCGCCCGAGCGCCGGTCGATGATCTCGGCGCCGTGGACCGCGACGACCGGCGCATGAGGCGTGACAGACGCCAGACCCGCGTTGAGTGCACGGGCGGGCGCCGGCCACAGCAAGGGTGCCACGAGAACGGCGAGCGTCACGACCACGATGGTCGCAACACCCGAAAGCGCTGCGACGAGCCCGGCGACGCGGACCGGTCGAGCGCGGGCCACGCTCACCCGCCGACGCGCGGAAACCAGGTGGCGACGGCGCCCGAGTGGCCCACCATGATCGTGTAGTAGATGGCGAACGCGGCCATCATGACCGCCGCGACCGAAATGACGATCCGCAGCACGAGCAGCGCCCGCGAGGGGCCGGCACCTGATTCGGTGGCTGCCGTCGCCCGCGTGGCCCGTGCCGACAGCTCGGCGATGATCCCCCAGACAATGCTGAAGGCGAGAGTCACAGCCGCGATCGCCGGCAGGTTCTCGCCGAGCTCTTCGTGTACCTCGGGCTCACCGACGCGGTCGGCCAGCGCTTCGCCCGATTCCGCCGCGACCCACGCAGAGAGGGCGCCGACGGCCAGAGCGGCCACGACACCCCATCGAAGCATCCAGTGCACGCGCGGCAGCAGTGCGACGACGATGAGCGCGAGTGCGGCGGCGGGCAGCACGACCACGGCTACGTGCACGACGAGCGGGTGCAAGGGCAGGCCGCCGATGAAGTCGAACGGGCCGTCGCTCGAGGCGACAATCGCGGCGCGGAGTGTCATGGTGCGACTGTAGCCGCGCCGTGCGCCCGTAGGGCGTTTAGCGAACCTGCTTCTTCGACGAGATGACCCCGGTGTCGAAGCCCATGAGGTACAGCCCCCCGTGAAAGCGCGCGTGCTCGACCTTGATGCAGCGGTCCATGACGACCGTCAGCCCCTTCGACTCGCCGTAACGAGCAGCCTCTTCGTTGTAGATGCCGAGCTGCACCCAGACGGTCTTCGCGCCGATCGCGAGCACGTCATCGATCACCGAGGGAATGTCGCTGGCCTTGCGGAACACGTCGACGATGTCGGGCACCTCGGGCAGCGAGGCGAGGTCGGGGTAGGCGGGCTGCCCCAGAATCTCGGTCGCGTTCGGGTTCACGAAGTAGACGCGATAGTCACTCGACTGCTGCAGGTACGTGCCGACGAAGTACGAGCTACGGGCGGGGTTCGGCGAGGCCCCGACAATCGCGATGCTCTTCGCGCGGCGCAGGATGCTCAGCCGCTGCTTCGCGTCGGGCCCCACCCAGGTGCGCTGCGACTTCAGCAGTTTCGCGAGCGGCGAGCTGGCCGGAATATCGCAGGTCAGCCCGTTCGCGAGCGTGACGGTGGCCTGCTCGACAGCGGTCGCATCCGTGCTCTGCTGACTGGTCGCTGCACTCATGGTGACGCCCCCTTCAGCGCAGCCGTGAGCGCCTGATCGAGATCGTAGATGATGTCGTCGACGTCTTCGATGCCGACCGAGAGGCGCACGAGCCCCGGGTGCACGCCGCCGTCGACGAGTTGCTGTTCGGTGAGCTGCGCATGCGTCGTCGAGGCGGGGTGGATGATGAGCGTTTTGGCATCGCCGATGTTGGCGACGTGGCTCGCCAGCTCGACGTTCTCGATCACGCCCTGACCGACGGCTCGGCCGCCCTTGACGACGAAGCCGAACACCGAGCTCGGCCCGAGCGGCAGGTATTTCGCCGCACGCTCGTGGTGCCGGTGCGAGGGCAACCCGGCCCAGTTGACGGCCTCGACGCGGTCGTCGGCGGCCAGCCACTCCGCGACGACGCGCGCATTGTCGACGTGTGCCTGCATGCGGTACGGCAATGTCTCGACACCTTGCGCGAGCAGGAAAGCCGAGTGAGGCGCGAGTGCCGGGCCGATGTCGCGCAGCTGCTCCGCGCGCAGGCGGGTGAGAAAGGCATACTCGCCGAAGTTGCCGTGCCAGGTGAGGCCGCCATAGTGCGGAACGGTCTCTTCGAAGAGCGGAAAGTTGTGGTTCGACCAGTCGAAGCGGCCCGACTCGACGACGACGCCGCCGAGGGTCGTGCCAGCCCCGCCGAGAAACTTCGTCGCCGAGTGGATGACGATGTCGGCGCCCCACTCGATCGGCCGGCACAGGTAGGGGGTCGCGATAGTCGAGTCGATGACCAGTGGGATCTCGGCCGCGTGCGCGACGGCGGCGAGACCCTCGAGGTCGGCGATGTCGCCGCTGGGGTTCGCGATGGTCTCGGCGAAGACGAGCTTGGTGCGGCCCGGGATGATCGCCGCGGCGTAGTCGGCCGGGTCATCGCTCGCGACGAACGTCGTCTCGACCCCGAAGCGGCGCAACGTCACGTCGAGCTGCGTGATCGAGCCCCCGTAGAGGTTCGACGAGGCGACGATGTGGTCGCCCGTCCCGGCGAGCGAGGCGATCGTGATGAACTGCGCGCTCAGGCCGCTCGCGGTCGCCACGGCGCCGAGGCCGCCCTCGAGGCTCGCAACGCGCTCCTCGAAGCTCGCGATCGTGGGGTTCGCCAGGCGGCTGTAGATCGTGCCGTACTTCTGCAGCGCGAACCGCGCGGCGGCGTCTTCGGGCGAGTCGAAGACGAAGGCGCTCGACTGGTAGATCGGTATCGCGCGCGCACCTGTCGTCGCGTCGGGCACATTGCCCGCGTGCAGCGCGCGCGTGCGGAATCCGTAGTCGCGGTCGGCCATTCCTCCAGGCTAACCGTGTGCTTCACGGCCGGCCGCACCGCGCGTTACGCGACGTAACCTTCGCGCGGCGGAGAGCGAGCATCCGCATTCTCCACCGCGCGACGGAGGCGCACGCCGCAGGTCGCGTCGTATCGTGAATTCATGACGACGGATGCTCAGCCCTCGCCGCCCCCGCCCGCCCTCGCTCCGACTGCGCGCGCCGATCGCGCCTTGGCGCCCGACGTCGCGCGCGGCCTCGTGCTGCTCGGCATCGCCGTGGCGAACGTGCCGTTCTTCCTCTATGGTCGTGAGCTCGGCATTCTGCTGAAGCCCATGACGGATGCTGCTGCCGACCCGTGGGTCAACGCCCTCGTCGCGACGCTCGCCGACAACCGCAGCTACCCGCTCTTCGCGTTGCTCTTCGGCTACGGCATGACGCAACTTCTGACGCGGGAGCACGCGCGAGGCACCTCGTTGCCCGACGCACGCAAGCTGCTGATCCGCCGCAACCTGTGGCTCATCGCGTTCGGTGCCGCGCACGGGGTGCTGCTGTTCTTCGGCGACATTCTCGGCACCTACGGCCTGCTCGGCCTCGCCCTCGTGCTGCTGATCCGCGCGTCAGGTCGCACGCTCGCGATCGTCGGATGGCTCGCGTTCGGGTTCCTCATTCTGGTCGGCGCGCTGGAAGGTCTGAGCGGGCTGCTGTCGAAGTTCGGCGGGGGAGGGCTGTCGACCGTGAGCTTCGGTTCGGCCAGCGCCGAGACGTTCGGCATGGCGGTGCTGCTGCGCGCCGCCGAGTGGTCGATCGGCCTGATCTCGGTGCCCTTCGGCGGTCTGGGCCTTCTCGCACCCATGATTCTCGGCATGTGGGCCGCGCGGCGACGCATGCTCGAGCAGCCCTGGCAGCACCGTCGTGCGCTCGGTCTCACGGCGGGAATCGGCGTGCCGCTCTCGGTGCTCGGAGCTCTGCCCATCGCGCTCGCGCTGCTCGGGGTCTTCGAGCTCAACCCCTTCGTCGAGCCCTTTGCGGCCATGCTGCACGCTGCGACGGGAGCCATCGGAGGCGCAGGCTACGTGGCGCTCATCGCTCTGCTCGTCGCCGGCCGACCATCCGGGCGCGAGCTCGGCAGCCCGACAGCGAAGCCCGCAGGGCCGATCTCGCGCGCCTTCGCGGCGCTCGGGCAACGGTCACTCAGCGGCTATCTCACCCAGTCGGTGGTGTTCGTCATCGCCTTCGCGCCCTACACGCTCGGCCTCGGCGGCACCGTGAGTGTCGCCGTTGCCACTCAGATCGCCGTCATCACGTGGCTCGGCACGCTCGTGCTCGCGAACGTTCTCGCGGCGTTCGACCGGCCTGGTCCGGCCGAGTGGTTGCTGCGCCGGGCGGTGTACGGGCGGCGCCGGTAGGCGACGGCCGCGGCCATGGACCCCTCGGTTCATGCGCTCAGATCCATGTCGGCAACCAGTAGTGCAGCCGGATGAAGTCGATGTCGACGGGCGTGCCCGTCCACAGCGGCAGGAAGAACGCGCTGATCGCGACGACGACGAACATGAAGACCAGCACGACCGTGGCACCGACCGCGCGCCGCGGCGCGGGCGCTGACGGATTGCCGAGCACGGCGCTGAGCACGATCGTGAGGGCGAGCACGAGAAACGGCGTGATGACAATCGTGTAGAAGAAGAACGTCGTGCGCTCGGGGTAGAGCAACCATGGCAGCCAGCCGGCGAAGACCCCGGTGAGCACGACGGCAAGAGGCCAGCCGTGCGCGGGCAGCAGGGGCAGGTGGGCGCCGCGCATCCGTCGCACCGCGCTCACCACCAGCACCACGACGAGCGTGACGACCGCGGCGACGGCAGCCCACCAGATGAGTGGGTTCGGGATTCCGGTGATGGCTTCGGCCGTGCCGTCGCCGAGGTCGGTGTAGTGCATGTACGTCGGGCGCAGCAGCAGCGGCCAGCCGAGTGCGGGCGCGCCGTAGTTGTGGTCGGCGGTCACGCCCACGTGATAGCCGTAGATCGATTGCTGGTAGGCCCACCAGTTCTGCAGGGGGTCGGGAAGACTGCCCAGGATGCCCGGTAGTCGATTCTCGTCGGACACGAGCCGGTCGCGGCCGTAGCCTCCGGTCGTCGCGAACCAGCCCCACCACGTGATGAGGTGGGCGGCTGCAGCAGCGGGGATCGTGAGCACGAACGAGATCGGAGCCTGCCGCAGCAGGGTGCCGCTCGCCCACAGGGCGACCCCGGCGCGGCGACGGTCGACGGCGTCGGCGGCGACGGTTAGTACGGCGAAGGCGGCGAGCAGGTAGAGGGCGTTCCACTTGACGCCCGTGGCGAGCCCGAACGCGAGCCCAGCGGCGAGCAGCCAGGGGCGACCCCACAGCGCGGGCCCCCAGTCGGTCGTGCGCGGCGGGTCGCTCGAGCGACGCCGCTCGAGCCAGGCGGTGAGCTGGCGGTGGGCATCCCGTCGATCGAGCACGATGAAGATGACGGCGAGCACGATGAGCAGCGCGAGCACGCCGTCGAGCAGTGCGACGCGGCTCATGACGATCGCGTTGCCGTCGACGGCGATGAGCAGACCCGCGAGGCCCGTGAGCACGAGGCGCCCGAGCAGAAGGTGCGCGAGCAGCATGACGAGCCCGACGAGGGCGATGCCCATCAGTGCCGTGCCGAGGCGCCAGGCTGCGGGGTTTTCGGGGCCGAGCAGCGCGAGCCCGAGCGCAATGACCCACTTACCGAGCGGCGGGTGTACGACGAATGACGCAAGTGGGCTCGGGCTGCCGGGAGTGCCCGCGGCCCACAGATCGTTCGCGCCGTCGGGCCAGCGCCCCTCGTAGCCGAGCTGCCGCAGCGACTCGGCGTCTTTCACGTAGTAGGTCTCGTCGAAGACGAGCTCGCCCGGCTGCTCGAGGCCGATGAGCCGCGTCGCCGCTGCGACGCCGAGCACGGCCGCGGGCACGGCGACCTGCAGCACGCGCCGTCTCCGCTCGAGCGTCTGCGACGAGGGTGCTGCGGTCGCGGCCGCGTGCATTCCGGTCGAATGAGCAGGGTGCTGGTCGCGCGAGTGGGCCCCCGTCGACTGTGCCCCCGTCATTCGCTCATCGTATCCGTGCGCGGTGCGACGTGACATGACCGACCTGTACGCCTCCGGTGACTTCAACGGATGCGGAACTGTCCGAATCTGCTTCATGTTCTTCCGCATCCGTTGAAGTCTCTGAGGCGTGACCCCGAGGGGACGGCAAGTCGTGGGGAAGGCGCGCCTCCTGCCCAACCGCGGTGTGGTCACCGGCCCGGCAAACCCTGGCCGGGGCGGACGGTCGCGCCCGGTGGGAGGATGGGCGCATGATTCTGCTCGCGGCGACGCCCATCGGCAATCTCGGCGACGCGAGCCGGCGGCTGGTCGAGGCGCTGCAGTCGGCGACGGTCGTCGTCGCCGAAGACACCCGCACCGCCGTGCACCTCATGCGCGCGCTAGGGGTGGAAAATCGCCCGCAATTGCTGCCCCTGCACGAGCACAACGAGCGCGAGAAGTCGGCCGAGCTCGTCGAGCTCGCCCGCGAGACCGACGTGCTCGTGCTCACCGACGCGGGCATGCCGGGCATCAGCGACCCGGGCTTCGTGCTCGTCGAGACGGCGATCGCCGCCGGAGTCACCGTCACTGCCCTGCCCGGGCCGAGCGCCGTGCTCACGGCTCTCGTGCTGAGCGGGCTGCCGACCGACCGCTTCGTGTTCGAGGGCTTCCTGCCGCGGAAAGGCCGGGCGGCCGCACTGCGGGCGCTCGCGGCCGAGCCGCGCACGATCGTGGTCTTCGAGGCTCCGCACCGCATCGCCGCGGCGCTCGCCGATGCGCGCGACGCCATGGGGCCGGACCGTCGAGCCGCCGTGTGCCGCGAGCTCACGAAGAAGTTCGAAGAGGTCGCTCGGGGCACTCTCGCCGAGCTCGCCGAGCAGTTCGCCGACGGCGCTCGCGGCGAGATCGTGCTCGTCATCGAGGGCGCGCCCGCGCGGTCGGGCGACCTGCCGAGCGCGCTCGCCGAGGTCGCGTCGCGCGTCGAGACGGGAGAGCGCCTGAAGGATGCCGCTGCCGAGGTCGCCGCCGCGACGGGGCTCGGCAAGCGCGAGCTCTACGAGGCGGCGCTCGCTGCTCGTCGAGCGACCTAGCCGGCCGACGTACTCAGTCGCAGCTTTCGCGCAGCACGAGGGTGACGGGCACGGCGCGCTCGGTGCCGTCGGCGGTGACGCGCAGGCCGGTGACGACGCCTTCCGCGGCCGTGACGCGCTCGACTTCGATGCCGACGAACGCCGCTTCGCCGGGCTCGATGAGCGAGCGATCGAGGTCGACGCCGCTGAACGCGTCGCGGCCGCCGGTGCTGAAGTCGACCGAGGTCTCGCGCGCGGCCTCGTCAGCCGCGAAGAAGCGGTCGACAACGTCGACGGTCGAACCGTCGGCGAGCTCGATCGCGCTGACCGACAGAGCCTCGCCCGCTGTGTTCGTGACGCCGATCGCGATCGTGCCCCGGTCGGCAGCGAGGCATCCGTCGAGACCGGAATCACCGGGCCCGCCGCTGCAGGCGGCGAGCGGCACGACGAGCGCGAGTGTGGCCATGATCAGGAGGCGGCGCGAGAGAGGATGCATCACGCTGAGCACGCTACGCGAAAGGTCCCTCGAACGATGAGCGATCAGTGCCCTGTGGCGCCGCAGTGCGACCACGGCGGTACGAAGCCGACGGTCGTGTCGGCCACGCTCGTCGCCGAGAACCAGCCGTCGTCGTACTTGACGCGCATGCCCTCGATGCCGGCATAGTCGGTGAAGTCGCGGGCGCGAAGCTCGATGACGAGCTCTGCCGAGCCACCACCGTCGATCGTGACGCCATCGATCGGCACCCGGTCGTTGTAGAGCGGTCTCTGCTCGACGCTCAAGCGGCCACCCGGAGCGAAGCCGAACGAGGTGAAAGGCGACGGCGTCGGCACGATCGAGATCTCGCTGATCACAGCGTTGATGAGTTCGATCGGGCGCGCCTCGCGCAGAATCACGTCGCGCGGAGAGGTGTTCACCACGGTGACGCCGACATAGGCGATGTACCCCTCGCTCGACGTGTCAGGGGTCGTCGCGGTCGCGAAACAGAGCTCGGTGAGGTCGCCGTACACCTGCACGGCCGGTGCGCCGACACACCCGGTGAGGGCGACTGCGATCGTCGCCCCGACGAGCCCCCCGGCGAAGATTCTAGTGATCCTCACGAGGGTCAAGGGTAGCGCGAAACACAGCCACGCGCGCCCGTAGACTTGAGCATCATGGCCGCCGGTGACAGCTTCTATATCGCGACGCCGATCTTCTACGTCAACGACGTGCCGCACATCGGGCACGCGTACACCGAGGTCGCCGCCGACGTGCTCGCGCGCTGGCACCGCCAGTCGGGCATCGACACCTGGTCGCTCACCGGAACCGACGAGCACGGCCAGAAGATTCTGCGCACCGCCGTCGCGAACGGCGTCACACCGCAGGAGTGGGCAGACAGGCTCGTCGACTCGGCGTGGGTGCCTCTGCTGAAGACGATCGATATCGCGAATGACGACTTCATCCGCACCACCGAGGCGCGGCACGAGAAGGTCGTGCAGCGCTTTCTGCAGAAGCTCTACGATGACGGGTTCATCTACGACGGCGAGTACGAAGGCTACTACTGCGTCGGCTGCGAAGAGTACAAGCAGCCTGACGACCTCGTTGCCGGCGCGGGCGAGTTCGAGGGCCAGCAGGTCTGCTCCATTCACGGTCGGCCGATCGAAGTGCTCAAGGAGAAGAACTACTTCTTCCGCATGAGCGAGTTTCAGCAGCGCCTGCTCGACCTCTACGAGTCGCAGCCCGACTTCATCCAGCCGAACAGCCTGCGCAACGAGATCGTGTCGTTCGTGAAGCGCGGCCTCGACGATCTGTCGATCTCGCGGCAGAGCTTCGACTGGGGCGTGCGCATTCCGTGGGACGACACCCACGTCACCTATGTGTGGTTCGACGCCTTGCTGAACTACATCAGTGCCATCGGCTGGGGCGACGACGACGCGAACTTCGAGCGCCGCTGGCCAGCCGTGCAGCTCGTCGGCAAAGACATCGCCCGCTTCCACGCCGTCATCTGGCCCGCCATGCTCATGGCCGCGGGCCTCCAGCCGCCCGCGCGCGTCTTCGGCCACGGCTGGCTGCTCGTCGGCGGCGAGAAGATGTCGAAGTCGAAGCTCACGGGCATCGCGCCGCACCAGATCACCGACGTGTTCGGCAGCGACGCCTTCCGCTACTACTTCATGAGCGCCATCAACTTCGGTCAAGACGGCTCGTTCAGCTGGGAAGACCTGTCGGCCCGCTACCAGGCCGAGCTCGCCAACGGCTTCGGCAACCTCGCCTCGCGCGTCATCGCGATGGTCGGCAAGTACTGCGACGGCGTCGTGCCCGCGGCGACCGACGTGACCGATGCTGAGCGGGGCATTCAGAAGACCGTGGCGGATGCTGTGGTCGCCGCCCAGCGCGCCATCGACACTTTCGCCATCCACGACGCGATCTCCGCGGTCTGGACGATCGTCGACGAGCTCAACGGCTACATCACGCTGCAGGAACCGTGGAAGGTCGCGAAGGACGAGGCGCAGACGGCTCGACTTCACACGATCTTGTACACCGCGGCCGAGGGGCTGCGGGCGCTCGCCGTGCTGCTTTCGCCCGTCACACCGAAGGCCGCCCAGAAGCTGTGGGTCGCCCTCGGAGCCGAGGGTGCGCTCGGCGCGCTGCTCGACCAGAGCATCCCGACCGCGGGCCAATGGGGCCAACTGCCCGCCGGCACGCAGACACAGCCGCTCGAGGCGCTCTTCCCGCGCATCGAGACCGAGTAGCCCTCTTCCGCCGCGTCAAGCCCCGGCCCCGCCCAGGCGAACGCGGTACGGTCGTAGCTGGAGGCGATACCGTGAGCGACGCGCTCGACCCGAAACAGATCGACCCGGCTGTGCTTGATCCACATGTGCGCGCCCGCGCGATCATGGAAGGCACCGACCGTGATCTGAGCTATCCGCCGAGCCCCGAAGCGCTCGTGGTGCCCGTCTACGACAACCACACGCACCTCGAGATCGCCGACGGTGAGAACCCCATGCACTACCGCGAGCACCTCGACCGCGCTTCGGCCGTCGGAGTGCGCGGCGTCGTGCAGGTCGGCACCGACGTGCTCACGAGTCGCTGGTCGGCCGCCGTCGCGGAGCGCGAGCCCCGGGTGCTGGCCGCGGTCGCCATCCACCCCAATGAGGTTCCTGACCTGGCCGCGTCGGGCGAACTGGATGCTGCGCTGGGGGTCATCGACGAGCTCGCCGCGCAGCCGCGCGTCGTCGCCATCGGCGAGACCGGCCTCGACTACTACCGCACGAAGCCCGGCAACGGACGCGACGCCCAGCTCGCCGCCTTCGAAGCCCACATCGAGATCGCCAAGAAGCACGGGCTGGCCCTGCAGATTCACGACCGCGACGCGCACGACGACATCGTGGCGACCCTGCTGCGTGTGGGTGCGCCCGACAAGGTCGTCTTCCACTGCTTCAGCGGCGACGTCGAGCTCGCGAGCGTCTGCGCCGAGCGCGGCTGGTACGCGAGCTTCGCCGGCACAGTGACGTTCAAGAACGCCCGCAATCTGCGTGACGCCCTCGACGTGCTGCCGCGCGCGCTACTGCTCGTCGAGACCGACGCACCATTCTTGACCCCCCACCCCTACCGCGGCCGGCCGAACGGCCCCTACTTGCTGCCGTTCACGGTGCGCGCGATCGCCGACCACCTCGGCACCGACGTGTCGATGCTCTCGGCGCAGCTGAGCTCGAACACCGAACTCGTCTACGGCTCGTGGGATGCGAATCCGGTCGTGGCACCCGGTGACCCGTGGGCTGCGCAGGAGGTGCCGGGCAACCCCGACGAGCTCGGCGACCTCGGTGGAGAACTGCCGGAGCATTACCCGGGCGAGCGCACATGAGCGCACCGAGCGTCGCGTGAGCGGCCTGCTCGGCCCCGCCGAGGTGCGCGACCTCGCCGCACTGCTCGACGTGACCCCCACCAAGAAGCTCGGCCAGAACTTCGTGCACGACGCCAACACGGTGCGGCGCATCGTCGCGACCGCTGCCCTCGAACCCGGTGAGCCCGTGCTCGAGGTCGGCCCGGGGCTGGGGTCGTTGACGCTCGGAATTCTCGAGGCGGGGCATCCGGTCGTCGCGATCGAAGTGGATGCTCGCCTCGCGGCCCAGCTGCCCCTCACGGTCGGCGAGCTGCAGCCCGAGGCCGAGCTGGGCGTGGTCACCGCAGATGCGCTGCGCATCCCGGCTGCGCCCGACGCCCCGGGCGGCCAGCGCCCGACCGCGCTCGTCGCCAACCTGCCCTACAACATCTCGGTGCCCGTGCTGCTGCACCTGCTCGGCCTCGAGCCGGGCATCCGTCGCGTGCTCGTCATGGTGCAGGCCGAGGTGGGCCACCGTCTGGCCGCCCCTCCCGGCTCGAAGGTCTACGGCGGCCCGTCGATCAAAGCCGCCTGGTACGGCGCGTGGCGGGTCGAGGGTGTCGTCAGCCGGCAGGTGTTCTGGCCGGTGCCAAACGTCGATTCGGTGCTCGTCGGCATGACGCGCGGGCCGGTGCCGGGCACCGAGGCCGAGCGCGTGCGGGTCGGCGAGCTCGTCGACGCCGCGTTCGGGCAACGCCGCAAGATGCTGCGGCAGGCGTTGAGCGAGCTGTTCGGCTCGTCAGCCGCCGCTACCGCCGCACTCGAGGCCGCCGGCCTCGACCCCA
This sequence comes from Microcella sp., assembly GCF_019739195.1. Classification (NCBI taxonomy): domain Bacteria; kingdom Bacillati; phylum Actinomycetota; class Actinomycetes; order Micrococcales; family Microbacteriaceae; genus Microcella; species Microcella sp. The sequence goes on along the minus strand of NZ_JAHHDS010000003.1, from coordinate 863,388 downwards.
CCGCGCGGGGCGAGATGCTCGGGTTGCCAGAGTTTCTGCGGCTTGCTCGGGCCGCGCCGGCGTGAGCGCAGCATCCGGTGCTTCTGCGATCGCACCGCGCAGGCTGACGCCCGCCGCGACGATCGTCATCGTGCTCGCGGGCATCGGCCTCGGCAGTCTCGTCGGCGCGCTCGTGCCGGCGGCCGCTGGGGTGCCCGATGCTGTAGTGCTCGGCGTCGTCGCCGTCGCGATCGGCATCACGTTGCTCGATGTTCCGCTCGCGTCATTCGGCCGGGCCGTGCTCGACCGGCGCTTTCTCGTCGCGGTGCTGCTGCTCAATGTCGTCATCTCGCCGCTGCTCGTCTATGTGCTGAGTCGCATCGTGTTTCGCGACCCCGACCTGCAGGCGGGGCTGCTGCTCATGCTGCTCGCACCCGGGGTCGGGCTCGTCGCGGCGTTCGTGCGCCGCGCGGGCGGGGCCGTCGAGACTCTGCTGAGCGTCGCGCCCGTGCTGCTCGTGCTGCAGGCGATCACCGTGCCCGGCTTCATGCTGCTGTTCACGGCGGGCGAGAATTTTCTCAGCCTCGACGGATCGCGCCTGCCGCTCGCCCTGCTCATCGGCATCATCGCGCCAGCTCTGGTGGTGACCGGGCTGCAACTCGCGGGTGTGCGCGCTCCGCGGCTCGCGTCAGCACTGCGGCGCGGCTCGACGCTGACGGCGCCCGCCACGGCTCTCGCGGCTGGCCTCGTCGCCGCCGCCATGATCCCTCGAGCGACCGACCGGCTTGAGTTGCTCGAGGCCGTCGCTCCGCTGTTCGGCGTCTATCTCATCGTCATGGCCCCCATCGGCATTCTCGTCGCCACTGCCTTCGGGCTCGCGATCTCGAGCGTGCGCTCGCTGACCTTCAGCGGGGGAGCGCGCAACGGGCTGCTCGTGCTGCCGATCGCCCTGGCGTTCCCCGACGGCTTCGCGCTCGTGGCCGTCGTCATCGTGCTCGGAATGGCCGTCGAGATCATCGGCATGGGCATCTACCGCCTCGTGGTGCCGAGTGTCACCGCGCAGTCGCGCAGTGTGCTCACGCCCGACTGAACGCCGTCAGACGCGCTCGAGCAGCGTGATCGCCTCGAGGTGGGTGGACTGCGGGAACATGTCGAGCACGCGCGCCCGGGTCACGGTGTACCCGGGCATCGCTGCGAGGTCGCGCGCGAGCGACTCGGGGTTGCAGCTGCTGTAGATCACGTGCCGCGGCCCGCTGGTCTGCAGCCACTCGGCGAGCGGAGTGCCGAGCCCTCGCCGGGGAGGGTTGACGATCACCACGTCGGGCACCGCATCGGCGGTCGAGCCGAGGGCGAAGGCGGTCGCATCGGCGGCGATGAAGCGGATGCTCTGCCGTTCGCTCGGCTCAGCGAACAGTGCATCGCGCGCCAGTTCGGCACTCGCGACGGCATCGGCTGACAATTCGACGCCCACCACAGAGCGACCCGACCGCGCGGTGTGCAGGGCGAACCCGCCGACGCCGCAATACAGATCCCACACCGATTGCGCTCCGAGTTCATCCAGCCACTGCGCCGCCTGCCGGTAGAGCGCACCTGCGATGGCGGTGTTGGTCTGCACGAAGCTCTGGGGCCGCACGAGCAGGTCGACGTTGCCGACCCGCATACGCAGCATCGACTCCGTGGTCAGCACGTGCTCGACCTCACCTTCGAGCACGGCCTTGTGCTCGGGGTGAATATTGGCGGTCACCACGACGAGCTGCGGCACAGCATCCGTCAGCCAGGTCAGGTGAGAACGGATGCTCGCCACCGACGCCTCGCTGCGCACCACGAACCGCATCATGAGGTCGCCGCTCGCCGCGACCGTCACGATGAGGTGCTTCAGCTCGCCCTGGCGGGCCGGAACGTCGTAGGGTTCGAGCCCCATGCGCGTGATGGCCGCGATGAGCGCGGGAAAAGCGGCGAGAATGCGCGGGTCGATGATGCCGCAGTGGCGCAGGTCGACGCCGCGGCCCTGCCCGTCGAGAATGCCGAGGGTGGGGTGCTCGACCGTGCCTCCGACGACCATTTTGGCTTTGGCGCGAAAGCCGCTCTCGCTACTCGCGACGGGCGGCAGCCACGACGCGCCGACCGCGAAGGGCTCTAGCAGTGAACGCACGCGCGCTTCTTTAGCGGCGAGCTGCTGGGCGTAGGGCTGACCCATGAGCGTGCACGAGCGGCAGAGCCCGGCGTCGAAGTAGTCGCACTGCATGGTGGGGCCAGGCTAGCCGTGAGTGAGCATAGGGTGGAGCCATGAGCACGGGGGCGACCAGCGAGGTGGTGCACGCGAGGGCGCCCGGCAAGATCAACGTCTTCATGAAGGTCGGCTCGCTGCTCGACGATGGCTACCACGAGGTGGCCACGGCCTACCAGGCGATCTCGCTCTACGAAGAGGTCTATGCCCGACCCGCCGACGACTTCTCGGTCAGTTTCACCGGCCCGATCGACTGCAGCGGTCTCGCGACCGACGGCTCGAACCTCGCGATCAAGGCCGCCCGTCTGCTCGCGCGCACGGCCGACTATCGCGGGGGCGTCGCGCTTGAGATCGAGAAGCACGTGCCCATTGCGGGCGGCATGGGTGGCGGCTCGGCCGACGCCGCCGCCACGCTCGTGGCGTGCGACCACTTGTGGGGCACGGGCCTGAGCCGCGACGAGCTGCACGAGCTCGGGGCCCAGCTCGGTGCCGATGTGCCGTTCGCACTCATGGGCGGCACCGCCGTGGGCACGGGTCGCGGCGACCGGCTCTCGCCCGCTCTCGCGCAAGGCACCTTCCACTGGGTGCTCGCCCTCGCCGACATCGGCCTCAGCACGCCCGAGGTCTATGCCGAGCTCGACCGGCACCGTGAGCGGCACGCGAGCGACATCGCTCCGGCCCCCGAGCAGCCCGCCGTCGACATCGAAGTGCTGCAGGCGCTGCGCGCGGGCGACCCGCATCAGCTGGCCGAGTACCTGTACAACGATCTGCAAGCTCCTGCGCTGCACCTCGCACCCGAGCTCGCCAAGACGCTCGAGACCGGCGAGCTGCAGGGTGCGCTCGCGGGCCTCGTCTCGGGATCAGGACCGACGGTGGCGTTTCTCGCCGCCGATCAGACCGCGGCCCTCGAACTGCAGGTCGCGCTCAGTGCGTCTCGGTTGACGGTGCTGCGGGCGACGGGTCCGGTTCACGGCGCTCGGGTGATCGCGAGCTGACGCCGATCAGGCTCAGCAGCACGATCGCGATCGCACCACCGACGAGGGCGATGTCGGCCACGTTGCCCACGAAGATGCCGAAGTAGTCGATGAAGTCGACGATCTCGCCGCGGGCGAAGCCCGGCTCACGAAACAGCCGGTCGCCGAGGTGGCTGATCGCTCCGCCGAGCAGCGCTCCGGCCGCGAGGGCCCACCGCACGCTCGAGATGCGCGCGACGAAGACTGAGATGCCCACGACCGCGATCGCAGCGATGAGGGTGAGCACCCACGTGAAGTCACCGCCGATGCCGAACGCGGCGCCCGGGTTGTAGACGAGCCGCCACTGAATCCACTCACCGATGACCGGCACGCCCTCGTAGGGCACGAGCGTCGCCTCGGCCCAGTACTTCGTGGCCTGGTCGATGATGATGATGCCGGCCGCCCACAGCAGCGTGAAGGGCAGCACGCGCCCGATGGGCCGCGTCGGCTGCGTGGCATCTGCCGACGTTTCGGCGTCGAAGTCGGCAGACGTGTCTGCGTCGGGCGCGGGCTCGGGCGAGAGGGCGTCGGAGGGCATCCGTCTATTCTGCCTGGTCTTGGTGCACAGGCGCCGCGCCCTAGTCTCGATGGGTGGCCCATCTCTTGGGAGCCGAGCAGCTCCGCGTCGAATACCCCACCCGTGTCGTTCTCGATGGAGTCACGGTGGGCGTCAGCGACGGCGACCGCATCGGCGTCGTCGGCCGCAACGGCGACGGCAAGTCGACCCTGCTGCGCATTCTCGCCGGCAAGCAAGAGCCCGACGATGGCCGCGTGACGCGCCGCGGCGGGGTCACCCTGGGCATGCTCGATCAGGCCGACCACCTGCAGACCGGGCTGACGGTCATCGAGACGGTCGTCGGCGATCGGCCCGAACACGAGTGGGCGGGCGATCGCAATGTGCGGGATGTTCTCGCCGGCTTGATCTTCGACATACCCGGTCACACCCTCGTCGATGACTTGAGCGGAGGCCAGCGCCGCCGCGTCGCCCTCGCGGCACTGCTCAGCCGCGAGTGGGACATCGTCGTGCTCGACGAGCCCACCAACCACCTCGACATCGGCGGAGTGCACTGGCTCGCCGGGCACCTCAAGCGCCGCTGGTCGCCCGGCGCGGGCGCGCTTCTCGTCGTGACCCACGACCGGTGGTTTCTCGACGAGGTCAGTCAAGACACCTGGGAGGTGCACGACCGCATCGTCGAGCCCTTCGAGGGCGGCTACGCGGCCTATGTGCTGCAGCGCCTCGAGCGCGACCGTCAGGTCGCCACGATGGAGGCCAAGCGCCAGAACCTCATGAAGAAAGAGCTCGCGTGGCTGCGCCGCGGCGCGCCGGCCCGCACGGCCAAGCCGAAGTTTCGCATCGAGGCGGCCAACGCGCTCATCGACGACGTGCCGCCGCTGCGCAACTCGGTCGAGCTCACCCAGATGGCCACCTCGCGCCTCGGCAAAGACGTCATCGACCTGCTCGACGTCTCGGTCTCGTATGGCGACACCCAGATTCTGCACGACGTAGAGTGGCGCATCGCCCCCGGCGAGCGCACGGGCATTCTCGGCGTCAACGGTGCGGGCAAGTCGACGCTCTTGAAGCTCATCGACGGCACGCTCGAGCCGACGACGGGCCGCGTCAAGCGCGGCAAGACGGTTGTCGTCTCGACGCTCGACCAGCAGCTCGGCGATCTCACGGCCGTCGCGAACGAGCGCGTGAGCGCGGTCATCGCGACGAAGCGCACGAGCTACGCCGCGGGCGACAAAGAGCTCACCCCGGGTCAACTGCTCGAGCGCATGGGCTTTACGTCAGCGCAGCTCTCGACCCCGATCAAAGACCTGTCTGGTGGCCAGAAGCGACGGCTGCAGCTGCTGCTGATCTTGCTCGACGAGCCGAACGTGCTCATCATGGACGAGCCGACGAACGACATGGATACCGACATGCTCGCGGCCATCGAAGACCTGCTCGACTCGTGGCCGGGCACGCTCATCGTCGTTTCGCACGACCGCTACCTGCTAGAGCGCGTGACCGACCAGCAGTACGCCGTGCTCGGCGGTCGGCTTCGCCACTTGCCCGGCGGTGTCGACGAGTATCTGCGCATCGCCGCGCACGCTGCGGCCCCGACGGGCACGAATGATGCGGGGCGTGCGACGGTGGCGTCTGTCACGGCGACGGCACCCGCATCCACCGCCTCGTCGGCACCGAAGCTTTCTGGGGCCGAGCGGCGCACGCTCGAGAAAGAGCTCTCGGCACTCGAGCGCCGCATCGCGAAAGTGCAAGGCCAGGTGGATGCTCTGCACGTGCAGCTCGCCGAGCATGACGTCAACGACTACGCAGGTCTCGGCACGCTTCATGACCAGGTGCGCGCCTTCGAGGCCGAGCTCGAGTCGGCCGAAGAGCGCTGGCTTGAGCTGGGCGAGTTATTGGGCTGACTCCTAGTTGCTGTCTGTCGCGGCCGCTGGCGGCGCCCGCGCTCGGCTGAGCCGGACCGCGGCGCAGAATGTGTCGCCGTGTACAGTGGAGAGCGGCGCCGCAGTCTGCGCCGACTTCTCACCCCTCGTTCGATCTGGACGCTGCTTGTGCCTGCGCGCCGCAGCCGCCGCCGAACTCGCAGGACTGCCTGCTGCGTAACGATGCGCACCATCCTGTCTCGTCTGGCCTCATGGCCCCTGTTCGAAGGGAGCCATTGCCATGGCTTTTCTCCCCACCATTCCCTGGAGCGACTCGCGCACGATCACCGCCTTGCGCTCGCCCCGACTTCTGACGCGTGAGGTGCTCGCGGGCCTCGTCGTCGCGATCGCCCTGATTCCTGAAGCGATCTCGTTCTCGATCATCGCGGGCGTCGACCCGCGACTCGGCCTCTTCTCGTCGTTCATCATGGCCGTCGCGATCGCGTTCCTCGGCGGTCGCGCCGCGATGATCACGGCGGCGACGGGAGCCATCGCACTTGTCATCGCGCCCGTCGCTCGCGAGTACGGCACCGACTACTTCATCGCGACCGTGATTCTCGGCGGCGTCATCCAGCTCATCATGGCCGCAGCGGGCGTCGCGAAGATCATGCGGTTCATTCCACGCTCGGTCATGGTCGGCTTCGTCAACTCGCTCGCGATTCTGATCTTCACCGCGCAGTTGCCCTACCTCTTCGGCGTGCCGTGGGAGGTCTACCCTCTCGTCGTTCTCGGCCTCGTGATTCTGATCGGCATGCCGCGCCTCACCACCGTCGTGCCCGCACCGCTCGTGTCGGTCATCGTCGTGACGGTGCTCGTCGTCGTGCTCGCGATCACCGTGCCGAACGTGGGCGACCAGGGCGAGTTGCCTGAGAGCCTTCCGTCGCTTCTGTGGCCGGATGTTCCGCTCACATTGGAGACGCTCGGCATCATCCTGCCGTTCTCGATCGCCATGGCCGTCGTCGGCATTCTCGAGTCGCTGCTGACCGCGAAGCTCGTCGACGACATCACCGACACGCCCTCGGGCAAGACGCGTGAGGCCTACGGGCAGGGCGCGGCGAACATCCTAAGCGGATTCTTCGGGGGTATGGGCGGCTGCGCGATGATCGGCCAGACGATGATCAACGTCAAGGTCTCGGGGGCGCGCACGCGCATCTCGACGTTCTTCGCCGGCGTCTTCGTGCTCGCCCTCGTGCTGCTGCTCGGCGACCTCGTGGCGATCATTCCGATGGCCGCTCTGGTGGCCGTGATGATCATGGTCTCGGTCGCGACCTTCGACTGGCACTCGATTCGCCTCAACACGCTTCGCCGCATGCCCAAGAGCGAGACGACGGTCATGGTCGCCACCGTAATCGCCGTGGTCTGGACGCACAACCTGGCCATCGGCGTGACCCTCGGCGTCATCGTGGCCATGATTCTCTTCGCCCGCCGAGTGGCGCACTTCGCGGCCGTCGACCGCACCGTGCTCGATGCGCCCGACGGCAGCACGTATGCGCTCTACCGGGTCGACGGCGAGCTGTTCTTCGCGTCGAGCAACGACCTGACGACGCAGTTTCGCTACCGCGAAGACCCGGCCTCGGTCGTTATCGATCTCTCGCAATCGCACATCTGGGATGCCTCGACCGTGGCCGCCCTCGACGCGATCGTCACGAAATACGAGCGCTTCGGCATTGCCGTCGAGATCGTCGACATGAACGCCGAGTCGCATGCGCTGCACACGCGCCTCGCGGGGCACATGGGCGAGGGGCACTGAGTTACTTGGTCAGGCCGATGAGCAGGTCGACTCGGTAGCCGTGCTTATTGGTCGCGACGACCTTGACGGGAATGCGCGGTTTGTCACCTCGACCGTCGAGCCGCCGTACGGCTTCGTCGTAGGCGCTCTCGAGGCCGCGCGGCACCGTGCCGACGACGCCGCTCACTCGACGACTCGCGAAGATGCGAACCTCGATGGGAGCATCCACTCCCTCGTCAGTGACCGAGCGCGCGGGCGTCGCGGTCGTGAGTGAATCTTCCGGCTCGGCGGCGAGTGTGGCCAGTTCGGCTTGGTGGGCGTCGCTGCCGGCCAGCCTGATCGTGACGTTCTTGTTCTTGGGCTCGAGCACGCCGACGTAGTCGTCGAACGAGCCTGAGCCGCGATCGTGTTTCGGCAGACTCTCGTCGACCGCCTGCGACTTCTTCCAGAACGCCATGCGCCGATGGTACCGGGCGGCCCGCGGGTCGCACCGAGACCTACGATGAAGGGGTGAATCCCCTCGACGCCATCGCCACCGCGGCCGAGGCGATCTCGTGGGTGGCGCTGCCGATCGGCATCGTGCTGCTCATCGCGGGGCTCGGGCGCCGCGCATGGTCGAACCGCTACGCCTCGGTCAAGGCCGTCGTCACGGCCGTGACAGGCGACTATGCGACCCTTCGCTGGTTTGGCGAGGGTGGAGCGCTGCACGAGAGCACCGAGCACCTCGACGGCCGCGTGCCGGCGGTGGGGGATGCCCGCACGATCTGGGTGCACCCCTCGCGCCCCGAGTCGCTGCGTCTCGATGACCCCGCGCACGACGGCCGCGTGCTGCTGACGACCGGTGGCATTCTCACCGCCGTCGGCGCGATCGCCGTGGTGCTGTCGTTCGTGCTGCCGTTGCTCTAGCTCTGGTCAGGCGTCGTCGAAGTCGGCGCCGAGCGTGCGCAGCAAGCCGGCGAGTCGCTCTTGCTCGGCGCGGCTCAAGTGCCGAAGCAGGGTGGCCTCGCCCACCATCAGTTCGTCCATCGCGCGATCGACGCGCTCGCGCCCTTCAGCGGTCATGCGCACGAGAATGCCGCGACCGTCATGCGGGGCGGTGTGCCGCTCGACGAGCCCGCGGGTCGTGAGCCTGTCGATGCGGTTCGTCATGGTGCCGCTCGAGACGAGCGTCTGCTGCAGCAGCGCTTTCGGGCTCAGCTCGTAGGGATCGCCCGCGCGGCGCAATGCCGAGAGCACGTCGAACTCCCACGGCTCGAGGCCCGAGGCGGTGAACGCCCGCTTGCGCGCGAGGTCGAGGTGTCGCGCGAGCCGGCTGACGCGCGAGAGCACTTGCAGCGGCTCGACGTCGAGCTCGGGCCGTTCGCGGCGCCACGCCTCGACGATGCGGTCGACTTCGTCGCGGGCGGTCATCTCTTCATTATCGCGGGCGGCGCGCTCGCGGTCGGACGAGTGGATGCTGCGCTCAAGCTCGCGGCGAGCATCCCACCCCTGCGCTGGTCTGGCGCTGCCCACGCTCTGGCAGACTAGACGCGCGCGTTTCGCGTGATCCGCCTTGGTGTAACGGCAGCACGACAGCCTTTGGAGCTGTTAGGTCCAGGTTCGAATCCTGGGGGCGGAGCGGCGCCACAGCGCCGCTCCGCGCGTGACAGGAGCTCGTGTCAAGCGAAGAGTGGGCGTCGACACCGGACGCTCCGCGCGTGGGAGTTGCTCGCCACAAGGTGAAGCTCGCCGCCAACGCCTCGCCGCTCCGGCACCGCGATCCTCCCAGCCCCCGTGCACGGCACTGTTGATGGTTGACGCTTATCTTGACGATCCGTGGCATGGTGCTGGCGAATCGTCGACGGCAAGTCCGCACCGCCGAAAGTCACATCGTCGCGCGACAGCGTGCAAAATGCTAGCATTGCTAGCGGGAGGTGCGCATGGCGACATTGACGATTCGCAACCTGCCTGAGTCCGTTCGTCGTTCGCTCAAGGAGCGCGCTGCGGCGCACAACCGATCCATGGAGGCTGAAGTGCGTTCGATCCTTGAGGAAGTTGTCACGCCGCGCGCCGATTTCGTCGGCGAGTGGCTGACCGCCACCGAACCTCTGCGCGGCACATTCATCGTTCCGGAGCGCACTGCGGCTCGTCCCGTTGATCTCTCGTGATCGTTCTTGATACGAATGTTCTCTCTGAGCCCCTGCGGTCAGATCCGGACGAGCGCGTGCTTGCGTGGCTTTCGGCTCACGCTGACAAGTCCGCCATCACTGCCATCACCGTTGCCGAGCTGCAGTACGGAGCCTTGAGATTGCCCCGCGGTCGCAGGCGGGATGCACTGAAGATGGCGATCGACAGGCTCATCGAGGTCGCCGCCGACCGCGTTCTCGCTTTCGATCTCGACGCCGCTGCTGTTGCTGCCCGGCTGCGTGCCGCTCGCGAGCAAGAGGGTCGGATTGTCAGTGCGGAAGACACCATGATTGCCGCCATCTGTCTCGCTGGCGGGCACGATCTGGCGACTCGCAACACCCGCGACTTCGCTGACGCAGATCTCGTTCTTCACGACCCCTGGGCCTCCTAACGCGTTCGCCGCGCCGACGCGCACCGCGCAGATCGTGCGGCCGCGAACGACCTGCGCCAGAATGGCTGCAGCGGTTCGACGGCGCCCGCACCCGGGTGCCAGCACGCCGCCGACCGACCGCAAGCGCCGCAACCGGCACAAGCAGTCGGTCTGAGACCCGCGGCGCCGCACTCGATGATCCGAGGCACGGCCCGCGCGACAAGGAGCCGCCGTGAGAACCCCCGTCGCCCTGCCCGCCCCGCTCGCGGCTCGCGAATACATCTCGGCGCTCGACCTGTTTCGCGTCGGCATAGGGCCCTCGAGCTCGCACACGGTCGGCCCACTGCGGGCCGCGCAGGCTTTCGTGCAGCAGCTCGCAACCTCGCCCGGCCTGAGCAGCGTGGCGCGCGTCGAGTGCGACCTGTTCGGCTCGCTCGGTTCGACCGGCGTCGGCCACGGCACCCCCGGCGCCGTGCTCGCGGGCCTCGCCGGCTGCACGGTCGAGACCGTCACGCACGACGACGTCGAGCGCGTGGTCGCCGCCGCCGACAGCGGGATGCTCGCTCTCGGCGGCACGCACCGCATCGCTCTCGACCCGCAGTGGCTGCAGTTCATGCCGCAGGTGCGCCGCGAGCGACACCCCAATGCGCTCGAGTTGCGGGCCTTCGACGCCGCGGGCACCCCGCTCGCCGTCGAGACCTACTACTCGGTGGGCGGCGGATTCGTCGAACACGAGGGCGACGCCCCCCAGACCGGAGGCACCGCGGCATTGCCGGTGCCGTACCCCTTCGCGACAGCCGTCGAGCTGCTCGCCCTGTGCCGTTCGTCAGGTCTCGGCCTAGTTGCCCTCGCGCGCGAGAACGAGCACGCTCTGCGCGGCGAACAGGCCACGTCGGCGGGGCTGCGCGCGGTCGCCACCGCGATGACCGACTGCATCGACCGCGGCCTGAGCACCGAGGGCATCCTGCCCGGCGGCTTGAAAGTACCGAGACGGGCGGCCGCTATCGCCCTGAAGCTGCATGCCCTCGACGCCGCGAGCACGCGCGACACCAACCCCGAGTGGCTGCAGGCCTATGCGATCGCCGTGAACGAAGAGAATGCGGCAGGGGGCCGCGTGGTCACGGCTCCGACGAACGGTGCTGCCGGCATCATCCCGGCCGTGCTGCGGCACGCGATCGACGTGCTGAGTCCCGACGACGCAGCCCAAGCATCCGAAGAGTTTTTGCTGGTCGCCGCAGTGTTCGGCGCTCTGATCAAGTCGAACGCGAGCATCTCGGGCGCCGAAGCGGGCTGCCAGGGCGAGGTCGGCTCCGCCGCATCTATGGCCGCTGCCGGATTCGCGCACCTGCTCGGTGGCACCCCCGAGCAGGTCGAGAACGCGGCCGAGATCGCCATGGAGCACTCGCTCGGCCTCACGTGCGACCCCGTCAGCGGCCTCGTGCAGCTGCCGTGCATCGAGCGCAACGCCATCGGGGCGGGTCACGCGGTCGCCGCTGCCCGCATCGCCATGCACGGCGACGGCACCCACCTCATCAGTTTCGACACCGTGGTCGAGACCATGCGCCAGACGGGCGCAGACATGTCGACCAAGTACAAAGAGACGAGCGAGGGCGGCCTCGCGGTGAACGTGGTGGAGTGCTGAGCACATGTTCTCGCGAGACATCCGCCAGCGCGTCGACCTCACGGTCGCGCAGGTCATGGCCGTCGCGGCCGACCTCGAGCGCATGCCCGAGTGGGCGAGCGGCCTGTCGAGCAATGCGCAGGTCGAGTTCTCGATCGACGTCGAGCGCGGCATTCTCGACCACGAAGTGACCCTGCCCGACGGCAGCGTCGTGCCGGTGCGACTGCGCGTCGAACCGCGCGGCACCGGCAGCGAGATCGTCTTCACGCTCGTACGCCAGCCCGGCATGACCGACGATCAGTGGCGCGCCGACGCCGACGCTGTCGCCGCCGACCTGCGCCGGCTCGCCGCGCTGTGCGAGAAGATAGTGGAATGACTGACTCGCGCCTGGCCATCGTCGTACTCGCCGCCGGGCAAGGCACCCGCATGAAGTCGCAGACCCCCAAGGTGCTGCATGGGCTCGCGGGCATCCCGCTCATCGGTCACGTGCTCGCGACCGCGCGCGCCCTCGAGCCGGCCCACCTCGTGACGGTCGTGCGGCACGAGCGTGACCGCGTCGCGGCTGCGATCTCTGAACTGGATGCTCACGCGATCATCGCCGATCAAGACGAGGTGCCCGGCACCGGTCGCGCAGTCGAGGCGGCGCTCGCCGCACTGCCTGCCGACTTCGACGGCGACGTGCTCGTGGTCTCGGGCGACGTGCCGCTTCTCGATGCGGCGACCCTCGCCTCGCTGCTCGCGCGGCATCGCGGTGCCGAGGCCGCTGCGACGGTGCTGAGCGCGGTGCTCGACGACGCCACGGGCTACGGCCGCATCGTGCGCGACCCGGCCGGCGGTCTCGACCGCATTGTCGAGCAGAAAGATGCCACAGACGACGAGCGTGCACTCACCGAGGTCAACTCGGGCACCTACGTCTTTCGCACGGGTCCGCTGCGCGAGAAGCTCGCTCTCGTCTCGACCGACAATGCCGCGCAAGAGAAGTACCTCACCGACGTCATCGGGCTGCTGCACGCCGACGGTCAGCCGGTTGCTGCCCTGCCCGCCGGCCAGAGCTGGCTCGTCGCCGGTGTCAACGACCGCGTGCAGCTCAGTGATGCGGCGCTGCGGCTCAACGCCATGATCGTGCGCGGCTGGCAGCTCGCCGGCGTGACGATCAGCGACCCCGCGAGCGTGTGGATCGACCGCACAGTGACACTCGAAGAAGACGTCGAGATTCTGCCGGGCACGCAGCTGAAGGGTGCCACCGCGATCGCGAGCGGCGCCGTCGTCGGCCCCGACACGACGTTGACCGATTGCGAAGTCGGCACGGAAGCTCGCGTGAGCCGCACCGACGGCACGCTGGCCGTGATCGGCGCAGGCGCATCCGTCGGCCCGTTCGCCTACTTGCGCCCCGGCACGGTGATCGGCGAGAAGGGCAAGGTCGGTACGTTCGTCGAGACGAAGAACTCGACACTGGGCCGTGGCGCCAAAGTGCCGCACCTGTCGTACATCGGCGACACGACGGTCGGCGAGGGCACGAACATCGGGGCCGGCACGATCACGGCCAACTACGACGGCGTGAACAAGCACCGCACCGAGGTCGGCGCGCACGCCCGCACGGGCTCGCACAACGTGTTCGTGGCCCCCGTTAGGATTGGTGACGGAGCGTACACGGGAGCGGGAACGGTCGTCCGCAAGGATGTTCCGGCCGGCGCCCTGGCCGTGAACGTGGCACCCCAGCGGAACGTCGAACGCTGGGTGGCGGCGAACCGGCCGGGAACAGCGGCGGCCGAGGCGGCGGCGGCATCCGACATCACCGAGCCCGACTCCGCGTAGCCGACCAGCACACCAGCGTCGCCTCGGCGGCAGAAGGCGAGAACCTCGTGGCCAGCATCAAGATCACCGGCCAGAAGCGCCTCGTCATCGTGACCGGGCGATCGCATCCTGTTCTCGCCGAGCAGATCGCCGAATACCTGCAGACCGAGATCGTGCACACTGATGCGCGCACCTTCGCCAACGGCGAGATCTACGCGCGCTACGACGAGAGCGTGCGCGGCTGCGATGCCTTCGTGCTGCAGTCGCACGCGGCGCCCATCAACGAGGCGCTCATGGAACAACTGATCATGGTGGATGCTCTCAAGCGCGCTTCTGCCAAGCGCATCACCGTGGTCGCTCCCTTCTACCCCTACGCCCGCCAAGACAAGAAGGGACGCGGTCGCGAGCCCATCTCGGCTCGGCTCGTCGCCGACCTCTACAAGGCGGCGGGCGCCGACCGCATCATGAGCGTCGACCTGCACGCCGCCCAGATTCAGGGCTTCTTCGACGGCCCCGTCGATCACCTGTTCGCGATGCCCGTGCTGCTCGAGCACTTTCAGAAGCAGCTCGACCCCGCGACTCTCACGGTCGTCTCGCCCGACATGGGCCGCGTGCGCGTTGCCGACATCTGGAGTCAGAAGCTCGGGGCCCCGCTCGCCATCATCCACAAGCGCCGCGACCCTATGGTGCACAACCAGGTCACGGTGCACGAGATCGTCGGAGAGGTCGAGGGCCGCGTCTGCCTGCTCGTCGACGACATGATCGACACCGGCCGCACGATCGTCAAGGCCGCCGAGGCGCTCAAGAAGAATGGCGCGCTGCGCGTCGTCGTCGCCGCCACCCACGCTGTCTTCAGCGACCCAGCTTTCGACATTCTGCAAGATGCAGCGGTCGACCAGGTGGTCGTCACCGACACCCTGCCGGTTCCCGACGAGAAGCGGTGGGACCGCCTCACGGTGCTGTCGATCGCGCCGCTCATCGCGCGCGCGATTCACGAGGTGTTCGATGACGGCTCGGTCACGTCAATGTTCGACGGCGCCGCGTAGACCCGGCGCTCCGTTCGACGGCGCCGCGTGATCACCCTTCACGAGCACTGTCAAGGGGGTTCACGAGTACCGCTCAGCACCATAGCGTCGAGCGCATGACTGGTTTCATCATTGCTCTCATCGTCATCTGGATCGTGCTGTCGATCCTCGGCTTTGTCATCGAAGGCCTGTTCTGGCTCGCCGTCGTCGGCATCGTGCTGTTCCTCGCCACGAGCGCGTGGGGCTGGTTCTCGCGCAAGCGAGCTGGAGCCTAGAGCGACGGCGATTTCTCGCCGTCGCCGCGACGCCAGCGCCGATGGCCGTCTCGGCCATCGGTTACAACGAGAGCAGCTCTCTGATCGCCGCCTCGAAGTGCTCGTGGTGAGCATCCACATCTGACCGACTCGTCATGGGGGCCATGAGCGCCATGTTGTGGAACGGCGTGAGCATGATGCCGCGGTTCACGAGGTAGAGGTGCAAGAAGTCTTCGAGCTCGCCGTCGGCCGCTTCAGCCGCGAGCGTGCCGTTGATCGGGTACGGCCGCGCGAAGCGGTACTCGGCGCGCGCGCCGAGCTGGTTGATCGCCCACGGCAGGTCATAGCGGTCGAACAGCTCGTTGACGCCGTCGGTGAAGTACGTGGCCGTGTCGATCATGTGCGCGAAGGCCTCGTCGGTGAGCACATGCTCGAGGGTTGCGCGCATCGCCGCGACCGAGAGCGGGTTGCCCGCGAGCGTGCCACCGACGCCGCCCATGTCGACCAGGTCGAGGTCGGTGCGGGCGAGCGCGCGCTCGGCAAACTCGTCTGAGAGGCCGTAGGCCCCGGTCGGGATGCCCCCGCCGATCGACTTGCCAATCACCACGAGGTCGGGCTCGAGGTTGTAGGCCCTCGTCATGCCGCCGGGCCCGGCCGAGAAGGTGTGCGTCTCGTCGATGATGAGCAGCGCGTCGTACTGGCGGGTCAGTGCGCGCACGCCCTCGAGGTAGCCGGGCTCGGGCAGCACGATGCCGATGTTGGTGAGCGCGGGCTCGATGAGCACCGCGGCCACATCGCCGTGCGCGAGCGCCCGCTCGAGGCCCGGCAGGTCGTTGTACTCGGCGGCGCGCGACGTCTCGGTCACGTCGACGGGGGCGCCGACGTTGCCGGGGCGCGACATGCTCTCGCCGTCGGGCCCGACGACGACGAGCGACTCGTCGACCGATCCGTGGTAGCAGTACGAGTGGAAGACGATCTTCGGTTTTCCGGTGATCGCGCGCACGAGTCGAATCGCCCAGCGATTCGCATCCGTCGCCGTCAGCGAGAAGCTCCAGCGGTCCATCGTGAAGCGGCGCGACAGCTCGGCGCCGACCCATTCGGCGTCTTCCGTCGGCAGCATCGTCACGAGGCCACCGAGCTCGCCGACGCGGCGGGTGATCGCCTCGACGACGGCGGGGTTTGAGTGGCCGGCCATCGAGCCGGTGTCGCCGAGCGCGAAGTCGATGTACTCGTGCCCGTCGATATCCCACACGCGGTTACCCTGCGCGCGGTCGAGGTAGATCGGAAAGGCGCCCGACTTCTTGTTCATCCACGTCATGGGCACGCGGCCGAACAGGTGCTCGGCGTTGGCGTAGGCGGCCTGCGACTTCGGGCGGGCGGCGATGAAGGCCTGCTGCTCGCGCTCGGTGAGCTCGGCCAGGCGGGTGCGATCGATGCTGATCATGATGTCCTCACGGTTCGTCGACGATGACGGATGCTCGCCGAGAGGTCTCGGGCGCGCAGGATCATCGGCTCCACGCGGTCAGAGAAGCGAATGAGGTGACCGGAAGCGATGAAAGCAACCACCGCTCCTCGACGGGTCACGCCGCCCTGAGAGAGCCTCGGAGCGCCGTTCGCATGCGCGGAACACCCTCAGTCTCGCAAGAAAAAGTGCCGCGCGCCAGAGCGTCAGACGCCGACGCGCGAGACGAGGCGGGGCTGGCCGGGGATCAGCCCGAGCACCGCGACGAGCACGTCGCCGCTCGAGAGCTCGGCGTAGCAGGTCCAGCCCAGGGCGTCGGGGGAGAGGAATTCGAACGCGACGCGCGACGGCGTGCGCTCATCCGCGTAGAAGTCGACGGCAAGGCGGCACGAGCGCTCGGCCGTCGAGCGCGCGGTCACATAGGTGCCGACGACGGTGGGCACGAGCATGCCGACGAGCGCGATAAGGGCGATCCAGCGCATGACGCGCCGACGGCGCTCCCAGCTCGGGGTGCCGTCGCCCGACTCGTACTCGAGTAGCTCGCGCGGATCGTCGTCGCTCATCGCCCCCAGTCTGCCACCGCCTGCCATCGATACTCTGAACGCGTGATCATCGCGCCACGACCCGGCACCCACGTGCTTGCCCAGCAGCTCGGGCTCGACGGCGACCTCGCGATCGTCGGCCCGCGCAGCCTGGGCGGCTCGTACCCGGTGAGCCAGTTCGCGGCGGCGGCGGTGGGTGCCACGGCACTCGCCCTCGCCGATCTCGTGGGCACCGACGCGCAGGCCGAGGTCAGCACGCCGCTCGTCGACGGTTGGTTCTCGACGGCGGTGCGACCGCGAACTCCGGTCGCTTCGCCGTGGGAGGCCCTCGCGGGCGACTACGCGACGGGCGACGGGTGGATTCGTCTGCACACGAACGTGCCCGCCCACCGCGCCGCCGCACTCACGGTGCTCGGGCTCGACGAGACCGCGACGCGCGCCGATGTCGAGGCCGCCGTCACCGACTGGCGCGCCGATGACCTCGAGTCGGAGGTCGTGTTCGCCGGGGGTGCAGCTGCCGCCATGCGCACAGCGGGTGCCTGGTCGCGGCACCCACAGGGCGTCGCCGTTGCCGCCGAGCCGTTGGTGGATGTTCGCCCCGGCTCAGAGGGGCGCGCCATGCCGCTCGGCCTCGAGGGCCGGCCGCTCGCGGGCGTGAAGGTGCTCGACCTCACGCGCGTGCTCGCCGGCCCCGTCGCCACCCGCGTGCTCGCGATGCTCGGCGCCGACGTGCTGCGCATCGACCCGCCCGAATGGCACGAGTCGGCGCTCGAGCCCGACATGACCCTCGGCAAGCGCTGCGCCCGACTCGATGCGCACAGTGTCGAGGGTCGATCAGAGCTGCTGGCTCTGCTCGCCGAGGCCGACGTGCTCGTGCACGGCTACCGGCCAGGAGCCCTTGACTCGATCGGGCTCGACGAGGGCACCCGGCAGGCCGTACGCCCCGGGCTCGTCGAGGTGCAGGTGAACGCCTACGGCTACACCGGCCCGTGGGCCGGGCGACGCGGCTTCGACAGTCTCGTGCAGATGTCGGCCGGCATCGCAGACCGCGCCATGCGCGAAACTGCGGCGCAGCATCCCGTGCCTCTCCCGTTGCCGGTTCAGGCGCTCGATCACGCGACCGGCTGGATCGCGGCGGCCGCTGCCCTGCGCGGCATCGCGACGTCTCGCCGCACCGGGCAGGCCTCGGCGAGCCGACTCTCGCTCGCCCGCACCGCGCTCGAGCTCGAGAACTGGCGCACGGCGTGGGGCGGCGGGCCGTTTCCGGTCACGCCGCTCGGCGAGCTGCCGACGCGACCTCTCGACACCGTCTGGGGCACGGTCGACGTGCTCGATTCGCCGCTCGAGGTGAGCGAGCTCGCTCTCGAGACACTGCAACCTCCGCGCTTGCTCGGCAGCGACGAGCCCGTCTGGCAGTCTGAGGCGGCCGCGCCCGTCGACCCGCGCCCGCGGCCGGCGATGCGCTCGACGCTCTCGCTACGCTGGCCGCGCGTGCTCGCCTGGGCGGGGCTCTCGGGCCTGGCGACCTGGGCGCTGCAGGGGATGCCCGCAACTCTCGGAGCCGCCGTGCTGGGCCAGACGCAGTCGACCATCGCCTGGTGGACGACGCCTGCCTGGGCGATCGGCGCCCTCGTGCAGGCGATCGTTCTGGCCGTGGCGTGGATGCTTATCTCACCCCGCACGACCGTCGCCGTCTCGGCGGCCTCGACGGCGGCCCTCGGCTATGCCGCCCACGTGCTCGCCGCTACGGTCGTGCTGTTCACCGCCGCGAGCACGGCCTTGCCGCCCGAGTTCGGAGCAGCTCTGCTCACCGTCTCGATCATCACGACAACGACCGGCGCCGTGCTCGTGGGTCTCGCGGCTCCCGTGCTTCTGCTCGTCACGCCGCCGTTCCTCGGCCGCGTCTCGGCCTCCGACCGCGTGGTCTCAGCCCGCTACAAGCGCTGAGGGTCGACGTTCTGTCTGATGAGGTCTCGCGGCAATCGCGACTTTATCGACTATATCGTATAGGATAAGTGCATGGACTCCTCCCTTGTCGTGACGGCCATTCGACCCATACTGCTGTCGGCGCCGTACGCCCCTGGAGAGGAGTTGCGCTGGGTCGGAGGCATGATCCGTTCCTGGGATGCCGCGCTGGTCGAAGTCACACTCAGTGATGGCACGCGCGGGGTCGGAGAGGCCGGCGCCGGCATCATGGCGGCGCTCGCGGTTCCCGGTCTGGTGGATGCCTACCGCTCCTTTCTGCTCGAGAACCTGTTCGAGCATCCCCTTGACGTGGCTGACCACCTGCGGGCCATGACCGCCTTCTGGTCGCGCGGGGGCATCGCCAGCGGCGTTGCCGGCGCGATCGAACTCGCCTGCCTGGACGCTGTGGGAGTGCGCGAGGGGGTTCCGGCCTACGAGCTGCTGGGCGGACTGCAGCGTCGTTCGATCGAGATCTATGCCAGTGGCGGGCTTGGTGACACTTTCGATGAGGTGCTGAACTGGGCCAACGCGCAGCGAGATGCGGGGTTCGATACCGTGAAGTTTCGGGCGATGCGCGATCCTGGCACTACCATTCGGCTGGTCGAGGAAATCATTCCGCGGTTGTCGGGCACGGGCAGGTTCGTGCTCGACGCGGTTCAGGGCTGTGCAGGTCGCCCGTGGTCTCTCGATGATGCGATTCGCGTGGGTCGCGTCGTGGCAGACGCGGGCGCCCGCTGGTTCGAAGAGCCGGCGCACGCCACCGACCCGGCCGCTTATGCGGCGGTGCGGGATGCTCTCGCGGTGCCTGTCTCGGGGGTCGAGTCGCACGGCACCTTCGAAGACTTCCGCGTGCTCATCGAGGCGGGCGGAGTTGACATAGCTCAGCCCGATGCCACTTTCGTCGGCGGGCCATCAGTGTTCGGCCGCATCGCTGCGCTCGCCGCCTCGCATGGTGTCGCGACGGTGCCCCACGTGTGGGGCAGCGGCGTGACTCTCATGGCCAACCTGCACACGGTCCTGGCGCGGCCCGAGGTCGAACTGTTCGAATACTGCACGCTGCCCAATCCGCTGCGCGAGAGCTTGCTCGTCGAGCCGCTACGCCGCGAGGGGAGCACGCTGGTCGCTCCCACGGCCCCCGGGCTCGGCCTGCGCGTGACTCCCGCGATCGAGAAGCAGTTTCCGTTCGTGCCCACCGGTGGGCACGTCATTCGGGCCTGAGCAAGCGCCAACCACCAATGTTGACAGACAAGGAGGTCTGCTGTGCGCATCGTTGATGTTGAGATCCGCGCCTGTCGCGTCGATGACAGTTCGTCGCGCGAGCGGTCGTCTCTCGACGGCCAGAGCGTGCCCGACGTGGTGGTGATCACGCTGACGACCGACGAAGGCGTGCGCGGCACGTCGTTCGGGTTTGGGGGCCTCGACTCGCGCACCACCGCTCGCGCTTTCGCGCAGGTAGCACCGTTCTTCATGGGCCGTGACCCGCTGGCGCACGAGCTCAACCTGCGCGAGTTTCGATTCTTCGATCGACGGTGGAACCTGTCGCCGATCTACGCGTACGGTCCCTTCGACGTCGCCTGTTGGGATATCGCCGGCAAGGTCGCCGGTCTGCCCGTGCACCGGCTGATCGGCACCGCTCATGATCGCCTGCCGGTCTACGCCAGTTCGATGTTTCTCTCGACCGTCGACGACTACGTCACCGAGGTGCGCAGCGTGCGGAACGACGGCTTTACGGCCTACAAGATTCATCCGCCCGGCCCCGCTTCGCTCGACCTTGAGGTGTACCGCGCGGTGCGCGACGAAGTAGGGCCCGACTTCCCTCTCATGGCTGACCCCGTCGCGACGCACACGCTCGCCGAGGCTGTGAGGGTCGGGCGCGAGCTCGAGAAGCTTGGGTACCTCTGGTTCGAAGAGCCGCTCGATGACTACGACATGGAGTCTCTGGTGCAGTTGTCGCGCGAGCTCGAGATTCCGATTGCCGGTGCCGAGTCGATCGCGGGTGGGGCGTTATTGACCGCCCCCTACATCACTTCGGGCGCCCTCGACATTGTGCGGGCTGATGTGTCATGGCGTGGGGGTATCACCTCGACCCTTGAGGTTGCTCGCCTGGCCGAAGCGCACGGAGTGCCCTGCGAATTGCACACGACGATCTACCACCCGCTCGAGCTCGCGAATCTGCACTGCGCACTGGGCATCCCGAACACCACCTACTTCGAAGTGCTGTACCCCCTGGACACCTACGCTTTCGGTCTCGCTGAGCCGCTTGATATTCGGGATGGATTCGTCTACCCGCCGACGGCACCGGGCGTCGGTGCGGTCTTTGACTGGGACGCGATTGATGCGGCCACGGTTGAGGTGCTGTCGTACTCATCCGAATCGTCCCCGAAAGGATCACAGTGACCCACTTGCCCGAGCTTCTTCCCACCACGGCCAACCTGTCTGACTCGCTCGACGCTGTCGGCGAGCGCCACCGAGTGCTTGCTGAGCGCCTGCCGTGTGCTATTCCCGGCAGCCGTATTCTGGGCCCGGCCCGCACGGTGCGGTTCGAACCGACCGATGACGTCGACCCCGCGAAGCCCTATGACGATGCGATTGACTTCATCGACTCGATCGAGCCCGGCGAGGTTGTGGTGATCGCCACGGGTGAGAGCAACGCCTCAGCTTTCTGGGGCGAGTTGTTTTCGGCGGCCGCCCTCGGCCGAGGCGCCGTCGGAATGGTCACCGACGGCAATCTGCGCGACAGTGACAAGATCATCCCCCTCGGCTTCGCGGCGTTCGCACGCTC
This sequence comes from Microcella sp., assembly GCF_019739195.1. Taxonomy (NCBI): domain Bacteria; kingdom Bacillati; phylum Actinomycetota; class Actinomycetes; order Micrococcales; family Microbacteriaceae; genus Microcella; species Microcella sp. The sequence goes on along the minus strand of NZ_JAHHDS010000003.1, from coordinate 842,029 downwards.
GCACCGTCCGATCGACTACAGGGGGCGGATGCGCGTGACCGCCGTGCAACAGAACGTGGAGATCGGCGGGGTCGAGATAGCGCCGGGCGATCTGGTCGCTGCCGACGATGACGGGGTGGTCGTCATCCCGGCCGCCGTCGCCGATCAGGTGCTCACGGTGGCGCGCGCGCGCATGTCGTCAGAGACGAGCGTTCTCACTGATCTCGTCGCCGGAGCAACCCTGCGCGAGGTGTGGGAGCGGTATCGTATCCTCTGATCGTATGTCCTATAGGAAAAGGGAGTTGCCTTGAAGCGCATTGCCTCTGTCATCGGTCTCAAGCCCGAGAACCGCGCCGAGTACGAAGACCTGCACGCCAACGCCTGGCCGACAGTTCTCGAACGCATTACTCAGAGCGGCATTCGCAATTACTCGATCTACCGTCATGGTGATCTGCTCTTCTCCTACTTCGAGTACGTCGGCGACGATTTTGACGCCGACATGGCAGCCATGGCCGACGATGCCGAGACGCAGCGGTGGTGGGCGATCTGCAAGCCCATGCAAGTGCCGGTTGATGACCGCGCCGAGGGTGAGTGGTGGAAAGACCTGCCCGAAGTGTTCCACCACGACTGACCTGCCGGGTAACGCCCTGCCCCTGAACGGAGACTATTCACCGTGAGCACCATCACCGCCGTCACCACGAGCGACATTCGGTTTCCCACCTCGACGAGTCTTGACGGGTCAGACGCGATGAACGCCGACCCCGACTACTCGGCGGCCTACCTTGTACTCGGTACTGATGCAGCTGACGGCCACGACGGCCACGCTTTTGTCTTCACGATCGGTCGCGGCAACGATGTTCAGGCGGCCGCGATCGACGCGTTGAGAGGTCACCTTCTGGGGCATGACGTCGAGGCCTTGCTCGACGACATGGGGGCTACGTGGCGCTGGCTCGTGCATGACTCGCAGTTACGGTGGCTCGGCCCGGAGAAAGGCGTCATGCACATGGCGATCGGCGCCGCCGTCAACGCGCTGTGGGATCTCAAGGCCAAGCGGGCCGGTCTGCCTCTCTGGCAGATGCTCTCGCGGATGATGCCCGACGAGATCGCCGACCTCGTCGACTACCGCTACATATCTGACGAGCTCAGCCGCGACGACGCCGTCCGCATTCTGACGGCTCAGGTCGCCACGCGCGCTGAGCGCGAGCAGACCTTGCTGGCTGCGGGATACCCCGCCTACACCACCTCGCCTGGCTGGCTCGGCTACGACGACGAGAAGCTCGCACGGCTGTGCCGCGAGGCGCTCGACGCCGGCTTTCCCCAGATCAAGCTCAAGGTCGGCGCCGACCTTGACGATGACATTCGGCGCTTGCGCATCGCGCGCGAGGTGTGCGGCCCCGACTACCCGATTGCCATTGATGCCAACCAGCGGTGGGATGTCCCCGCCGCGATCGCCTGGATCCAGCAGCTTGCCCCCTTCGCCCCCGCCTGGATCGAAGAGCCCACCAGTCCCGACGACGTGCTCGGCCACGCGACAATCGCTCGCGCGATCGCGCCGATCCGCGTTGCCACGGGCGAGCACGGCGCCAACCGGGTGCTGTTCAAGCAGTTGCTGCAGGCGCGTGCGATCGGCGTGCTGCAGATCGACAGCGTGCGCGTCGCCGGGGTCAACGAGAACATCGCCATTTTGTTGTTGGCCGCCAAATTCGGTGTGCCTGTCTGCCCGCACGCCGGTGGCGTGGGGCTCTGCGAGGCAGTGCAGCACCTCTCGATGTTTGACTACATTGCGGTCTCGGGCTCGATGGAGGGCCGAATGATCGAGTATGTCGATCATCTGCATGAGCACTTTGTCGAGCCCACCCGCGTCGAGGGGGGCCGGTACCGTGCCCCCGAACAACCGGGATCCGGCATGCAGATGCACGCCGCGTCGCGTGACCGCTTTCGCTTTCCCGACGGCCCAGAGTGGGCTGCGAACCCTGCCGCACGAGGAGCCTCATGACCAGCCCCACCACCATCGTCGCGGCCGAGGCTTGGCTCAGCGACATTCCTGTCGAGACGGTGCGCACAGACGCGGTGCAGGCCTTCCTCAAGCAAGAGACCATCTATGTGCGGCTCGAGACCGCCGACGGCATGACCGCCCTCGGCTACAGCTACACGATCGGAACCGGCGGCCGCGCGGTCCTCGAGATGCTGCGTGGTGGCATGCTCGAGGCGGTTCTCGGTGCCGACGCCGAGCGCCCCGAGGCGGTCTGGTATGCCGCCTTCAACTCGACGCGCGCGACCACGGTCGGTGCGATCACGTCGCTTGCCCTCGCTGCGATCGATACCGCGGTCTGGGACGGCCGTTCGCGGCGCTCTGGCGTACCGCTCTGGATGCTCGCCGGGGGCTCATCGTCGTCGATTCCGGTCTACGACACTGAGGGTGGGTGGTTGCACCTGAGCCCTGACGAGCTCGTCACCCAGGCGCGCGCAACCCAGGAGCGGGGTCTGCTGGGCGCGAAGGTCAAGGTCGGCCTGCCCAACCCGCATGACGATCTCGCGCGCCTGAGTGCGGTGCGCGAGGCGGTCGGTCACGGCTTCGATCTGATGGTAGATGCCAACCAGTCACTGACCGCCGCCGACGCCATTCGTCGGGCGCACTTGTTCGAGCCACTCGACCTGTTCTGGTTCGAAGAGCCCCTCCCTGCCGACGACATTGCGGGTCACGAGCGACTCGCCAACGCCACGTCGATTCCGGTGGCGGTGGGCGAAAGCATGTACTCGATAGGTCATTTTCGCGAGTACTTGCACCGCGGTGCCGCGTCGATCATTCAGGTCGATGTGGCCCGCATTGGCGGTATCACCCCGTGGCTTAAGGTGGCGCACCTTGCCGAGGCATACAGCGTGAAGGTCGCCCCGCACTTCTTGATGGAGCTACACCTGCCGCTCGTATGTGCGATCCCGAACGCACTGTACCTCGAGCACATTCCCCAGCTGCGGCGAGTGACGACGGGCGAGATCAGCATCGTCGATGGGCGGGCGCAGGCGCCGACCTCGCTCGGCCTCGGCATTGACTGGAACCTCGATGCCATCGACAACCTTCGCGTGGCCTAAGCGGCATCGCGATGTCTCCCACCATGGCTCTACTGAGGAGCGCCCATGAATCGCACTGAACGTTCCCCCCTCGGCCGAGGGGGCCTGGCAGTGGGCCGGCACGCATTCGGTGCGGCGGTGATCGGGAATCTCTTTCGAGCCATCGATGACGCGACAGCGGCGGACGCGCTCGATGCGGCTTGGCAGTCTGATGTTCGCTACTTCGATACTGCCCCTCATTACGGGCTGGGACTTTCAGAACGTCGGCTGGGGGAAGCGGTGCGAGGCTGGTCTCGTGATGAGGTCATCATCTCGACGAAGGTCGGCCGGCTGCTTCAGCCAACTCATAACGGCGCAGACGATCGAGATATCGACAACGGCTTCGACGTTCCGCGCGATCACGTGCGCGTGTACGACTACTCGCGTGATGGGGTGCTGCGCTCGATCGAGGCGTCCTTGACCCGGCTAGGGCTCGACCGCATCGATCTCGTCTACGTTCACGATCCTGACGACTATTACGAGTCCGTTCTCGACGGTGCTCTTCCTGCGCTTGACGAACTGCGTAGCCAAGGTGTCATTCGTTCGTATGGCGCCGGAATGAATCAGTCGACGATGCTGGCCAATTTCGTCATCAACAGCGACGTAGATGTTGTCATGTTGGCGGGTCGGTATACGTTGCTTGATCAGAGCGCGCTCGATGATCTATTGCCTGCGGCTCTCGCTCATAACGTGTCGGTCGTCGCCGCGGGTGTCTTCAACTCGGGCCTTCTCGCTCGCGATCGTCCCGACCCCACATCGCATTTCGACTATGCAACCGCACCCGACTCGCTGGTTGCTCGAGCTACCCGCATCGCTGACATTTGCGAGCACCACGGTGCGACGCTGCCACAAGTCGCCGTGCAGTTTGCTCTAGGCCATGCCGCGGTACCGACGGTGTGCCTGGGGGCGCGTTCGCGCGCGCAGGTTGAGCGCAACGACGCGCTGTTCGACACTCCCGTTCCTGCCGCCGTGTGGGCTGAACTCGTCGAGGCTGGGCTGCTGAGAGCCGATGCGCCTACGCCGTGAGCGCTAGTGGCCGTTGAGGACTGTCATCGCGGGGGCAAACCGTTCCCGCGATGACTGAATGTGGTCGTGCATGCGAGTGCGCGCACTGGCGGCGTCGCCAGCGAGCACTGCCTGGGCGATGCCTTCATGCTCACGGAACGCGAGGAACCCCGATGTCGGCTGGTAGTACAGGCTGAACAGGGTGTCGACGAATGCGGAGTCCTTCCCTGCTGCCTCTAGTTGAGCCTGACCGGCTTGATAGAGTCGGAAGAGATGCAGGTGACAGTGCGTGCGAACGAAAGCATCACGCACGAACTCGCTCCCCGATAGTCGCGCGATGAGCTCGTGAAAGCGGGCGTCATGTTCAGACATCGCGGCGTAGGCGCGCTCCATATCGAGGGCACCTACGGCCGCGCCGCGCTCGAGTTCTGCCCTCAGTTCCTCGTGTCCGTGGTGGTCGGACTGCGTCGCCGCCTTCTCTGCAGACCATGGCTCGATCAGCAGTCGAAACTGAAAGAGGTCGTCGAGTTGCGTGACGGTGAGGAGTTCGGTGGCCGTGTAACCGCGCAAGGGCTGTTTCACGACGAGATCGTCTGACTCCAACCGTGCGAGAGCCTCTCGAACAGGGGTCTGAGAGACCTCGAGCTCACGAGAAAGCGCATCAATGTTGATGTGCTCACCAGGCGCAATGGTGTGATTCAGAAGCATTTCGCGAATCGCGTCGTGCGTTTCATCAGAGAGAACAGAGCGTGAAGGCCGCCCGGCTGACGCTCGCCGAATCGATGACTGAGTGTTCATGCTCTCCTCAGATCTGCTGGCAACGCCAACGGTGGCGCTTCGGGTCGAGACGCCTATTCCCTATTGCCTATTGTATTGGCGCGTCGGCACACGCCCGCACTCGGCGCGCTGGGCAGCTCGTCCGCTGGGGCAGCCGAGTTTCACGGGCAATCGCGATGACGGGACAGTCGAGATGCCGCGTGTGGTGTGGTAAATCGTTTTCATATAGGATGAATCCATGACGACGAGGTCCACGATGCATCCTGAGATTGAGCTCTCCGGAATGACCTGGGATCACCCGCGCGGGGTCGACGGCCTGCGCGCGGCCGATGACCATATTGCGGCACACCTCGGCGCGACTGTGACGTGGGAAGCGCGGTCGCTTCTCGCGTTTGGAGACCAACACATTGCCGATTTCGCCGCGGAATTCGACCTGTTGATCATCGACCACCCCCACGTGCCCGACGCAGTCAACGCGGGGGCTCTCTTGGCGCTCGACGAGCATGTCGATTCAGCGGTGCTTGATCAACTGGCGCGAGAGAGCGTCGGAGCGTCGCATGATTCTTACGGATACCGCGGCCATCAGTGGGCGCTCGCTATCGATGCCGCAGCGCAGGTGTCAGCCTTTCGATCGGATCGGTGCGACGGTGCACCCGTCTACTGGAGCGATGTCATCGCCCTCCCTAAACACAGTGTGCTCTGGCCGTACAAGCCAGTGGATGCTTTCAGCACGTTCGCCACGCTCTTGGCGCAGAAGGGGCACCCGCTGGCGCAGCCGCACGTCATGATCGACCGAGACGCCGCCGCTGCCGTGCTCGACTTCATGATTCGACTCGCTGAGCGCGTTCCGGCATGGTGTGCTGACGCGAACCCGATCGACGTCGCCGAGGTGCTTGCCACCACCGACGGCCACTCGACGGCTGTCGCTCTCTTCGGCTATACCAACTACTCACGCCCCGGCTTTCGCCCTCATCGCCTGGCGTATGACGACGTTCCGTCGTTCGATGGGCATGCATCAGGCTCAGAGCTCGGGGGGGCGGGTATCGCCGTCTCTTCCGCGACAACGCGCCCCCAGCTTGCTGTTGCTGTTGCGCTCGCGCTCGCGGGGGCGGAGTTGCAGAGCGGCCCTTACACGGCCGGCGGCGGACAGCCAGGAAACCTGCGTGCCTGGCGAAGTGAGGCGCGCAACGCCGAGACGGCCAACTTCTTTCGCAATACTCTTCGCACCCTCGAGCGTGCGTGGGTACGCCCACGCGTTCTGGGGTGGCCCGACCTGCAGCTGGCCATCTCGCATGTGGTGCACGACGCGCTCACCTCACGGCGATTCACCCCCGGCACACTCGACATCCTCGAATCCCTGGCAGAGAAGCACCTGAAGGAGCCCATCGTATGACCGTATTCGAGGACTACCAGCTCGGCGACGTGCGCCATAGCTACGGACGAACCGTGACCGAGGCAGACATCGTCGCTCACGCTGGGCAGACCGGAGACTTCTACCCGCACCACATGGATGCAGAGTTCTGTGCCACCCAGCCCTTCGGCCAGCGCATGGCTCACGGAACCTTGGTCCTCTCCATGGCGATCGGGATGCTCGCCGGCGAGATCAACGAAGACGCCATGAGCTACGGCTATGACCGCGTGAGATTCATCAAGCCGGTCTTCATCGGAGACACCATCCGCGCGACCGCCGAGCTCGTAGAACTCAGCGATCACCCTCGACAGCCTGAACGCTTCGGCATGGCGTTTGAGCGCGTCGAGGTCACCAATCAGCACAACGAGACAGTGCTGGCACTGACCAAGATCTACGTCGTCAACCGACGCCGATCGACCGCACCGAACTCAGAGATGGAGCACTGACATGACCGCACTGCACTCACCCATCGAGATGATCGACACCCACCAACACCTGTGGATGATGTCGGAGCGCGCCTATGACTGGATCGTTCCGGAGTACGGCCCGCTGTTCGACGACTTCGGCCCTGAACGCGTCGCTGCAGAAATCGTGGAAGCGGGGGTGACAGGAACCGTGCTGGTTCAAGCAGCGGACACCTACGAAGACACGTTCTACATGCTCAGTGTTGCCGCCTCGACCCCAACGGTTCTCGGGGTGGTCGCCTGGGCGCCCCTCGACCGCCACGACGAAGCACGGTCGGCACTCGACCTGTACGCCGCGTCGCCCTACGTCAAGGGCGTTCGCTGCCTGACCCACACCTACGCCGACCCACGGTGGATCCTCGGTGAGACCGTGAATCGCACCCTGGGGTTGCTCGCGCCCCGAGGCTTGGCGCTCGACATGGTGAGCGTGCTCGACGAACACCTCGAAACGGTCGCGGCCGTGGCTGACCGACACCCTGAGTTGACCGTCGTGCTTGACCACATGGCGAAGCCCCCAATCGCCTCCGAAGGCTGGGAGCCGTGGGCGTCTTTGATTGCCGCTGCAGCCGATCGCCCCAACGTGGTCGTCAAGCTCTCCGGCCTGAACACGGCGTCGAAGCCGACGTGGGCCTCTGCCGACTGGCAACGCTATGTCGACCACGTCGTCGACAACTTCGGCGCCTCGCGCGTCATGCTCGGCAGCGACTGGCCTGTCTCGATTCTGGCGGGTGATTTCGTCGGGGTGTGGCGTGCTCAGCGGGAGGTCATCTCGACCCTGTCGGTCGACGAGCAAGACGACATTCTCTTCCGCACCGCCCGCCGCGTGTACGCGCTCTGAACTGCCGACAGCAAGGATCGATCGTGACCGACGCACCAGAGCTTCCCCTGCCCCTCGAGGGCATTCTCATCCTCGACTTCAGCCAGTTTCTTGCGGGGCCGATGGCAGCCATGCGTCTCGGCGACCTGGGCGCGCGCGTCATAAAGATCGAGCGCCCTCAGGGCGGCGACATCGGCCGCTCGCTGGCGTTCGCAGGTGTCGTGGAAGACGGCGACACGCTGTCCTTCCACATTACCAACCGCAACAAAGAGAGCTTTGCGGCGAATCTGAAAGACACCGACGACCTTGCCGAGGTTCGAGAGCTAATCGCTCACGCCGACGTGATCATCCAGAACTTCCGCCCCGGAATCATGGAACGACTGGGCCTCGGCTACGACGACGTTCGCGCCATCAACCCGGGCATCGTTTATGCGAGTGTGAGCGGATACGGGGCGTCGGGTCCGTTGAAGGATCGACCAGGACAAGATCTGCTGGCGCAGTCCATTTCGGGCCTGCCCTGGCTCAATGGCAGTTCTGACGATCCGCCGATTCCGGTCGGCATCGCGATCGCTGACATCGTGACGTCTATCCACACGGCTCACGGAGTGACGGCCGCACTCCTGCGGCGCGAGCGCACCGGAGTTGGCGGACGGGTCGAGACGAGCCTGCTCGAGTCGATGCTCGACTTGCAGTTTGAGCTGCTGAGCGCGCACCTGACTGACCCGTCGGTGACGGTGAAGCGTGGAACGCGCAACACCGCTCACGCGTTCCTGCAAGCTCCGTATGGCACCTACCCCACTGCTGATGGGTATCTGGCGCTCGCGATGACGTCAGTACCTGATTTGGGACGCCTGATCGGCCTCGACTCTCTCGCGCAGTACATCGACCCAGAGACGTGGTGGACCGAGCAGACCGCCATCACCCGTGCTCTGGCCGATCGCTTGGCTACCCGGTCGACCGATCACTGGCTCAGCATTCTTGACGAAGCAGATGTCTGGTGCGCCCCGGTATTGACACTGCCGCAATTGGTCGAGCACGAAGGGTTCGCTGCGCTGAACATGATGCAGGCCGTGCATCGTCAGGCTGCCGACGGGTCGGGAGACGTTGAGATTCAGACAACGCGGGCGCCCGTTCGTTTCGACGGGGCACCCCTCACTCACGAGAAGGGTGCTCCGCGAATCGGCGAGCACAACGACAGTATTCGACGCGAATTCTTCGAGAAAGGTTGACGTGATGAAGAACCCCAACACCGACCCGATTGCCCGCAATGCGATCAAGGCCTGGAACCAGGACGAAAAGCTCTACGAAGACTACGAGGTCGGTGAGGTCGACCGGTCCATCAGACGCACCATCTCCGAGGGGGAGATGATGGTATTCAACGGGCTGCTCCTTGACATGCACCCCTATGTCGCCGACGACATCTGGGCACGCGAGCACGGCGTCTTCGGCAAGCGCATCGTTCCAGGCGCCATGGTCTTCAGCTACGGCATGGGTCTCATGGCCCACAACAATGTGAACACTTTCAGCTACGGCTACGACCGCCTGCGGTTTATCAAGCCCGTCTTCATTGGCGACACCATCTATACAATGCGCACCCTGCTCAACAAGACTCCCAAGTACGAAACGATGGGGCTCTTCACGGTGTCGTACGAGGTGTTTCGCGCCGACGATGAAGAACTAGTTCTCTACTGCGAGCACCTTCAGACTGTGAAGTATCGCGATGCGAATGCCGCGCGGGCGGGTCTCGACGGAGCCGCGGGATCATGATCGATCTGTTCCAGGATGTCTCTGAGCACTGCCGCCTTCAGATCGCACCAGAGCACCAGCGACCGGTCGCGATCGTCGGCGCGGGAGGCATTGTCGAAGGCGCGCATCTGCCGGCCTACGCTCGCGCCGGAGTGACCGTAGTGGGCATTACCGATCTAGATCTCGAACGTGCTCGTCGAGTGGCACAGGCGTTCGGCATTCCCCGCGTGTACGAGACGGTGGACGAGTTGCTCGCAGACCCTGCGGTCGATGTCGTCGACATTGCGGTGCCGGTCGCTGCGCAGCCGCCCATCTTTCGGGCAGCGGTAGCGGCGGGAAAACACATACTCGCCCAGAAGCCCTTCGCGACCGATCCTGAAACCGCTTCAGAACTGGCGCACCTCGCGGCTGACGCCGGGCTAGTGGCGGTGGTGAACCAGCAAATGCGGTACGACGAAGGAATCGCCGCGGCGCACCGCATGGTCGAACTCGGATGGATCGGCGACATCACCTCGTTCTCCATCACCGTGAACCTCGCGACGCCCTGGGAACTGTGGGAATGGGCCCAGCCCATGGAGCGCCTCGAGATCATGGTGCACTCGATCCACTACCACGACGTCGTGCGCTGGTTCATGGGTGAACCGTCGTCGGTGTACGCCGTCGGCGGCCGGACGCCGGGTCAGTATCCGGTCGGTGAGACACGAACGGTCAGCACCTATCGTTTCGCCAGCGGTGCGTCGGCACTCGTGCATGCCAACCACGTGAATCGTGGTGGCGACAACACGGCGGAGTTTCGCATGGACGGCGTCGAAGGCGCGATTCGTGGAACGATTGGGTTGCTCTACGACTATCCCGACGGCCGCCCCGACACGCTGGAGATCATGAGCCGAACGATTCCTACCGATGGATGGGTGCCGTATCCCGTCACTCAGCGGTGGATCCCCGATGCGTTCATCGGCACCATCGGTTCAGTGTGTGATGCCATCGCGACGGGGTCGACTCCTCGCACGAGCGCGATCGATAATGTCAAGACCGTTGCACTCGTCGATGCGTTGTACACCTCGATGAACGAGAATCGCGTCGTCGACTTCACTGCGTGATCGCTCACGGCCCCTGGGTGGGGACGGGCTCGACGGGAGGGCGAGGCGGCATGGCCAACATTCGAGATGTTGCTGTCCGTGCGCGCGTTTCACCCGCCACCGTGTCCCGCGTGTTGTCTGGCGATCCGCGTCTGCGCGTCGCCGATGACACGCGTGCTCGCGTCGTCGACGCGGTGCGCGAGCTCAAGTACGTGCCCAGTCATGCGGGTAGATCGTTGCGCACGGCCCGTTCGAGGGCGGTTGCCGTGGTTGTTCCCGACGTCACCTCCGCGGTCTTCGCTGAACTGACGGCGGGGGCGACTGAGGCCGCAACCGAGCGGGGGTTGACTGTCGTACTCGCTCGCGCAGAAGAGGTGAACGCTGACTCCGAATGGATGACACGCGTCGTGGGAGAGGGCCGGGTTGATGGCCTCATTCTTCAGATTCCAGACGGTTCGCCCCCTGATCTCATCGACGCGCTCGCGCTCCTTCCGATACCGATCGTGGTGATCAACTCAGTCGATCACGGGCCGCTCAACACGATCGTGCTGAACGATGCTGCGGGTGTGCGCACCGCTGTTGATCACCTCGTTGACCTGGGACACCGAGATATTGGGTTCATCGGGGGTGTCGATTCGAGCGCGACCGGTACACGCCGTCGGAACGCGTTCATCGAGAGCCTTCGTGCCCACAAGCTTTCGGTGCCGGGGGAGTCGTCACCGGCGGGATGGGTAACCGCATGTGGGTACAGCGGTCAGCAAGGCCGTGTAGCCGCAACCAAGCTGTTGTCTTTGCCGAACCTGCCGACTGCTTTGGTGGTGGCTAATCTCAATGCCGCCTTGGGCGTGCTTGCTGAGGTTCATCGCAGCCCGCTCCGCGTTCCGGACGACATGTCGCTCGTTGCTTTGCACGACGTCTGGTACGCGGATTCCATCTGGCCCCCCCTGACCACCGTTCGTATGCCCCTTCGGCAGTTAGGCGCGGCCGCTGTCGAGCTCGTGGCCGAATCGCGGACGTCAGAGACCGTGCATAGCGTCGTCGGCGAGGCTCCCGTCTTGATCGTGCGGGAGTCGACGACCAGTCGGCCCGTCCTGTGACGACATGCCCAGCCCGAGTCAGCGTGGCGCGATGACCGTCTGCCGCTGCTCGCCGAGCCCGTCGATGCCGAGCGCCATGACGTCACCCACCTGAAGATAGGTCGGCGGCGTCATGCCGAGGCCGACGCCCGGAGGGGTGCCGGTGTTGATGAGGTCGCCCGGCTCGAGCACGAGGAACTGGCTCAGGTAGTGCACGATCACGAACGGATCGAAGATCATCGTCGAGGTCGAGCCCGTCTGACGGCGTTGGCCGTTGACGTCGAGCCACATGCCCAGTGCCATCACGTCGTCGAGCTCGTCGGCCGTCGCGAGCCATGGTCCGGCGGGGTTGAAGGTCTCGGCCGACTTGCCCTTCGCCCACTGCCCGCCGCGCTCGATCTGGAACGCCCGCTCGCTCACATCGTTGACGACGACGTAGCCGGCGATGTGGACGCGCGCCTGCTCGGGGCTGTCGAGGTAGCTGGTGCGCGCGCCGATGACGATGCCGAGCTCGACCTCCCAGTCGAGCTTCGTCGCTCCGCGCGGCATGATGACGTCGTCGTGCGGCCCGACGAGAGTGTTGGGGCTCTTCGTGAAGAGGATCGGCTCGTCGGGCACGGGCATGCCCGACTCGGCTGCGTGGTCTGAGTAGTTCAGCCCGATGCAGAGAATCTGGTGCGGACGGGCGATCGGCGCGCCGACCCGCTGAGCGACACCGTCTGCCCCGACGAAAGGATGCACGCTGCCGGCCGCGATGCGCTCAGCGACGAGCTGCTCGAGACGGAGCATCCCGCCCCCTCTGCCGGACGAGCCGAAGAAGGCCTCATCGAAGTCGGGCACGAAGTCTGAGACGTCAACGTACGAGGTCTCGTCGACGCGCACGACGGGCTTCTCGTGGCCCGCTGGGCCGAGGCGCATGAGTTGCATGGGGTGCCTTTCGTCCTGAGGGTGAGCCAAGCGATCCGCCGCGCGCACACCACCCCAATATCCTATATCATTGTTGATCATGCGTACTGCGGCGCGGGCCACCGTCGCGCAGCGGGCGTTCGCTCACCTCTTCGCTGAAGGATCGCCATGATCATCACTGCCGTGAACGTCATCCCCATCACCGTTCCCGCCTACGACCCTCCCTTCGTGTGGCGTCGGGGGCTTCCGGGTTCAGAACCGGAGGCGCAGGGCGCTTGGCTGGTGCTCAGCACCGATGCTGGAATTACGGGATATAGCTTTGCCCTCCGAGGCGTTCAGATCGCCGATGTCGTCGATCGACGCATGCGCGCCGAGTTGATCGGACGCGATCCCTTGCAGCGCGAATACCTGTGGCATCGGCTGTGGGAGATCGACCGGATTGACCGCTTTCCGGTCGGCATCTTCGGGATCATCGACACGGCAATCTGGGATATTGGAGCGAAAGCGGCCGGCATGCCGTTGCACCAGCTGTTGGGAACCTTCCGCACAGAAATCCATGCCTACGCATCGACTGTCACATACTCGTCGATCGACGAGTACCTCGATGTCGCAGACCAGTGTCTCGAGCTCGGGTTCCCCGCCATCAAGCTGCATGCGTGGGGCGACGCGCGGCGAGATGCTGAGCTCTGCCTCGCCCTTCGCGATCGTGTTGGCCCGAACGTGCCTCTCATGTACGACGGTTCCGCGGGGTTCGACCTGCTCGACGCCATATATCTTGGCAGAGCCCTCGGAGAGGCAGACTACCTCTGGTATGAGGAGCCGATGAAGGAGTTCAGCATCACGTCGTACCAACGTCTGGGTGAGCGAGTCGATGTGCCGCTCATGGTGTGCGAGGTCGCAGAAGGCGCGCACATGACGACTGCCGACTTCATCGCGAGTGGATGCGCTGATGTCGTGCGCACCAGTTCCGGGCTCCGTGGTGGCGTTACTGGGGCGATGCGGATCGCTCACCTGGCCGACTCGTTTCAGATTCGGGCCGAGGTCCATGGCGGTGGACTCGTCGCTCGGCACCTGGTGCTGGCAATTTCGAACACGACCTACTACGAGGCGCTCGTTGATGCAAACCCGGTGGCGCGGCCAGTGGAGGTCGACGAACGAGGCATGGTGGCCGCGACGACGTCGCCGGGTATCGGGTGGGAACAGCAGTGGGCCGAGTCGGGTGTACCCGCAGCATTGGAGCCCTTTGGAGCGACGGCGGCAAAGGTGAGCGGGGAGCCTTGAGGCAGTTAGCTTCCGTCGCGCACGTTCTCGAGCGTCTCGTTGCGGAAGAACATGTCGCTGAACGTTGCGGTTGTGCCGTCGCCAGCGGGCGACTGAGCAAGAATTCCGATCTCCACGCTGGGTGCTGCGAATCCGGGATCGAAGTACCGCAGGAGATGCCACCGCGCCCCGTCGTCTGAAGCATGCAACGCCGCTGTGGCCCCTCGCCGAGCGACGCGAAGGTGAGTGCCGCTGGGGGCAACCTCCCAGGCGTTTGCGTCATCGGAACGCCCGTTGCGGGTCACGACCGTCACTACCCTTGGCGTGCCATGCGGATCACGTTCGCTGCACACCTTGAACCAGTTGGCCTCGTCGATCATCACCAGGAGCACTCCGGAGTCGTACGGAGCGGTGAATTGGGCAGTGACGTGCCCGCCGAAAACGAAGTCGCCCGCAACCTGCGCCATGAAGCGCTCGGCGTCAGGTGCAGGTGATGATGAGTCGTCAGGATCAAGGAACAAATCTGATCGTGCGGCGGCTGTGAGTACCACGTGATCGCCGCTGACTCGCGGTTCACCGCCGCCGGCCGGACCGGTGCGGGCGAGTGTGAGGGGTGTGCCTGGTACTGCAAACTCCACGGTGGGCTTTCCTCTCCACTATTCACAACGTGTCGTGTGATCCCGACAATACGGAAGCATCTGACTGCACATAAGAGAACTCCTCCGACTGAGGGTGTCGCCGCCCTAGCGCGGTCGCACGCGCAACCCGTCCATACCGCCGTCCACAGCGAGCACCGTCGCGGTGATGGAACGCTGATCAGGGCTTGCGAGAAAACGAATCGCGTTGGCGACCTCTTCGGGAGTGACGAGACGACCATTCGGTTGTCGCTGTTCGAGAGCGTTGCGCTCGGCAATCGGATCATGTGCAAGGTCGAGCAGCCGCGCCACCCAGGGAGTGCCGGCGGTGCCGGGGTTGACACAATTGACTCGAATTCCGTCGACCATGTGGTCGGCTGCCATGGCCAGGGTCAGCGATTGCACAGCGCCTTTGCTCGCGGAATACACCGCTCGTTGGGGGAGTCCGACGGTCGCTGCTATTGAGCAGGTGTTGACAATCGAGGCTACGTTGCTAGCCCTCAGCAACGGGAGCGCAGCTCTCGTCACACGCGCGATGCCGACGACGTTGACGTTGAGCACGCGCATCCACTCATCGTCAGAACTGTCTTCAACAGTGCCCACCGCGCCAATGCCAGCGTTGTTCACCAGGATGTCGAGCGATGTCAGGGTGTTCGACAGAGTGGCGAAGGCCGTCGAGACGTGCTCTGTAGATCCGATGTCACACGAAATCCACTCGGCGACCCCCTGCATCTCACCGGGATCCAGGTCGAGTCCGAAGACCCGCGCGCCCGCGGCGGTCAGACTTCTTGCCGTGGCCAGGCCGATACCTGAACCGGCCCCGGTGATGACAGCCGTGAGGCCGCTGAGATCAGACATCAGTGCACCGTGTGCTTTCCGTCGAGTGACAAAACCTGAAAAGTGCGGGTGACCAACTCTGGTCTCCGACTCCCCGCGGGCCGTTATAGGAAATATGCTATACGATTCTGCCAAGAACATGTAGCATCGTTTTCAACCCTGGAGCGAAGAAGCTTTCTTTCTTTCGTTCCGTCACGGCAGGAAAGGAAGCACCAATGAAACGACTATCGCTGGCGATCGTCGCGGTAGCGGCGGTGACCATAAGCCTCACGGGATGCACCAACGCGGCGCCCGCGGTTGACCCGGACGCCAAGCCCTCCCTTCTTTTCTGGGTGGACACTCCGCGTGTTCCGCAGGCCGAGGCGTACCAAGAGCTCATGGCCGACGAGATCGACATCACGATCGAGGTGATCGCCCAGGCTGACGCCCAGACGAAGATCACGTTGGCTAACCGTGCCGGCAGTGGCTGGCCAGACATCATCTTCGGCACTGCAGCTGACACTGCCCTGTTCCTCGACCCGAGCAACGGATTCGCCGCTGACCTCACCGACGTGGTCTCTCAAGAAATCTTTGATGGCTTCGGCGAGGGCAACAGCGACTGCCTGTTTGATGGCACGTATTACTGCCTGAAGAACGACCTCGCGAACACGGTGCTGTGGTACAACACCGTGATCTTCGACGAGCTCGGGCTGACGGTACCGACGACCATGGACGAGTTTGCTGCCACGGCCCTTCAGCTTGAGGGCACCGGTTACGTTGCTGGAGCCGTCGGTGACCAGGGCTACTACGCTGGATTCTTGCAGTCGAGTGAATGCCCGCTTGCTGACGTCACGGCGCCGAACGTCGTCAGGATTGCCCCGAACGACCCGAAGTGCACTCGAGTCGCGGAGCTGATGCAGCCGCTGCTCGACGCAGGAGTGGTCGACAGCCGCTCGAGCTTCGACGCCGGATTCATCGCTGACGTCGCACAGCAGAACAAAGTTGCCATGACGATCGGCCCGTCGTGGTTCGGTGACTTCGTCATCCGGCCCGCAGAGTCGTGGGGCGTGCCCGCAGGCCAGATCGCTGCCGCGAACATGCCCGCATGGGGCAGCGGTGACGACGACCGGTCTGGCGCCTGGGGCGGTGGAGTCTTCACGGTCTCGTCTCACTCGCTCTACCCGCAGCTCGCTGCCGATGCTGCCGTGTGGATGACGACGTCTGACGTCATGGCTCAGCTCGAGACGACCCCAACGTTCCCGGCCTACGGCCCGGCGAACCAGTTGTGGGAAGCCCGCATTTCGGCTGACCCGTACTACGCCTCGAACCCCTACCCGGCCATGGCTGCTGGCGCGAACAAGATCTCGCAGGTTGACCGACCCGTGCGATTCGCCTTCGTGGCGCAGATCGGTTCGACGCTTCAAGCGACGATCAACGGTGGCGGTTCGCTGGAACAGGCGTTGAACGACTTCGCCGTCTCGTTGCAGAATCTTGCGCCGGGTTCCGGGTACCAAGTCGAAACCGAGTAGTCATTGGGGTTGGGTGTCGGAGTTTGCGCTCCGGCACCCAACCCTCATCTTGAGTGAAGAGGAGTCGCAGTGTCGCGATCACGTAGCAGTCGCCAGAGCCTCATCGCGGGGCTCGTTATGTTCACGCCGTACCTAGCGCTCCTTCTGGCATTCGGTGTGTGGCCGATCGTCGTCGCGGCGATCACGTCTTTCGAACCGTCCATTCTCAATCCAGGTGGTGGGCCCCTCAACTACTTGGTGGTGTTGCAAGATTTCCGTTTTCTGCCAGCGCTGATCAACGTGGGGATCTTCCTGGCGATGTACGTGCCGGCGATGCTCATCGTGGTCGCGCTAATGTCATTGCTTCTCGATACCGTGCAAGGGCGATGGAATCTGCCGTTGCGCCTCACCTACCTTGTTCCTGCCTCGTTGACAGGAGCCACTGCGGTTCTGGTCTGGTACTTCCTTCTGGAGCCGACGCTGAGCCCGTACCAAGATGCGCTGGCAGCTCTCGGAATCACTCAGGGCACGCAGATCTGGCAAGCTCAGAATCTCGGATGGATTTTCGTTCTCATGGCCTTCTTCACCGGCGCGGGCAACTGGATTGTCGTGCAGTACGGCTCGCTCCAGTCGATCCCCGATGACATTCTCGAGGCAGCTCGAATTGACGGTGCCAACGCAGTGCAAATCGCGTGGCAAATCAAGTTGCCGTTGATCAAGAAGTACCTCGTGTACATGGGAATCCTGGTCTTTGCTGCGGGCCTCCAGGTCTTCGTCGAGCCACAGCTCATCTCGGCATCGGTTTACCCGGGCCTAGCGGCGAACTGGTCGCTGAACCAGCTCGCCTACACGTTTGCGTTCCAGCAAAACAACCTGGGGGGCGCTGCTGCACTGTCGCTCATGCTGCTGGTGGTCTGCGTGATCGCCGCTGTCTTCGTGATCTTCCGAACCGACTTCTTTGATGGAATTGGAGTAAAACGCAAATGACGACGAGTACCGCTGTCAACGAAGCTCGCGTGGGGCCTCCGAAGATCGTCCACCACAATCTCAACAAGCGAACGCCGAGAGGAAATGCTGGTCGCGTCGTCGTCTGGGTGACGATGATCGCGTTCGCCCTCGCCAGCATCATCCCGATGATCTGGCTGATCATTGCCCCGTCGAAGACTGCTCCTCAACTGAACAATGACCCGCCATTCAGCTTCGGCAGCTTTGAGAACTACGTCATTGCGTGGCAGAACTTGCAAACCTTCCAGGACGGCATCATCACTCAGTGGTTGCTGAACTCGGTTCTGTACACGGCGGCCATCGTCGGCATCGCCTGCGCCACCGCACTGTTGGCGGGCTATGCGCTCGCAGTCACCGCCTTGCCGTTCAAGAGAACTCTGCTCATCACAACTCTGGTCGCGACGATCGTTCCGCCAGTCGCTCTGGTCATCCCGTTGTACATTCAGATCGTGCAAGCCGGGTTGTATGACACATCAACCGCTGTCATTTTGACGAGCTCGTTCTATCCGTTCGGGGTGTTTCTTGCCTACATCTACTTCTCAACGTCGATTCCCCACGAGGTCTTCGAGGCGGCCCGTGTTGACGGCGCGGGGGAGTACAAGACCTTCTTCTTGATCGCGTTGCCGCTCTCGAAGGGTCTTCTGGGGATGCTCGCGTTCTTCAGCTTCAGCGCAGCGTGGGTGAACTACTTCCTTCCGTATGTGCTGCTCGGGTCTGCCGCCAACTACACATTGCCGGTCGGGTTGGGAATCTTGTTCAGCTCGACACCGGCGCTGAACCCGGGGAACGGTGCTCAGCAGAGCGTCATTGGCCGGCCGGAAATCGCCCTCGCCGGTCTTGTCGTGGCCATCCCGATTCTGATTGTCTTCCTGGTCTCGTCGAGGTTGCTGGTACGGGGAGTGTTGGCCGGCGCGGTCAAGAGTTAAGGCGCCATGCGCGCCCACTTCTCGGCGCCGCGCGACTCAGTACCTTCGGTGATGGAGTCGACGCGGGAGATCGGCGTGAGGAGGCACTGTGCGGGGTGATCAAGAGGCATCTCGTTGCGCGATCGTCACAGGATCCACGACGGGAATCGGGCTCGCGACGGCAGTCGCGCTGGCACGCGAGGGCAGCAACGTTCTGCTCCACGGTCTCGACCCTGACGACTCCGATGTCGTGACCGAGGCATTGCGTCGTGTTCGACGTGAAGGCGGGGAGGCCGAGTACATGCGGGCGGACCTGCGTGAACCTCAGGGTGCCGCCCAGGCCATCCTGACGCGTGCTCGCGACCGATGGGGCCGCATCGACATCATCGTATGCAACGCCGCGATGGTGCTTCATGAGCCGCTCGAGGCAGGCACCGAGAAGGCATGGAGGGATGCGTTGTCGGTCAATCTACTGGCGCCCGTGTTTCTCGTGCAGGAGGCGGTCGACGACCTGGTGGCCTCGAGCGGTTGTGTCGTGATGATCAGTTCGACCAATGCGCTCATCGCCAATCGCAAGAACATCGTCTACGACACCAGCAAGGCCGCCCTCAACCACGCGGCGCTGAACCTTGCGCTCGAGCTGCGTGACCGAGGCGTGCGGGTCAATACGCTCATGCCCGGTGGCACCGCGAGTCCGAGTCTCGAGCGCTGGACCGTCGACTTCGCCGGTGGTGAGAAGGCGGCACGAGCCGTGCTGGATGACGCGCGGGAACGCGGATCGCTCGCGAGTCCCGACGACATCGCCGCCGGTGTCGTGATGCTCGTCACCGACAACGCGAGGTGGGTGACAGGAGCGACGATCGCCATCGACGGAGGGTTCCGGCTGGGGCCCTAGACGAACCCTCTGCGACCGCCACGGGTCAGGCAGCTGCCGACACCTTCACCACTCCCTGATGCGCCGCCAGCTGCTACTGCTGCCGGGGCCGGATGACGGGATCCCAGTTCTCGCGACGAGACCACGGCGTCTGGTAGCTCGGGTCGTTGGCGTACCGGTCCATTCCGATCACCAGCGTTGCGCCGGCTCCCGGGGCAAGGTGGACATCGAGCCACTCCGAGTCGACGCTCAGCGGCTCACTGGCTGAGCCGTCAGCGCGACTGATCTCAGCAGTCGTGAAGCGGTGTTCCCCAAAAGTGCCCGCCTGAATGACCACCGTGCGGCCGTGCTCACTCTCGGTATTCACGAGCTCGATCGTGGTGCTCTTGGAGCTCACCCCGTGCACCAGGGCTGCCACTCCTGGCGGCAGTCCGGGGCGCTGCTCATCGGCGTCGTAGTACCGCACCGTGGCGTGCTGCAGGCCGCCGTGCGAGATATGCATGGGGGCGCCCCACATGAGTTGGATGAGTGACTCGAAGTACACGGGGCAGAACTCTTGCCAGGCGTGGATGGCGTAGCCATGGGTCTGCATGCTGACCGTGTCGGTGTGACCGTCAATGTGGATCACCTCGCCCCACCTGCGCGGGTCGCCCTCGCTCGACCGCATGCGTCGAAGCTGCTGGTCGATGAGCTCATTGTTCGCGGCCAGAAGCCGGTCTGGGTAGCCGGGATTGCGCCCCTGCGAATACTCGTACCAGGCAAGGGTGTTCGCATTGAAGTGCTTCGTCGAGAACGGACGACGCGGCACGATCACTTCCGTCCAATCGGTGGTGCGCGGCACGCGCTCGACCCGTTCGCGGTCGTCGTCGGCCATCGTGCGGGCCCATAGGTGAATCGCATGGAAAGGATTGGCCGGTCGGTAATCTGCCCAGCCGCTGTCGAGCCGCTTGTGTGGCACGAACCAGCCGTCACCCTCGTTGTGCCCGAGAGCGAAGTGAGTGTCGATTTGCTGACGCACGAGCCGCACGGCCTGCTCGTCGCCGCGGGTCAGCAAGTAGGCATTGAGCGAGGCGTTCAGGGTCGGCTCGATGATGGTGAGCCAGCCGTGTGGCCAGCGCCAACCGTAGTGCCCGCCCCACCACTTGCCATCGTTGTATTCGCCGACGGCGCCCGACAGCCCGACGTTGTCAGGCAGCAGGCCACCATTGGCATCGGCTCGGGCCTGCCAGGTGGCGACGTATTCGAGCACCCAGGTCTTGAGATCCTCCTCGCCCGAGTACAGATAGGCGTGCGTGAACTGCCCGGTCGCATTGAGGTTCAGGGGAACATCGCCGCGCGTAGTGCGCTGGTTCATCAATTCGATCACTTCCGCGAAGACGCGGTCATCGCTCCAGTTGCACGTTCCCAGCTCGTACGGGCTCGTGACCATGTCTTCGAACGGCGCCGGGTAGTCGTCGAGCACTCCGCGGTGAGTCGAGAGGTCTTCCGCCGTGACGACGAATCGTGGGCCTGCGCTTCCGGCCTGTGGTGCCTTGATCAGATGAAGCTCGGGGTCGTAGTTATCGGCGATGGGGTCGGAGCCGTCGTACATGCCAGCAAACCGTCGGGCCCTTTGTCGTTCGACGACCGAGTCGGGGCGCGTGAAGCCGAAGAAGTAGTGAAAGAGATTGGCTTCCCCGTGGTGCATCCAGTCGTAGTATCGGTCGAACTCGCGATCGATCTGGCCATACTGTGTCCACTGCCAGGTGATCGAATCCCAGAGCCGACGCGCCATCTCGTAGACCTCGTCGCTGCCCCCGATGCTGTAAAACAGCGCGAGATACATGAAGGCTTCATACGGGTCGTCCGACCCGTCCATTCCCGGCCATTCTTCGCGCCAGATGAGGGTGCCGTCGTCGCGGGTGTAGCGGGCGACGAACTCGCGGGCGGCGACCTCGAGGCGCGCCATCAATTCCCGCTCCTGAATTGCCCACGACGGAACAGTGACCGCCTCGGTGAGCGAGAGCTGGGGGCGCGGGTCGGAAGGCTGATTCGGCATCGGTGTACTCCATTGTTCCCGTGGCGAGAAGAAGTCTATATGATATAGGAACAGCGCCAGTGCCGGTCTGCGACCTCGTGCGCGAGTCATGAGAAGGAGTACGTGGTCGTGTCGACGCTCGACGACGCGCAGACGGCGCCCATTCCGATTTTCAGAGGGCCCAGGCGCTTGAGAGACTCCTTTCTTTCGCTGTCTCATCGCAACTTCCGGCGGTTCCAGATCGCCCACTTCATGTTGCATACGGCCGCGTGGATGTTTCGCATCGCGGTCGACTGGCTCGCGCTCGAGATCACCGGCAACGTGTCGGCGGTGGGCCTTCTCGTGTTCGTGCAGTGGGCGCCGATAATTGTGCTCGGGCCGTATGGGGCCATGATCGCCGATCGCTTTCCACGCCGTGTGACGGTCGCGCTGATCTACGGGGTATTCGCGATGCTCACGACCGTGCTCGCGGTGATCACCCTCGCGGGAGTCGTCGAACTCTGGCACATCGTGGTGATTGCGTTTGTCATTGGGGTCATGTACACCGTCGAGATTCCTGCTCGCGTGGTGCTTCTCAGCGAAATGGTTTCGCCAGCGAACCTGCAGAATGCAATCAGCGTGTACGCCATTGTTTTCTGGCTCGGTGGTGTTCTGGGGCCGCTGATCAGTGGGGTCATCATCGCGAACGCCGGCACCGGATGGTCGATCGTCGTCTACTCGATGGCCTGCGCCGGTGTCGCGGCGACTGTCGCGCTACTGCGGGTGGGCGAGTTGCGCGTGATACCGGCCGTCGCGTTTACCCGGCCCCAATTCTTCGAGACAGTGCGGTACGCGCGCTCGAAGCCAACGATCTTCTGGCCGCTCGTGTTGATCGCATTCTTCGCGGTATTCGCGCTGCCTGTTGGGGTCACCCTCAGCGGTATGGCCAAGAACGTCTATGAGTCGGGAGCTGCGGGCTTCGGTCTCTACACCTCGATGCTCGCCCTCGGTGCTCTCATCGGAGCCCTGGTGTCAACTCGCGTGCGTTCCCTCCGCCTGCGCACGGTGATCATGACGGCAGCGATGTTTGCCCTTCTTCAGATGCTGTCGGGTTTTGGGTTGTCCACGGTCGTTTTCATCACCCTCTTGGTCGCCGTCGGCTGTCTTCGGTTGGTCTACGAGGTTGTTTCCGACTCGCTCGTTCAGCTGTCATGTAATCCGATGGTGCGAGGTCGTATCGTCTCGCTCTACGTCTCAGTCGTGGCGGGCGGCCAGGCGCTGGGAGGGCCTCTCTTGGGCGCGCTTTCTGATGGTCTGGGGCCACAGGCGGCGCTCATGCTCTCGGGCGCGATTCCTCTCGTCGCCGCGATCGTGATTGGGGTGATTGTGGGTCGACGGTCGAGTCTGGTGACCACGTTTCGGCTGGGCAAGGGTCGGTCGGCGCTCGGCAGCGTGGTCCGCGAGCCGGAATAGGGTGCGGAGCGAGCCGGGTGGCCTCAGGCCTCGAGGATGCGCGCTAGCCACTCGCGGCGGGCCACGAGCGCGCGGCGAGAGAGAGTTGCCTGCGGAAAGGCGAAGTCGAAGCCGTGGAAAGCGCCCGGCCACACGTGCAGCTCGACATCGCCGCCGACCGCGGCGATGCGCCGGGCGTACTCGATGTCTTCGTCGCGGAAGACTTCCATCGAGCCGACGTCAACGAAAGCTGGTGGCAGGCCCGAGAGATCTGGCGCGAGCGCAGGTGACGCGTAGATGCTGACCTGATCGGTGTGCCGGCGATCGCCCAGCAGCGCGTTCCACCCGGTGTCGTTGCTCTCGCGATCCCACAGGCCGAGATGCGAGAACTGGTGGCTCGATTCGGTGTCGTTGCGTTCGTCGAGCATGGGGCACATCAGCATCTGGCCGGCCAGGGGTGGGCCGTTGCGGTCGCGGGCGAGCAAAACGAGCCCCGCTGCGAGTCCTCCTCCGGCGCTCATGCCCGCCACGACGAGCCGGTGCGGGTCGATGCCGAGCTGGCTGGCGTTCTCGGCGGTGTACAGCAGCGCCGCATAGCTGTCTTCGATCGGAACGGGATCTTGATGCTCCGGTGCGAGCCGGTACTCAACGGTGACGCAGGTTCCGCCAAACAGTTCCACCCAATCGACTAGTTGCTCGATGCCCGAGAATCGCGTGCCGATCATCATCCCGCCGCTGTGGACATGGAGGAAACCTGGCCCAGGCGCGTCGTCTTGGGTGGACCGGAGGATGGAGACGGTGATGTCCGCACCTTCGTATCCCGCTATCGTGCGCTCCTCGTGCTCGATCGGGCGACCGGCGAGCACATCGTCGATCGGCGCGGGCATCCACTCGGCGCGTCGAGTCAAGATCGCCTCAGGCGTGAACGACTCCCGGGCGTCCCCCGACGCGATCAGGAGTGCCAGCAATTCTGGGTCATAGCGGGGTTCGGGAGCGGTCATCGTCGACACGCCTTTCATCAGAGCAACAAAGCCTATAGGATATCTGATGGTGTCCAAATGGGGTAGGGGTCATGTCGGCATAGTCGGCCCGCCGACTCCGACTTCTGCACGGTGCCGCGTCAGAGGGTGCCCGGAGTCTGTGGTGGAACTCCGGGCACCCGCCGTGTTGCAGGTGAGACGACGCCGCGCGGCGGCACGACCGAAAGCTCAGTGGGTGTCTTCGGCCACACTCTCGGTGCGGTCGCCGCTCCAGTCGGTGTGGAACGTGCCCTCGCGGTCGATGCGCTTATAGGTGTGGGCGCCGAAGAAGTCTCGCTGGCCCTGGATGAGGGCGGCGGGCAGGCGGTCGGCGCGCAGCCCGTCGAAGTACGAGAGCGACGAGGCGAATGCGGGGGTCGGAATACCTGCGAGCGCGGCTCCGGCGACGATGCGGCGCCACGAGGGCAGCGAGCCCGAGACGGCGTCGGCGAAGTACGGCGCCGTGACGAGTGCGACAAGCGCGGGGTCAGCGGCGTAGGCCTCGGTGATGCGGTTCAAGAAGCGCGCGCGAATGATGCAGCCCGCGCGCCAGATCTTCGCGATCTCGCCCTTCTTGATCTCCCAGCCGAACTCTTCAGCGCCCGCGACGATCGCGTCGAAGCCTTGGCTGTAGGCAATGATCTTCGAGGCGTAGAGTGCGCGGCGCACGTCTTCGATGAAGGCATCACGGTCTGACACCGTCCAGTTCTCGGCCCCGCCGGGCAACGCCTGCGCAGCAGCGCGCTGGGCGGGCTTCGACGAAAGCGAACGGGCGAACACGGCTTCGGCGATGCCCGACACGGGAACGCCGAGGTCGAGCGCGGTCTGCACTGTCCACGCGCCGGTGCCCTTGGCACCGGCCTGGTCGAGAATGACGTCGACGAGCGGCTGGCCGGTCGTCGCATCCACCTGGCGCAGCACCTCGGCGGTGATCTCGATGAGGTAGCTCTCGAGCTCACCGGTGTTCCACTCGGCGAACACGTCGGCGATCTCGGCGGGTGAAAGCCCGCCGACGCGACGTAGCAGGTCGTAGGCCTCGGCGATGAGCTGCATGTCGGCGTACTCGATGCCGTTGTGGATCATTTTGACGAAGTGCCCAGCACCGTCGGTGCCGACGTGCGTGACGCAGGGCTCGCCCTCGGCGACCGCGGCGATCGACTCGAGAATCGGCTTGAGGGTGACCCAGGCCTCTGCCGAGCCGCCGGGCATGATCGAGGGGCCGAGCAGGGCGCCCTCCTCACCGCCCGAGATGCCAGCGCCGACAAAGTTGATGCCCGTCTCGCGCACGGCCTTCTCGCGGCGGATGGTGTCGGTGAAGAGCGCGTTGCCGCCGTCGACGATGATGTCGCCGGGCTCGAAGACCTGCACAAGCTCGTCGATGACGGCGTCGGTGCCGCGGCCGGCCTTGACCATGATGAGTGCGGTGCGCGGCTTCTGCAGCGCGGCCGCGAACTCCTTGTAGTCGGTGGCCGGCACGAAGCCCGCTTCAGGATGCTCGGCGAGCAGAGTCTCGGTCTTCTCCCATGTGCGGTTGTAGACCGCCACAGTGTTGCCCTCGCGGCTCGCGAGGTTGCGGGCGAGGTTCGAGCCCATGACGGCGAGGCCGACGACTCCGATGTTGGCAGTGGGTGCTGGTGCGGTGCTGGTCACGGGTGCTCCTGAGATCACGTGGGGGCGCTCGGCGCCTCGGTCGGCGGGGTGGTGGCAACACCGGGTTTCAGCCTAAACCCCCGTGGCCGACCACCGTCGTCGCCGGTAGCGTGGGGGCATGACCAACACCGGTGTCGTCAATGTCGTGGCCGTGTTCCACCCGCTCGACGGGCACCGAGATGCGGTGGTGGCCGCGCTCGAAGTCGCGATTCCGCTCGTGCATGACGAGCCCGGGTGCGAGCTCTACGTCATCACCGAGGCCGACGATGGCCGACTGGTGATGATCGAGAAGTGGAGAAGCGTTGCGGAACTCGATGCGCACGGCAGCAGCCCCGCGGTGGTGGCCCTCGTTGCCGCGCTCGACGGGCACCTCGCTCAGCCCGTCGAGGTGACGCGCCTGATTCCGCTGCCCATGGGCGACCCGGCCAAGGGCGAGCTCTGAACTGGGCGCGATCCGCGACCGCGCGGTCGGTCGTGCTCATGGGGGTCTCGGCCTCCGGCAAGACCACCATCGGGCTCGCCGCGAGCGCACTGACCGGCGTGACGTTCCTCGACGCTGATGATCAGCATCCACCGGCGAACGTCGCGAAAATGGCGGCCGGCATAGCGCTCGACGACGCCGACCGGGCCCCCTGGCTGGATGCCGTGGGTGCGGTCCTGCGCGACGAACGCCCCTGCATCATGGCCTGCAGCGCCCTGCGCCGGTCGTACCGCGACCGACTACGCGAGCTCGCGCCGCTCACCGAGTTCGTGCTGCTGAACCTGCCCCGTCGTGAGCTCGAACGCCGCATCGCCGCCCGCACCGACCACTTCATGCCGCCCGGGCTGCTCGATTCGCAATTGGCCACTCTCGAGCATCCCGACGCCGACGAAGAGGTCGTTGTGCTCGACGCGACGAGGTCGATCGACGAGCTCGCGGCCGCCGTCGCCGCGATTCTCGCGCCTCAGGTAGACTGAGCGACTGTACTTCGGCGAGGGAGCGATTTTTCGCTCCGTGATCGACGCGGTGGGCAAGGCATCAGGTCTTTCCTCACGCGATTCACGCGTTCGAGTTGACTATCAGACCGGGCTTCAGGGCCCACCGATCAAGGAGTAATCAGCATGGCTGACGACAACAAGCTCGACGCCGACGTGCGCGAGGCCTTCGGCAAGGGCGCGGCGCGCAAGCTGCGCGCTGTCGGCAAGATTCCCGCTGTGATCTACGGCCACGGCACCGACCCGCAGCACGTCACGCTGCCCGGCCACGAGACTGCGCTTCTGCTGCGCAAGTCGAACGTGGTCGTCACGCTCGACATCGCGGGCGACAAGCAGCTCGTGCTCGTGAAAGACGTGCAGAAAGACCCTGTGCGCCAGATCATCGAGCACGTCGACCTCATCGTCGTGCGCAAGGGCGAGAAGGTCACCGTTGACGTGCCCGTGCACGTCGAGGGAGAGTCGTACCCCGGCACGCTGGTCATGGTCGACCACAACACGCTCACGGTCGAGGCCGAGGCCACGCACATTCCCGAGTCGCTCACCGTCTCGGTCGAGGGCCTCGAAGAGGGTGCCCAGATTCACGCCGGCGACGTCACGCTGCCGTCGGGCACCACTCTCGTCACCGACCCCGAGGCGCTCGTCATCAACATCACGGTGCCCCGCGCGTCGGCCGCCGACGTGGCCGACGAAGCCGCTGTCGACGAGGCCGCAGCAGAGGCCTCGGCCGACTCTGCGGCTGAGAAGGCTGCCGACGAGGAAGCCGAAGCGGCCGAGTAGTACGCGCGGCCGGAGCGAGCATCCGGCTGGCGTTGCAGACTGAGCGAAGGGGTCGCACGTGGTCGGATTGTTCCGCCGCAGTGCGGCCCCTTCGTCGTCTGATGCCTGGCTCGTGGTCGGGCTCGGCAACCCCGGGCCCGGCTATGCCGGCAACCGCCACAACGTCGGCGCGATGGTGCTCGACGAGCTCGCGAGCCGAGTCGGCGCGAAGCTGAGCCGTCACCGAACGGCCACGATGCTCGCCGAAGCGCGGTTGCGCCCGGGCGGCCCCCGCCTCGTGCTCGCGCGCCCCCTGAGCTACATGAACACCTCGGGCGGGCCGGTCTCGAGCGCGGCCTCGTACTTCTCGATTGCGCCCGAGCGCGTCATCGTGGTGCACGACGACCTCGACCTGCCGTTCGAGACCATCAAGCTCAAGGCCGACGGCGGGCACGGCGGCCAGAACGGCGTGCGCGACATCATCAAGGCGCTCGGAACCCCCGAGTTCACGCGCGTGCGCGTCGGCATCGGCCGCCCGCCCGGCAGGCAAGACGCTGCCGACTATGTGCTCGGCGACTTCCCGTCGCCCGAGCGCGCGCGGCTGCCCTTCGTGCTGAGCGACGCGGCCGACGCGATCGAGCTCATCATCGACGAGGGCCTGCTCGCGGCGCAGCAGAAGGTGCACGCCCCCCGCGCCTGAGCGCTCAGCAGGGCCGCGTAGACTTGGCCGACGTGAGTCTCGAGCGGTTGATCCCGGCCCTGTCGCGCGCCCGCACGCTGCAGAACGCGCTCGAGCACGCCCAGCGCAGCACCGATTTCTCGGTTGTCGAAGGCCTCCGCGTTCCGCTTCTGGCGGGGCTGCTGGATGCCCGCACGGGCCCGCAGTGCCTGCTCGCCATTACGGCCACCGGGCGCGAGACCGAGACCGTGCAGCAGTCGATCGCGGCGCTCATGCCGCACGCGACCGTGCTCGACCTGCCTGCGTGGGAGACCTTGCCGCACGAGCGGCTCAGCCCGAGTGCCGAGACCGTCGGCAGGCGCATCCGTACGTTGCGCGCGCTGCGTGACTGGGAAGCGGCGGGTGACGACAAGCCCGACCTCATCGTGGTCGCTTCGGTGCGGGCTGCACTGCAGCCCCTGGCGCCGGGGCTCACCGAGGTCGAGCCGGTCGTGCTGCGGCGGGGTGGGCGCGGCTACGACCTCGCGCAGGTCACCGCTCGGCTCATCGACCTGGCTTACACCCGCGTCGACATGGTCACGCGGCGCGGCGAGTTCGCCGTGCGCGGCGGCATTCTTGATGTCTTCGCGGCCGTGGCCGAGCATCCGGTGCGGGTCGAGTTCTTCGGCGACGAGGTCGAGCAGCTGCGCGAGTTCTCGGTTGCTGACCAGCGGTCTCTGCCAACCGAGGTCGACGTCGTCGAGCTGCCGCCGACACGCGAGTTGCTGCTGACCGACGCCGTGCGGCAGCGGGCGCGCGAGATGCAGCACGAGTTTCCGAGCCTGGGGCAACTGCTCGCCAAGATCAGCGAGGGCATTCCGGTCGAGGGCATGGAGAGCCTCGCGCCGGCGCTCGTCGACCGGCTCGTGCCGCTCACCCACTACCTGCCGGCGAGCGCGGCAATCGCCGTGCTCAGCCCCGAGCGCGTCGCGAGCCGGGCTGTGAGCCTGCTCGAGACCAACCGCGAGTTCTTGACGGCCGCCTGGCACGCCGCGACGGTCGGGGCAGAAGCGCCCATCGACCTCGACGGTGGCGACTTCGTGACGGTCAACGGCCTGCGCGAGGCCGCGGGCGATCGCAGCTGGTTCACGATCAGCGCGTTCGACGCCGATGACGTCGAGGTCGTGCGCATCGACGCGAACGAGCCTCCCGGCTTCGCAGGCAGCAGCGGCGGAGGAGTCGACCACGTCGTCGACCGCGTGTGCGCGGGCTGGACGATGATCGTCGCGGCCGCCGGCCACGGCCTCGTCGAGCGCGCCGCCGACGTGCTCGGCGAGCACGAGGTCGCGGCGCGCATCGTCGACGAGCTGCCCGAGACCCTCGACTCCGGTGTTGCCTACCTCGTGCAGGCGCAGCTCGAGCACGGCTTCGAGCTGCCCGAGTTGCAGATCGGGCTGCTGAGCGAGGCCGAGTTCTACGGCCGGTCGATCGGCTACAACTCGCGGCAGCCGAAGAAGCTCGCGAGCCGTCGCACCAACGTCGTCGACCCCCTGCAGCTCAAGGCGGGCGACTTCGTCGTGCACGCCACGCACGGCATCGGCCGGTTTCTCGAGCTCGTGCAGCGCGAGGTCAGCACGGGCGGTCGCAATGCAGTCAAGAGCCAGCGCGAGTTTCTCCTCATCGAGTACGCACCCAGCAAGCGCGGATACCCGGGCGACAAGCTCTACGTGCCGACCGATCAGCTCGACCTGCTCAGCCGATATGTCGGTGGCGAGGCTCCGTCGCTCAGCAAGATGGGCGGCAGCGACTGGGCCGCTGCGAAGGGCAAGGCGCGGCGTGCGGTGCGCGACATTGCCGTCGAGCTCGTCAAGCTCTACAGCGCGCGCATGTCGAGCAAGGGTTTCGCCTTCGCTCCCGACACCCCGTGGCAGCGCGAACTCGAAGAGGCCTTTCCGTTCGCGGAGACACCCGACCAGCTCACCACGATCGACGAGGTCAAGCGCGACATGGAGTCGCCGATTCCGATGGACCGCCTGCTCGCGGGCGACGTCGGCTACGGCAAGACCGAGGTCGCGGTGCGCGCCGCCTTCAAGGCCGTGCAGAGCGGCAAGCAGGTGGCGATGATCGTGCCGACGACCTTGCTCGTCAAGCAACACGTCGAGACCTTCGCCGAGCGCTTCGCGGGCTTTCCGGTTCACCTCAGAGCTCTCAGCCGCTTCCAGAGCGACCGCGAGGCGACAGAGACTCTCGACGGGCTCGCCGCCGGCACGGTCGACGTCGTCATCGGCACCCACCGCATCTTGAGCCAGGGCGTGCAGTTCAAGGATCTCGGACTCGTCATCATCGATGAAGAGCAGCGGTTCGGCGTCGAGCACAAAGACGCGCTCAAGAAGCTCAAGCTCAACGTCGATGTGCTCGCGATGTCGGCCACGCCGATTCCGCGCACGCTCGAAATGGCCGTGACGGGCATCCGCGAGATGTCGACGCTTGCGACGCCGCCCGAAGACCGCCACCCGATCCTGACCTTCGTCGGCCCCTACAGCGACAAGCAGGTGGCGGCCGCGATTCACCGCGAGATGCTGCGCGAGGGGCAGGTGTTCTATGTGCACAATCGCGTCTCGAGCATCCAGCGTGTCGCGAGCCACCTGGCCGAGCTGGTTCCGGATGCGCGCATTGCCGTCGCCCACGGCCAGATGAGCGAGTCGCTTCTCGAGCAGGTCATGGTCGACTTCTGGGAGCGCAAGTTCGACGTGCTCGTCTCGACGACGATCATCGAGACCGGGCTCGACGTCGCCAACGCGAACACGCTCATCATCGACCGCGCCGATAAGTACGGTCTGAGCCAGCTGCACCAGTTGCGTGGTCGAGTCGGCCGTGGCCGTGAGCGCGCGTACGCCTACTTTCTCTACGACGAGCTCAAGCCGCTCACCGAAACCGCGCACGACCGACTGCAGACGATTGCGGCCAACAGTGACCTCGGCGGCGGCATGCAGATCGCGCTGAAAGACCTCGAGATTCGCGGAGCGGGCAACCTGCTCGGCGCCGAGCAGGCCGGGCACATCGCGGGCGTCGGCTTCGATCTTTACTTGCGCATGATCGGCGAAGCGGTGAGCGTGTTCCGCGGCGACGCGGTCGAAGAGCAGACCGAGCTGCGGCTCGAGCTGCCCGTGGATGCGCGCATTCCCGACGACTTCATCGAGAGCGAGCGCTTGCGTCTCGAGGCCTACCAGAAGCTGTCGACGGCGAGCGCGCCGGCGAGCGATGACACGGCACTGGATGCTGTGCTCGACGAGCTCGCCGACCGCTACGGCGACCCGCCCGCGCCGGTGCTCACCCTCATCGCCGTGTCGCGCCTGCGCCGCCAGGCTCAGAGTCTCGGATTGAGCGACGTCGTCGTTATGGGCACGACCCTGCGGCTCGTCGGGCTCGACCTGCCCGACTCGCGGCAGCTGCGCCTGCAGCGCATGTATCCGGGGTCGAAGTGGTTCGCGCAGCAGCGCACGGCGACGGTGCCGATGCCGAGCGCGGCGGGCGACGACGATCTCGTCACCTGGGTCGGCCAGACGCTGCAGAACCTCTACGGCACCGAGTCGGTCGCAGCCCCCTCGGCCTGAACCGCCTAGGTGATGGTTTCGATCGCGTAGTCGCTCAGGCGCCGATCGCCCGTGATGAGCACGAGATCGTCGGCAATGCACTGCGCGACGAGCATGCGATCGAACGGGTCGCGGTGGTGCAGGGGGAGGTCGGCGAGCGGCAGGGCGTGCCGGTTCGCGAACGGCAGCTCACGGAAGCCCTGCCGGGCGATCCACTCAGTGATGCCCTCGGCGCCGGTCAGCTTGCCGATCGAGGTCTTGATCGAGATTTCCGCCACGCTCACGGACGAGACGGCGATGTCGTGCCGCTCGTCGGCGAGCGTGTCGTACTGTGCGCGGGTGAGTCGGCTCGGCTCCTGAAACCACCACAGAAGGGTGTTGGTGTCGAGTAGCGCCCTCACTCGCCGTACCAGTCGCGCTCGTCTTGCTCGGTGAAGTCGTCGAAGTCGTCGGCGATCCAGATCTTCCCGGCGAGCACCCCGGGTTCGCGCTTGACGGTGATGCCTCCAGCGGGCCCGAGCTCTGCGACGGGGCGGCCGTTTCGGGCAATCGTGATGCGTTCGCCGGCCTCCGCGCGGGCGACCAGCTTCGAGAGTTGCGTCTTCGCGTCGTAGATGTTCACCGTCTCGGCCATGAGCCTACGGTACGCAAGCCCCTCAGATCTAGTCAAGTCTGACTAGGTGACTCAATCGGGTTCTCAGAGTTGCTGTCGACCTGGACTGCGGGCTCAACGGCGGGCACCGCGATCGCGAGCGGCTTGGGAAACCGCAGGCTGCCGGGCACCTCGTGCACGCGATAGACCGCCATCGGAATCACGACAAGCGTGCGCAGGTCGAACAGCGCGTGCACAAGCATGGCGAGCAGGATGCTGCCGCTCGCGACGTAGAGCAGCGTGAAGAGCAGGCCGACCACGGTGGTGGCGAGCACGCCGACCCAGCCCTGGTAGGCGTGTAGCGCCCCGAAGACGAGCGCCGCGAGCACGAACGCGCTGACCGGCTCACCCGTGACGATCACGAGCAGCGCGGGCAGCGCGAGCCGGAACAGCCCTTCTTCGACGATGCCGGCATTGACCGAGAGCGCAGCGCCCCAGCCGAGCTCGGGCCGGTTGCGCGGCAGCAGCGCGGCGATGTCGCCGACCATGATGATGCCGCCCTCCCGCCGGGCACTGCGGGCACCGAGCGCCGTGAGCGCCACGAGGCCGAGGGCGGCGCCGATGAGCATTCCGATTCCGAGGCCGCCGGCGAGAGCATCCCGCAGCCAGGCGACGGCCGGCAGCGCTTGCGTCACGGTCAGCAGCGGCGCGACCACCGGAAAGGTGAGCAGCAGCACGAGCACGGCCGTGCCGCCGAAGAGCACGAGCGACTCGACGAGCCAGCGCCGCATCATCGCCTGCCGTCGAGCGGTCGAGCGGTAGCGGCGGAAGCGCGCGTACTCGCGCCGGTCTTTGCGAATCGCTCGCGCGACGAAGAGCGCGACGAGCCCGACCGCGAGTAGCGCGGCGGCGAGCCGCGGCATCCAGCCGAGTTCCGGGAGCATGGGGTTATCGTCGCAGACGTGACCACGACCTCTGCCGTGGGCCTGCGCTCCGAGCGCGGCCCCATCCTGCTCGCGATCATGGTCACGACGGCCCTCGTCGCCATCGACGCCACCATTCTCGCGACGGCGGTGCCGACGCTCGTCGAAGAGCTCGGGTCGTTCGAGCTCTTTCCGTGGCTGTTCTCGATCTACCTGCTCGCGCAGGCGGTGTCGACGCCGCTGTTCGCCAAGTTCAGCGACATGGTCGGCCGCAAACCGATCATTCTCATCGGCATCAGCATCTTCTTGCTCGGCTCGATTCTGTGCGGCCTGGCCTGGAGCATGCCGGCCCTCATTGCCTTCCGGGCTGTGCAGGGCATCGGCGCGGGAGCGATCGGCCCGATGTCAATGACGATCGCGGGCGACATCTACTCGGTCGAGGAGCGCGCCAAGGTGCAGGGCTACATCGCGAGCGTCTGGGCCGCCTCGGCGGTCATCGGCCCCACGCTCGGCGGCATCTTCGCTGAGCTCGACGCCTGGCGCTGGATCTTCTTCATCAACATTCCCCTGTGCCTGCTGGCGGGGTGGATGCTCATCCGCTCGCTGCACGAGACCGTCGAGCATCGCCCGCACAAGGTCGACGTGGTCGGCGCGCTGCTGCTGGCCACCTCGCTCGGGCTGCTGCTCGTCGGAGTGCTGCAGGGCGGCGTCACATGGCCGTGGGCCTCGTGGCAGAGCGCTGTGGCCTTCGGGCTCGGCGGCACCCTGCTCGTCGCCTTCATCGCGGTCGAGCGCCGCGCCGCCGAGCCGATTCTGCCCGGCTGGGTGTTCTCGCGCCGGCTGCTGCTCACGACGACCCTGGTTTCTGTGGGGGTCGGGGCGATCTTGATCGGCCTCGCCTCGTACGTGCCGGTGCTGCTCGAAGCCTCGTTGGGCGTCTCGCCGCTCGTCGCGGGACTCGCGCTCGCCGCGCTCACGATCGGCTGGCCGATCTCGGCCTCGCTTTCGGGCCGCCTCTACCTCACGCTGGGTTTTCGGGTCACGGTGCTCATCGGCATGGTGCTCGTGCTGCTCGGCACGGGGCTTCTCGCGGCGTTCGCCTCGAGCCCTTCGGTCGCCGTCGTCGCGATCGCCTGCTTCGTCACGGGTCTCGGTCTGGGGCTCGTGGCCACGCCCTCGCTCATCGCAGCTCAGGCGAGCGTCGTCTGGAGCGAGCGCGGCGTCGTCACGGGCACCAACCTGTTCGCTCGCGCCGTCGGCCAGGCCGTCGCCGTCGCCATCTTCGGCGCGGTCGCCAACGCGCTCTACCGGGCGGCGGGCGGCGGGGGAGCGCTGGGCGAGGGGTCGAGCACCGCCGTCGACGGGGTGGCGATCATCCCGGCCGCTCAGGCGGTCTTCGTGGGCGCTCTGCTGTGCGCGGTCGTGATCGCGGCCGTCGCGACGGCGATGCCAGACGACCGCCGAACGGTTCGCGGCACAATGGGCACATGACCGCCGCCCAGCAAAGCCCTGAGCTTCCCGCACCGCAGCCGCACCCGAACCTCGACCAGCTCATCGCCGTTCTCGAGCACTTGCGCGCACCCGGCGGCTGCGCGTGGGATGCCGAGCAGACGCACGAAAGCCTCACGCGCTACCTGATCGAAGAGGCGCACGAGCTCGTCGAGGCGATCGAGCACGGAACCTCCGACGACGTGCTCGAAGAGCTGGGCGACGTGCTCTACCAGGTGCTGTTCCACGCAGACATCGCCGCGGCGAGCGCGGAGCATCCGTTCACGATCGATGACGTCGCCGCGCGGTCGACGGCCAAGATGGTCGGCCGGCACCCGCACGTGTTCGGTGACGTGACGGCCGACACCGCCGACGCCGTCGCCGAGAACTGGGAGACCTGGAAGCGGCAGGAGAAGCCCGAGCGCGCGAGCGTGCTCGACGGCGTGCCCGCGGGCCTCACGGCGCTGTCGCGTGCCCAGAAGGTGCTCGACAAAGCCGAGGGAGTGGGCATCGAGGTCGCGGCGAGCGAGCGCGTCGATAGTGCGGTCTACGCCGACGAGCGGGCCCTGGGCTCGGCGATTCTGGAGATCGCGGCCGAAGGGCGCCGACGCGGGCTCGACGCCGAGCGGGCACTGCGGGCAGCAGTGCGCGCGATCGAAAACAAGGTGCGTGCCTCCGAAGCTGCCGACCCCTCGGTGTGATTGACTCTTGCTCATGACCTCCACTGCCGCCATCGCCGTCGAGGGCGTGGCCCGCTCGTTTGGCGATGTGCACGCTGTGCGCCAGGCCGACTTCGAGGCCGCGGCCGGGCAGGTGACTGCGCTGATCGGGCCGAACGGATCGGGCAAGACCACGCTGCTGCTCATGCTCGCGACGCTGCTGCAGCCCGATGCCGGCACGATCCGCATCGCGGGGCATGATCCCGTCGCCGACCCTCGCGCCGTGCGCCGTGTCATGGGCTGGATGCCCGATGTGCTCGGCTCGTGGGCCGCGCTCACCGTGCGAGGCGCTCTCGAGACCACCGGGCGGCTCTACGAGCTGAGCCCCGCTGAGTCGCGCACCCGCGCGATCGAGCTCATCGAGCTCGTCGGGCTCGAGCCGCTTGCCGACCAGCCGGCCCGCGTGCTGAGCCGCGGCCAGAAGCAGCGCCTGAGCCTCGCGCGTGCCCTCGTTCACCGGCCGAGCGTGCTGCTGCTCGACGAGCCCGCCTCGGGCCTCGACCCGGCAGCGCGCGTCGACCTGCGCGTGCTTGTGCGTCGACTGGCAGCCGAGGGCTGCGCCGTCGTGGTCTCGAGCCACGTGCTCGCCGAGCTCGACGAGATGGCCGACGCCGCCGTGTATCTCGACCAGGGAGCGACCGCGAGTGCCGAGCGCATCGAGCGCAGTCGCGCTACCGCACGCGACTGGCGTGTGCGCGCCCTCGACCCGGCCGCTCTCGCCGCGGCGCTCGAGGCCGAAGGCATCGCGACCTCGGGCACCGACCACCTCGGCGCCCTCGTGACCGTGAGCGGTGAAGCAGAGGCCGCCGCTGTGCTCGAGCGACTCGTGCGCGCTGGCATCGCGGTCAGTGCTTTCGGGCCCGCCGTGGGCGACCTCGAGCACACCTTCCTCGATCTGGCGCGCGGAGAGGTCGCCGAGCAACCGGTCATCGACTCGACGGAGGCACCTCGATGAGCCCCTCGATCGGCGTGCTCGGCACGCTCGTGCTGCTCGAGCTGCGGCAGCGCATCCGCTCGGTGGCCTGGCTCGTACTGGTGATCGTGGTCTTCGTGCTCGTGGGCATCGTCACGGCGCTCTTGTGGGCTTCGCTCGACGCCTTCGGCGGCAATGTCGAGCAGACCGCGGGCGTCTACTCGACGATCATCTTCTTCGTGCTGCTCGTCGGCACGCTGGTCACACCCGCTGTCAGCGGCGGCGCCATCAACGGCGACCGCGATGCGGGCACGCTCGCGACGACGCAGGTCACCCTCGCGACCACGGGGCAGATCGTGCTCGCGAAGTTTCTCGCCGCGTGGACCGTCGCCCTCACCTTCCTCGCCGCATCACTGCCCGCGATGCTCTTCACCGTGCTCGCCGGGGGCGTGCGTCTCGACACCCTCGCTGCCTCACTCGGCGTGCTCGTGCTCGAACTCGGCGTCGTCGCGGCCGTCGGCGTCGGCCTCTCGGGTGTTATTGCACGGCCGCTCTTCTCGGTCGTCACGACCTACCTCGTGGTGGCTGCGCTCAGCATCGGCACGCTCATCGCCTTCACCCTCGGCGGCCTCGCGTTCCAGACCGAGCGCACGCAGACCTACATCGGCATCGACTTCTCAGTGGGCGGAGAGTTCGACCCCGTCACGGGCCTGCCCGAAGAGATCGTCTGCCTCGAGCCCGAGACCTACAGCTACCCGGTGCCGCGCTTCGATCTCGTCTGGGGAATCCTCGCCGCGAACCCCTACATTGTGCTCGCCGATGCCGCACCGACGACGTTCACGCGCGATGGCTACCCCGAAGACCTCTTCGGCCAGATCGCCTTGGGCGTGCGCTCGGCTCAGTTGCCGATCGACTTCGACGAGGTCATCGATGAGTGCGGGGCGGCGCTCGCCGGCGACCCGAACAGCGCTTACGAGTTCGAAACCCCGCAAGAGATCTTCGACCGCACGGTGCCGAGCTGGTTCGTGGGGCTGGCGATCCACCTGGTGCTGGCCATCGCGGCGCTCGCCGCGGCCGTCGCGCGCACCCGCACGCCCGCGGGCCGCTTGCCGACCGGCAGCCGCGTCGCCTGAGCTGATCGCCGGGCTCGTTCTGGCTGCGTGACAGAATCGTCTGTATGGCCACCGCTGTGACGCCCCCTCGTGGCATGCGTGATTTTCTGCCCACCGAGAAGGCGCGGCGCGAGCGCGTGCTGCAGCGCATCCGCTCGGTCTACCGCGCGCACGGCTTCGACGAGATCGAGACGCCCGTCGTCGAAGATTCGGCCCGCCTGCACGCCGGGCTCGGCGGCGACAACGAGAAGCTCGCCTTCGCGGTCATGAAGCGCGGTCTGACGATGGATGCTCTCGCCGAGGCCGCGACCCCCCTTGACCTCGCCGATCTCGGCTTGCGGTTCGACCTCACGGTGCCCCTCGCACGCTTCTACGCGAGCAACCGCGGCCAGTTGCCGAGCGTGTTCCGCGCCATCCAGATCGCGCCCGTCTGGCGCGCCGAGCGACCGCAGAAGGGCCGCTACCGGCAGTTCGTGCAGTGCGACATCGACATCATCGGCGAGCCGGGCATCATCGCCGAGGTCGAGCTCATCTCGGCGACGGCCGCGGCGCTCGAGGCCCTCGGGGTGCCGGGGTGCAGCATCCGCGTCAACGACCGTCGGCTGCTCACCGCGTGGCTTGCGGCGTTCGAGGTGCCCGATGCTTTGCGACCGGCTGCGCTCATCTCGATGGACAAGCTCGACAAGATCGGCCTCGACGGCGTCGTCGCCGAGCTGCGGGCGATCGGCGTTGCGCGTGCCGATGACCTGTTCGTGGGGCTGCACCCGGCGCTCGAGGGCGACGAATCGTGGCGGATGCTCGATCACGCTGTCTTCGCGGGCTCAGCGGCCGCGGCCGACCTGCGCAGTTTGCGCGCTGCCGCGGGCGAGATTCCTCTCGTGTTCGACCCTTTCCTGGTGCGGGGCATGGGCTACTACACGGGCCCGATCTTCGAGGTGGCCCACCCCGACGTCGGCTACTCGCTCGGCGGTGGTGGCCGCTACGACGGCATGATCGGCCGTTTTCTCGGCACCGAGGTGCCCGCGTGCGGCTTCTCGCTCGGCTTCGAACGACTCATCGACCTCGTCGAGCTCGGTGACGAGCCCGACGACGGGGCGGCGCTGCTCTATGAGCGCGACGCCGATCTCGCGACGGTGGTCGCGCTCAAGAACGAGCTCGTCGCGGAAGGCGCGCGGGTGCGCCTGCTCGCCCGCCCCAAGAACATGAAGGCCGCACTCGAGCTGCTCGAAGCCGAGGGCTTCACGCGCTTCGCCGTCGTCAGTACCGACGCGGTGGCCGAAGCCGCGGCACTCGACTGGCGTAGGCTCAATGACCGCTGAGCTTCTGACGCTCTGAACGACCACCACTGAAGGAGACCCCCACATGGCTGCCATCGAAGCCGTCGGCGCCCGCGAGATTCTCGACTCGCGCGGCAACCCCACTGTCGAGGTCGAGGTGCTGCTCGACGACGGCACCGTCTCGCGTGCCGCAGTGCCCTCGGGCGCTTCGACCGGCGCGTTCGAGGCCTACGAGCTACGCGATGACGACAAGAAGCGCTACCTCGGCAAGGGCGTGCTCAAGGCCGTCGACGCCGTGCTCGACGTGCTCGGCCCGGCGATCGAAGACATGGACGCGAGCGACCAGCGCCTCATCGACGCCGCCCTGCGGGCTGCCGACGGTACCGACAACAAGTCGAAGCTCGGCGCGAACGCCATTCTCGGCGTCTCGCTCGCTGTCGCCAAAGCCGCGGCCGACTCGGCCGACCTTCCCCTGTTCCGCTACCTCGGTGGCCCCAACGCGCACGTGCTGCCCGTGCCGATGATGAACGTCATCAACGGCGGCGCCCACGCCGACACGGGCGTCGACGTGCAGGAGTTCATGATTCTGCCCATCGGCGCAGAGACCTACAGCGAGGGTCTGCGCTGGGGCGTCGAGACCTACCACGCCCTCAAGGGCGAGCTGAAGGCCGGAGGCTTCGCCACGGGCCTCGGCGACGAGGGCGGCTTCGCACCCGACCTCGCCGGCACGAAAGCCGCACTCGACTTCCTCATGGCTGCGATCGAGAAGGCGGGCTTCACGCCGGGCCGCGACATCGCACTCGGCCTCGACGTTGCAGCGACCGAGTTCTACACCGACGGGGTCTACCGCTTCGAAGGCGCTGAGCACAGCTCGGCCTCGATGGCGACGTTCTACGCCGACCTCGTGGGCGCCTACCCGCTCGTGACCATCGAAGACCCGCTCGATGAAGACGACTGGCAGGGCTGGGCCTCGCTCACGGCCGACATCGGCTCGAAGGTGCAGCTCGTCGGCGACGACCTGTTCGTGACCAACCCCGAGCGTCTCGCGAAGGGCATCAG
Organism: Microcella sp.; assembly: GCF_019739195.1. Classification (NCBI taxonomy): domain Bacteria; kingdom Bacillati; phylum Actinomycetota; class Actinomycetes; order Micrococcales; family Microbacteriaceae; genus Microcella; species Microcella sp. The sequence goes on along the minus strand of NZ_JAHHDS010000003.1, from coordinate 802,476 downwards.
CCAGAGTGCGGCCAACTCGCTGCTCGTCAAGGTCAACCAGATCGGCTCGCTCACCGAGACGCTCGATGCCGTCGCGCTCGCGCAGCGCAGCGGCTACACGGCCGTGCTGTCGCACCGCTCGGGTGAGACCGAAGACACCACGATCGCCGACCTCGCCGTCGCGACCAACTGCGGCCAGATCAAGACCGGTGCTCCGGCCCGCAGCGAGCGCGTCGCGAAGTACAACCAGCTGCTGCGCATCGAAGAAGAGCTCGGCGACGCGGCTGTCTACGCATCGCGAGGTGCGTTTCCTCGATTCACTGCATAACTCACCTCACGCACGACGGCCCGCCGACCTCCACCCGGGGTTCGGCGGGCCGCTCGCTTAAGCTGACTGCATGGCCCGCCGCACCCGCAGCACCGCACCGGTCGCTCTGCCGAGCGATGCCCCTGCGGCGACTCCGTGGTTTCGCAGCCTGCAGATCTCGGGCTTCACGGTCGCGGTCTTCGTGCTCATCGTCGCCGCCCTCGTGATTCTCGCGCCCTCGCTGCGCCTGCTCGTCGAGCAGCAGCAAGAGATCGCCGCGCTCGAACAGCGCGTCATCGACCAGCAGGCTGTGGTCGATGAGCTGCAGACCGAGATCGATCGCTGGCAAGATCCGGCCTACATCGAAGCCCAGGCGCGCAATCGCCTGCTCTACGTCTACCCGGGCGACATCAGCTACCTCGTCATCGACGACGGGCTCACCGCCGAGTCGAGCGACGGCACGCCCGTGAGTGATGAGATTCAGACCACGCGCATCGACTGGACGCGCGCCCTGCTGTCGTCGATCGTGACCGCCGGCCTCACCGACCTGCCGGCCGACCAGCTGCCCGCCCCCGAGTTCGGAGGCGTCGAGTGAGCCGGCCGCCCTTCGAGCCCTTCACCGAGCGCGACGTCGAGCTCGTCTCGGCGCAGCTCGGGCGTCAGGCGCGCGACGTCATCGGCATCGCGGCGCGCTGCGTGTGCGGTGCCCCGACCGTCGTCGCGACGCAGCCGCGGCTCGGCAACGGCACCCCGTTTCCGACGCTGTACTACCTCTCGCACCCCGCGGCGACGGCGGCCGTCTCGACGCTCGAGGCGAACGGGCGCATGGCCGAGCTCACGGCCATGCTCGAGGCTGATGACGACCTGCAGGCGGCCTATCGTGCGGCGCACGAGAGCTACCTGCTCGATCGCGAGAGCATCCTGATCGTCGATGAGATCGCGGGGTATTCGGCAGGGGGTATGCCCACCCGTGTGAAGTGTCTGCACGCCCTCGTCGGGCACAGCCTCGCGGCCGGCCCCGGTCTGAACCCGATCGGCGACCTCGCGCTGGCCGAGTGCGGGTGGAGCCCCGAGGTGTGCGCATGCGCCCCCGACCAGCGCGGCGACTGACTCGAGCGCTCGCCCTGCTGGCCGCGGCAGGGGTGGTCGGCGGCGCGCTGCTGCCCGGCTCGGCGGTCGAGCCCGCCTACGCCGACGCGATTCGCGATCGGCAGTACTGGCTCGACGATCTCGGCATCACGAGTGCCTGGAACACGACGCGCGGCGAAGGCGTCACCATCGCGATTCTCGATTCGGGGGTGGATGCCACGCATCCCGACCTGGCCGGGGCCGTCATCGGGGGCACCGATGTCTCGGGTCGGGGTTCGTCGAGCGGCACCGAGCCCCTCGGACCGCAGGGCCGCACGCACGCGACCATGGTCGCCTCGCTCGCGGCGGGCCGGGGCAGCTCGCCCGGCAACGGCGTGATCGGTGCGGCACCAGCTGCGTCGATCCTGAGCATCTCGCTCGCGTTCGGGCCGGGCGAGCGCAGCGGTGATGCGCAGATCGCCGAGGGCGTCATCTGGGCAGTCGACAACGGGGCCGACATCATCTCGCTCTCGCTCACGCGCAATCAGCTCGCGTGGCCCGAGAGCTGGGACGAAGCCTTCTTGCACGCCGAAGAGAACGACGTCGTGGTCATCGCCGCGGCGGGCAACCGGGGCAGCGGCACCGACCAGGTCTCGGCGCCCGCGACGATGCCGGGGGTGCTCGCGGTCGGCGGCATCACCCGGTCGGGTCAGGCGAGCACGGGCGCCTCGACCGAGGGCATCACGATCGGCGTCATGGCGCCGAGCGAGAGCCTTGTCGGCGCCGTGCCGGGCGGCGGCCACTCATCGTGGCAGGGCACGAGCGGCGCGACGCCGATCGTCGCGGGAATCGCTGCCCTCGTGCGGGCCGCGCACCCCGAGCTCGACGCTGCTGGCGTGATCAACCGCATCATCAGCACGGCCCGGCCCGTCACCTCAGCCGTGCCCGACCCCGACTACGGCTACGGCATCGTTGACGCGGCCGCCGCCGTGAACGCCGACGTGCCGCCGGTGAGCGCGAACCCGCTCGGTTCGCTCGCCGAGTGGGTGGCGATCAACCGCCGCGCGGATTCCGAGCCACTCGTGCTCGAGCTTGCCGACGCGCGCGATCCACTCGCTCGAGCCGTCGAGGCACCCCCTGCTCTCGTGCCGAGCTGGGTGGTGCGAGAGGTCACGGCGAGCATCCCGCTCATCGCGATCGTCATGGCCACAGGCACGGCGCTCGCTGTTCTCGGGGCCGCGGCGACCGTGCGGTTCGTCACGCGACGGCGTTCAGAGTAGATTAGGCCGGTCCCCTCTACCACCTAGGAGTGCTTTTTCCGTGCCCAGAATTCTGATCGTCGGTGGCGGCTATGCCGGTTTCTACACCGCTCTGAAGCTCGAGAAGCAGCTGCGCCGTGGCGAGGCCGAGGTCATCATGGTCGACCCGCTGCCCTACATGACCTACCAGCCCTTTCTGCCCGAGGTCGCGGCGGGTTCTGTCGAGCCCCGCCACGCGGTCGTCTCGCACCGCAAGCACCTGAAGCGCACCACGGTCATCACCGCCGCCGTCACCGGCATCGACCACGCGGCCAAGACCGCCACCATCACCCCCGAGCTGGGCGAGCCCTACTCGATCGACTACGACCACATTGTCGTCACGGCCGGCTCCGTCTCGCGCACCTTCCCGATTCCGGGTGTGGCCGATGTCGCCATCGGAATGAAGTCGATCGAAGAGGCCGTCGCCGTGCGCGACCGGCTCATCGACAACTTCTCGCGCGCCGCACTGCTGCCCGCGGGCCCCGAGCGCGACCGCCTGCTGACGGTCGTCGTCGTCGGCGGCGGCTTCGCCGGCATCGAGACTTTCGCCGAGCTGCGCAGCCTCGCGAGCGCTCTGCTCAGCGAGTACCCGGGCCTCACGCTCGACGACACGCACTTTCACCTCATCGAGGCGATGGGCCGCATCATGCCCGAGGTCTCGCTCAAGACCAGCCATTGGGTGCTCAAGAACCTCGCCCAGCGCGACGCGATCGTGCACCTCGACACGCAGCTCACGAGCGCGGTCGACGGCCGTATCGAGCTGTCGACGGGCGAAGTTTTCGAGAGCGACATCGTCATCTGGACGGCGGGCGTTATGGCCCACCCGATGATGCGCGGCACCGACCTGCCGCTCGACGATCGCGGCCGCATCCGCACCCAGCCCGACCTGCGCATCCACGACGACAACGGCGTTGTCGAGGGTGCCTGGGCGGCCGGCGACGTCGCTGCCGTTCCCGACCTCACCGGTGGGGGAGTCGGCGGCTTCTGCGTGCCCAACGCCCAGCACGCCGTGCGCCAGGGCAAGCAGATGGCGAAGAACCTCGTCGCCGTGCTGCGTGACGAGTCGCCGCGCGACTACGTGCACCAGAACATGGGCGCGGTCGCGGGCCTCGGCCTCTGGGTCGGCGCCTTCCAGTGGCGCAACGTCGGCATCACCGGCTGGCCCGCCTGGATCATGCACCGCGGCTACCACGGCCTCGCGATTCCGATGTGGGAGCGCAAGCTGCGCGTGTTCACCGCCTGGGTCGGCCACTTCTTCCTCGGTCGCGACATGGTGAGCCTCTCGGCGCGCGAGCAGCCGCAGGCCTACTTCCAGAAGTTCGCCTCGCGCCCCAAGGCCTGAACGCTAAGGCACTGAGCCGATCTAGGCTGGGGCCTGCGCCCCGGTAGCCCAATTGGCAGAGGCAGGCGACTTAAAATCGCCGCAGTGTGGGTTCGAACCCCACCCGGGGTACTCAGCACGGCGCTAACGCAGCACCGGAGCGACCCATCGCACCCACACGGTGACGGCGACGAGTACGGCGCCGAAGGCGGCCGTGAGCAGCAGCAGCGCCACGACCGGGAACGCCGGGCCGGAGGCGAAGATCGCGCCGACGAGCGACGCCGAGACGAGAGCGACGGCCGCCCAGGCGGGTCGAGACGCTGCGTAGAGGATGCGGCCCGGCAGCGGGCCGATCGGCAACAGCAGCATGAGCAGCGAGCCGAGCCCGCCGAGCGCCATCGCGGCCGCGGTCTCTGACCACAGCGACATCCAGAAGCCCGTGCTGGGGGTGAGCAGGTCGTGCGCCGCCCAGCCGAGCAGGGCGAGGGCCGCGACACCGCTCGTCTGGGCGACGGCGACGCCCGCGCGTGCCCGGCGGCTCGAGCCGAGCACGGCAGCCGCGGCGATGAGCACGCCGACGAGCAAGGGCGGCTGCAACTCGCCGAAGCGCGAGCCGAGGGCCAGCACCAGAGCGGCCAGGAGAATGCCGGGCAGCAGTCGCACGCCGACGCGCACGCGGGCCACGCGCCCGGCGATGCGCGCCGGCAACAAGACGCCCACGATATTGAGCAGCATGAGGCCGAGGCCGATCGCCGCCATGAGGCGCACGTAGCGCACCTCGGCGTCGATGCCGCCCGAGAGCGCGGCGATGATCGCCGCCCCGCCGAGCGTCGCCGCGGCGACGAGCACCGGTGACAGGGTGCGGGTCGGCGGCTCCTCGACCTCGCCCAGACGATTGCGCCCCGTGAAGCGCAGGCGCGCGGCGAGCGGGCGCGGCCGCACGTGCGTCGCGAACCATCGCAGGGGCAGGGCGAGCAGCAGCAGGTAGGCGAGCCCGGCGAGCGGCGCGAGCAGCCACCCGCCGCGGTCGATCACCTCGGCCGCGGTGGGCAGCGAGCCGCCGAAGCCCGTCGCCGTGCCCCAGTTCGAGGTCACGGGGTCGGGCGCGGGCGGAGCATCGGGCGGCCCGGGCAGCGAGGGCGCGGGCGCGGGTAGCGTCGGCGATGTGTCGGGGCTCGGCTCGGCGTCGGGCTCGGCCGGGTTGGGCGGGGGCGGCGCGGGTGCGGCGGGTCGCTCGTAGCGCACCTCGACGCGTGCGCTCGCGGCACTGAAGTTGCCGGCGGTGTCGCGCTGCAGCGCCTGCACGTTCCAGGTTCCCGGGCGCGGCCACTGCAGCGGGCACGCCCAGCTGCCCGACGACGTCACGGTCGTCTCGCACGCGAGGCCGCCGTTGACGAAGACCTGCAGCAGAGCATCCCGTTCGCCGCCCCCGCGGGCCGTGACTGTTGACAGCGTCGTCGTACCCGGGCTGGGCGAGGTGATCGTCGGTCGCGGCGGGGGAGTGCGGTCGATGTTCGCGGTGACGGCACCCGAGAAGGCCGACGACTCGGGGCCGAGCGACGCGAGCGACTGACGTGCACGCACCTGGTACGAGCCGCTGGGCAGATCGACCACGCACGACCAGAACCCACTGCCGAGCGCCGGGGGGCACGAGTGAGCAGCAGATCCGGCCGGCCCTGTCGATGAGAGTTCGATATCGGCGCCCGCCTCGGCCGTGCCACTGAACCGCCCGGTCGTCGTCATCGTCGAGCCTGCGCCATCGATGGTCGGGGCCGCGAGCACTCGCAGTGCCAAAGGTGTCATCGGCTCGACCGAGTCATCGGCGAGCGTCTCGTCGCCTGTGAACTCGACGACGCCGTTGGGCACCGAGATGCCCGAGCAAGTGAAGGTCTCAGCGGCCGCATCGCCGACGGTGCACACCACGGAACCATCGCGTCGGATCACGAGCGTGCTTCCCGCGTCTTTGCTACCGGAGATCGTCACGCTCGACGCCGACACGAAATCATTGGGCGGGATGTCGAAGGCCGCCGCGGCGGCCGCCGGCTGCGCCGGAACGACGGTGAGCACCGCCGAGGTCAGGCCGCCGAGCGAGAGCACGACGACCCATCTCCTCAGGCGCGACGGTGCGCGCGGCGTCGGGTGCGCCGCGCGTGTCCGCATCCCGCACCCCCTGTTTATGGCCTGTCGCTGGCCATTCTCCCAGCAGAGACCCTGTCGGCGCTGGCAGGCCGGCCCTATGCTGTGAACTATGGAATTCCTGGTAATCGTTGGTGTGCTTGTTCTGCTCGTCGTCGTGGCGGGCATCTACCTCTGGGCGACCTACAACTCGCTCGTCACGCTCAACGTGCGCGTCGACGAGGCGTGGAGCGACATCACGGTGCAGCTCAAGCGCCGCGCCGACCTGCTGCCGAACCTCATCGAGGCGGTCAAGGGCTATGCCGCGCACGAGAAGCAGGTCTTCGAGAACGTGACGAAGGCCCGCGCCGAGACCCTCAGCGCCCAAGGCCCCGCCGAAGCGGCCGCTGCCGAGAACCACATGCAGCAGGCGCTCAAGAGCATTTTCGCCGTGGCCGAGGCCTACCCGCAGCTGCAGGCGAGCCAGAACTTCTTGCAGCTGCAGGGCGAGCTCGTCGACACCGAAGACAAGATTCAGGCGTCGCGCCGCTTCTACAACGGTGGCGTGCGCGAGCTCAACGTGAAGATCAAGCAGTTTCCGAACACGCTCTTCGTGCGGGGCCTGGGCTTCACCGAGCGCGACTTCTTCGAGGTGGCCGACTCGGCCGCGATCGCTGAGCCGCCGCGCGTGCAGTTCTAGCACGCCGACCCCCGGCAGGAATCTCACGTGTATCGCGCGATAGCCGCGAACAAGCGCAACACGGTGTTCATCATCGTGCTGTTCGTCATCATCATCGGCCTGCTCGGGCTCGTCGCCGACTACCTCTACGGCGGCGGCTTCAGCATCTTCATCGGCACGCTCGTGGGCGCCACGATCTACACCGTGGTGCAGTACTTCGCTGCCGGGTCGCAGGCGCTCTCGATTTCGGGCGCCAAGCCCATCACGAAGGCGGAGAACCCGCGCCTCTACCGCATCGTCGAGAACCTCGCGATCACCGAAGGTCTGCCGATGCCGCGCGTCTACGTCATCGACGACCCGGCGCCGAATGCGTTCGCCACCGGCCGCGACCCGAAGCACGCGAGCGTGGCCGCCACGACCGGGCTGCTCGAGATTATGACCGATCGCGAGCTCGCCGGGGTCATGGCCCACGAGATCGGGCACGTCAAGAACTACGACATCCGCGTCTCGACGATCGTCTTCGGGCTCGTCGTCGCCGTCGGCTTCATCGCCGACGTGCTGCTGCGTATGGCGTTCTGGGGCGGTGGCAACCGCAACGGCGGCAACCCGATCATGCTCGTGCTCGGCCTGCTCGCCATGATCATCGCGCCACTCGTGGCGGCGGTCGTGCAGGCCGCGGTGTCACGTCAGCGCGAGTACCTCGCCGACGCCACTGGGGCCCTCACCACGCGCGACCCCGAAGCTCTCGCGAGCGCGCTGCAGAAGCTCGGCGACTACGCCCGGCCCATGCGCCGCCAGAACTCGACCATGGCGCACCTCTACATCAGCGACCCGATGAAGCCGGGCGTCGTCGACCGCATGTTCCAGACACACCCGCCCATCGCCGACCGAGTCAAGCGCCTCATCGAGAACGCGAACCGCTTCTAGGTCTGCTGGGCGAGGGCGGCGCGCACTTCGGCCGCCGCGTTGCCCCAGAGGGGCTCGGTCACGATCACTTCGCCGAGGCCCTGCCACGCGGATGCTCGCCGCAGCACGGGCGCCACTCGCGCCGCGAGTTCCGAGGCCGAACCCCCGGGCTCTACCCACGCGCTCTGCACCCGCAACACCCCCGACTGCCGGTCGCTCTTGAGGTCGATGCGCCCGAGCAGCCGATCGTCGACGAGCACGGGCAGCGTGTAGTAGCCGAACTGCCGCTTCGGCGCGGGCGTGTAAATCTCGATGCGGTAGTGAAAGCCGAACATGCGCAGCGCGCGGTCGCGGCTCCACACCACGGGGTCGAACGGCGAGAGCAGCGAGGTGGTCTCGATACGGCGCGGGATGCGCGCGCCCGGCACGATGAACGCTGGCAGCGGGCGGCCCGCTCCGCTGCGCCACCCCTCCACCTCGACCTGCTCGACCTCGCCGGCGGTGAGCAGCGCCCGGAGGGCATCCGTCGTCGGGGCGATCTTCAGCCGGAAGTAGTCGGCGACGTCACCCACGGTGCCCACGCCCAGGGCCCGCACGCTGCGCAGCACGAGCTCGCGCTCGGCGTCGGCCCGCGGCACGACCTCGGCGTGCAGAGCGGCGAGCCCCACCTGCTCGGGCAGTGCGTAGACGCGCGAGAAGCCGCGCCGACCGCCGCTCACCACGTCGCCGAACGCGAAGAGGTACTCGAGGCCTTCCTTGACGTCGCTCCAGCCCCACCACGGACCGCGTCGCTCTGTCGCGGCATCGTGCTCGACGTCGCTGACGGTCATGGGGCCCTTCGCCGCGAGTTCGGCGAGCAGCCAGTCGAGCATCGCGGTGTTCTCGCGCACCCACGCGCTCTTGAGCGTGAACCGCTCGCGCAGCGCATCGCGCTTCCAGCCCCACAGCGGCCAATCGTCGCGACGGATGATCGCCGCCTCATGCGCCCAGTACTCGGTGTAGCGCCCACGACGCGCGAAGATCGCCGCATCGAGGTGGCCGCGGTCGTAGGAGCCGAGGCGCGCGAAGAGCGGCAGGTAGTGCGATCGCTCGAAGACGTTGACCGAGTCGAGCTGCAGCACCTGCAGGCGGTCGATCGCCGCGGTCAGCTGCCGCGTGCCGACGGTGGAAGGGTGCGGACGGTCGAAGCCCTGCGCGGCGAGCGCGAGGCGGCGGGCCTGAGCGGCAGACAGTCGCGTCACGGGTCTGACAGTACCCGGCAGGTGCGACGCGGCTCAGGCTCGTAGACTGGCGCAGTGCCTGGGTCTACCAGGCCGCCCCCCCTTCTTCACGCAGGAGCGCGCATGACGATTCCGCTCACCCTCGCGGGCCCGACCCTCGCTGAGGTCGAGGCCGCCCGCGTCGTCGTCAGCCGGGTGGCCGAGATCACACCGATGGAGACCTCGCGGTACTTGAGCGAACTGCTCGGCACCTCGGTGCATCTCAAGTGCGAGAACCTGCAGCGCACAGGGTCGTACAAGATTCGCGGCGCGTACAACCGCATGTCGCAGCTCTCTGACGAGGAGAAGGCGCGCGGCGTCGTCGCCGCGAGCGCTGGCAACCACGCCCAGGGTGTCGCCTTCGCGGCTCGCGAGCTCGGGATTCCGGCGACGATCTTCATGCCCATCGGGGTCGCCCTACCCAAGCTGCAGGCCACGCGCGCCTACGGTGCCGAGGTCGTGCTGCGCGGGCACACGGTCGCCGAGCCGCTGCGTGCTGCGCAAGAGTTCGCCGAGCGCACGGGTGCCGTCTACATTCCGCCCTTCGATCACAGCGACGTCATCGCGGGGCAGGGCACGCTGGGGCTCGAGATTCTCGACCAGGTGCCCGACCTCGAGACCATCATCGTGCCGATCGGCGGCGGCGGACTCATCTCCGGTGTCGCGAGCGTCATGAAGCGGCGCGCGGCCGAGCAGGGTCGCGAGATCAGGGTCATCGGCGTGCAAGCGGCCAACGCCGCCCCTTACCCGATCTCGCTCGCGGCCGGCGAGCCGACCGAGATCTCGATCAGCCCGACGATCGCCGACGGCATCGCCGTGTCGAAGCCGGGCAAGCTCAACTTCGCGATCATCCGCGACGCGGTCGACGAGGTCGTCACGGTCGACGACGACGCGATCGCCAAGGCGATGCTCGTGTTGCTCGAGCGCGCCAAGCTCGTCGTCGAGCCCGCGGGCGCCGTCGGCGTCGCGGCGATCATGACGGGGGCCGTGAAGGCCTCGGGTGAGACCGTCGTCGTGCTCTCGGGCGGCAACATTGACCCGCTCATCATGGAGCGCGTCATCTCGCACGGGCTCGCCGCCTCAGAGCGATACCTCAAGCTGCGCATCCCGCTGCCCGACCGCCCCGGCCAGCTCGCCCGCACCTCAGAGATCATCGCCGACCAGAACGCCAACGTCGTCGAGGTGCTGCACACTCGCCACGGCTCAGGCCTCGCCATCAGCCAGGTCGAACTCGAACTGCACATCGAGACTCGCGGGCCCGAGCACGCCGACCAGGTGTTGGGGGCGTTGCGTGACGCGGGGTATGACCCCCGCGTCGACTTCTAGCCCGTGTAGGTCGCGACGTCGACGATCGTGACGGCGATCTCTTTGCCGTTCGGCGCCGTGTACGACACGGTGTCGCCGATCTTGTGGCCGATGATGGCCTGGCCAAGCGGGCTCTGCTCGCTGTAGACGTCGATGTCGCTGTCGTCGCCGACGATCTCGCGGCTGCCGAGCAAGAAGCGCTCGTCGTCGCCGAGAATCGTCGCGGTGACGACCGTGCCGGGCTCGACCACGCCGTGCGCGGAAGGAGCCTCGCCGACGACCGCGTGACGCAGCAGCTCGGTGAGGGTACGAATGCGGGCCTCGATCTTGCCCTGCTCGTCTTTCGCGGCGTGGTATCCGCCGTTCTCTTTGAGATCACCCTCGTCGCGCGCCGCCTCGATGCGCTTCGCGATGTCGTTGCGGCCCTCGGTCGAGAGGTGGGTGAGCTCGGCCGAGAGGCGGTCGTGCGCCTCTTGGGTCAGCCACTGCGTGGTGGAACCGGTGCTGTCGCTCATGGAACATGCCTCCTGACACAACGGAACCGGCCCGCGGGCCGGTTCCGTCTTTCGATTCCGGCGAGTTTACGCGAGCCAGCACCGATACGGCAAAGCGGTGACGGGGGGTTCCGCTGTGCGGATGGTCTCGATAAAGACGCGCGTGCGCTCGTCAGAGGCGCCGAGGTCGACGATGCGCCAGCCGACGATGCCGAAGCTCTCGTTGAGCGCCTGGATCGCGCAGGTCACGCTCTCGCCAGGAGCGGCCGAGACCTCCCACCGCACATCGATGGAGGTGTCGGTCACTGCTGAGTACCCCAGCTCTCGGGTTTCGATCGTGGCGTTGGTGCCCGAGAGGCCGCCCCACACGACCCAGGCCGTGAACACGATCGAGAAGATCACGCCGGCGACGATCATCAGGGTGCGCGTGCGACGCTCGGCGCCGGGAGTGCGCCCGTAGCGCTCGTCGAGGCTCTGCCGCTGCGCGGTGTGCGTGTGCTCGGTCAGCTGAGCCTCGCTCTGTGTCGCACTCATCGTGCAGTCACCCCTTCAGCCTGACTCGGTACCCTGTGATCACAGCGTAGAGCGCGCAGGTCAGGGTTGGCTTGACCGCGGCTGAGCGCCACCCTCGTGAGGAGCATCCGCGTGATCGTTTTCGGCCTGGCCTCGTTGCTGGCACCGATGGGCATCGGCCCCAACCCGATCGATGAGCCCGGCACCCCGCCGGGCTTCGACCCCGACACGGTGACACCCGGCGTCGCAGGTTTCGTAGCGATCGCCCTCGTCGCGATCGCCGCAATCTTTCTCATGGTCGACATGTCTCGCCGCATCCGACGCGTGCGATACCGCGGCGAGATTCGCGAGCGCATGGAGGCCGAGCAGCTGATGGCCGAACAGCTCATCGACGAGAAGCAGATGGTGGCCGAAGGCGGCCCCGCCGAGCCCGACCCGGCAGCGCTAGCCGCCGAACGGCGGGTCGATCGCGACCAGTAGCACCGCGGTCCAGTGGCAGAGAAACGCGATGACCGTGAGCGTGTGGAAGATCTCGTGGAAGCCGAACACGCCCGGTCGGGGGTTGGGCTTCTTCATCGCGTAGACGATCGCGCCCGCCGTGTAGGCGAGCCCGCCGACGATGACAAGCACCATCATGGCGACGTTTGCCGCGAAGAGGTCGCCGAGATAGAGAACGGCGGCCCAGCCGAGCATGACGTAGAGCGGCACGTACGCCCAGCGCGGCGCCGAGATCCAGAACACGCGAAACCCGATGCCGATGAGAGCACCCGCCCACACGAGCACGAGCAGCAAGTAACCCTTCTCGGGCGGCAGCGCCATGATCGACAGGGGTGTGTAAGTGCCGGCGATGAGCAAGAAGATGTTGGCGTGGTCGAGGCGCTTGAGCAGCACGCGCGTGCGGTCGGGCCAGTTGAATCGGTGGTAGGTCGCCGAGATGCCGAACAGCAGCAGCGATGAGAAGACGAAGACAGCGCTTGACCACCGCGCGGCTGCGCTATCGCCGACCGCGATCAGCACGAGCCCCAGCACGATCGCGAGGGGAAAAGTGCCGGCGTGAATCCACCCGCGCCACGTGGGCTTCTGGTCGAGGTCGTGGTACTCGATTGACTCGTCGAGCAGGGGAATGTTCGGAATATCCGTGCCCTCCTCCTCGTCGACAGCAGCCGGGTCGTTCTCGCGGCGGGGGGCAGAGGTCATGGCCCGATGATACGGGAGCCACATCGGCTCGGCCACGGCGTGAGAGGCAGGGCACAACTCGGGCGGGGCCGACTACCCTGGGCCTGTGCGATCGTCGAGAACTGTGCGGGGTCGTGGCCTGCTCTATCAGCTGTACATGCGGCGGCTGCGTCGTCAGCTCGCCGACGCCACGCACCCTCGGCACGTCGCCATGATCATCGACGGCAACCGTCGGTGGGCCCGCCAGTACGGCGGCACGACCGACCACGGGTACCGGGCCGGTGCTGACAAGATGCGCGAGTTCCTCTCGTGGTGCGACCAGGCGGGCATCGGCGTCGTGACTTTGTACTTGCTCTCGACCGACAACCTCGCAGGCCGCGACTCGACCGAGCTCACGGGCCTCATGCGCATTATCGGCGTGCTCGCTTCTGATCTTTCGTCGATCGACCAGTGGCGGGTGCAGCACGTGGGTAGCCGCGACGGCTTGCCGCGCGACCTCCTCGACGAGCTCGACGCCGCCGAGCAGCGCGGCGCTGGCAAGACGGGCCTGCACATCAATCTCGCCGTGGGGTACGGCGGTCGGCGCGAGATCGCCGACGCCGTGCGCGCGATCGTGCATCATCACGCCGAGAGCGGCGGCACCCTCGACGAGCTCGCTGAGCTTGTCACCCCCGAGAAGATCGCCGAGCACCTCTACACGGGCGGGCAGCCCGACCCCGACCTCGTCATTCGCACCTCGGGCGAGCAGCGGCTGAGCGACTTCATGCTCTGGCAGAGCGCGCACAGCGAGTTCTACTTCGTCGAGGCGCTCGGCCCCGATCTGCGCGAGGTCGACTTCTTGCGCGCGCTGCGCGACTTCTCGCGTCGGCAGCGCCGGTTCGGGCAGTAGGTGCTGCGATGAGTGAGATCGACGACTACGCATCGGGGTTCTCTGACGACCCCGGCTACCTCGACTTCGCCCGGCTCGCGCCGATCGGCGACGCTGCAGCCGCCGAATCGCGAGCCATGGTCGACCTCATGACTCGTGCCCGCTTCGGCTCGTTCGCCGCAATCGACGAACAGGATGCGCGGGTGCGCGAGGCGGCCGCCGCCCTCGTGCGCAAGCGCCCCGACCAGATCGTCTTCCAACCCAGCACGAGCCAGGCGCTCATGCACGTCATGTTCGGGCTCACGGGGGGAGTCGCGGCGTCATCGGGCGAGTTTCCGGCCGTCGGCTACGCCATGACTCGCGCGGCCGAGGCCCTCGGCGTGCTCGTGCCCCACACGATCACGCCCGAGCACGAACGGGTGACGCCGGGCGTCGTGCGCGACCAGCTTGCCTCATCGGTCGTGGCCGTGGTCGTGAGCCTCGTCGACTATCGCACGGGCCACCTCGTCGACCTCGAGGGCATTCGGCAGGTCATTGGCGACCGTCTGTTGATTGTCGACGCCATTCAGGGAGCGGGCATCGTGGATGCTCCGTGGGAGCTCGCAGACGTCATCGCCTCGGGCGGCCAGAAGTGGCTACGAGCCGGTCAGGGCACCGGGTTTCTGGCGCTGAGCGATCGGGCGCTCGAACAGCTCACGCCCGTCTGGTCGGGCTGGACCGCGCACGCGGGTGAGGGGGTGGTGCACGAGGTGCTGCAGCCCGCCGCCGATGCGAGCGCGTTCAGGGTGGGGTACGCCGATGCCGGCGCGCAGGCTCGACTGGCCGGTGCGGTCGAGGCCGTGCTGCGTGCTGGCGTGCCCGCCATCCGATCGGTCGTGATCGAGCGCACCGCGCAGCTGATGCAGATCGCCGACGACGCGGCCATCGAGGTCGTGTCGCCGCGCGGCGATGTCGAACGGGCAGGCATCGTCACGCTCGCGCCGCACCCCGAGGCGGTCAGCGCCCTCGCCGCCGCCCTGCACAACCACGGGGTCTCGGCGACCGTGCGTGACGGTCGCGTGCGGCTCTCGGCCCACGTCTCGACGACCGACGAGACCTTCGACATGCTGCGCGCGGCGTTCGCCGAGTTTCAACCGCTCGCCCGGGGCTGACCGCGCACGTTACGGCTCGGTGGCCGTGGGCGTGTCGCGGCGACGTGGCGCCCGCACAGGCCTAGCGTCTGAGATATCGGGCATCGCGCCCGATCGGGACGGCCGGAAAGAGCGTCCTCGCGACTGCCGGCCGCACCGCACACAACAGGTCCGGGGTCGCCCGCGTCCCCGGGGATGGAGCACCGGTGGCTGCTGCGAAAACCTCCCTTCAGAACCCGTCGACGTCGACCGGCCGCAAGGAGGTGGGGCAGCGCACCTATGTGCTCGATACGTCGGTGCTGCTGAGCGACCCGAAAGCGCTCTTCCGGTTCGCCGAGCATGCCGTCGTGCTGCCGGTCGTCGTGATCACCGAGCTCGAAGCGAAGCGCAACGACCCCGAGATCGGCTACTTCGCCCGCCAGGCGCTGCGCAACCTCGATGAGCTGCGCGTGCAGCACGAGCGCCTCGACTTTCCGATCGCCGTCGGCGAGACGGGCGGGTCGCTGCGCGTCGAGCTGAACCACTCGAGCCAGTCGGTGCTGCCGAGCGGTCTGCAGTTGGGTGACAACGACTCGCGCATTCTCGCCGTGGCCATGAACCTCGCCAATGATGGTCTCGACGTCACGGTCGTCTCGAAAGACCTGCCGCTGCGGGTCAAGGCCTCGTCGGTCGGCCTCGCAGCTGAGGAGTACCGCGCCGAACTCGCGGTCGACAGCGGCTGGACGGGCATGGCCGAGGTCTCGCTCTCGAGTGACCAGATGGCCCAGCTCTACGACCGCGAAGTGCTCGCGACGCCCGAGGTCGAGTCGCTGCCCATCAACACCTCGCTCGTCATCCAGAGCGATCGCGGTTCGGCTCTCGGCCGTGTCGCGACCGCGGGCGAGATCGCGCTCGTGCGGGGCGACCGCGATGTCTTCGGCCTGCACGGCCGTTCTGCCGAGCAGCGCCTCGCCATCGACCTGCTCATGGACCCTCAGGTTGGCATTGTCTCGCTCGGCGGCCGCGCCGGCACGGGCAAGTCGGCCCTCGCCCTGTGCGCGGGCCTCGAGGCGGTGCTCGAGCGTCAGCAGCAGCGCAAAATCATGGTCTTCCGGCCGCTCTACGCTGTGGGCGGTCAAGAGCTCGGCTACCTGCCGGGTGACGCGAGCGAGAAGATGAACCCCTGGGCGCAAGCGACGTTCGACACTCTGGGCTCGGTGGTCTCGCAGAACGTGCTCGACGAGGTGATCGATCGCGGGCTGCTCGAGGTGCTGCCGCTCACTCACATTCGCGGGCGCTCTTTGCACGACGCCTTCGTGATCGTCGACGAGGCACAGTCGCTCGAGCGCAACGTGCTGCTCACGGTGCTCAGCCGCATTGGCCAGAACTCGAAGGTCGTGCTCACGCATGACGTCGCTCAGCGCGACAACCTGCGGGTCGGCCGGCACGACGGTGTCGCGAGCGTCATCGAGACGCTCAAGGGACACGCCCTGTTCGGGCACATCACCCTGACCCGCAGCGAGCGCAGTGCCATCGCAGCCCTCGTGACCGAGCTGCTCGAGGGCAACGAGCTCGCCTGATCGGCGGGGTCAGGATCGCTGGGCGACCGCCTGTAGCAGTTCGCCCACAGTGTGCGACTGCTCGAGCGGGTGCCGTAGCGGCTCGCCCGTGATGACGCGATAGCGGTTGCGGCGTCCGTCGCGCTCTTTCTCGAGGTATCCGCCCGAGATGAGTTCGGCGACGATGCGCTGCGTGGCGCGTTCGGTGATGCCGACGAGCTCGGCGATGTCGCGCATGCGCAGGTCGGGGTTCTCTGACAGGCACACGAGCACGTGCGAGTGATTCGTCAAGAACGTCCATTCGGCCACGGTGCCACTGTACGACGCGACGGCCTTGTGCATCGGACATGATTCGTGCGATTCACTTTACACGATTTGAAAGACGTGTATTGTGATGCGCGAAAGGAGGTGCTCATGCCCGCTCTCGACCTCGGCACAGACCTCTGGCGCCTCGACGCGGTCTCGATCCTGTTGCTCGTGCTCGTGGTCGGCATCGCCGCCGCCGTGCTGCCCTACGCGCACCGCTCGCTGCGCGGCGATCGGCACGGCCGCGGTGTGACGGTCGCGATCGGGGCAATGCTCGTCGCGACCGCGCTCGTGAGCGTCGCCGGTCCGATCTGGATGCTCGCCCTCGCCTGGAGCGCCGCCACCGCCGCGACGCTCGCCGCTCTCGGGCTCGGGGGAGGAGCCCGCGCGCTGGCTCGGGCCACCCCCTGGTTGCTGGTTTCCGATGCCGCGCTGTGGGGCGCAGTGGCTCTCATGCTCTCCGGCGTAGAGGGCGACGCGACCGCCCTGCTGCTCGTCGGGGCGGCGGTGGTGCGCTGTGCCCTGCCGCCTGCGCACTCCTGGCTCGTCGACTCGCTGCACGCTCCGACGCCCGTCAGCGCCGCCCTGCACGGAGGCATCGTCAACGGCGGCGGCATCCTCATCATCACCCAGTTCGCCGTGGTCGGCTCGAGTGCGCTGGCGGTTTCCGTGCTGGCCGTACTCGGTGGGCTCGCCGTCGTGGTCGGTGTGCTCGCCGCCCTCATGCGCACCGACATCAAGGGTCGGCTCGTGATGTCGACGGTGGCGCAGATGGGCTTCATGCTGCTCGTCGCAGCCCTCGGCCTCACCGCGGCGGCCCTGCTGCACCTCGTGGCGCACGGCCTGTACAAGAGCGCCCTCTTCCTCTCGTCGAACGACGGCATCGACCGCAGGGCGACCGAACGCCGCGCGCCGCGCGCCCTGCCCCTGCGCTCGTTGTCGCGCTCCGCGCGCTCCGGCATCGGAGCGCTGCTGCCGGTCGCCGCCCTCGCACTTGCCGCTCTCGCGGTGTATCCGGGAGGCCGAGGCGCGGCAGAGCTGCTCGTGCTCGTGGTGCTGGCGGCGGCGTTCGGCATCGTGGGGGCCCAAGCCACCGCGATGATGCCGGGCACAGTGCAGGCTGTGCTTGCAGCGTTCGCGGTCGCCGGTGCCGCCGTGCTCTTCGTGTTGCTCACCTCGGCCCTCACGGGGCTCATCGGCAGGTCGGCCTCGAGTGCGGGAGGCGGGGCTGTCGTGGCGATCGGGGCTGTCTGCCTGCTCGCCGTGGGCGGCATCGCGATGGTGCGGCGCTGGGCGCCGCACGGCACGGTCGGCCTGGCGCTGCTCGCGCTCGGGCACGCGACGGGAGCACCGCGCACGAGCCGATCGCCCGATCTGCGGCGCGAGCACGCAGCCACCGCAGAGTTCTCCCCTGCGACCGCTACCGCGAACGGAGCCCGCGCATGATCGCCCCTGCCCCTGCCACTACCCCCGCCTCGGGAGCCCGCGCCCTCCGGGTGCGCGCGCGCGCCGAGATCGCCGCGAACGTCATCGCCGCCTATTACGGGCTCGATGCTGCGATCGCCGTGAACCCCGTGCTGCCGTCGCTCGGCGATGGCTTCACGGCAGCACTCTCGCACGCTGCGCCGGCGGTCGGTGCGCGCGGAGCTCTGACCGAGCAGCAGTTCCGCGCGCACCTCGCATCGGGCCGCATCGCGCGCTCTGAGCTCGCGGCGAGCATCCGGCGACGCAGCACGGTCGCACACGGTGATGACGCGGCCCTCGTCGAGAGCTTCCTGGCGGCTGCGCCGCGCGAGCCTGGCCACGAGCGGTCGGCCGAACATGCACTGAGCGCGGTCGACGAGCGGCTCGCCCGCTGGTGCCGCGCCGCTCTGGCGCCCGAGGCGGCGGCGTGGCCCGTTCCTGTCGAGAGACTCGGCTTCTACCGCGCCTGGCGTGAGGTGAGCCGCCGTGATCCCTCGCTGTCTCGCCACCAGCGCCGCAGAGTCGCCGACCTCCCTGACTCGCCCGACGCGGCGCTCGCCGACGTTCTCGAGCGCCTCGGGGTCGTCGATGACGATCAGCTCGACCGCTTGCGTACCGAACTCGCGCAGCTGCCCGGATTCGCGGCCTACGTGCGATGGCGAGCGATGACGTCGGGCGACGTCGGCGTCGTCGATCTGCTCGCCGTGCGCCTCGGTCTGGTGTGGGCGCTCGGCGAGCCCCTCGCCGCCCCGCGCGACGTACCTAAGGTCGACGTCGACCGCGTGCTGATCTGGCAGGAGGCCTTCGAAGCGGCCCCGCATCGGCAGGTTCTCGATAGCCTCTCGACTGCCGGCAGTGCGACGCTCGACGCGGCAGCGCACCTCGTGTTCTGCATCGACCCCCGCAGCGAGGGCATGCGCCGTCACCTCGAGCGCACGGGGCCGTATGCCACCACGGGGTTCGCCGGGTTCTTCGGCATCGCGGCGCTCGTCGAGCCCCTCGCCGCATTGGAGCCCTCGGCATCGTGCCCGGTGCTGCTGACCCCGCGCCACCTCATCGCCGAGCGGCCCGCACCGGGGGCATGGCCCGCAGCCGGGCGCTTCGTCGGCCGAGGCGCGGTCGGGCGCGCGCTGCGCTCTGCCCTGAAGTCTCCGGATGCGCTGGCCGGCGCTCCGCTGGGATGGGCTGAGGCGAGCGGCTGGGTGCTCGGCCCGAGCGCCGTCGCGCGCAGCGTGCTCGCGGGTCGTACTCTGGCGCCCTCGCGCCCCGACGACCCGCGCACGGGCGTGTCGACACTGTTCGACATCGACTCTGCGCTGACGCCTGAGGCGCAGGTCGACACCGCCGAGGTGATCATGCGCACGATGGGCATGGTCGACGGCTTCGCCCCGATCGTCGTCTTCGTCGGGCACGGCACCTCGACGACCAACAACGCGTTTCGCACGGCGCTCGACTGCGGAGCCTGCGGCGGGCACCGCGGGGCGCCGAACGCACGTATCGCCGCGGCGCTACTCAACGCCCCCGTCGTGCGGACTGGGCTCGCCGAGCGCGGCATCAGCATCCCGCCTGACACGCTCTTCCTCGCCGGCGAGCACGACACGGCGACCGACGTGGTCACGATTGCCGACCTCGAGCGCGTTCCGGAAGACCGTCGGGCAGAGGTCGAGCGGCTACTCGCCGACACCCGGCGCGCAGGCGACGAGCTCGCCCGGGAGCGGGCGGTCGAGCTACCCGGAGCGGGCAGCGGTTCGAGTCGCGCCGTGGCGCGCCGCTCGCGCGACTGGGCGCAGGTCTACCCGGAGTGGGGTCTGGCTCGCAACGCGGCCCTCATCATCGGGCCTCGCTCGCTGTCGGCCGGAGCCGACCTGCACCGACGCGTCTTCTTGCACTCGTACGAACCCGACCACGACCCGCAGGGCGTCGCGCTCGAGACGATCCTCACCGCCCCGCTCGTCGTGGCGCACTGGATCAACGCCCAGTACTTCTACTCGTCGGTCGACCCCGAGGTCTTCGGCGCCGGCACCAAGACCGTGCACAACCTCGTGGGCGGGGCTGGAGTGCTCTCGGGCCCCTCGGGTGACCTGCGTCTGGGGCTGCCGTGGCAGTCGGTGGGCACGCGCTCTGGATTGCACCATGAGCCGGTGCGCCTTCTGGTGGTGGTGGATGCTCCGCGCGAGCGCATTGAGCGCATCGTTCGGCAGGCCGATGTCGTGAACGACCTCGTACACGGGCAATGGGTGATTCTGGTGCGACCCGGCGAGAGCGCGGGAGAGTGGGAGCGGTGCACGGCGGCCGGATGGCAGCCGTGGATGATGGAGCCGGGTTCCGGCGCAGAGCAGAAGGAGGCGGCATGAGCCGCGAAGCATTGACCAAGATGACCAAGATCGAGGTCGTGGCGCGCACCGTCGACGCCGACGCGGTGCGTCGCCAGATCGTCGCTGCGGGCGCCACCGGCTATACGAGCTTGCCGGCCGTGACCGGTCTCGGGCACCACGGTGCCCACGAGGGCAGGCAGCTGTTCAACGACCGCGATGCGCTCACCCTCATCATCACCGTGGTGCCTGACGATCGCGCCGACGACCTCATCGAGGGTCTGCGATCGCTGCTCGACCTCACGGCTGGCGTTATGTTCGTCTCCGACACCTTCGTGAGCCGGCCCCACTACTTCCGCTGACGCGACGCAGATGGCCGGGCTACGCTGGGCCTGCGGTCCGTGTCGGATGCCCGCGAACGCTTCTCGAACCGGTGGTGCGGATCAGGAGACTCAACGACTCCGACGCGGACCGCTTCGGTGGTGAGGTCTAGAGACCGGGAGCGGTCATCTTCAGCACGTCGAGCGCGCTGTCGAGTTGCTCGAGCGTGACCTCGCCGCGCTCGACGAAGCCGAGGTCGATGACTGCTTCGCGAATCGTGAGCCCCTCGGCTACCGAGTGCTTGGCGATCTTCGCGGCGGCCTCGTAGCCGATCACCCGGTTGAGCGGGGTCACGATCGAGGGTGAGCTCTCGGCGAGAGCCCGCGCGCGGTCGAGGTTGGCCTCGAGACCCGACACGGTCTTGTCGGCGAGCACGCGCGTCGAGTTCGCCAGCAGGCGGATCGATTCGAGCAGTGAGGTTCCCATGACCGGGATGGCCACGTTGAGCTCGAACGAGCCTGAGGCACCGGCCCACGCGATCGTGGCGTCGTTGCCGATGACGCGCGCGCAGACCATGAGCACTGCCTCAGGAACGACGGGGTTGACCTTGCCGGGCATGATCGACGAGCCGGGCTGCAGGTCAGGAATGTGCAATTCGGCGAGACCCGTGTTGGGCCCGGAGCCCATCCAGCGGATGTCGTTGCAGATCTTCGTGAGAGAGACGGCGATCACCCGCAGCGCGCCGGAGGCCTCGACGAGACCGTCGCGTGCTCCCTGGGCCTCGAAATGATCGAGGGCCTCGGTGATCGGCAGACCCGTCGACGTGGCGAGCTCGGCGATGACTTTCTGCGAGAAGCCGAGCGGGGTGTTGATGCCGGTACCCGTTGCCGTGCCGCCGAGCGGCACTTCGGCAACGCGCTCGATCGTCGAGCGCACGCGCGCGACGCCGAGCCGCACTTGCCGCGCATAGCCCGCGAACTCCTGACCGAGGGTCACCGGCGTCGCGTCCATGAGGTGCGTGCGGCCCGCCTTGACCGCGGTCTTCCAGAGCTCGGCCTTCACCTCGAGGGCTTCGGCGAGGTGCTCAAGAGCCGGAATCAGGTCGCGCAGCAGAGCGTCGGTCACGGCGAGGTGCACCGAGGTCGGAAAGACGTCGTTCGACGACTGCGAGGCGTTCACGTGGTCGTTCGGGTGCACGGCGAGCGCATCGGTCGACGCGAGCGTCGCGAGTACCTCGTTCATGTTCATGTTCGAGCTCGTGCCCGAGCCGGTCTGGTAGGTGTCGACGGGGAACTGGTCGTGGTGCTGACCCGCGATGATCTGATCGGCGGCGCCGACGATGGCGTGCGCGAGCGCAGCATCCAAAATTCCCAGCTCGGCGTTGACGAGAGCAGCGGCGCGCTTGATCTGCGCGAGCGCGACGATCTGCCCGGGTTCGAGGCCCGAGCCCGAGATCGGGAAGTTCTCGACGGCGCGCTGCGTCTGCGCGCGGTAGAGAGCGCTGCGCGGCACGCGCACCTCGCCCATGGTGTCGTGCTCGATGCGGAAGTCGGCGTCGGTCGTGTCGCTCACGGCAGTGTGATCCTTCTGGTCTGGAGGGGTGTGCGGTTCGCGGGTCAGAGTCGACCCAGCGCGACGTCGGGCACAACGCGGCCTTCGAGCAGCCGGTAGTTCGCGCCGACGATGCCCAGCGTACCGGCGGCGACCTCGTCGCTGATCAGCTCGCTCGCCGCGAGCAGAGCCCCGACGGTGTCGCGCAGGTGCTGTCGGCCGACCTCGTGCGCGTCGAGCGCCGCTGTCGTCGTCGTGCCAGCGGCGAGCCGCACGCGCTCGACGGCGGGAGCGATCTGATCGACGATCCCCTGAATGTGCACGGGCAGCGGTGGGGCGTCAGGCGTCTCGGCGTCGATGGCGGCCTTGACCGCGCCGCACTCGTCATGCCCGAGCACGACGATGAGGGGCACGCCGAGCACCGCGACCGCATACTCGAGCGAGCCGATGACGCTGTCGCTGATCACCTGACCCGCGTTGCGTACGACGAAGAGGTCGCCGAGACCCTTGTCGAAGATGATTTCGGCGGCGAGGCGCGAGTCGCTGCACCCGAAGAGGGCGGCGCGGGGCGCCTGGGCGGCGGCGAGCTCGCCGCGACGGTCGACGTCTTGTCGTGGATGCTGGGGCTCACCGGCCACGAACCGCTCGTTGCCGCGCAGCATCTCGTTCCAGACCTTGTCGGGCCGGGGTCTCTCGTTCGTCATCACGCTCCTGCCAGACGCTCAACGGTCGGGCCTAGGGTCTCAGCCGAGATACGAGCGTAGCCGCCTCAGTCGATGGTGGCAGGCAGATCGGCGGCGACCGCCGTGGCGAGCAAGGCGAAGTCTGCATCGACCGCGGTGCCGTAGAGCACGATCGTGCTGCTGCCGGTCTCGGTCACGAGGGCGTACTCGCGCAGGCCGACGCCGTCGACACCGCGTCGATCGAAGCGCTGCCAGGTCAGGCCCGCGATGTCGATCTCGTCGCCGTCGCCCGCGTTGCGCAGCGTGTCGCGCAGCCACGTGGGGTTGGCGTCGAAGCCCTGCACCAGGCCGATGAAGGTGTCGTCGGCGGTGATGAAGCCGATCGTCCACTCGTCGACGCCGCCCGAGCCCGCCAGCTCGGCGCGGTTCGCGACCCACGTCGGCGGCACGATCGGTGCCGCGACGGTCTCGCCCAGGCTCTGCTCGGCCTCGCCGGCGGCCGCGAGGTGGTCGATGACGAGGGGTGCCGGATCAGGGCGCACGACGACGAGCACGAGAAACAGCACGATGCCGAGAGATGCGGCGATCGAGAGTGCGAGGTTCTTGGCGGTCTGATTCGAGCGCCGTCGCCGTCGGGCTTCGGCTATGCGGGCCGCCTTCTCGTCGGGGGTCTCGGGCCTGCCGAGCTCGGCGACGACGGGAGGTTCTTCGGGCATGCGGTCAGCCTTCGACCGCAGCGCGCGCGGCATCGAGCCGCTGCTTCGCACCGATGAGCCACTCTTCGCAGCGTCGGGCGAGCGCCTCGCCGCGCTCCCAGAGAGCGATCGACTGCTCGAGAGTCGCGCCGCCCTGCTCGAGCTCGGTCACGACCTTCACGAGCTCGTCGCGCGCCTGTTCGTAGCTGAGGCCCTCGGTGTCGAGATCGCCGGCAGACGCAGCGGGGTCAGCGGCGTTGTTCGGGGTCACGGTAGCCATGCTAGGCGGGCCTTTCTGCACTGTCGGTGGGAGTCTCGACGACCGTCGCGATGCGCCCGTCGGCGAGCGTGAGACGCACCCGAGAGCCGGGCACTGCCGATGCGGCTGACCGCAGCACGGCTCCGTCGTCGGTCTGAGCGATCGCGTAGCCGCGATCGAGCGTGCGCTGCGGTGAGAGCGCGCGCAACTGGGTGCGTCGCTCCTCGAGGTCGATACCCGCGCGCTCGAGCAGGCGATGGGTGAGCTCGACACCCCGGGCGACGGCCCGGGTCAGCTCGTCGGCGCGGGTGTCGACGATCCACGCAGCGTCGGCGAGCACGGGGCGCGACCTGATGGCCGCGATGCGCTCGACCTCAGCGCCGATCGTGGCCGTCACGCGAGAGAGCATGCGCGAGCGCGCCTGCTGCACGCGCGCGATCTCTTCGGTGACATCGGGCACAACGCGCTTGGCCGCATCGGTGGGCGTCGAGGCGCGCAGGTCGGCGACCTCGTCAAGAAGCGGCCGATCGTTCTCGTGGCCGATCGCGCTGACGAGAGGGGTCGCGCAGGCGGCGGCCGTGCGCACGAGGCTCTCGTCGCTGAACGGCAGCAGGTTCTGAAAGTCGCCGCCGCCCCGGGCGACGATGATGACGTCGACGTCGGGGTCAGCATCCAATAGCCGGATGCCCGCTGAGACCTCGGCGACGGCCTTGTCGCCCTGCACGGCGGCGTGCACGACACGGAAGCGCACCGACGGCCACCGCAGTTGGGCGTTGCGCAGCACGTCTTTCTCGGCGTCGCTGTCTTTGCCGGTCACGAGCCCGATGCACTGGGGCAGGAAGGGTAGCCGCTGCTTGCGTTCGGGCGAGAACAGGCCTTCGGCCGCGAGCGTTGCGCGCAGACGCTCGAGTCGCTCGAGCAGGTCACCGAGCCCGACGCGGCGCATCTGCGATACCTGCATCGTGAGCGTGCCGCCCTTGACCCACCAGTTTGCCTTGACGAGCGCGGTCACCCGGTCGCCCTGGCCCAGCCCCTCGGGCAAGGTGGCGCGCACCGACGACCAGATGACGAACGAGACCGTCGCATCCATCGAGACATCTTTGAGCTTGCCGTACACGTTGCCGCCCGAGACACCCCATTGCGCGATCTCGCCGTCGACCCAGACCTGGCCGAGCCGGTCGATGTAGTCCTTGAGCTTTGCCGAGAGCTGGCCGACGGGCCACGGGGCATCGGCACTCGAGGCCGCACCACCTGGCGACGGGGCGGTCGGGTCTTCAGACATACGCCCCTCCTTGCATCGATCGGCGGTGTTCGCCAGGGTAGTCGAGACAGCCGACCCCCGATCGTTCGGAGACGCATGACCACGCCCACGCCGCTCGTCATTGACTCGCTGACCAAGGTGTACGGCGAGGTGACGGCGCTGCGCGATGTGTCGTTCACGGCCGAACCCGGCCGCGTCACCGGTTTTCTCGGCCCGAACGGCGCCGGCAAGACTTCGACGCTGCGCATTCTGCTGGGTCTCAACCGGCCCACTGCGGGCTCGGCACTCATCGACGGGCAGCGCTATCGCGACCTCGATCGCCCTGCGCATCGCGTCGGGGGCTCGCTCTCGGCGGATGTCTTCCACCCCGGCCGCAGTGGGCGCGCGCATCTCGCCGCGTTCGCTCTCGCGGCGGGCATCGATCGTTCTCGCGTCGACACCGTGCTCGAGCAGGTGGGCCTCACCCACGCCGCTCGCCGCGCTGTCGGCGGATACTCGCTCGGCATGAGACAGCGCCTCGGTCTCGCGAGCGCCCTGCTCGGCGACCCCGCGGCCCTCGTGCTCGACGAGCCGATCAACGGGCTCGACCCCGACGGCATCCGCTGGATGCGATCGCTCTTGCGCTCGCTCGCCGCCGAAGGCCGCACCGTGCTGCTCTCATCGCACGTGCTGGGAGAAGTGCAGCAGACGGTCGACGATGTCGTGGTCATCCGTCATGGCCGCATCGTCTTCGACGGCACACTCGACGAGCTCGAGGCGGGAACGACGCGCGTGCGTGTCGACGCATCAGATCGGCCGGCTCTCGCGGATGCCCTCACGCGCGCCGGCGCCTCTGTCGAGCCCGGCGCCGCGGGATTGACGGTGCTCGGTCTCGATGTAGCCCGCACGGGCGAGGTCGCGCGCGACGCAGGCCTCGCGCTCACGCACCTCAGCAACGAAGGCGACGGGCTCGAGTCGGTGTTCCTCGCGCTCACCGCCGACCAGGGCGATGCCGCCGCTGAGGAGGGCGCAGCATGACCGCTCTCGCCTCGAACCTCACGCGTGCCACGGCCGCCGAGTTCGCGAAGGTCTTCTCACTCAAGGCGTGGTGGCTGCTCGGTCTCATCATGGTGGCGTACGTGGGAATGACGGCTGCCGGCCTCGCCTTCTTCTTCAGCGACCTGGGTTCTCAGCTCGCTGGCGCTGGCGCTTCGGCACCCGAGCTCGACCCCGTCGTCACGGCGAATCTCGTCTACAGCAGCGTCACGGCGGTCGGTCTCGTCATTCTGCTGCTCTTCGGTGCGCTTCTCGCGACCACCGAATACCGCCACGGCACGCTCACACCCACCGTGCTCGCTCAGCCCCGCCGCGGGGTCGTGCTCGCGGCGAAGGGAATCGTCGCAGCGCTCATGGGCGCGCTGTACGGCGTGATGGGTCTCGTCGGCTCGGTCGGACTCGGAGCCCCGGTGCTCGCCGCGCTCGGCGAGTCGACGGCGCTCGACGAGCCCGAGGTCATCGCCGTGCTGATGCGTACGTTGCTGGCAACAGCACTGTGGTCGCTGCTCGGCCTCGGACTCGGAGCGCTGCTGACGAGCCAGATCGCTGCCATCGTCATCGTGCTCGCCTTCACTCAGTTCGTCGAGCCGATTCTGCGCCTGGTGGCGAACGTGTGGGAGTGGTCGGCGTCGCTCGGGCGGTTCCTACCCGGCGCGGCGACGGATGCGCTCGTCGGGGCCGGCCTCTTCAGTTCGCTCAACGCTTTCGATTCCTCGATACCGGCATCGGAGGTGGATGCTCTGCTCTGGTGGCAGGGCGGCGTGATACTCGCCGCTCTCGCTGCGGTGCTGCTCGTCGCGGCCTCACTCACCACGATGCGACGAGATGTGGAGTAAACAACGGCGAGACTCGAGAGGTCGGCTCTGCTGAAGCTCACGTGCAGGCGGCCACTCGTAGACTGGGGCTCGTGACCACGATCTCGAACGGCGCCTTCGGCTCGACGCTGACGACCCCGGTGATCCCGCAACGCCGGGAGCGCCTTGTTCCCCTGCCGGTCGATCGCCCGAAACGCGTGCTGCTGGCCGCGCCGCGCGGTTACTGCGCCGGAGTCGATCGCGCAGTGATCGCTGTCGAAAAGGCTCTTGAGCAATACGGGGCTCCCGTGTACGTGCGCAAGCAGATCGTGCACAACATCCACGTCGTGACCGAGCTCGAGAAGCAGGGCGCGATCTTCGTCGACGAGGTCGACGAGGTGCCTCCGGGCTCGCACATCGTTTTTTCGGCCCACGGCGTGAGCCCTGCCGTGGTGCAGGGCGCTGCCGATCGTGAGCTGCAGGCCATCGATGCCACGTGCCCGCTTGTCACGAAGGTGCATCGCGAGGCCGTGCGGTTCGCGAAGCAGGATTACCGCATTCTGCTCATCGGCCACGCTGGCCATGAAGAGGTCGAGGGCACGATGGGTCACGCGCCCGAGCGCACGATTCTCGTGAACGACCCCGACGAAGCCGACCGCATCGAGGTTCCCGAGGGCGACGAGCTCATCTGGCTCTCGCAGACCACCCTGAGCGTCGACGAGACGATGGAGACCGTGCGGCGCCTGCGCGCGCGATTCCCGCACCTGCAGGATCCGCCGAGCGACGACATCTGCTACGCGACGCAGAACCGCCAAGTGGCGATCAAGAAGGTTGCGCCCGAGACCGATCTCGTCATCATCGTGGGCTCGTCGAACAGCTCGAACAGCGTTCGCCTCGTCGAGGTCGCGCTCGAGTACGGCGCCAAAGCCGCGTATCGCATCGATTACGCGAGCGAGATCAAGCAAGAGTGGTTCGAGGGTGTGGCCACTGTCGGCGTCAGCTCGGGCGCGAGTGTTCCTGAAGTGCTCGTCGAGCAAGTGCTCGCCGACCTGCGAGACGCGGGCTTCGACACGGTCGACGAGGTCAAGACGGCCGAAGAAGACCTGCAGTTCTCACTGCCAAAAGAACTGCGGCGCGATAAGGCGGGCAATATCGACGAACGCGCCCTCGGTGGTCGCACCCGAGTCTGACGAGCGCGGGCCATGATCGACGTCGGCCTGCCCCGCGTCGCTGCGGCCCGCATCACCGTCGTCGGGCTCGCCCTCACTCAGCGCATGATCGCGCTCGTCGGCGCCGGAATCTCAGCGACGATTGTCATCGATGTGCAGGTGAGCCGTGGTCTCGTCGAGACCCTGCCTCTCATCGTGGCGCCTTACGTCGGCATCGGGATGCTCGCGCTGCTGCTCATCTGGCGCTCGACCGTGCTCACCGCGACCGTGTTCCTGATCGGCGGGGCCGTGCTCTCGGTCGCAGTACCCGTCATCGGGCTCGCCGCCGACCCGGGCTTCGCGGACTCGGGGCCTTATCTCATCAATCGCGTGGCGACGGCGATCTGCCTTGTTGGTGCGGTCGGTGGCAGCGCCGTTAGCGGATTGCTGTGGTCGGCTGTGGGCTTTGTCGTCGCGCAGTCGAGCGTCATGGTGGGGCTGGCGTTGGCCGGATCGACGATCGGGTCGGGCAGCGGGCCCCTCATCGTGTTCTCGATCTCTGCGGTCGCCTATCTGACGCTGGCGTTCGCCCAGCGGCAGACCGCGCGGCGACTCGAGCCCTTGCGAGCGGCCGAGCGCGAAGTGCGCGATCTCGATGGTCGACGAGAGCTCGAGCGTCGGGCAGCCGGCGTCGTGCACGACACCGTGCTGGCCGACCTGACGGCGATCGCGCGATCGCCCGGCACCCTCAGCGATCACGCTCGCACGGTGCTCAGCGGGCACCTGCGAGTGGTCGACGCGGCGTCGGTCGGCGACACCCCGGCATCGTCGAGCGCCGGAAGTGCCCTGGGCGACGCGGTGCTGGGTCTCGTGCGCGACTACCAGTGGAGCGGTGTGCGCATCGACGTCAGCGGAGTCGACTCGCTGCACGGACGCGTGTCTGCGCCCGTGCGTCACGCCGTCATGGGTGCGGTGCGGGCGGCCCTCGACAACGTTGTGCAGCACGCGTCGACAGATCGCGCCGAGATCGTCGTCGGTGAGCGTACCGGGCAGGTGACCGTGCTCGTCGTCGACGACGGTGTCGGTTTCGATCCTGCCGAGATCGCTGACGATCGGCTCGGGGTGCGCGCGTCGATCACTGATCGCATTGCTCAGGTGGGCGGCACGGTGCGGGTCTGGTCGGGGCCTGACGGAACGACCGTCATGATGACCGTTCCCCTCTCGGAGGCCGAGCGATGACCCGGCGCAATGCCTGGACGAGCAGCCCGTGGGATGCCGACCCATTGAGCTGGTTCACCTCGCCGAACCTTCCTCTCGCCGCGGCAGTCCTGGGCGGGGTGCACGGCGCTCTCGTGCTCACCGTGAGCGGGCAGGCGGGGTCGCGGCCGCTCGTGCAGGTCGCGGCGCTCGTCGTGGCCGTCGGCGCACTCCTCGGCGTGCACGTGGCCACGCGACCTCCTCGCGGTGCTCTGACGCTTCGCCGGGCCATCCCCCTTGCACTGCTGTCGAGCGCGGCGCTCGTGCTGTCGGCATGGGGCTACCGCGGTGAGCCCTTCGCGGTCGAGCTCTGGTGGGCACCGCTCGTCAGCTCGCTCACCCTGCTGGCCATGGCACCGTACGCATCGTCGCAGCGACTCTCCCTCGTGGGTGCAGTCGTCTTCGTGGTCGGCGCGGTGACCGTGCTGGCGCTCGTGGTTCCTGACGAGCAGTCGTGGCCGCCCTACACGACCACCATGATCGCGCTCTTCCCGATCGTGATCGGCACCCTGGGGGGCGTGCTGCTCGTGCAGGCCATCACCTCCGGGCTCGCTCGCTGGAGCGAGCGCCCCCTGGAGCTCGCCCCGAAGACGGCCGACGACGGAACCCTCATCGCGGAGGTCGACGCCGTGACGACCGCGCGCATCGCTGACGCGACGCAGTTGATCAGGGGCGTTCTCGAGCGGGGGAGCGTCAGCGACGGCGATGCTCGACTGGCCGCGCAGCTGTCGGAGCGCCTGCGTGACGAGTTGACGGCCGACGTCGATCGCACCTGGCTCGAACGAGTCGCCCAAGGTCAGCCGGTGCGCGTCGACGACGAGCACCGACTTGCCGATCAGCTCGACCTCGCTCAGCGCACGGCCCTGCGCGCTCTACTCGACGCCCTGCTCGCACCCGACGATGCACGCATCGGCCTCGCGCGGCTCGAACTGCGGCGCACCGATCACGGCGCGATCGCTGTCGCCTTGCGCATCGCGTCGGCCATGCCCGAGGGCCGTCGCGAAACCTTCCTCGCGCCGTACTACGTCGGTCTCAAGTCGACGGTCGACAAGCTGCGCTGGCGCAGCGGTCCGCTCACGGCCGTCGAGTTCGAGGTGTCGGGCGGTGCTCCCGCGAGCACGCCCTTGCGCACACCCCCTGCGGGGTCGCCGGGAGGCCCCCGCCGGTAGCGCCGGAGCGCGATCGACGAGGGGTGGTGACGCGAGCCGCAGCTAGCGGCCCGAGTGCCCCGCCGAGCCGAGCTGCTGCGTCGCCTCGACGACACGAGCGGCCATGGCCGTCTCGGCCGCTTTGCCCCAGGCGCGCGGGTCGTAGACCTTCTTATTGCCCATCTCGCCGTCGACCTTCAAGAAGCCGTCGTAGTTCTTGAGCACCGAGTCGGCGACCGAACGGCTGAACGCGTACTGCGTGTCGGTGTCGATGTTCATCTTGATGACGCCGTTCTTGACCGCCGTCGAGATCTCGTCGTCGGTCGAGCCCGAGCCGCCGTGGAAGACGAGGTCGAGCGGAAGAGCATCCGTGCCGTATTTCGCCTGGATGCCTTGCTGAATCTCGGCCAGCAGCTCAGGCCGCAGCTTGACGTTGCCGGGCTTGTAGACGCCGTGCACGTTGCCGAAGGTGAGGGCGGCCATGTAGCGGCCCTGCTCGCCGAGGCCGAGCGCCTCGACCGCAGCGGTGACATCACCGATCGTCGTGTAGAGCGCATCGTTCGAGCCCTCGTGCTGCACGCCGTCTTCTTCGCCGCCGACGACGCCGATCTCGACCTCGAGAATGGCGTGGATCGCCTTCATGCGGGGGAGGAGGTCGCGGGCGATCTCGAGGTTCTCGGCGAGCGGCACGGCCGAGCCGTCCCACATGTGCGATTGGAAGATCGGATTGCGGCCAGCCTTGACCTCGGCCTCGCTCGCGGAGATGAGCGGCATGACGAAGCCGTCGAGCGCGTCTTTCGGGCAGTGGTCGGTGTGCAGCGCGACCGTGACGGGGTAGTTCTTGGCGACCTCGGTGGCGAACGCGGCGAAGGCGAGCGCGCCCGAGGCACGCGCCTTGACCGTCTGCCCCGCGAAGTAGTCGGCACCGCCGGTGGTCACCTGGATGATGCCGTCAGAGCCGGCCTCGCTCAGGCCCTGCAGTACGGCGTTGATCGTCGACGACGACGACACGTTGATGGCGGGGTAGGCGAACCCGCCCTTCTTGGCCTTGTCGAGCATCTCGGCGTACTGCTCGGGGGTGGCGATGGGCATGAGGCTCCTCGTGGTTCTGGGCGTGGTGGATGCGATTCGAGTCTAGCGACGCGCCCGAAAGGGGCGAGGGCCCAGGCGCTACGCTGGAGGAGCGCTGACCTACCACCCGGCGCGTCCTGCTCTCATCGACCGATCGCACACGAAAGAGGACGCCACTGTGGTGACCACCGAAACGGGAACCCTGTTCCTGCACCCCGACCGCAACCTCGCCATGGAACTGGTGCGGGCCACCGAGGCGGCCGCCATCCGCTCCGCTCCGTTCATCGGCAAGGGCGACAAGAACGCGGCCGACAAGGCGGCGGTGGATGCGATGCGCAAATTCTTGGGCACCGTCAGCTTCAGCGGCCTCGTCGTCATCGGCGAGGGTGAGAAAGACAACGCGCCGATGCTCTACAACGGTGAGGTGGTCGGCAACGGCCAGGGTCCCGCGTGCGACATCGCCGTCGACCCCATCGACGGCACGTCGCTCACCGCGGCGGGCCGCGGGCACGCGATCTCGATGATCGCGGTCTCTGACCGCGGCTCGATGCTCGACGCCTCGAGCGTGTTCTACATGGACAAGCTCGTGGCCGGCAACGAGGGAATCGGGGTGCTCGACATTCGCCAGCCCATCGCGGAGAACATCCGTGCACTCGCTGCGGCGAAGAAGAAGCCGGTCGATGAGATGCGCATCGCGGTGCTCGACCGGCCGCGCCACGAACGGCTCATCGCCGAGATTCGCGCAACCGGCGCTGGCACCCGACTCATTCTCGACGGCGATGTAGCCGCGGGCATCAACGCTGCTCGCCACGACACCCGCATCGACATGGCGGTCGGCACGGGCGGCAGCCCCGAGGGCGTCGCGACGGCGTGCGCGGTGCGCGCGCTCGGTGGCTTCATCCAGGGCCGTCTCGCCCCGGGCAGCGATCTCGAGCGCTCGAACGGCGCTGCCGCTGGCCTGAAGTTCGACTACGTCTACGAGGC
Organism: Microcella sp.; assembly: GCF_019739195.1. Classification (NCBI taxonomy): domain Bacteria; kingdom Bacillati; phylum Actinomycetota; class Actinomycetes; order Micrococcales; family Microbacteriaceae; genus Microcella; species Microcella sp. Next base: position 770,231 of record NZ_JAHHDS010000003.1, on the reverse strand, counting down.
CCACGAGCTCGTGCGCAGCGACAACACCTTCTTCGTCGCGACGGGCGTGACCGACGGCGAGCTCGTGCGGGGCGTGCGGCGCGAGCGCGGCATCATCACCACTGAGTCGATCGTGCTGCGGTCGCGGTCGGGCACGATCCGCCGAGTGAGTGCCGACCACCTCGAAGACAAGTGGCTCGATCACTGAGCTGAGCCCGACGGTGACGATCAGCGTTCGCTGAGAGCGGCACGCTCGTGTCATGAGTCCTGTCGTAGCAGGTGAAGAATGAGCAGGCCATGCTTGCACTCATCCTCCGGCGGTATTTGAAGCCCTACGGGCTGCTCATCGCGGGTGTCGTCTTCTTCCAGCTCGCTCAAGCCGTCGCCTCGCTCTTCCTGCCCGCGCTCAATGCGGCCATCATCGACCGCGGCATCGCCACCGGCGATACGGCGTACATTCTGCAGATCGGCGGGGTGATGCTCGCCATCACCCTCGTGCAGATCGCGTGCGCCATCACGGCCGTCTACTTCGGCGCCCGCGTCGCGATGGCGCTCGGGCGCGACCTGCGCGGGGCAGTGTTCGCGCACGTCGGCACCTTCTCTGAACGCGAGGTGAGCCACTTCGGCGCCCCTTCGCTCATCACCCGCACGACCAACGACGTGCAGCAGGTGCAGATGCTGGTGCTGATGACGAGCACGATGCTCGTGAGCGCTCCGATTCTCGCGATCGGCGGCATCATCATGGCGCTGCAGCAAGACCTCGAGCTCTCGCTCATCATGGCGGTCGCAATTCCGGTGCTGCTGCTCGCTGTGAGCGCGATCATCGTGCGCACGGTGCCGCTCTTCCGCGTGATGCAAGAGCGCATCGACACCGTGAACCGGGTGCTGCGCGAGCAGCTGACCGGCATGCGCGTCGTGCGCGCGTTTGTGCGCGAGCGGCAAGAGGTCGAGCGCTTCGCTGAGGCCAACACGGCCCTCACTGACACGGCACTTCGTGCGGGTCGGCTCTTCGCCCTGATGTTCCCGATCGTGCTGCTCGTGCTCAACGTGTCGAGCGTGGCAGTGCTGTGGTTCGGCTCGTTTCGCATCGAGGCGGGTCTCATGCAGGTAGGGGCGCTCACCGCCTTCCTCACCTACCTCATCCAGATCTTGATGGCCGTGCTCATGGCCACGTTCATCGCCGTGCTGCTGCCGCGGGCCGCAGTGTCGGCCGACCGCATCGGAGAGGTGCTCGAGACGCCCTCCTCGGTCGTGCTGCCGGCGAACCCCGTCACCTCGCTCGACGCGAGCGGTCGGGTCGAGCTGCGCGACGCGGTGTTCGCCTACCCGGGGGCTGAGCATCCGGTGCTCGACGGAGTCAGCCTGATTGCCGAGCAGGGGCGCATGACCGCCATCATCGGCAGCACGGGAGCCGGCAAGACCACGCTCATCAGCCTGCTGCCGCGGCTCTTCGACGTGACGGGCGGCGCTGTGCTCGTCGACGGCGTCGACGTGCGCGAGTTCGACGCCGATCTGCTCTGGAGCCGTATCGGGCTCGTGCCGCAACGCCCCTTCCTGTTCTCGGGCACGGTCGCGAGCAATCTGAGGTTCGGTGCACCCGATGCCACCGACGACGAGCTGTGGGCGGCCCTCGAGATCGCGCAGGCCGCCGACTTCGTGCGGGCGATGCCCGAGCAGCTCGAGGCTCCGATCGCGCAGGGCGGCACAACGGTCTCGGGCGGGCAGCGGCAGCGGCTTGCCATCGCCCGCGCGCTCGTCAAGCGACCCGAGATCTACGTCTTCGACGACTCGTTCTCGGCCCTCGACACGGCGACGGATGCTCGCCTGCGAGCCGCGCTGCGCCGCGAGGTCGCCGACGCCACCCTCATCGTCGTCGCCCAGCGCGTCGCCACGGTGCAAGACGCCGACCAGATCATCGTGCTCGACCGCGGCAGGGTGGTCGGCCGCGGTACCCACGACGAGTTGCTCGCGGCCAGCGAGACCTATGCCGAGATCGTCGACAGCCAGTTGCGAGCGGAGGCGAGCGCATGAGCACGGCACCGGCACGACCCGTCGGCCCGCCCGGGGGAGCCCGCCGCGGCCCGATGGGTGGCCCCATGGGCGGCGGCATCGGCATGCCCGCCGAGAAGGCGATGACCTTCGGGCCGTCGGCGAAGCGGCTGATCGGCCGCCTTGCTCCCGAGCGCAGTCTTGTGCTCGTCGTCATCGTTCTCGGGGTCGTGAGCGTGCTGCTGAGCGTCGTCGGCCCCGCCCTGCTCGGCCTGGCGACCAACGTGATTGTCGACGGCGTCTTCGGCAATGGCGACGGCGCGGGCCAGGCGGGCGACGGTGCGGGCATCGATTTCGCCCAGCTGCAGCTGCTGCTCGGCATCGTGCTGCTCGTCTACGTCTTCTCGTCGGTGTTCTCGTGGCTGCAGGCCTACCTGCTCAACGGGGTCACGCAGCGCACGGTCTACCGCTTGCGCGAAGAGGTTCAGGGCAAGCTCAACCGCCTGCCGCTCACCTACTTCGACAGGGTGCAGCGCGGTGAGGTGCTGAGCCGCGTCACGAACGACGTCGACAACATCTCGCAGAGCCTGCAGCAGACGCTGAGCCAGCTGCTGACCTCGCTGCTCACGGTGCTCGGCATCATCATCATGATGTTCGTCATCTCGCCGATTCTCGCGCTCGTCTCGCTCATCACCGTTCCGCTGACGCTCGTCATCACGGCGGTCATCGCGAAGCGGTCGCAGAAGCTCTTCGTGGCGCAGTGGGCGCACACCGGTGAGCTCAACGCGCAGATCGAAGAGACATTCACGGGCCACGCACTCGTCAAGGTGTTCGGGCAGCAGCGCTCTGTCGAGCAGCGCTTTCTGGAGAAGAACGAGCAACTGTTCGCCGCGAGCTTCGGCGCGCAGTTCGTGAGCGGCATCATCATGCCCGCGATCATGTTCGTCGGAAACCTCGTCTACGTGGCCATCGCGGTCGTCGGCGGCCTGCTCGTCACGACGGGCGCGATGACCATCGGCGGCGTGCAGGCCTTCATCCAGTACTCGCGCCAGTTCACGCAACCGCTCAGCCAGCTCGGCTCGATGGCGAACCTGCTGCAGTCGGGCGTCGCGAGTGCCGAGCGCGTTTTCGAATTGATGGATGCGCCCGAGCAGTCTGCCGACCCGCTGGCGCCAGCGATTCCCGACTCAGTCACGGGCCGGCTCGTCTTCGACGACGTCTCGTTTCGCTACGACCCCGCCGTGCCGCTCATCGATGGGCTGTCTCTGGTGGCAGAGCCTGGCCAGACGATCGCCATCGTCGGGCCGACGGGCGCGGGCAAGACCACTCTCGTCAACCTCATGATGAGGTTCTACGAGCTCGACGGAGGCCGCATCACGCTCGACGGCGTCGACATCGCCGCCATGACGCGCGACGGCCTGCGATCGCGCATGGGCATGGTGCTGCAAGACACCTGGCTGTTCGGCGGCACGATTCGCGACAACATCGCCTACGGCCGACCGGATGCCACCGAGGAAGAGATTCTCGATGCCACCCGCGCGACGTACGTCGACCGTTTCGTCGGCGCGTTGCCCGACGGCTATGACACGGTTCTCGACGACGACGGCTCAAACGTGAGCGCGGGCGAGAAGCAGCTGCTGACGATTGCGCGCGCGTTCCTTGCGCGACCCAGCGTGCTGATTCTCGACGAGGCGACGAGCTCGGTCGACACGCGCACCGAGGTGCTCGTGCAGCACGCCATGGCCGCCCTTCGTCGCGACCGCACGAGTTTCGTCATCGCGCACCGACTCTCGACGATCCGCGACGCCGACCTCATTCTCGTCATGGAGGCCGGCCGCATTGTCGAGCAGGGCACCCATGAGCAGCTGCTTGCCGCCGACGGAGCGTATGCGCGGCTCTACGAGGCCCAGTTCGCTGCGCCACTCGACGAGGCGTAGAACGGCACACTGCCGCGCCCTGGGGTGAGGCAGTGGCCGGCATGACGCGCCATTCGCGCCGAGCATTCGTTTCTCTCACGCAAAACGACGCCTCGCACGGAATGAACCGTGCGAGGCGTCGTTGTCGATACGAGGCGCGGGCCCCGCTCTACAACAGGTTCGGAATCTTCTGCTCTTCTGCCAGGTTCGCGCGCCGGAAGTAGAACGTCACGACCGTCGACACGATGACGATGAAGAGCGAGTAGAGCGCCGGCACGATGAGGATCAACCCGATGTCGGGGTTGCCGCTGAAGGTCAGCAGCACGATCGCGATCGCGAGCGGGCCGTTCTGAATACCCGTCTCGAGCCCGATGGTGCGGGCGTTCGACGGGTGCATGCGGATCGCCCGCGCGATGGCGTAGGCGATCGCGATGCCGAAGAGTCCGAGCCCGATCGCGACGGTGTAGGTCTGCCACGGCGTCTTGGTCAGCAGGGCCCAGTTGCGCGGCACCCACGTGGCCATGAGGAACACGATGAAGAACAGCCCGAAGAAGCCGCCCAAGAGCTCCATGACGGCACCGACGTTGGCGCTGTACCGCCGGAGGATCATGCCCGCGACGACCGGGATCAGCAGCGTCGCGAGGGTCACGACGATGTTCACGATCGGAATCTGCAGGTCTGAGCTCTCGGTGAAGATCAGCGAACCGTAGAAGGCGAGCACGAGCGGCGTCATCAAGATGGCCCACAGCGTCGAGTTGGTCGTCATGATGACGCTCAGCGCGAGGTTGCCCTTCGAGAAGTAGGTGAAGATGTTCGACGTCGTGCCGGCGGGCACGCAGCCCATGAGCAGGGCCCCGAGCGCGACCGGCGCCGCGTATTCGCGGGGCAGCTGGAAGAGCACGGTCACGACGAGCACGTACGCCAGCAGCGGCATGATGCCGAACTGCGTCACGAAGCCGATGATGAGGCCATAGGGGCGGCGCAGCGCGAGCTTGAAGTCGCGCGGCGTGAGGCCCGCACCGAGACCGAACATGATGACGAAGACGAGCCCGACGAGCAGGGCCTGCTCGAACGGCGTCACGACGTCTTGCTCGTTGACGACGGTCTGCGTCGCGATGATGAGCGGGGTGGCGATCATGACAGCTCCCTTCCCTGGGTCTCGATACTGGCGGTGGCTGAGGTGACGGCTTCTGCCCGCAGCTCGCGCCGCAGAATCTTGCCGATGGGGCTCTTGGGCAGTTCGTCGAGGAACCGCACCGACTTCGGCACTTTGTAGGCGGCGAGAGTCTCGCGACAATGCGCGATCACCTGGGCCTCGGTCGGCGGGTTCTGGCCGGCGACGATGTAGGCGCGCACGGCCTCGCCCGACTTGTCGTCGGGAATGCCGACAACGCCGACCTCGAGAACTCCGGGCATCTCGGCAATGCGCTCTTCGACCTCGTTCGGGTACACGTTGAAGCCGCTGACGAGCACCATGTCTTTCTTGCGGTCGACGATCGTGAAGAACCCGTCGGCATCCATCTCGGCGACATCGCCGGTGCGGAAGAACCCGTCGACGATCGACGACGCGGAATCGTCGGGTCGCTGCCAGTAACCGGCCATGACCTGCGGGCCGCGCGCGGCGATCTCGCCCGGGGTGCCGGGCGCCACTTCGGCACCCGACTCGTCGATGCAGCGCAGCTCGGTCGAGGGCACCGGAATGCCGATCGTGCCGGCCTTGGCCGTGGGGCCGAAGGGGTTGAAGCTCAGCACAGGCGAGGTCTCGGTGAGGCCGTAGCCCTCGACGATCGGGGTGCCCGTGACCTCGCTCCAGCGCGCGGCGACCGATTCGAACAGGGCCATGCCACCGGCGGCGGATGCTCGCAGATGCTTCGGCGGGCTGTCGAGAAACCACCGCTCATTGAGCAGGGCGTTGAACAGCGTGTTGACGCCCGTGACCCAGGTGATTTTGTAGTTCTCGAACGCTCGCTTGAGATTGCTGGGCGGTCGCGGCGACGGTACGAGAATATTGCGCGCACCAAGGTGGTAGAAGGCCAGCAGATTCACCGTGAAAGCGAAGATGTGGTACAGCGGCAGTGCCGTGAGCACGACCTCGACCCCGGGTCGCATGTAGCCCCCGCACATCTGAATCATCTGCAGCGTGTTCGACACGAGGTTGCCGTGCGTGAGCATGGCGCCCTTCGAGACGCCCGTGGTGCCGCCCGTGTACTGCAGCGCAGCGAGGGTTTCAGAACCGACGCCGTCGAGGTAGCCCTCAAGGGCGCCGGAGTCGCGGCGTTCGCGACCCGCGGCGAGAGCCTTCGGAAACGCCGTGTGCTCGACGGTGATGGCGGGGAGCGTGCGGTTCCACCACTTCTGCACCATGCGGATCACGCCCGCGATGACGGGCGGGAAGAACTCGGCGATGCGCACCGTGACGACTGTGGTGATGTTCGTCTTCGGCACCACGTCGCCCAGCCGGTCGGCGAACATGTCGCTCACGACGAGCACCGTCGCGCCCGAGTCGCTGAACTGGTGCACCATCTCGGTGGCCGTGTAGAGCGGGTTGGTGTTGACGAGCACGCAACCGGCCTTCATGACGCCGAAGGCCACGATCGGGTAGCTCAGGCTGTTGGGCATCTGCACGGCGACGCGATCGCCCTGCGAGAGGCCGACGACCTCGCGCAGATAGGCGGCGAAGTCGTCGGAAAGCTCGTCGACCTGCGCATACGTGAGCGAGCCGTTCATGCCGTTCGCCATGCACTGGGTGAAGGCGACCGTGTCGGCGTAGCTCGAGGCGGCCGCCCTGATCATCGCGGGAAGGTGGGTGAGTGGGCTCTCAGCCAGGTCGGGCTCGACATCGTCGGCGTAGTGGGAGAGCCAGGGGCGTTGGGTCATCGTTGATCTTTCGCCGAAGGGTGCACCGTCGGCGGAACACCGACGATGGTGAAGCGAACTTCATGATAGTTGTTCGCTGAGGTCTCACGAAGGGTGTGTGTCGTCAGACGCCTAGCGGTGACGTGTCTAGCCCTGCGGTGCTGGAGGATTCTGCAAAACCGAGATGATGTTGCCCGCCGGGTCGGTGAACCACGCGATGTCGGGCCCCTGCCCGGAGGCGATGCCGCGCGCGATACCGCGCGAATCCTGATCCAATCCGTCGTAGCGCGCGAACTCGACACCGCGGCCGGCCAGTTCATCGACAGCGGCGTCGATGTCGTCGACCTCGAGGTTGAGCATCGTGTAGACGGCGGGCGCGTGGTCGGGCTTGGGGTACACGAGCACCCAGCCGCCGCCGGGCAGGTCGATCGAGAGCTGGCCCATCATGGCGTCGGTGACCTCGAGGCCGACTACGTCGCGGTAGAACGTGCGCGCGGCATCGATATCGGGCACGGCGAAGCCGCTGAAGGCGTAGGTGAAGGCGACCATGCGGGGCAGGCTACTCCGGCGCTGGTGGCGTGTCGAGAGCCACCGAATCGACAGAGTCGGCGTCGGCGAGCGCCTCGGTCAGTTCGGCCGCCGTGAGCTGCCGCGGCTGCTCGTCGATCGAGCGCGGGGCGGGGATGACCTTCGACTCGTCGAGGCCGTCGAGTCGGCGGGCGGTGACGAGCACGCGGGTCTCGAGCGAGCTCGCGAACTGGTTGTAGGCCTTCACGCTGCGCTCGATCGCGCCGCCCAGCGCGTCGGCGTGCTCGGCGAGCTTCGCGACGCGCGCATAGAGCTCTTTCGACAGGTCGAAGAGCATCTTCGCCTCGTCGGTCAGCACCTCCTGCTGCCACGTGAAAGCGATGGTCTTGAGCACGGCCCAGAAGCTCACGGGGCTCGCGAGAGCGATGCGCTTACTGAAGGCGTACTCGAGTAGCGCCGGGTCTTTCTCGAGCGCTGCCGCGAGCAGCGGCTCGTTGGGGATGAACGCGATCGTGAACTCGGGGCTCGAATCGAGCCCCGTGAAGTAGTTCTTGGCGGCGAGCTGGTCGACGTGCGCTTTCACGCGCCGCGCGTGGTCGGCGAGTAGCGAGCCACGGCGGGCCTCCTCCTCGCCCGTCGCGGTGGCCGGGATTGCGCTCGCCTCGATGTACGAGTTGTACGGCACCTTCGCGTCGACCGCGATCGACTTGCCGCCGGGCAGTCGCAGCACCATGTCGGGGCGGCGGGCGGCACCATCGGCGTCGATCGACTCTTGCAAGAAGAAGTCGACCCGGTTGAGCAGGCCCGCCGATTCGACGAGCGTGCGCAGCTGGGTCTCGCCCCAGACGCCGCGCGTCGCATTGTTGCGCAGGGCGCTCGCGAGCGACTCGGCCGTGGCGCGCAGGCGCTCTTCGGCCTCGGTCGCTGTGCGCAGTTGCTGGCTGAGCTCGCCGTGCTGGCGGCTGCGCTGCTGCTCGAGCTCGTCGACCTTGACCTGCATCGCGCGCAGGGTCGAGGCGACCGGCGCGAGCGCTTCGAGCACCCGGCCCTCTTGGCGTTCGCGCGACTCGCGGTCAGCATCCCGCTGTCGAGCGAGCGCGAGCTGCTCATCGAGGGCGATCGCGCGTGCCTCGGCCTGGGCGACGCGCACCTCGGCGGCAGTCAGTTGCTCGCGCAGGGCGTCGTGGGCCACGGCCGTCACGCCGCTGCGACGGCCGAGCTGCAGGCCGATCACGACGCCGAGCACCACACCGATGACGATTCCGAGTACGAGCGGCAGCACGAAGTCCATGCTGGCCAGTGTGCCAGCCGCCCCCGACTCTCGACCGGCCCCGCGCCCTACGCTGAACGCATGAGTGCTGCGACCGACCCGCACGAGGTGAGCGCCGACGACCTGCGCTACCTGCTCGCGGTCGCGCGCGTCGGGCGGCTCGTCTCGGCAGCAGCCCTGCTCGGCGTCGATCACACGACCGTGCGCCGGCGCCTCGACCGTCTTGAAGCCGCCTTGGGTGCACGACTGCTCGACCGCGGTGCCGACGGGTGGCAGCTCACGGCGATCGGGCGCGATGTGGTCGAGCGCGCGGCTCCGCTCGAGGGGCTCGTCGAGCAGGTCGTCGCCGCCGCGTCCGGTTCTGACGCCGTGCGGGGCACCGTGCGCGTCGCCGCGCCCGAGGGGTTCGGCTCGCTGTTCGCGGCGCCGGCCCTCGCGCGGGTGCGCACCGAGCATCCGGGCATCGCGATCGAGCTCGTGACCTCTACTCGTCCGCTGAGCCTGCGCGGCTCGGGCTTCGACCTCGCGGTCACGGTCGGCGCGGCTGCCGCGTCTCGCGTGACCGCCGAACTGCTCACCGAGTATGCGTTGCGGCTCTACGCGGCACCGAGCTACCTGGCGTCGCGTGCGCCGATCACGCGGCCCGCCGATCTCGACGGCCACGATCTGGTCTTCTATGTGGATGCTCTTCTCACGGTGCGCGAGCTCGACCTCGCCACGCTCGGGCTCGAGGGCATGCGGCTTGGCTTCGGCTCGACGAACGTGTTCGCGCAGCTCGAGGCGACCCGGGCCGGAGCCGGCATCGGGCTGCTGCACGCTTTCATGGGCGAGGGTGCGGCGGGTCTCGAGCCCGTGCTGCCGCGCGACGTCGACGTGCGGCTGCCGTTCATGCTCTCGCAGCGGCCCGACAGCCCCGCGGTCGACGCCGTCGCGATCGTGCGCGAGGCCCTGCAGCGCGAGGTCGCCGAGCGGCGGGACGAACTGCTGCCGCCTCGGTGACCGCGAGCGAGCATCCGACTATCTGCGTTTCTGCACATCGTGTGTGCACCACTGTCGCTTGATCGCAGAGCACTGAACGCGCAGACTGAGCACGAATCGTCCATCAAAGGAGTCATCATGTCGGTTGTTCAGCACTGGGTCGGCGGCGCCGCGTTCGCGGGAGCATCCACCCGCACCGCCCCCGTCTACAACCCGGCCACGGGTGAGACGCAGCGCGAGGTCGCCCTCGCCACGTCCGCCGACGTCGACCACGCCGTGCAGGTGGCGAAGGCCGCCTTCGCCGGTTGGTCGACCACGTCGATCGCCAAGCGGCAGCAGATCATGTTCGCGTTTCGGGAGGGCCTCAACGCGCGCAAAGACGAGCTGGCAGCGATTCTGACGAACGAGCACGGCAAGGTGCTGAGCGACGCGGGTGGCGAGATCGCGCGCGGCCTCGAGGTTGTCGAGCTCGCGTGCTCGATTCCGCAGCTCATGAAGGGCGAGTTCAGCGAGAACGTCTCGACCGGTGTCGACGTCTACTCGATCAAGCAGGCGCTCGGCGTCGTGGGCATCATCAGCCCCTTCAACTTTCCGGCCATGGTGCCGCTGTGGTTCTTCCCGCTCGCGATCGCGGCCGGCAACACGGTCGTGCTGAAGCCCTCGGAGAAAGACCCGAGTGCGGCGATCTGGATGGCCGAGCTGTTCAAAGCTTCCGGTCTGCCCGACGGCGTCTTCAACGTCGTGAACGGCGATAAAGAGAGCGTGGATGCTCTGCTCGAGCACCCCGACGTGGCCAGCATATCGTTCGTGGGTTCGACCCCCATCGCGAAGTACATCTACGAGACGGCCTCGAAGCACGGCAAGCGCGTTCAGGCTCTCGGCGGTGCGAAGAACCACATGCTCGTGCTTCCCGATGCCGACCTCGACCTCGTGGCCGACTCGGCCGTCAACGCGGGCTTCGGATCGGCCGGTGAGCGCTGCATGGCCATCTCGGTCGTGGTCGCCGTTGAGCCGGTGGCCGATGCGCTCATTGAGAAGATCCAGTCGCGCATGAGCGGCCTGAAGGTCGGAGACGGCACGCGCAACTGCGACATGGGCCCGCTCATCACCGAAGTGCACCGCGACAAGGTGGCGAGCTACCTCGAGATCGCCGAGACCGATGGCGCCGAAATCGTCGTCGATGGCCGCGGCATCGAGGTCGACGGCGACGCCAACGGCTTCTGGCTCGGCCCCACCCTCATCGACAAGGTGCCGACGAGCTCGAAGGTCTACACCGAAGAGATCTTCGGCCCCGTGCTCTCGGTCGTGCGCGTGAAGACCTACGACGAGGGCCTCGCGCTCATCAACAGCTCGCAGTACGGCAACGGCACGGCCATCTTCACGAACGACGGCGGCGCCGCGCGCCGTTTCCAGAACGAGGTGACCGTGGGCATGGTCGGCATCAACGTGCCGATTCCCGTGCCCGTCGGCTACTACTCGTTCGGCGGCTGGAAGAACTCGCTCTTCGGCGACGCGAAGGCCTACGGCACGCAGGCCATTCCGTTCTTCACGCGCGAGAAGGCGATCACCTCGCGCTGGCTCGACCCGAGCCACGGCGGCATCAACCTGGGGTTCCCGCAGAACTAGCGGCGGGCATCCGTCAGGCCAGCGAACCCAGCGCTGATCCGTCGCCGATCTGCTGGCGGCGGATCACGCTGAGGGTTCCGTTCGTCTCGAGCACGACGACCGCGATGTCTGCCACATCGCCGCTGCCGCTCGCGCGCACTGCCTGACGCACGTCGGCTTCGGCGAGCCGGCAGGCTGCGAGAGCATCGGCGTCGAACTGCCCGTCTCGAAGCACGACGCGCGGGTGAGACGTGATCGCGCTCCGAGCACCGGGCCAGCGGGAGGCGATGATTGCGACGACCCATTGCAGAGTGACGAGCAGGGCGATCGCGATGAGGCCTTCGGTAAATGAGACATCGCTGCTGAGCAGGATCGTCGCGAGCGTCGACCCCAGGGCGACCGTCACGATGAAGTCGAACGCGTTGAGCTGGCTGAGCGTGCGCTTGCCGCTCACCCTCAGCACGAGCACGAGCGCTCCGTAGGCGGCCGTGCCGACGAGCACGACGCGCGCCAGGTCGGCCCATGAGTCGAACCACATGTTTCGCTCCCCACCCGAGGGCGCGGCGCCCCCGTCTGAGTCGCCCACGATACGAGTCGAACGCGCGGTTGCGCGCGGGGTGGCCTCGCGGGCGTGAGTGCGCTAAATGAGCTGGCGCGACTGGTACGGCGCGACGATGCGCATGATCGTGCCGTCGGGGTCGACCATGACGGCCACCATGTCGGTGAAGTCGTCGAGCAGGGGAATCTTGGTCGGGTCGACGGCGTCAAACAGATAGGCCGTGCCGAGCGGGTCGGGGTAGTTCACGGGCGGCGAGGCAGCGAGCACGTCTGCTACGTCACCTCCGACGGTCAGGTCATCGAGCGTGCGGATGCTCACTCCGTTGATCGGCTCACCCGTGTCGACCTGAACGATCGAGGGCAAGAAGTACTCGGTGCGCGGCTTCTCGAGGCTCACCGCCGTGAAGTAGATGAGGCCCGAGAAGTCGTAGGTTGCGAAGTCTGCGTAGTGCGTCCCGTCGCCTTCGCGCAGCCCCGGTGTCGGCGCGGGGCCGAAGGCGAGCTCGAGCACCTCGAGCGCGGTCTCGGTTTCGTCGGCCCACACGAACGAGCCGACGAGTGCTCCATCTGAGTCGTAGAGCTCGACGCCGCCGCCGCGCACGACCAGGTCGGCCGGCACGGCCTCTGGCTCGGGCGAAGGGGTGCTCGAGGGCTCCTCGGCGGCCGGCGCGGCGGTCGGAGTAGCTGCCGGCGCGGGCATCGAGCACCCCGTGAGGCCGACAAGGGCAAGAGCGGCGAGCGTGAGCAGGCGGCGGGGCATGGTGTGAGCATCCCGCTGACAGAGTCTCGTGACAATAGGCAGTTTCTACTCGACCGCAAGCACCCTTAGGTATGATCTAAAGATGAACACCGCGGTTCGCCCTGCTCTCGTGATGCACGATGCCGTCGATGAGGCCTTCGTAGCCCAGTACGCCCGCGACGGCTACGCGATTCTCCGCGGCGCCCTCACCCCGGCCGAGGTGGCCGAGGTGAACGCCGAGGCCCTGCGTATCTGCCGGGCTGGTCTGAACCCGGTCGATTCCGGCGTGGATGCTCACCCCGGGCAGAGCGACGCCGACGTGCTGCGGCAGTACCTGTGCATCCACCACCCGCACAAGATCAGCGAGGTCGCTCGGCAGATCATGCAGCACCCTCGGATTGTCGACGGGCTCACGCGGGTGATCGGCCCGAACGTCAAGGCCATGCAGTCGATGCTGTTCATCAAGAGCGAGGGAAAGCCGGGGCAGGCCTGGCATCAGGACGAGCACTTCATCCCGACGCGCGACCGCTCGCTCGCCGGCGTGTGGATCGCTCTCGACGACGCCACCACCGAGAACGGCTGTCTCTGGGTTCTGCCCGGCTCGCACGCCCGCGGCGTGCTCTACCCCGACCGCGAGCAGACCGACGAGCGCTTCGACTGCACCGACGAGGCCTTCGGGTTTCCGTACACCGACGACGACGCCTTGCCGGTCGAGGTGCCCGCGGGGGCCGCATTGTTCTTCAACGGCTACCTGCTGCACCGATCGCTCGAGAACTCGGGGGCCCACGGCTATCGGCGCGCGCTCGTCAACCACTACATGAGCGCCGAGTCGCTGCTGCCGTGGCAGAACGCCGAAGGTCGGCACATCGCCGAGTACGACTTCCGCGACATCGTGATGGTCGCGGGGGAGGACCCGTATGCCTACAAGGGGTTGCGCGACCTCAACGTTCCGGGCTCGCGCGCCGACAAGTCGGGCGGCTGCGACCGCTAGAGACGTCGTGAGCATTGCGTTCGATGACGCTCTGCGACGCTGCGTGACGGTGCGCGACACAGTGTGACAGGCGTACTCGACGCGCGAGCATCCACTGCCTAGCGTCGCCGTCATGACTCTTCTCACTGCACCCCCTGTTCCCGCATCCACTGCTGACGAGCGCGCCGCGCGGCTGACCGACGCCGGAGCGGCGTGGGGCGACCGCATCTCCAAAAACTCCTCCGCAGCTCACTTGACCTACAGCGTCTCCGGATCGGGCGAAGGCTCGGTGGCTTCTCGCATCCGTGCCGGTAAGCACGAGTTTCTCGTCGACGAGCCGGCAGTACTGGCGGGCGACGACGTCGCGGCGAGCCCCGTCGAGTACGCCCTCGGCGCGCTCATCTCGTGCCAGATCGTGGTCTACCGCCTCTACGCTCAAGCCCTCGGAATTGTCGTCGACGACATCCGCATTGACGCAGAAGGCGACTTGGATGCTCGCCGCCTGTTCGGCATCGATGAGACCGTGCGCGCCGGATTCAGTGCGGTGCGCCTCGTCGTGACGCTCGACGGCCCCGAGTCGCCCGAGCGCTACGCCGAACTGCGTGACGCCGTCGACGCTCACTGCCCGGTACTCGACCTGTTCGCGAACCCCACCCCCGTGAGCGTCGAGGTGCGCACGGCGTAGGTGCGAGTCAGTCGCTGAACGCCGAAATGAGTGCCGCGACCGTGCCGGAGGTCTCCCAGCCTGCCGAGCGCAGCGCGAGCAGAATGGCGCCGCCGAGTGGGCTCATCGCGGCGGGCGTGTGCCTGTAGTCAGCATGCACGCGAGCGAGTTCGCGTTCGACGGCATCGATGAATGCGCCGTCGGTCGCGAGCGAGCCCGCGCCCGACCACATCACGGGTGTGCCGAGCGGTGCGCCGACGAGGCGAATTCCGAACGCGGTGCGGCGGGCGAGCGCGGCGACGGCGTTGCGGGCCAGGGACGATGTGTCGACGCGACTCGTTATCGCAGGGGCGAAGGTGCCGAAAGAGCGCTTGACGGTTTCGATCTCATAGGGCGCCTCGACCGCAGCGCGCAACTCATCGACGCTCGCAACCTTCCAGTGCTGCAGTGCGAGCGGCAGCAGTTCATCATCGGCACCATCGCCGACGAGTAAGTGGTGCACAACGTCGTAGGCGATATGGCGAGCTGCTCCGGCGTAGTGATGCAGCTGATCGTTGCGATGTTGTCGGCCATGGCGATCAATGCCGAGCATGATCGAACCGGTGCCGGCAATGACGAGCACACCCGGCTCGCCCAGAAAGGCACCCACGTGCGCGATGGTCGAATCGTTGAGGTGCGTGCGTGACTTGGTGAGGCCGGCGAGGTGAGTGTGATCTGTCGCCCACTTCTGGTCGCTCTCGACATTGAGCCCGGCCATACCGGCCACGAGCGCGACGACATCACCCGTCGAGCGACCAGCGTCGGCCAAGGCTTGCGCGAGCGTGGAACGGACTGCAGCCTCGCTCGTTGAGCTGTGCTCGGGGCTTCCTGCGCCTCCGACCGCCCGACCAACGACGTCAGCGTGCCGGTCAATGCACGCCACCCGCGTCGTCGACCCGCCCGAATCGATGGCGACCACGATCTGCCGTTCGGGGTCAGCCATGGCGTGCCTTTCTCTGAAATGAGTACATGTCGCGTCGATCGAATGCTCGACGATTGCGTGAAAGAATTATCGTCATGGGGGACCAGCGAGGAGTCGTCGGTATCGGGTACGAGGGCCGCGAAATAGGCGAGTTCATCAGGGTTTTGCTAGCTGAAGAAGTGACGATCGTTGTGGATGTTCGTCTCAACGCGCTTTCCCGCAAGCGCGGTTTTTCGAAGAATGGCCTTCGTGCTGCGCTGGCTGAGGCTGATATTGAGTACTTCCATCGGCCAGCTCTCGGCAATCCGAGAGAGAACCGAGATGGCTTCGCTGTGCCGGGATCGAGAGCCGGCGATGCCGCCCGATCGGTTTATGGCGAGATTCTCAGAGCCCCGACCGCTGAAAAGGCACTTCACGAGGTCGCCACTCTCGCGCGCTCGCGTCGCGTCGCTGTGATGTGCTTCGAGAGTGATCAACACGCGTGCCACCGCGAGTTGGTCATCGAAAGCCTCGAATCACAACTCAACGAACGACTGCGGCCCGTAAGCATCTAGAACAGCGGTAACGCCTCGACATCGGATTGTCGCGGGTACCAGACTCCGAGCACGCTGAACTTGTCGCGCTTGACCGGATTCTCGAAGTTGCCCATGAGGAAGTGGCTGTCACGGCCGGACGCGAACATCTCGTCGACAAACTTCGTTTCGATCACGCGCTTGAGTTCGCTGTCTGTCACCGAGCGGAGTCGTTGTTGCAGTGCTGTGAGCTCCCAGTCGAGAATTTGACCACGATGTCCCGAACAGGTCGGCCCCGTGCAACGGTACCGATAGGTCACAACGAGACGCGGAGGCTCGAGTTTCCTCGGCGTGAGTCCCGAACCGAACAGGTCAACTTCCTCAAGAGCGCGGCTCAGGATCGCCCTTTGTTTCTCGTTCCATCCGGGGTGGCGTTCGAAGGTCAGCCCAGTGAGGTCGGCGACTCCACCAAGACCGAGTGAGGGGGCGGCGTGGTCTGCTCTTGCTGCAGCACTGAGTTCACAAGTGTTGGTCAGTGGCAAGTTCCGGAGCGCGTCGACTCTTCGCTCCCAGGGGTCAAAGTGATCCACCCGGCGCACCGACGACCAGTCAGGGGAATAGCTTTCTTTTCGGGAATCTTCGTGTCGCCTCCTGATCTCTAGCTCGATCAGGTCGTACTTCTTGAACTGCAAATCGGTCTCAAGGTGGCGAAAAGGGATCGGGTATAGGCAAATCCATCGCGGAGAATCGTCGTCAAGCCGCACGCCCGCAGTGCATACCGTGTCTTTGTACTTGGTGGACGGTTGTGGGCTCGTCTTCACCGTGATGAGAACTTGTGCCTTCTCTGCGATCACTCTCATGATCGAACAGTAATCCTCACCTCCGACACTGTCTGGCCAAGGCTGCTCATGTCGCTCCCTGCCCAACCCCATTCGCTCGAAGCGGTCACGATCATGTCGGACTAGGTGCAGCAAGGCGACCAGCGCGGACGGATGACCTTCACCGACGACGACGTAAGGCATACGCACGTCGGGCGCAAGCGCGCGGTCAGGTATCGGATGACTCTCGATGTGAAAGCGAAAGGCCTCCGAGCAACCCCAGAGGCCAGACGCCGACCGGGCACTCCCAGTCCACTTCCCTACAACGTAGCAAGCTCGAAACGGCGAATCTCTACACCTGCCGTGCGAGCTGCTTGATCCTCGCCCACGGAATGAGTCTGCGTATGGCGGCGCACTGCGTGGCGGGTCGACCGAAGCCGCCGGCTGACTGAGCTGCGGCTCGCACCACTTCCGGGTCTTCGCCCAGCGCCTCTGCGATCCACAACAAGCCCGGCGCGCACTGGAAGTGGTTGTAGGCGTGCCGCGCGCCGAGCCCGCGCGTCATTCGCCCATATGCTCCTGGCCCGTCGATCTCGTCGAGCCACGCAGTGACGTGCTCTTGTTGGCTCGACCACCAGTGCGCACCCGGAAGGTAAACCCGCTCATACTCGTCAGAGACGGGATAGTGCGGCTCGGCTCTGCGAAGAATCTCGGCGAACTCCGCGCCGGTCATGTCGAACCGTTCTGCCATAGTCGCTGTACCTGCGATCTACGCGAGGGCGGCCGGGCGCCGGTCGGCAGCCTCTGCCTCGGTTGCTGCGCCGGTTCGCCCGACGCTCGTGCCGCAGATGCGCGCGAGGTCGGCGACCTCGGTCACGTCGTGGCGCTTCGCCGCGTGCACGATGATCGCGGCACACGCCTCGGCGTCGGCGAGGGCATCGTGGTGCGCGAAGTCTTCGAAGCCCGCGGCCATTGCCGCGACTGGCAGCCGGTACGAGTCGAGGTGGTAAGTCTTGCGGGCAACCCGCAGACTGCAGACGTACGACAGGCTCGGCACCTCGAGCGCGCTGGCCTTCTGCGCCGCACTCAACACTCCCATGTCGAACCCCGCGTTGTGGGCGGCGAGGGTGTCGCCGTCGACGAACTCGAGAAGTGCATCCACCTGTTCGGCCCACAGGGGCGCGTCGACGATGTCGGCGGCGGTGATGCCATGGATGCGCGTGTTCCACTCGAGCATGTCGTCGAAGCCGAACGGCGGGCGGATCAGCCAGCCCGTCTTGTCGACCACGCGGCCGTCGCGCACCTTCACGAGCCCCACCGAGCACGCCGAGGCCGCGTTGTTGTTGGCGGTCTCGAAGTCGATCGCGGTGAAGTTCAACGGCACACTGCGATCGTGCCACGAGCCGCCGACTACGGTGGGCTCATGACTCGGCGCGCTCGCAGATCGGTGGCACTCGTCACCATCGCCCTGAGCGCTTCGTTGCTGGCCGGCTGTTCGGCCCTGCCGTTTTTCGGCTCGCAGGAATGCGTCAGCTGGGTCACCTTCGACGGCGACCAGCAGATGCTCGCCGAATCTGCGCGGCTCATCGTCGTGGGCGAGGTGATCGAGCAGTCGGGCATGGCGGATCTGTTGGGCGGTGACGCGCGGCTCTACCGCTTCGACGTGCAGGAGGCGAGCGACGAGCGTTATGTCGGTCAGCAGATCGAAATCGCGTCGCGGGCAGACGGATGCGCGGCAGACCCCTACGGCAGCGGCGACCAGCTCGACACCGACGAGCGCATCGCCGTTTTCCTCTCGACCGACGAGCAGTGGAACGGGCTGGCGACGCTCACTCCCTTCGACGGAGTGCTGCCAGCCGACGAGCTTGAACCGGGCCTCGTGCCTGGGTTGCCTCCCGTCGACCCCGCGTGATGAAGCGGCGCGCGGATGCGCGGCTCTGCGCGCACGTGCGCAGCTGCCGCGCGGCCCTAGCCTGAACAGGTGCATCTGCTCCGCCGCTACTCGCCCGCCGTGCTCGCCCAGCTCTTCTGGGCGATGAACTTCGTCGTCGCCGACCGCGTGATCGCCGAGTTCACGCCGCTCGAGCTGACCTTCCTGCGCTGGTTGGGCGCGTTCCCGATCTTGCTCGTCATCACGCTCTGGATCGAGCGCCGGCACCGCGACAAGTGGCGGCTCGCGGCGAAGGAGTGGTGGATTCACATCGTCCAGGCCGTGCTCGGCATGGTCGGCTACACCCTGTTGCTCTACGCCGCGCTCGACACCACCTCGCCGGTCAACGCAAGCGTGATCAGCGCCATCAACCCCGCGATCATCGCGCTCGCCGCCGTCGTGGTGCTGGGGGAGCGCATCCGTCGCGGGGGAGTTCTCGGCATCGTCATCTCGTTCATCGGCGTCGTCATCGTCGTGCTGCTCGGCGGACCGAGCGGTGCCTCCGACCTCAGCATCGTGCCCGGCGACCTGCTCATTCTCGGCGCGATCCTGACCTGGACGGCCTACGTCGTCATCAGCCGCCGCATCCAGACCCCGCCCATCACGGCGACGACCGTGCAGGTGGGGCTCAGCGCGCTCATGCTCGCGCCGGTGATGGCGATCGTGGGCTTTCAGGCTCAGCCCTCGGCCGAGGGCTGGTGGGGCCTCGCGCTCATCACCGTCTTTCCGAGCGCGCTGGCCTACCTGTTGTGGAATGTCGCCGTCACCCAGCTCGGGCCGTCGCGCACGGGCGTCTTCCTCAATCTGCTGCCCGTCTTCACGGCGATCATCGCCGTCGCGCTCGGCGACCAGCTCACCGTGTGGCAGGTGGTCGGCGGGCTCATCGTGCTCGCGGGCGTCTACCTGACGACGCGGCCGGGCGCGACGGTCTCCGCCCCGTCGGCGGCCGCCGCGCCGGTTCCGGATGCTGCAGCCGAGCCGCGCGAACGGGAATAGTTCTGCATGCGAACGCATTGACCAGAGCATGACGAAGCTCGGATTTCTGTCGTTCGGAAACTGGATGGGCGTGACCGGCTCGCGCACCCGCACGGGTGGCGAAGCCCTGCTGCAGGGCGTCGAGCTCGCGGTCGCGGCCGAGGAGGTCGGCGTCGACGGCGCGTACTACCGCGTGCACCATTTCGCCCAGAACCACTCGAACCCGTTCCCGATGATGGCGGCCGCGGCCGCGCGGACGAGCCGCATCGAGCTCGGCACGGGCGTCATCGACATGCGCTACGAGAACCCCTGGGCGCTCGCCGAGCAGGCCGGCGCCACCGACCTCATCAGCGGTGGGCGGCTGCAGCTCGGCATCAGCAGGGGATCACCCGAGACCGTCGTCGACGGCTGGCGCTCGTTCGGGTACGTGCCGGCCGAGGGGCAGACGGATGCGGACATGGCCCGCGAGCACACCGACCTCTTCCGTCGCGCGATCGACGGCGAGGGCTTCGCGCCTGGCAACCCGCGCATGATCGGCACTGACAAGCCCCAGCCGGTGACCCCTCAGTCACCAGGCCTGTACGACCGCATCTGGTGGGGTGCCGGCACGCGCGCGACCGCCGTGTGGACGGCCGAGCAGGGCATGAACCTCATGAGCTCGACGCTGCTGACGGAAGACACCGGAGTGCCGTTCGACGAACTGCAGGCCGAGCAGATCGCGATGTTCCGCGAGGCCTGGGCGGCGCGCGGATGGAAGCGTGAACCCCGCGTGTCGGTCAGCAGGAGCATCCTGCCCATCATCGACGAGGAGACGCAGTACTACTTCGGTGTGCAGGCGCAGGCTGAGCAGACCGATCAGGTCGGCATTCTCGATGGCTCGCGCTCGCGCTTCGGCCGTTCGTACATCGGCGCGCCCGACCTGATCGCCACCGAGCTCGCGCGCGACGCGGCCGTGCAGGCCGCCGACACGCTGCTCGTGACGGTGCCGAACCAACTCGGCGTCGAGTTCAACGCGCGCATTCTCGAGGCGATCGTGCGCGACATCATGCCGGTGGTCGACGCGAAGGTTGTGCCCTCGCTCGCATGAGACTGCTACTGCTCAGCGACACCCACCTGCCCGTGCGGGCGAAAGAGCTGCAGCCCCAGGTGTGGGAGCTCGTCGAGCGGGCCGACCTCGTGATCCACGCGGGCGACTGGGTCGACGTGGCGACGCTCGACGCGCTCGAAGCCCGGTCCCGGCGTCTCGTCGGTGTGGCCGGCAACAACGACGGGCCCGAGCTGCACGAACGGCTGGGCGAGATCGCGCGGGTCGAGGTCGACGGGGTGCGCATCGCGGTCATCCACGAGACGGGTGCTGCTACCGGTCGCGAAGCCCGGTGCGATGCGCTGTTCGGGCCTGAGTCGGATGCCCCCGCAGACGTGCTCGTCTTCGGCCACTCGCACATTCCGTGGGATTCGACGACGCCCGGCGGGCTGCGTCTGCTCAACCCTGGGTCGCCGACCGATCGTCGCCGGCAGCCCGTCGGCACCGTCATGACCGCGGTCGTCAGCACTGGCGCTCTGCGTGAGGTGACGCTCGTGCCCACACCGCGCTGAACCGATCTCGCACTCGGGAGCGACGCGGGTCTAGGCTCAGCGCCGTGAACGCGCCCCTGATCGAGACCACTGCCCTCACCAAGCGCTTTGGGCGGGCCACGGCCCTCGACGAGCTCGACCTGCGCGTGTCCGAAGGTGAGGTGCACGGATTCCTCGGGCCGAACGGCGCCGGCAAGTCGACGACGATCCGCGTGCTGCTGGGCCTCATCAGACCGTCGAGCGGCACGGCGAGCGTCTTCGGGCTCGACCCGTGGGCTGATCCCGAGACGATTCATCGCGACGTGGCCTATGTGCCGGGCGATGTGAGTCTATGGCCAGGTCTCACCGGCGGCGAGGCGATCGATCTGCTGACCAGCCTGCGCGGGGGCGCGGATACGACACTGCGTGCTGACCTCATCGAGCAGTTCGACTTCGACCCGCGCAAGAAAGCGCGCACCTATTCGAAGGGAAACCGGCAGAAGGTCGCGCTCATCGCCGCCTTCGCCCGCACCGCCCGCCTGTACATTCTCGACGAGCCCAGTTCCGGCCTCGATCCGGTCATGGAATCGGTGTTCCGGCAGCAGGTGCAGCGCGTGCGTGCTGAGGGGGCGACCGTGCTGCTCTCGAGCCATGTGCTGAGCGAGGTCGAGCAGTTGTGCGATCGTGTGACAATCATCCGCGAGGGGCGCGTCGTCGAGAGCGGTTCGCTCGCCGAGCTGCGACACCTGAGCCGCACGACGTTCAGGGTCTCAGGATTCGCTGATGTCTCGGCCGTACAGGCCCTTGCGGGGGTTCACGCGGTGGCTGCGCAGGGCGACACCGTCGAATTCGAAGCGGATGCCGACGCGATTCCGGCCGTGCTCACCGCCGTCGCGGGCCAGGGTGCCTACGCCGTCATCGCCGCGCCCGCGTCTCTCGAATCGCTGTTTTTGCGCCACTACAGCGAAGCGCGCTAATGCGCGGCCTGAGCGTGATTCTGCGCAGCCAGCTCGCGCGCGATCGCTGGGTGCTCTCGTTCTGGCTGGGCGGCATCGGCCTGCTCGGCATCAGTGTTGCCGCGGCGATCACGACCCAGTTCGCCGACGATGCCGAGCGCACCGTGATCATTCAGATCGCGGCAGCCAACCCCGCGTTCCTGTTCTTGCGGGGGCTGCCCGACGGAATCAACCTCGGCGCCGTCGCCTTCTTCCAGGGCTTCGCGTTCACGAGCGTGCTCGCCGGTCTCATGAGCACCTTTCTCGTCGTGCGCCACACGCGAGCCGATGAAGAGGCGGGTCGCGCCGAGCTGCTCGGCGCGACGCCCATCGCCCGGTCGACGATGCTTGCCGCGACCCTCGTGCTGGGCACTCTCGCGAACCTCACGCTCGTCGCGCTGCTGTCGCTCGCCTACATCGGCGGCGGGCTCGACGCCGGCGGGTCTCTGGTGTCGGCGCTCGCCGTCGGTGCGGTGGGCATGGTGTTTGTCGGTGTCGCGGCAGTAGTCGCCCAGCTGATGCCATCGGGTCGCGCGGCGAACGGCGTCGCCTCGGCCCTCGTGATCGGCGCGTATCTGCTGCGCGGCATCGGTGATGCTCTCGGCACGCCGAGCGACGACCTGCTCAGTGCGACGCCGAGCGCGATCTCGTGGCTCTCGCCGATCGGCTGGGGCCAGGCGACGCGGCCCTACACCGAGCCCACGCTGCTGCCCCTGCTGCTCTCAATCACCGTGTTCCTCGTGCTCGCCGGGGCGTCGATCGCTGTGCGGTCACGCCGCGACCTCGGGTCGAGCCTCGTTCCCGAGCGCAGCGGCAGAGCCTCCGCCCGGTTCGGCGGCCGCAGCGTTCTGGGTCTCGCGTGGCGGCTGCAGCGCGCGACCGTGCTCGGATGGGTCGCGGGAGTCATCGTGCTCGGCGCCATCGCCGGAGGTCTCGGCCCGGTCGTCGCCGAAGCAGTCGCCGAGAACGACACGCTCGCGGGCCTCATCGGCTCGCTCGTACCCGGTAGTACCGCCGACACAGCCGATGTCTTCATCGCCGCGTTACTCGGCATCGGCGGAGTGCTCGCTGCCGCCGCAGGCGTGCAGGCGATGCTGCGGCTGCGGGCCGAAGAGGTCGAGGGTCGCGCCGAGCTACTGCTGGCGACCCCCGTCTCGCGCGTGCGCTGGATGGGCGAGACGGCCCTCGTCGCGATGGCTTCGGTGCTCATCGTGACCACCGCCCTGGGCGTCGCGACTGGGGGAGTGCTCGCGCGGTCGAGCGGTGACGGCGCCGAGCTCGTTCGCTACACGGGTGCCGCGCTCGCGCACGCGCCCGCCGCGCTCGTCTTCGTCGCCATCGCGGCACTCGCCTTCGCCCTCGTGCCTCGCATCACCATCGCCCTGGGATGGGGGCTGCTCGTGATCGGACTCTTCCTCGGCCAGTTCGGCGAACTGCTGCAGTTGCCAGAGTGGCTGCAGGCGCTGAGTCCGTTCTTCCACAGCTCGGCCGTGCCCGTCGTCGAGTTCGACGTCGTGTCGGCGGGCATCCTGCTCGCGGTCACAGTGTTCGGGCTGGCCCTTGCGATGATCGCACTGCGTCGCCGAGACCTCACCGCGTGAGCTGTGTGCCGCGCGTGGCATGTGCCGTGAGCGGCACACTGCCTCAGCGGGGCAATCGACCTCAGGCGGGTCGCATGCTGAGCGCGAGACCGTCGGCGCTCGCCGTATCGAGCGGGATGCCCGCCTCGAGTTCGGCGCGCGACACCACCCACTCGCTACCACTCCACTCGTCACGCACGATCCACGACTCGACCTCCGGTTCGAGCACGGGATTCCAGCGCACGACCTGCCCGACGGCGGTCGGTGAGACTGCGAACGTCGCGAGCTGCGCGCCATCGAGCCGCGGCGTGAGCGCCAGGCCCGTGACCCCGGCAGCCGAGCCCCACACGCCGGCCGATGTGCCAGTCAGCACGGGCGGCACCGCGCGAGCATCCAACGCCGCAGTACGCCACTCGCGGTAGATCGCGATCGCGCGCTGCATCTCGGCGAGCTGCGATTCCGTCCAACCGGGCAGGTCGCCCATGAGGATCCACGGGCCGCCGATCAGGTACGGCGCGAGCTGCGCGCGCAATGGCAGGTGCGGCTCGTCGCCCATATACGTGCTCGTCCACGACGAGGGCAGGTACGCGCCGAGGCCGAGAGCCGCGAGTCGGTTCTCCTCCGACCGGCACCAGTCGTCGCCGATCGTCGTGTCGTGGTGCGCGATCATCTGCAGGTCGAGGGGCTTGCCGCCGTTCCAGCAGTTCTCGACGAGCAGGTCGGGGTGCGCGGCGCGGAGGGTGGCGAGCACCGAGTACCAGCCCGCGACGCCCGCAGCCTCGCCCGCGCCGGGGTCGTGAGTGTGGTTCGTCGCGTCGCAGCGGCTGATCGTCTCGAAGTCGTGCAGCAGCCAGTCGACGCCGTCGCGCACGAGACGGTCGAGGCACGCGAGCACGTGGTCGCGCGCCGGCTCGTGCCCGAGGCACAACGAGTGGTTGCGGTGCGACACCATCTGGTGGCGGCCGTTCCAGGTGGCGAGCCAGTCGGGGTGGGTCGTCGCGACGACCGAGTCGGGCGAGGCATTGCCCGCGCCCACCCAGAGCCCGAGCTTCATGCCGCGGTCGTGCGCGAGCGCGGCGATGCCCGCGACGCCGCCTGCGTAGCCGGCCTGCGCGTTCCAGTCACCGACGTGGTCTTCCCAGCCCTTGTCGACTGTGACGACCTCTACCCCGAGGGCGGCGGCGACGTCGAAGAATGCGGTCACGCGGTCGGCGTCGATATCGGTGCCGAATCCCCAGGTGTCGGCGATGAGGGGCGGCGGCAGGTCGGCGGCGCGGTTCGGGATGCTCGCCGCGAGCAGCGCGCGCAGCCAGCCCTCGGCGGTCTCGTGGTCGCCGAGCCCGTGGCGCACGAGCAGGCCGGGGAGAGCATCCGTCGCCGGAAGCTCGGCGGGGCGGAAGGTTTGCCACGGCAGGCGGGTCTGCACGGTGAGCCCGTGGTCGTCGGCGAGCAGGTCGAGCAGCACGCAGTCGCTGCGGTCGAGGGCGGTGGCGAGCGCGACGGGGCGTCCGTCGGCGTCGACGCCGGCGACCGTGCACCAGCCGGCCGCATCCTGATACCGCTCGTCGACCTCGGGGGAGTGCCCGACCGTGCGGTAGAGCACGCCGTCGTGCATCTCGCCCTCGGGGAAATCGAAGGGGGTGCGGGTGCCGCGCGCGTCGTCGAGGTTGAGCACGGCCGCGTCGGCGACCGAGTAGGCGCCGCTCACGAGCGTTCGCGGCCGCGCGGGGGTGACACCGAGCTCGTCGATGCGGAAGCCGCGGAACTTCGCATCCCACGTGAAGGGGTGCAGCACGCGCACGCTCACGTCGTGCCAGCCGTCGAGCCGAAGACTCGCGACGATCGTGTCGCCGGGCTGCTCGGCGGAGTTGTCAGCACGCTCGGGGTGCGCGACGATGCGCTCAAAGCCGTGGGGCATGCGTTACATCATACCTATAGCCTCGAGAAGTTCAGCGACCTGCGGCGTAGCCCTGGTTGCCGCGCGAATTGGCCGCGGCGAACATCCACCCGCGGTCGTGCTCGATGCCGACGCAGCTGAGGCGGCCGAGGCTCCACGGGCCCATGACCGTCACCTCGTGCCCGCGGGCCCGCAGCTCGTCGATCACCTCGTCGCCGAGCCGCGACTCGACCGTGAGCGACGCCGGCTGCACCGTGCGCGGCTCGAACGACGCCACCATCGCATCCGTGTGGAACATCGGGGCGTCGATCGCCTGCTGCGGCTCATAGCCGCCGACGATGCGGCGCAGCAGGTAGAGCAGCTGCCACTGGTCCTGCTGGTCGCCACCCGGAGTGCCGAGCGCCTCGACCACACGCCCGTCGCGCATCAACATCGTCGGTGACAGCGTGCTGCGGGGGCGGATGCCCGGGCTCAGCGCCGAGGGAGAGTCGGCATCCAGCCACGTCATCTGCAACCGCGTGCCGAGGCAGAAGCCGAGCGAGGGGATCGTCGGCGACGACTGCAGCCAACCGCCCGAGGGCGTCGCCGAGATCGTCGTGCCGTGGCGGTCGACGACATCGAGGTGGCAGGTGTCGCCGCGCTGGCGGCCCGCGCGGTCGAGCGTGGGCTCGCCCGAGCCGGGTAGCGTGGCCGCGGCGGTGCCGGCGAGGCGAACAGGTGGCATCCACGGCTCGCGCCCGCCGGGGTGGCCGGGGCGCACCTCGCGCGATGCGGTCTGGCCGATGAGTGCGGCGCGCTCGGCCGCGTACGCAGGGGCCAGCAGGTCGGCGAGCAGCGCATTCGTGTCATCGATCACGGCGGGGTCGGCGAACCAGGCGTCGCGGTCGGCGAGCGCGAGCTTGAGCGCCTCGGTGATCGTGTGCACGCCGAGCGCCGTGGAGGGGTCGAGCACGTCGTCTCCGTGCGCCGCGGCAGCCGCGTCGAGAATGGCGAGCGACTGCAGCAGGGCGGGCCCCTGAGTCCAGAGCCCGGCCTTGAGCACCTCGACTCCGCGGAAGGTGAGCGACGCCGGCGCCTCCTCGGCGGGAGAGTACGCGTCGAGGTCAGCGGTCGTGAGCACGCCCGCCAGCGCGCCACCGATCGAGTGCTGCACCGGAGTCTGCACGAACTTTTCGACCTCAGCACCCACCACCTCGTTCCACAGCGCGACGGCCGCGTGCACGCGCGACTCCCGGGTGCCGGTCGACTCACCCGCGGCCGACAGCCGCGCGAGCAGCTGCGCCCACGGCTCGTTGGTGATCATGTCGCCGGGCTCCGGGATGCGCCCGGAGGGCATCCACTGCGCCGCCGACGTCGGCCAGTGCTGCTCGAACAACGGCGCGACCGCCGTGATCGTCCGCACGACGTTCGCGTGCACGGGGTGCCCGTCGCGCGCATAGTCGAGGGCCGGGGCGAGCACGTCGGCGAGCTCCCAGGTGCCGCGCGTGGCGAGTAGGTGCAACCAGGCGACGACCGAGCCGGGCACAGCGGCGGCGAGCGGCCCCGCCCCCGGAACCTCGTCGAGCCCGAGCCCGCGATAGTGCTCGATGGTCGCAGCGGCGGGTGCGGCGCCCTGCCCGGCCAGCACGAACGGATGCTCTCCCGCGGGCGCCACGATCGCCGTCAGGTCTCCGCCCGGGCCGTTGAGGTGTGGCTCGACGACGTGCAGCACGAAGGCCGCGGCCACAGCGGCGTCAACTGCGGTGCCGCCCCGCTCGAGCACCGACTGCGCCGTCGCCGTCGCGAGCCAGTGCGTGCTCGCCGCCATGCCAAAGGTTCCGCGCAGCTCGGGGCGGGTGCGGTCGGCGGGCGCGGGGGTGAAGAGGCTCATGCCCCCACGCTAGCCGCGCACCCGGCGCCGGTAGGCTTGACCCCCGTGGCTCTCACTATCGGCATCGTCGGCCTGCCCAACGTCGGCAAGTCCACCCTCTTCAACGCGCTCACCGAGAACGACGTGCTCGCGGCGAACTACCCGTTCGCCACGATCGAGCCCAACGTCGGGGTCGTCGAACTGCCCGATGAGCGCCTGAAGGTGCTCGCCGAGATCTTCGGCAGCGAGCGCATCCTGCCCGCCGCCGTGTCGTTCGTCGACATCGCGGGCATCGTCAAGGGCGCGAGCGAGGGCGAGGGCCTCGGCAACCAGTTCTTGGCGAACATCCGCGAGTCCGACGCGATCGCGCAGGTCGTGCGTGCCTTCACCGACAGCGATGTCGTGCACGTCGCCGGAGCCGTCGACCCCGCCAGCGACATGGAGACCATCAACACCGAGCTCATGCTCGCCGACCTGCAGACGCTCGAGAAGGCGATTCCGCGCTACGAAAAAGAGGTCAAGGGCAAGAAGCTCGACCCCTCGGTGCTGCAGGCGGCGACGGATGCTCACACGCTGCTCTCCGCCGGCACCACCCTGTCTTCCGCCGGCTTCGACGCCGCGCCGATCCGCGAGCTCGGCCTCCTCAGCGCGAAGCCCTTCATCTACGTGTTCAACGTCGACGAGGGCGTGCTCGGCGACGCTGCGCGCATGGATGAACTCGCCGCGCTCGTCGCGCCCGCCAAGGCAGTGTTCTTAGACGCGAAGATCGAGAGCGAACTGATCGGCATGGACGCCGACGACGCCGCCGAACTTTTGGCGTCTACCGGCCAGACCGAGAGCGGGCTCAACCAGCTCGCCCGAATCGGCTTCGACACCCTCGGGCTGCAGACCTACCTCACGGCCGGCCCGAAAGAGTCGCGCGCCTGGACGATCGGCAAGGGCTGGAAGGCTCCCCAGGCTGCGGGCGTCATCCACACCGACTTCGAGAAGGGCTTCATCAAGGCCGAAGTCATCGGCTTCGACGATCTCGTCGAGTGCGGCTCGGTCGCCGAGGCCCGATCCAAGGGCAAGGCTCGCATCGAGGGCAAGGACTACGTCATGCAAGACGGCGACGTGGTCGAGTTCCGGTTCCAAGCAACATCTGGGCAGAAGTAGCGTTTCAATGCAAGCGCCGTCCGATATCGCATCGAAGGATCGGCAGCCCTCTCTCGCGCACGAGATCCTGTGGGGGCTTGCGTTCACGCTCCTCCTTGCGGTGTCTCCGTTCATGTTGGTTCACACGCTGGAGTCAACCGGAGGGGACTGGAACGCCTTGACGGGTGGAGGCGGTCGCTGGGGTGACGGAGTGCCGATGTGGCTCTTGTTCTCAGTGAACGTTCTGCTCATCTCTATTGGCGCTCTGGGATCGATGAGTTCGTTGGTTCTGTTGGTCAGACGGGCGAGAGGCCGGTCGCTTGATCGTCAGACAAGCGGACCGAACACTGGTGATTGACGGCGACGTGGTCGAGTTCCGCTTCAACGTGTAGACGCTGTTGAGCCTTCGCGATCGCTTCGATGGCGTTCCCTCACGCGTCGTACACATCGCTCCGGTGGCCCACGGCGAGTGCGAGGATCACGAGCTCCGCATCCCGCAGTTCGCAGAGAATGCGGTAGTCCCCGACCCGGTACCGCCACACGCCGGCACGATCGCCGACGAGGGCCTTGCCGCGCGAGCGCGGGTCGTCGAGTTGAGCCACCTCATCGAGGTAGTCGACGATTCTGCGGGCGATCGGTCGGTCGAGCTTCCGGAGCTGACGAAGTGCTGTGGCCGTGTACTCGACCTCAGAGGCCAAGTTCGCGCCTCACCTCGGCGGCCGAGTACCGAGGCTCCTCGCGCTCGAGGGCCGCGATCGCGAGCAGGTAATCGGCGCGGTCGGCAAGGAAGTCGTCGAGAGCGCGCTTGACGTAGTAGCTCTTGCTGCGCCCCGTTTCACGGGCGAGCCGCTCGAGCATCGCATCTTGTTCTGCAGTGAGTCGCACGGACAGCATGATGGCCTCCCACTGCAAGTGTATGACATGTGTGACAAGCCACGCTTGCCTCGCCCGCTTGTGCCTGGCGCTGTGGAGGAGGTTCGCGGCGACTACGGCCTGACCATCACCGCAGCGGCATCTCCCACCTCGAGGGGAAACCTGACAACGAGCTCTCCGGCTGCCGTCGTCACGATGAAGTCGAGCCAATCGCCGACCGGTCGCTCGAGCGGACTCGGCGCGATCGACCTGTCGCGGTCACGGATGCCGAGCACCCGCACCTCGCGCGAGCCGACGATGCCGATCGCAGGTGTGAAGTGCAGCAACCCAGGCGAAACCTGAGCGATACCGACGCTCCACTCGGTACCGATGTTGAGCACCCGCCCCTTCCCCGCGCGGATGGCGCATCGCACCTCACCCTCGAGCAGCCGCTTGCGATCGTTGCGGCGCTGGATCTCGTCGGGAATCAGCCACCAGAACAGGTCGGCGAAGAAACCGAACAGCGTTCCCAAGAAGAATTCGAGGAGAAAACCCACGTGGCGAGGAGGCGGCTTAGCTCGCGAGCTCTTCGCGCAGGCGCGGCTCGACGCGGTGCTCGGGTTCGACGCCCGACTTGTCGGCGTAGAACGCGCGGATGACGGTCATGTCGGCAGCGACATCCCCCGTCAGTTCGATGGTCGGCCCCAGGCCGGTCGTCATCGTCGTGCGGTCGACGTAGCCGAGCGTCAGTGGCAGCCCTGCCTCGCGCGCGATGCGGTAGAAGCCCGACTTCCAGTAGCTGTGCCCCTTGCGCGTGCCATCGGGGGTGACGACGAGGCCGAATACGTCGCCCGAGCGGATGCGCTCGAGCACCTCGCCGACGACAGCGCTCGGTGCCTCGCGATCGACCGGGATGCCCCCGAGTCGCCGCATGATCGGCCCCCGCCACCCGCGGAAGAGGCTCTTCTTGCCCAGCCAGCGAAAGTGCATGTCGAGCCGCCACGCGATGGCGAGCATGAACACGAAATCCCAGTTCGACGTGTGCGGCGCCCCGACCAGCACCGTGGGCCGATCGGGAGCGGGCTCGGAGACCAGCTTCCACCGGCTGAACGTCCAGAAGATTCGGGCCACAATGCGTCGAATGAACACAGGTCAACAATAGGTCGCGGCGAGCATTGTGGGGTCCTCGGTGTGTGCCGATGGCGGCATGTGCCGCGAACGGCACATTGCGTCGACGCGGGATCCCGCCCGTCGCCCCGCGCGCCCCGCCCGCTGCCGTAGACGCGGGCCCGTGCACGCGAGTAGCGTCTCGCGCATGTTCCTTCTTGAGCTCAACTGGCTCGGCGTGCTCGCCGGCTTCGCCGTCTACTTCATCTCGGGCGCCATCTGGTTCGGACCCAAGACCTTCTATCCGGCGTGGATGCGCGCCAAAGGCCACGACCCCGAGAGCCCTCCCGGCCTGCATGGGCCTGCGCTTCTCTTCAGCCTGACGGCCGTCGGCGCGCTGGTGCAGGTCATCGCGCTCGCGAGTGTCATGTGGTTCGTCGCTGAGGTGCAGGGCCCCCTCGGTCCGCTCGGCGGCGCGCTCGCCGGACTCCTCGTCGGCGTCGGATTCGCCGCCGCGAGCTCGCTGTCGCACCGCCTCTTCGGCGGCGACGGCTTCAAGGTCTGGGCGATCGAAGTCGGCGGCGACATCGTCGGCCTCACCCTCGCGGGCCTCGTCGTCGGCCTCATCGGCTGAACCCCGCTCGGTTGAACCCCGCTCGGCTGAAAACCAGTCGGCCCAAGCCGTAGGGTGTTGCGGTGACCGACCCCACCCTGAGACTGCCCAACCAGACGTTCCGGGCCGTGCTCGACCTGGGCGACGGCATCGGCACCCTGCCGCCGCTTCCGCGCGGTCTCGGGCGACCCGAGCTCGACGCCGACGTCGACGACGAGACCGGCATCGTGAGCCTGTTCGTGCACTTTCCCACCGGGCAGCTGCACATCGACGTGAGCGACGACCGCGTCGAGCACCACTTCCACACCGCGCGCGGTGACGACACCGACCGCAGCCCGTGGAAGCGCGAGCAGACCGCCGCACTTCTCGAGTGGGCGCGGCAGTTCGCGGCCCGAGCGCTACCCGTGGTGCCCGACCTGCTGGCCGATGCCGAAGAGGCTGCCGAGTGGCATGCGGCAGGCCTGCGCGTGTTCGCACGCGAGACCGGGCCGGTTCCACTCGAGATCATCGAGGTCGAGCTCGAGGGCGAGCTCATGCTTCTGCCGTGGCTCGGCAGCGGCAGCGTCGAGCACGAGCACATCGACGGTGATCACCATCCCATCGAACTGCTCTGGGATCCGCTGGGGGTAGAGCCGAGCATCCGTATCGCGCGCGCCTGGCTCGATCCGCGCACCGACGCACCGCGCACAGCGGCAGAGCCGGGCATCGACTGGAACGCCGTCGGAATGCCGGCCACCGAGGTGGTGACGTGGCTCGAGGGCGTCTACCTCAACCATCACGTCATCGCCCACCCCGCCCAGGTGATTCTGCAGGCCGCGCTCGAGCGCCTCGCGGGCATCGACTGACGCCCACCGCGCGCCTCAGCCGCGCAACCGCTCGCCGCGCGGGTCGTAGAACGGTCGGCGAGAGACCGTCGCGGGCACGCGCTCGCCCTTGCATTCGACCGTGAACGTCGCGTCGAGCGAGACAGTCGGATCGATCGCCGCGATACCCACGGCACGGCCGAGAGTATGGCCATAGGCACCGCTCGTCATCCGCCCGACCGCGACGCCGTCGGCGAAGACCGTCTCGTCGTGCACGAACACGGGCTCGGGGTCGTCGAGGGTGACGTAGACCGTGCGATGCCGCGGTGACTTCGGGTCGAGCGCGGCGACGGCGTCGCGGCCCGTGAAGCCCCCGGGCTTGTCGAGCGCGACCGTGAAGCCGAGGCCCGCGGAGTAGGGGTCGTCGGCGGCGCCGATGTCGTGGCCGAGATGCCGATAGCCCTTCTCGCTGCGCAGCGAGTCGAGCGCGTGATAGCCCGCGAGGCGCACGCCCAGGTCGTGCCCCGCCTCCCACAGCGCGTCAAAGACGTTGAGGGCGAGGTCGGCCGAGGGGTAGAGCTCGTAGCCGAGCTCGCCGACGAAGCTGATGCGCAGGCTATAGGCGAAGCCGTCGGCCACTTCGACCTCGCGGCCCGTCGTGTAGGGCTGCGCGGCGTCTGACCAGTCGTCGGGCGACACCCGCGAGAGCAGCTTGCGGCTGAGCGGCCCCATCACTCCGATCGTCGCGAGCGCCGCCGTCACGTCGACCACCACGGCCGCGTGACCGCGCGCAGCCCGCCGCAGCAGCCAGAGCGACTTGTGGTGGCTCGTCGAGGGGGTGACGACGAGGAAGCGGTCTTCGGCGAGGCGGGTGACCGTGCCGTCGAGTTCGATGCCGCCGTTGCGGTTGAGGAACAGTGTGTAGACGGCCTGCCCCACGGCCACATCGACGTCGTTCGTGGCGGCGTGCTGAACGACGGCGAGAGCATCCGCCCCCACGATCTCGAACTTCGCGAACGGGCTCAGATCGAACAGCGCGACCCCCTCGCGGGCAGCTCGATGCTCGGCCGCGACCTGCTCGAACCAGCCGGGTTTGCCGTAGCTGTACCCCTCGGCCGCGGTCGGCCCGCCGTACCAGTTCGCACGCTCGCCGCCGTTGATCTCGCCGTAGCGCGCGCCCAGCTCGGCGAGCCGGGAGTGCAGGGGGGTGCGCCGCACGTTGCGCGCCGTCTCCGACTGCATGCCCGGCCAGTGCATAGCGTAGAGCCGCCCGAGACTCTCGGTCGTGCGCGCGTGCAGGTACCGCCGGTTGCTCTGGTGACGCGAGAAACGCTGCACGTCGACCGAAGCCGAGTCGAACTGCGGGGTTCCGGCGACGATCCACCGCGCGAGCTCACGACCGATGCCGGGGGCGTAGATGATGCCCTGCGAGTTGAGTCCGGCGGCGACGAACAGCTGCTCGACCTCGGCTGTCTCGCCGAGCAAGAACGACGTGTCGGGCGTGAAGCTCTCGGGCGCGGTGATGAAGCGGTCGTAGCCGGCGGTGCCGAGCGCGGGCACGGTGCGCTCGGCTGCCGTGCGCACGGGGGCGAAGTGCTCCCAATCGTCGGGGAAGGTCGCGAATCCCGCTGTCGAGATCTCGGTCACCGCGCGCGGGATGCCGTTCGGCTCGAACGCGCCCACGAGCAGCCGCCCGGCCTCATGACGGACGTAGTAGCTGTGGTCGACGTCGCGCAGCACGGGCAGCGACGCGACAGCCCCCTCGATCGGCTCAGAGCGCACGTGCACGTGCTCGGCGGCATAGAGCGGCAGGTGCACACTCGCGGTGGCAGCGAGGTCGCGGCTCCACAGGCCGCCCGCGATGACGACGCGGTCGGCGAGCACTGTGCCCTGATCGGTCTCGACACCGGTGGCGCGCCCGCCCTCGTGCAGGATCGCGGTGACCGTGACGCCCTCGCGGATGCTCGCCCCGGCCTCGTGCGCCAGCTTCGCCATCGCGAGCGCGGCGTAGCCAGGGTTCACGTGCCCGTCGTCCGCGAAGTGCAGCCCTGCCAGCACGCCGTCGGTCGTCGCGATCGGCCAGAGTCGTGCGACCTCGGCAGCGTCGACCATTCGAGCGTCGATGCCGTTCTGCACGGCGACATCGCGCGCGTACAGCAGCTCGTCGACGCGGCCGGGGTGGCGCGCGAGGCTCAGCGACCCGCACCGCTCGAATGACACGTCGACCCCCGAGCGCCGCTGCAGGTCGGCGTAGAACCCGAGCCCGTACGACGAGAGACCGGTCATGGCCGTCGTTCCGCGCGCTCCCGCGACGAGACCTGCCGCGTGCCAGGTCGTACCGCTGGTCAGCACGGCGCGCTCGAGCAGCAGCACGTCGGTCTCGCCCGCCTCGGCAAGGTGCAGGGCGATGCTCGAGCCGATGATGCCGCCGCCGACGATGATCGTGCCCGCGCGGGCCGGCAGCGGCAGGGCTGCGTCATCGGTGAACGCCGCAGCACTGAGCGAGCGGTCTGCGAGTCTGTCCATGGCGGTGAGCCTCCTGCGTGCAGGCTAATCGGGTGTTGGCCCGCTGGACAACACGCGCCCGAGGCGATGTGCTGTTGGCCGTGTGTGCCTCTCGCGGCACATGCCTCGGCAGGCACATTGCCTCTACGGGGCCGTCGATTCGCACGAGCGCGGGGGCGACGCAGTCGGTCGGGGACCCGACCTGGCCGAGAAAGGGGGAGGTGCGCGCATTCAGCCGGGCAGGGCACGATAGCCCTGTGGATGCTCACACCGCGCTCGCCGAGGCCCGCGCCGCGCTCTCCGCGGCCGCTGAGCGCCTCCGCGCGGCCGGCGCCGCACCCGAGGTGCTCGTCGACACCGTGCCGGCGCGACGCGCGCTCGGGTTCATCCCGCGCCGCGAGACTTTTCGGCGCACGGGCGAAGGATTCGTGCTCGGCGCGCTGCTCGTCATGTCGACCGGTGGCGCTGCAGAGCCCGGGCGCATCGCCCGCGCGAGCCGGCAGGTGCTGCCGGGCCACCAGTCCGAGAGCGCGCGGGCTCGCCGCGAGCTGCGTCAGCGGCTGCTCGACGCGCGCCTGCCCGAGGGCAGCACGGTCGTGATCGACTCGCGTCGCGTGCCCCTCGACGACCCGACCGCCATGGCCGCCGAGCACGGGCCGCTCGTGCTGCGCGAGACGGCGAACGGCGCCGAAGTGCTCGTGCGCTGGATGCCCACGGCGGCCGATGACACCCTGCGCCCCCTCGACGCCTACCTCGCCGAGCGCCTCGACCTGGCGCTGGGCACCCTGACCGCAGCGCGAGCCGAGAGCGAGCATCCATGACCGAGAACGAGACCGCTGGGCTCGACGGCGCTGGAATCACCACAGACGCGTTCGCCTTCTACGCCGAGCTCGCCGACAACCAGACCAAAGAGTGGTGGCTCGCCAACAAGCAGCGCTACGAGAATCGAGTCAAGGCGCCTGTTGAGCGACTCGTCGACGCGCTCGGTGGCGAGTTCGGGCCGCTCAAGATCTTCCGCCCCTACAAAGACGTGCGGTTCAGCGCCGACAAGCGGCCGTACAAAGACCACCTCGGGCTCGTGACGGCCGACGACTCGAGCGCGACCTACTACCTGCAGCTCTCGCAGCACGGCATCATGCTCGCGGGCGGGCTCTATCAGCCGGCGCGCGAGCAACTCGCCCGCTTTCGCGAGATCGTCGACGACAACCGGCTCGTCGGCGACCTCGAGGCGACGCTCGAGGAGGTGTCAGAGAGCGGCTTCGCGATCATGACGACGGATGCCCTTGCCACCGCCCCCCGCGGCTTCAGCGTCGACCATCCGAAGATCGAGCTGCTAAGGCTCAAGCGCCTGGCCATCGCCGCCGAGCACGCGCCCGCCGACTGGATGACCGGCCCCGAGCTCGTCGACCGCGTGCGCGCGGGCTGGCGCACCGTGCGCGTCTGGAACGACTGGATCGCCGAGAACCTGCCGACCGCGGTCGAGGCGACCCGATGATCGTCGAGCGGCGGGTCGACCCCGTCGTCCAGGCCGTGCGCGCGGTCGTCGCCCCGCTCACCCGTACGAGGGCGTTCCGTTGGGCGGCGCCCCGCGTCATGCCGCCGATCGAGCGTGCGATCGCGGCACTGACGGGTCGCAACGTGCAGTTGAGCGCTCTGCTCGTTCCCTCGCTGATCCTCACGACGACGGGTGCCAAAAGCGGCCTGCCGCGCGAATCGGTGCTCATGTACACGGCCGACGGCGACGGTCGGGCAATCGTCGCCGGCACGAGCTTCGCGCGCGAGCACCACCCGGCGTGGACCTATAACCTGCTCGCCCACCCCGAGGCCGAGATCTCGGTGCGCGGGCGGCGGTACGCGGTGCGGGCATCCGTCATCGAGGGGGATGCCCGCGAACAGGCCTGGCGCCGCATCGAGTCGCAGTGGCCCGGGTACCGGGCCTACGAGCGCGAGTCGGGGCGGGTCGTACGCCTCTTCCGACTGCACCTGCTGCGCGAGCTCGGAGATCGGCCATGACCGAGCTGCGGCCCCTGCCGAAGGCCGACCCGATCGTGCGCGGCGTGCGCACGGTGGTGTCGGCGACCACGCGCACGAGCGCCTGGCGATGGGCGTCTCACCGCGTCATGCCGCCCGTCGAGCGCGCGCTTGCGAGCCTCACCGGCGGCCGTGTGCAGTTCAGCAGCATCTTCGTGCCCTCACTCATCCTCACCACGACGGGAGCGAAGAGCGGCCTGCCGCGCGACACCGTGCTCATGTACACCGCCGACGGCCACGGCCGGGCGATCGTCGCCGGCACGAACTGGGCTGCCGCGACGCACCCCGCCTGGACCTACAACCTGCTCGCCCACCCCGAGGCCGAGATCACGGTGCGGGGGCGGCGCTACGCTGTGCGGGCATCCGTCATCGAAGGGGATGCTCGCGACCGGGTCTGGCGGCACCTCGAGTCGCAGTGGCCCGAGTATCGGGCCTACGAGCGCGACTCGGGGCGCACCGTCAGGCTGTTCCTCCTGCACCTGACGCGCGCGCTCTGAGCGCAGTAGCTCGTGGGCGGCGCGCTCGGCTGATCGTCGCGGCGATCGCTGGCTGCCCGAGAACGATGCCGACGATGACGATGACCATGCCCGCCAGCTGCGCGCCGGTGAAGCTCTCACCGGCGATGAGCACGCCGAGGGCGACCCCGGCGACCGGGTTGAGCAGACCGACGAGCCCGACGGCACCTGCGGGAAGATGTTGCAGCGCCGCGAACCAGGTCGCGAAGGCGAGAGCCGTGGCGACGAGCGAGAGATAGGCGGCACCGACGAGGCCCCCGGCGTCGAGCCCGGGCGGCGCGCCTTCTACGATCAGCGCGACCGGTACGAGGGCGAGGCCGCCGAGCGTCAATTGCCACGAGGTCATGGCGAGCACGGGGGTGCCATCGTTCCAGCGCCGGGCGAGAACGAAGCCGACTGACGACATGAGCATCGCCGAGAGTGACGCAACGATGCCGAACCCGTCGAGCTTTCCGGTCGCACCCGCGAGCAGCACGACCACACCGGCGAAGCCGATGCCGGCACCCAGCAACGAGAGTGCCGCTGGGCGTTCGGCGGCGAGCGGCCACGCGAGCAGCAGGATCACGGCGGGCGAGGTGGCCATGAGCATTGCCGCGACTCCAGAGGGCAAGAGCTGGGCCGCGAGATAGACGAGCACGAAGAAGGCGCCGACGTTGAGCACGCCGAGTAGGGCCGAGCGCCACCACCAGCGGCCGCGCGGCAGTCGGCGGGCGAGCAGTAGCAAGACGAGGCCGGCAGGTAGGGCGCGCAGGGCGGCGCCCCAGATCGGAGTGTCAGCCGGCAGCAGTTGCGAGGTCACGATATAGGTCGAGCCCCAGGCGACGGGGGCAATGCTCGCGACAAGAATCCAGCGCCAGGAAGACGTCATGACGGGCAGAACCTTTCCGTGGAAAGTATTATTCCCGCATGACACCCCCTCCGCCGCCCCCCGACGACGCGGCTCCCGATCGCGTCGCTCGCATCCAGGCCGAGTGGCGCCGCGAAAGGCCCGAGCTCGACGTCGCCCCGCAGGGCATCTTCGGCCGGCTCGCCCGACTGGCCGACGCCATCGATGACGAGCTGGAGCGGGTCTTTCGCCAATTCGGCCTCACGGCGGGCGAGTTCGACGTGCTCGCCACGCTACGCCGCGCCGGCAAACCTTTCGAGCGTGCGCCCGGCGTGCTCGCCGACAGCACGATGGTGACCGCGGGCGGGCTCACGAAACGCGTCGATCGGCTCGAGGCTGCTGGGCTCGTCACGCGCAGCGTCTCACCCGATGACGGTCGCGTGCGCGTCATCGCCTTGACACCGGCAGGGCGCGAGCTGCTCGATCGCGCCTTCGAGGCCCACCTCGCCAACGAGCACTCCCTGCTCGGCGCCCTGTCGAAGCCCGACCGCGAGCAGCTCGAACGGCTGCTGCGGCAGTGGCTCACGGCACTCAGGCCTGAACCGTAGGCTAAAGCCGTGCTGCTTCTCGACATCGCCCTCGTCATCGGCGGGCTCATTCTTTTAGTCGCCGGCGGCGAGGCGCTCGTGCGCGGCGCCTCGACCCTTGCTCAACGTGTGGGCATCTCACCGCTCGTCGTCGGCCTCGTCGTCGTGTCGGCGGCGACCTCGGCTCCTGAACTGGCCGTCACGGTCGGGGCGGTGCTACGCGGCGAGCCCGATCTCGCCCTCGGCAACGTCGTCGGCAGCAACATCGTCAACATTCTGCTCATTCTGGGCATCTCGGCGCTCGTGCTGCCGCTGCTCATCAAGCGGCAGATCGTGCGGTTCGACCTGCCGGTCATGGTCGGCATGTCGGTGTTGCTCGTCGTGGTGAGCCTCGACGGGCAGATCGGGCTTCTCGACGGCGTGCTTCTCCTCGCCGGGCTCGTCCTGCACGCGGTCATGAGCATCCTCATCGGCCGACGCGAAGTTGCCGCAGGGGTCGAGGGCGCTGGTACCGCTCCGATTCCTCTTCCCGGCAAGCCGGTGCCGCTCTGGCTCGCACTCGTGCTGCTCGTCGTCGGCATCGGCCTGCTCGTGCTGGGGGCACAGCTGCTCGTCGACGGTGCCGTCAGCATCGCCACCGGGCTGGGGGTCAGCAGCCTGGTCGTCGGCCTCACGGTGGTGGCGATCGGCACCTCGCTGCCCGAGCTCGCGACCTCGATCATCGCAGTGCGTCGCGGTGAGCGCGACATGGCCGTCGGCAACATCGTCGGCAGCAACATCTTCAACATCGGCATGGTGCTGGGTCTGCCGGCGATCATCTTCGGTCAGGGCATCCCGGTGCCGGCCGCCGCGATCGCTCTCGACCTGCCCCTCATGCTCGCCGCGGCGATCGCGCTGCTGCCGATCGCTTTCACGGGGTTCATCATCGCTCGGTGGGAGGGCGCGCTGTTCGTCGCGCTCTACGTCGCCTACACGGTCTACTTGATTCTCGCGTCGACCCAACACGACGCTCTCGAGGGCTTCACCGACGTCATGCTGTGGTTCGTACTGCCTCTCGTCGGCCTCACACTCGTCGTCTTCACCGCGTTCGAGGTCGGCCTGCACAGCGGACGACGTCGGGCTCGACGCGAGCTCGGTGCACGCGAGTCAGGCGACTAGTCTCGCGAACATGGACGGGCTCTTCGTCGTTGTCGGTTCGGCCCTCGTCGCCATCGGCGGATACGACGTCTTCCACACGCTGCTGAACCCCAGCGGTCGGGGCACGATCTCCCGACTGGTCTTCGCTTTCGGCTGGCGATCGTCCAGGCGAGCTCGTCGGCTGGGGGTCGCGGTGGGCCCGATCTCGGTGGTCGTGACGATCGCGATCTGGGCGACTCTTCAGGTGTTGGGGTGGGCGCTCATCTACCTGCCGAGCTTTCCCGAGGGCTTCGCCTACACGAACGACCTCGACCCGTCTGAGCTCGTGCCGCTCGTCGAGGCGGTCTACTTCTCGGGGGCCACTCTGACGACCCTCGGGTTCGGCGACGCCGTTCCCGCAGAGTCCTGGCTTCGCGTTCTGGCGCCTGTCGAGGCGCTCACCGGGTTCGCTCTGCTGTCTGCCTCGGCCACGTGGTTCTTGCAGTTGCACGGTGCACTCGCTCGACGACGCACTCTCGCCCTGCGTCTCTCGCAACTCGAGGAGTCGGGGTTCTCCGCTTCGCTCACGTTGACGCCGCACCCGTCGGCCGCCGTGGTGATCGAGTCGTTGGCCGCGCAGATCGCCGGCGCACGCGTCGACTTCGTGCAGTCGGCCGAGACCTACTACTTCCGCGAGCTCGACCCGCGTGCCTCGCTCTCGACGGCGCTGCAGACCGCATGGTCGCTCGCCCAAGCCGCTGAACAGTCTCCCGACGCCTCCGTGCGACAGGCGGGTCAGGTGCTCGACTCGGCCCTGCGCGACCTCGCGGACAACCTGCACGAGAGCTTTCTCGGTCGGCGGCGCAGCGCCGCCGGGTCGATCCCCGAAGTACTCGCTTCCTATTCGCACGATCACCGTCAGCGGTGAACGAGGTGCGAAGCAGGCGGTGTCGGGCCTCGCGGCAAGAGACCTAGCCGGCACCTCCCGGCTCGGCAGCCGCGATCTCGACGAGGGCTTCGTTGTGCCTCAGGAATCCGGGCTTCCACGGCGGGTCAAACCGTGCGTAGTAGACATCACCTACGGGGTCGAGTCCGGCTGCGCGAACAGCAGCGATGAGCTTCTCGCCCTGGTCCGTGAAATTCTCGGCGCGAGCGCCTCCCGAAAACCGACGAGCGGCGACGAAGCGCTCGCCAACGGCAGTGGTGCGCACCCGTGGGTCGCGAGGCGCTGGTGTACCAGCTGGGCTCATGTCGGCAGGCAGCACGAAGCTCACCGTCTGCGCCGACGTGCCCTTCTGCTGCTGCAGCACCGGCGCCGTC
Organism: Microcella sp.; assembly: GCF_019739195.1. Lineage (NCBI taxonomy): Bacteria > Bacillati > Actinomycetota > Actinomycetes > Micrococcales > Microbacteriaceae > Microcella > Microcella sp. Next base: position 729,699 of record NZ_JAHHDS010000003.1, on the reverse strand, counting down.
ATCGAGATGCTCTGCCCGGCGGCATTGGCACCGCTGATGTACTGGAAGAGGGGGCCGAAGCCGGCCCCCGCGCCCGCAGCGACGCCGCCGCGAACATCCACCTGCACGAGCATGTGGTCCGGGTAGCGGCGCACCTCGAAGGCGCCGTGCGAGCTCACTGACTCGTACGGCTGCTGCTCAGTCATGATCAGTGCCTTCCTTCGAGGCGGGCCATTCCGACTAGCCGAGCAGGTCTTTCATCTGCTTGTAGATGAGGCCTGCGGCGTTCTTCGGGTTGAGGCGCGAGAGCCGCGACATGATGCGGGCATCGCCGCCGATGAAGATCTCGTAGCTGCCCTTCTCGATTGCCTCGATGATCTGGCGGCCGGCTTCGGCGGGTGCCGTGGTCTTGCGTGGCTTGCCGTCAGCGGCAGAAGCGGCCATCGCCTCCATCTCGGCGGCGGTCATGATGCCCGAGTTCTGGGCGATGTTCGTGCCGATCGCGCCCGGGAACACCCCCGTCACGGCGACGTTCGTCTCCATGAGCTCAGAGTGCAGACCGCGCGACAATTGCGCCACAGCCGCCTTCGTCGCACCGTAGAGCGACTGGCCGGGCACGGGCGCGTAGGCGCCCATGCTCGCGACGTTGACGATCGATGCTTCGGGTCGCGTCAGCAACTCGGGCAAGAATGCCTTCACGGTGTTGAGCACGCCGTAGAGGTTGACATCGATCACGCGCTCGATCTGATCCCACTCGAGCTCATTGACCTTGACGAACTTCTGGATGATGCCCGCGATGTTGAGCAGGCCGTCGACCTGACCGTGCTGCTTAATGATCGCGGCCGGAAGCTTCGCGACGGCCTTGCGGTCGGTGATGTTCACGACGTGCGTCGAGATGCGGTCGGCCTGGTCGCCCGCGAGTCGCACGGTCTCGGCGAGGCCTTCTTCACTCAGGTCGAGGGCGGCGACTCGGCCGCCCTTCGTGACGAGGCCGAGCGTGACCTCTCGCCCGATGCCGTTGCCGGCGCCGGTGACGGCGAAGACTTTGCCACTGATCTGCATGGTGCTCCTTGATCGAAACGAATGCGCGAAGCGCGCCCTTCCAGGCTAGGTGCATCCCGACCGATCGGTCAGGGTCAAACGTCCCGGTGCTCGCTTGCGCAGCGGCTACCGCTTCAGCGACACAGCATCGACGCGCGTAAACGACAGTACGAGCTCATCGCCCTTGACAGGGCGACCCAAGAAGAATCCAGCGGGGCAGAGGTTGAGCACGCCGGTGGCGAGCATGAGGATGCCGACAGGGATCAGGGCCAGAGCCCAACCGCCCGACAGAAGGCTGCCAGCGATGATGGCAGGCCCGCCGATGATGCGGGCCCACCGCCCGACGGGTGACGACACGGCTGTGAGAACGGCGATACCCCAGGGGGCGGGAGTCTTCATGATGCTTCCTTGTGATCAGACGTGGTGGTGCTCGCCGCGCTTCGGCGGCACGTAGGTGCAGGTGTCACCCGCACACAGAGTGGGTTTCTCGCGGCTGAACCGCCTCGCGAGCTCGCAGCCGAGGCAGTAGCCGAAGGCGGCCTCGACATAGAGCAGGGAGAGGCAGATGCCGCACACCGTCTGTGCGATCGCGGCCGGAAAGCCGAGCCAGCCGAGGGCCAGGCAGCCGGCCATAGCCATGCCGAACCCGAGACCCCACGCAAACTTCTTCGACCGCGCCTCGACCCATTCGGGCCGCTGCGCGCGGGTGATGAGGGTGCCGATTAACAGGGTCGGGGTGAATCGCGTGCCGAGAAAGAGCCGCAGGTACATGTCGACGGCGAAGATGATGCCGAACACACGCATCGGCTGCAGGTCGCCGGTGATCACGCCGTACAACCAGGCCGAGAACCCGGCGAGAAAGAGCAGCCCCGCCGATGCGCGCACCGCTCGTTCGTTGACGACCGGCACGTCGATGCCACCGACCCACTCGCCGACAACGGGGCGGGCGCTGCGGTCGACGATTTCTGCGGTCATGGTGAGAGTATACCCCCAGGGGTATCTACACTGACGGGGAATCTGCAGGAAGCAATGACGTCGTTGCCTTCCTGACGTCGCTGCGGATGATTGCCCACAGGTCGTTGCAGTTGCCCCTCGAGGCCTCACGGGTACTCCTCGGGACCTTCGGCCCTCGTGCCATCGGCCGGTGCGGCGTACCGTGCTCCGGTGAGCGGCACCGTCTGGGTGATCCGGTCAGACGGGAGGGCATCATGCGCGCATCGGCCCTGCGGGTCATCTCGATCGCGGCCATCGTCGCGCTCGGCGGCTGCGTCGGGCCCCAACCGGGCATCAGCCCGGAGCCTTCGCCTCCCGCAAGCTCTCCGGCCGTGCAGGAAATCGGCGCCGACGTCTATTTCTCCCACTCCCAGCCCTCAGAGTTCACGCTCATCAGCGAGCCACACACGGTGCTCGTCGCCGAGGGCGCTTCCGTGCTCGACACGGTGCTGGGGGCGCTCATCGGCGGCGAGCTGCAGCCGACAGATCCCGAGTACGCGAATCTCTGGGGCAACGGAAGCGCCCTGCTCTCGACGCAGAGCGGGGGCGACGTGCTGACGATCGACCTCACTGTCGGCGCGCTGAACGTCGGTGCCGAGGCGGAGTCCATCGCGATCGCGCAACTGGTGTGGACCGCGGTCGGGATCGATCCCGCGATCGGCGCCGTGCAGCTCACGATCGACGGTGCCGTCTCCGAGACGCTCGCGGGCCATGTCGACATCTCAGGCCCGATCTCGCCCGAGCCGCCCGAAGGTGTGCTCACTCCGGTTCAGATCCTCGTGCCCACCGAGGGGGCGTCGGTGATGACTCCCGTGGTCGCGGTAGGGGTCGCCTGCGTCTTCGAGGCGGCGTTCCTCTGGCGGCTCGAGGGCCCCGGCGCCAGCCTCGTGGAGGGATCGGCCATGGCGGCCGAGGCCTGCCCGACACGCGCCGACTGGCAACTCGACCTCGGTGATCTCGCACCGGGAGACTACGTGCTCACCGTGCTCGAGCTCTCGCCGCGCGATGGCTCGGTCTCAAGTACTGACAGCAAGGCGTTCACGGTCGTCGGGTGACCGCCTCGACGAGGAGTGGGGGACCCGCGAGAACTCGGCACACTCGGGAGACAGACGTCGCCTCCGGTAGGGCGGGTGTCTGGGAATCCGCAGGAACCGGTGACATCGTGATGCCATGACCGTCATGCCGATGTTCCCGCTCGGGTTGGTGCTGTTCCCCGCGATGCCGACGGCACTGCGGGTGTTCGAAGAGCGGTACATCGTGATGCTCTCGACCATTCTCGGCGACGAGCCGCCCGAGTTCGGCATCGTGCTCATCGAGCGCGGCAGCGAGGTCGGCGGGGGAGAGCAGCGCTTTCCGATCGGCACTGTGGCCCAGATCACCCGGGTCGAGACGAGCGAGGGCTTCATCGGCCTCATCGCGCAGGGCGACCGCCGCATCGAGGTCACGGCGTGGCTCGACGACGACCCCTACCCCCGGGCCGAGGTGCGCGAGGTGCCTGCCCTCGACTGGGACGACGAGCTCGAGCCTCTCTTCGAGCGGGCCGAGCACCTGGTGCGCCGCACGATCGCCCGCGCGAGCGAATTCGTCGAGCAGCAGTGGCCCGCCGACATCGTGCTCAGTGACGACAAGGTCGAAGCAGCCTGGCAACTCGCGGGCATCGCCCCTCTCGGCCCGCTCGACCAGGTGCGGCTGCTGCAGTCGACGAGCGTCGCCGAACTGCTCTCGGCCACGATCGAGGCGACCGAGGCTGCGGCCGAGATGCTGACCGTCGATTGGGGCGACGACGACTTCCCGACCTTTCCCGACGAGCCCGAGAACCGCCAGGGCGACTAGCCTGCCCTCATGGACGAGATCATCGCCTTCCCGATTCCCGTCGACGGCACCCTGCAGCCCTGGCTGGCCCCTGTCTTCGGCCTCATGGCGCTGACGGCCTTCACCGTCGTGGTCTGGCAGGCCGTGCGGTACCTGCGCAGCGATGACGGCGACGAGCACGACCCGCGATTCGACGACGAGCCTGATGAGCCGGGGCGGCACGACCGGCTAGAGTGAGCGCCAGCAGCATCCCAACTGAATACCGGGCCGTTTCCGCGATGCGGGAGAGCCGCGAGCGCACCACTGCCAGCGGCACCGAAGGAGCAAGCCTCCCCGCCAATCTCTCAGGTAGCTGTACCGCATCGACCAGGCCACTCTGAAAAGTAGAGCGCGCATCCCAGCCCCATCGAGATGGATGCTCGCACTCGCCCACGGTGAAAGCCCCAGTGATCTCGATCACCGGCGCGAAACTCTCAGGCACCATGACAGAGGGGGAGTTCCACCGGCCATCCGCGTCAGGAGAACTCCGTGTCAGAACCCTTTGCCGTCGCCCCGCTGCAGCACTCGCCGCTGCACGCCGAGCACGTCGCGCTCGGCGCCGCGTTCACCGACTTCGGCGGCTGGCAGATGCCCGTGCGCTACAGCTCTGACCTCGCTGAGCATCACGCCGTGCGCACCGCCGCCGGCATTTTCGACATCTCGCACATGGCCGAGATCTCGGTGACCGGAGCCGACGCCGGCGCGTTTCTCGACTACGCCCTCGCCGGTCGGCTGTCGACGCTGCCGCTGCTCAAGGCCAAGTACTCGCTGCTGCTCGACGAGCAGGGCGGCATCGTCGACGACCTCATCGTCTACGCGAGCGCCGAGGCCGAGTACCTCGTGGTTGCGAACGCAAGCAACCGGCACGCCGTCGTCGAGGCGCTCGTCGCACGGCAGACTGACTTCGAGGTGCAGCTCTCTGACCTCACCGAGCACATTGCGCTCATCGCCGTGCAGGGGCCGGTCTCGCGCCGCGTGCTCGAGGCGACCGCCGGGCTCGAGCTGCGCGACGACCTCTCGCGCGGTCGCACGCTCGACACGCTCGGCTACTACGCCGCGATGGGCATGGCGTTCGAGGGCACCTCGGTGCTCGTCGCCCGCACCGGCTACACGGGCGAAGACGGATTCGAGCTCTACGTCGACGCCGAGCAGGCCGTTGCGCTGTGGCGCGCGTTGCTCGCGGCCGGCGAGCCCCTCGGCCTCGTGCCGTGCGGCCTCGCGGCGCGCGACACCCTGCGGCTCGAGGCCGGCATGCCGCTCTACGGGCACGAGCTCGGGCTCAGCATCCAGCCCTCGCAAGCGGGCCTGGGGCGCGTGGTCGTGACCGACAAGCCGCGCTTCGTCGGCAAGGCCTCCATCGAGGCCGGGCCGTCGACGGATGCGCGGGTGCTCGTCGGGCTCACCACCGAGGGGCGCCGCGCGCCCCGAGCCGACTACCCCGTCATGCTCGGCGACACCGAGGTCGGGCTCGTCACGAGCGGAGCGCTCTCGCCGACCCTCGGCTACCCCGTCGCGATGGCGTTCGTCGACCCCGCCGTGCGCGAGCCCGGCACCGCCCTCGAGGTCGACGTGCGCGGCTCGCGCGTCGCCGCCACCGTCGTCTCCCTTCCCTTCTATCAGCGAAAGGCCGCATCATGAGCGTTCCCAACGATCTGCAGTACACCGCCGAGCACGAGTGGGTGCGCCTCGACGGCGATATCGCCACGGTGGGCATCACGCAGTACGCCGCCGACGCGCTCGGCGACGTCGTCTACGTCGACCTGCCCAAGGTCGGTGCGGCCATGACCGCCGGCGCGATCGTCGGCGAGGTCGAGTCGACCAAGTCGGTCGGCGAGCTCTACGCGCCGCTCGACGGCGAGGTCGTTGAGGCCAACGACGCCGTCGCTTCCGCGCCTGAGACGATCAACGCCGACCCCTACGGCGACGGCTGGCTCGTCAAGGTGCGCGTCAGCGGCACGCCCGCACTGCTGAGCGCCGACGAGTACCGCGCCCTCATCGGCGGCTGACCCACCGCACGCCGCACGGCTGCACCGACCCGCACCGCCCGACCGATTCACCGAGAAGAGACTCACGTGAGCATCCCCTTCGCCGAGCGCCACATCGGCACCGACCACGACGCGCAGCAGCTGATGCTCGACGCGCTGGGCTACGGCTCGCTCGCAGCCCTGATGGACGCCGCCGTGCCGACCGCGATCCGTCAGAAAGACGTGCTGCGAACGCTGCCTGTTCCGGCGACTGAGGCCGAGACGCTCGCTGAGCTGCGTGCGCTCACCGACCGCAACACGGTGCGGCGCAGCATGATCGGGCAGGGGTACTACGGCACCATCACGCCCTCGGTCATTCAGCGCAACGTGCTCGAGAACCCCAGCTGGTACACCGCGTACACGCCCTATCAACCCGAGATCTCGCAGGGGCGCCTCGAGGCGCTACTCAACTTTCAGACCATGGTCGCCGACCTGACCGGGCTGCACACGGCGAACGCGTCGATGCTCGATGAGGCGACCGCCGTCGTCGAGGGCATGCTTCTCGCGCGGCGGGCATCCGGTGTGGCCGAGAACCGCTTCATCGTCGACGCCGACACTTTCGCGCAGACGCATGCCGTGCTCGCGGGCCGGGCCGAGGCGCTCGACATTGACCTCGTCGTGCTGCCCCTCGCCGAGATCGACCCCGCCGACCTGCCACCGGCGTTCGGCGTCTTCGTGCAGTACCCGGCTGGGTCGGGGCGTGTGTGGGACCCGTCTCTGGTCATCGCCGCCGTGCGCGAGACCGGCGGCCTTGCCATCGTCGCGGCCGATCTGCTGGCCCTGACGCTCGTGACGCCTCCCGGCGAGCTCGGTGCCGATGTCGCTGTCGGCACCACCCAGCGCTTCGGGGTGCCGATGGGCTTCGGTGGCCCGCACGCGGGATACCTCGCCGTGCGCGAGGGCCTCGAGCGACAGATGCCCGGGCGCCTCGTCGGAGTCTCGCGCGACGCCGACGGCCGCCCCGCCTACCGCCTCACGCTGCAGACGCGTGAGCAGCACATCCGTCGCGACAAGGCGACGTCGAACATCTGCACTGCCCAGGTGCTGCTCGCCGTCATGGCGGGCATGTACGGCGTGTATCACGGGCCCGACGGGCTGCGACGCATCGCTGAGCGCGTGCGCGCCCAGGCCCTCTCGATCGCCGCGCAGCTGCGGAGAGCCGACTACGAGGTCGTGCACTCCGCTTTCTTCGACACGCTCGAGGTGCGGGCTCCCGGCCGCGCCGCAGAACTCGTAGCCGCGGCGCTCCAGCACAACCTGTTGCTCTGGCAGGTCGACGACGACACCGTGCGCCTCAGCGTCGACGAGGTCACGTCGGCCGCGGCGTCGACGGGCTCGCCCGCCGACGTCGGCCCCGCGCTGAAGGCCGTCTTCGGCATCGAGTCAGACTGGGCGATGGTGTTCGACGCTCAGTTCTCCGACGACGTGCGGCGAGCATCCGACTTCATGACCCACCCGGTCTTCCATGCGCACCGCAGCGAGACCGCGATGATGCGGTATCTGAAGCGGCTGGCCGACCGCGACTACGCGCTCGATCGCGGGATGATCCCTCTGGGCTCGTGCACCATGAAACTCAACGCGGCCACGGAGATGGCGGCGGTGAGCTGGCCCGAGTTCAGCGCCCTGCACCCCTTCGCACCGCTCGACGACGTGCAGGGCACGCTCGTCATGATCAGCCACCTCGAGACCTGGCTCGCCGAGTTGACGGGATACGACGCCGTGTCGTTGCAGCCCAACGCGGGGTCGCAGGGTGAGCTTGCCGGCCTGCTCGCCATTCGCGGGTACCATCGCTCGCGCGGAGACGTCGAGCGCACCGTGTGCCTGATTCCGTCGAGCGCGCACGGCACGAACGCCGCGAGCGCCGTGCTCGCGGGCATGCGCGTGGTGGTCGTCGCGACGACCGAGTCGGGCGACGTCGACCTCGTCGATCTGCGCGCCAAGATCGAGGCGCACCGGAGCGAACTCGCGGCGCTCATGATCACCTACCCCTCGACGCACGGGGTCTACGAGCACGACGTGATGGAGGTGACGGCGGCCGTGCACGAGGCCGGCGGCCAGGTCTACATCGACGGCGCGAACCTCAACGCGTTGCTCGGCTACGCGCGCTACGGCGACATCGGTGGCGACGTCAGCCACCTCAACCTGCACAAGACCTTCTGCATCCCGCACGGCGGCGGCGGGCCCGGCGTAGGACCGGTCGCGGCGAAGGCGCACCTTGCCGAGTTCTTGCCCGGGCACCCACTCGCGCAGATGCACCAGCACCCGCCGTTCGACCTGCGCACGGGCAACGCGGGCACCGTCGAGCACCGCGGCGCGCCCGTCTCAGCGGCGCCGTACGGCTCGGCGAGCATCCTGCCCATCTCGTGGGCCTACGCGCGCCTCATGGGCGCAGAGGGCCTGCGTGACGCGACCGCGAGCGCCGTGCTCGCCGCCAACTACATCGCTCTGCGCCTGCGCGACCACTATCCGGTGCTCTACGCGGGTGAGAACGGGCTCGTGGCCCACGAGTGCATTCTCGATCTACGACCGCTGAAAGAGGCGACCGGCGTCTCGGTCGACGACGTCGCCAAGCGGCTCATCGACTACGGCTTTCACGCGCCGACGATGTCGTTCCCCGTCGCGGGCACCCTCATGGTCGAGCCGACCGAGAGCGAAGACCTCGCCGAGCTCGAGAGGTTCATCCAGGCGATGATCGCCATCAAGCTCGAGGCCGACGCGCTCGCCGGCGGAGAGTGGAGTGCCGACGACAACCCGCTCGTGAATGCGCCGCACACGGCCGAGAGCGTCATCGTGGGGGAGTGGCAGCACCCCTACAGCCGTGAGCTCGCCGCCTACCCGGCGACGCTGGCGGGGTCAACGGTCGACGGCGGTTTCGGGGCGACGCGCGCTGACAAGTACTGGCCGCCCGTGCGCCGCGTCGACCAGGCGTTCGGCGACCGCAACCTGGTGTGCGCGTGTCCTCCGATAGAAGCCTTCGCCTAAGGGCTCGGCGTGGGGCTGGGCGTGGGCATGGGCCCTAACCCCGGAAAGACCGAGGCCGCCCAGGCGTAGCCGACGAAGACAGCCGCGTCGATGAGCGTGTGCGCGATGACGAGTGGCAACAGGCGGCCGTAGCGCGTGTAGAGCCAACCGAACAGCAGGCCCATCGCGAAGTTGCCGACGAAGCCGCCGAAGCCCTGATAGAGGTGGTAGGTGGCGCGCAGCAGGGCGCTTGTGAGAATGATGGCCCACGGACCCCACCGCAGGTCGCGCAGCCGCGCGAACAAGTAGCCGACCACGATGACCTCTTCGACAATGCCGGCGCGGGCCGCCGAGAGCAGCAGTACCGGCACCGTCCACCAGTGCTCGTCGAGCGCCGTCGGTACGACCGTCACCGTGAGGCCGAGCGCGCGGCCGCCCAGGTAAAGCGCGAGGCCCGGAATGCCCACGAGCAGCGCGAGACCGACACCATCTCGGGAGTCGCGCCACGGTCGGGTTCCGTCGACGCCGAGCCGGCCGAGGTGGGGTCGGCCAGAGCTCCAGAGCAGGAACACCACCAGAGCCACTGGCACGAGGTCGGCGACGATGCCGAGCACTTGGTAGATGAGGTCGAAGACCGGCCGCTCACTGCGCGAAGGGTTGAGTGTCGCGGTCTGGTCGCCGAGCGCGACCTCGCGCGTCAGCCGGTTGACGATCGCGACGAGCGAGTAGACGGCGCTGAGCCCGAGCGACAACCCGAGCACGATGATGATCTCGACACGGATGCGCCGATCGCCCGATAGTGGCGGTTGGCGAGAGCGGGCATCCGTCATCGTGCGCATCTGCCCATTCTGAGCGATGCGACCTGCGCGAGCTGGCGGCGGGCACGACCGGCTTGTGCGAGATCGGCAACGGTGCCCGGGTGCGGGCAGCAACTCTTGTGGAACATCGACAGTGCCGAGGGTGAAGAGTCGTCGCTTCGTCACTGCACCTTCACGGTGCCGAACGAGAACTGCACCAGTACGCACGAATCGTGCGAAAACTGGGCGACTTCGTGCACGATATCTGCGTCGACGCGCCGTTGCGCGGCTTGGCGTTACTGGTGTGTAACGAAAAGGCCTACAGTTTGCCGGGGGTTGATCCCGCTCTCTAGGGTCGACTCAACAGGCGTGATGGCGCGCTCGGAAAACGTGCCGTCTCGCATCCATCTTGCACAGGAGGAAAATTGCGTATCAGCAGACTCGCGGCCACTACGGCCACGATCGCGGCGAGCGCTCTCGTACTCTCGGCTTGCGCAGCGCCGCAATCCGAGGTCGTCGAGGGAAGCTCGATCACGGTCGCGTGGAACCAGCCGTTCTACTCGTACAACGCCAACACGTCGTTCGCCAACGCCACGGCCAACGCGAACATCATTTACATGACCAACGCGGGCTTCAACTACTACAACAACGAGCCTGCGCTCGTTCGTGACGAGTCGTTCGGAACCTACGAGGTCGTGTCGGAGGACCCGCTGACGGTCACCTACACGATCAACGACGACACGCAGTGGTCTGACGGTGTCGCGGTCGACGCAGCCGACATGCTGCTCGCCTGGGTCGCGAACACGGGCCGTCTCAACACGCCCGACTTCGACCCGAGCGAGTTCACCGACCCCGAGACCGGCGAGTTCACCGACGAGTACCCGACTGACGTCGTCTACTTCGACGGCTCGCTCGGCACGGGTCTCGACCTGACCGCGTTCCCCGAGTTCGACGGCAAGACCATGACGCTCACCTACGACGAGTTCTTCGTCGACTGGGAGCTCGTGTTCGGCGTCGGCGTGCCCGCCCACATCGTGGCGAGCCGTGCACTCGACATCGAAGACCCGGCAGAGGCCAAGCAGGCTCTCATCGACGCCGTGGTCAACGAAGACACCGAGGCGCTCGCGGCGATCTCGAGCTTCTGGAACTCGGGCTTCAACTTCACCGAGATGCCCGAAGACACCGGCCTCGTCGTCGGTAGCGGCCCGTACACGATCACCGACTTCGTCGCTGACCAGTACATCACCATGACGGCCAACGAGAACTACCGCGGCGACAACCTGCCGGCGATCGAAGAGGTCACCGTGCGGTTCATCTCTGACCCGCTCGCTGCTGTGCAGGCGCTCGCCAACGGTGAGGTCGACATCATCAGCCCCCAGGCCACGGCCGACGTCGCTGACGCCCTTGCGGCGCTCGACGACGTGACCGTGCTCGGTGGCGAAGAAGCTGTCTACGAGCACATCGACCTGTCGTTCGCCAACTCGAAGAACGGCACGTTCGACAACCCGCTCCTGCGCGAGGCCTTCCTGAAGACCATCCCGCGTCAGCAGATCGTCGACACGCTCATTCAGCCGCTGAACCCCGAGGCTCAGGTGCGCAACTCGCAGCTGTTCCTGCCGGGTGCTCCGGGCTACGACGAGACCGTCGCGAACAACGGCATGTCGAACTTCACCGACGTCGACATCGAGGGCGCCCAGGCGCTCATCGCTGAGGCTGGCGTGACCGACCCGGCCGTCTGCATCCTCTACGCATCGAACAACCCGCGTCGTGTCAACGAGTTCGCGCTCATCCAGGCGTCTGCGACCGAGGCCGGCTTCGTCATCGAAGATTGCGGAAGCCCCGAGTGGGGTGGCCTGCTCGGCACCCCCGGTGCGTACGACGCGACCTTCTTCGGATGGCAGTCGACGAGCCTTGGTGTGACCAACAGCTCGCCGACCTTCCGCACGGGTGGCATCAACAACCTCAACAGCTACAGCAACACTGAGGTTGACGCGCTGCTCGACGAGCTCGACGTCACGCTTGACGCCGAGCGCCAGATCGAGATCCAGGTCGAGATCGACAAGCTGCTGATGGACGACTTCTACGGTCTGACCATCTTCCAGTTCCCCGCCGTCACCGCGTTCTCCGACCGCGTGACGAACGTGGAGCCGGGCCCGCTGTCGCCGACGATCTTCTGGAACGTCTGGGACTGGGAGCCGACCGAGAACAACTAGTCGATAGCTCGTCTATCGACTGACTCGCGTCAGTTCGACTCAGCAGTTGGGCGCTGGGGTCGCGCAAGCGGCCCCAGCGCCTGACACTGAGAGTCCTCGTTCACAGAAGGGTGCCATTCTCGATGGCCACGTTCGTTACCAGGCGGCTCATCGCCTCGTTCTTCGTCCTGCTCGCAGCGACGTTTCTCATGTACAACCTCATCGCCTTCGCAGGCGATCCGCTCGAAGACCTGCGCACGAGCAACGCTCCCAACAAAGAGCAGCTCATCGAGGCGCGCACGAGGCTTCTCAACCTCGACGTCATTCCGCCCTTGCGCTATTTCCTCTGGCTCGGCGGCCTTCTGCAGGGTGACTTCGGTGTCACCGTCCAGGGCCGCAGCGTCAATGCCCTGCTCGAGCAGGCGCTCGGCTCGACCATCCAGCTCGTCACGATCGCCACTGTCGTCGCCATCGTGCTGGGCCTCATCGTCGGCATCACGACCGCCCTGCGCCAGTACAGCGGCTACGACTACACCGTCACCTTCATCTCGTTCCTCTTCTTCTCGCTGCCGATCTTCTGGGTCGCCGTGCTGCTCAAGCAGTTCGTGGCCATCGGCTTCAATGACTTCCTCGAAGACGATCCGCAACTGCCGCTCTGGTTGATCGCGGCCTTCGCGCTCGTGAGCGGATTGCTGTGGGCCTCGATCATCCCCGGTCACCTCCGGCGAAAGATCACGACCTTCGCACTCGCCGTAGGTGCGACCGCGAGTGTGCTGCTGATCATGAACCTCGTCGACTGGTTCACCTACCCGGGCCTCACGATTCTCGGTGTTGCCCTGATCTCGATCGGTGCGGCGGTGGGTTTCACCGCGCTGATCACGGGGTTGAAGAACCGTAGAGCGCTGTACGCGGCCCTCGCCGTCGCAGGCCTCGCGCTCGTGCTCTACTTCCCGTTCCAGTTCGGCATCTCGTACTACGTCACCGAGTGGTGGATGCTCTTCCTGCTGGCCATCGCCTCGGTCGGCGTGAGCCTCGGCATCGGCTGGTTCATGGGCGGCGTCGACAAGGGCCCCGTCATGCGAGTCGCTGCGTTCACCGGCTTCTTCGCCGCCGGATCGATCGCACTCGACCGCTTCATGATGGTGTGGGACGACTACGCGAGCTCAGGCCGCATCCGCGGACGACCGATCGCGACGATCGGCTCGTCGACGCCGAACCTCGAGGGTTCCCTCTGGGTCGAAGGCGTCGACATCTACACGCACTTGCTGCTGCCGACGATCGCGCTCATCCTCATCTCGTTCGCGACGTACACGCGCTACTCGCGCGCGAGCCTGCTCGAGGTCATGAACCAGGACTACATCCGCACCGCGCGCGCCAAGGGCCTGCACGAGCGCACGGTCGTCGTGCGCCACGCCTTCCGCAATGCGCTGATCCCGATCGCTACCATCGTCGCGTTCGACATCGGCGGCATCGTTGGCGGCGCGGTCATCACCGAGACAGTGTTCGGCTGGACAGGAATGGGGCAGCTGTTCATCAACGGCCTCAACGCCGTCGATCCGAACCCCGTCATGGCCTTCTTCCTCGTCGTCGGCGGGCTCGCGATCTTGTTCAACCTGATCGCCGACCTCGTCTACGCAGCACTTGATCCACGAATCCGGGTGAACTGATGTCCCTTCCTCCCGAGCCGACTCCCGGCACGACCGCCAGCGGAGTGACCGACGCCGAGAACTCCCTCGAGATGAAGGAGGTCGAGGGCCTCAGCCAAGGGCAGATCGTTCGTCGACGCTTCTTCCGGCACAAAGGCGCGGTCATTTCGATGATCGTGCTCGCGACGATCATCATCATGGCCTTCACCGCCGTAGGGTTCGACTTCGCGGTCTTCGATCTCGCCATCAAGACGGCGGGGTGGTGGCAATGGTCGTGGATCGACATCCCGACGCCGCAGAACGGCGGCCGGCCCACCCTGAGCCTCGTGCCCGAGTGGCTCGGCGGTGACGGAATCCGCATCGGAGATCATCCGTTCGGTCAAGACGAGATCGGCCGAGACATCTTCGCCGTCGTCATGCGCGGCACGCAGCAGTCGGTCGTCATCATGTTCGTCGTCGGCATCATCGCGACGACGATCGGCACGGTCATCGGCGCCGTCGCGGGCTACTACCGCGGGTGGGTCGACTCGGTGCTCATGCGCTTCACCGACATCATCATCACGATTCCGCTGATCGTCATCGGCGCCGTGCTGGGCCTGGCCTTCGGTCGACTCGGCGCCTTCGTGCTCGCGATCATCATCGGGCTCTTCACCTGGACCGGCCTCGCTCGACTCGTGCGTGCCGAGGTGCTGAGCCTGCGAGAACGCGAGTTCGTCGACGCAGCCCGGGTCGCCGGCGCGAGCGACCGCCGCATCATCTTCAAGCACATCCTGCCGAACGCGATCGGCGTGATCATCGTCAACACGACCCTGCTGATGGCCGCGGCGATCCTGCTCGAGACGGCCCTGAGCTTCCTGGGCTACGGCGTGCAGCCGCCCGACACCTCGCTCGGCAAGATCATCAGTGAGAACCAGGCCGCTTTCGCGACCCGGCCCTGGCTGTTCTGGTGGCCGGGCCTGTTCATCATCTTGATCGCGCTGTGCATCAACTTCATCGGAGACGGACTGCGCGACGCGTTCGACCCCCGGCAGAAGCGCATGCCGAGTGCGAAGGCCCTCAGCAAGGGGCGCGACGAGAAGGTGTCGAGCTAGATGACGGTCGGGATGCGCCTAGACCACGAGACCGAGCACGCCGAGGGCGGCGAGAGCGCCGAGCGCGGCGATCGTGCGCGGATGCCACTCGCGGCGCAGCGCGCCGGGCGCCACGGGCTCATCGAGCAGACCGTCGTCGCGCAGCAACTCCCAGTGGCGACGGATGTGGTTGGCGGCGGCGCCGCTCTCGCTCGAGAGTGTGTCGCCCGGGCGAATCGACCCGGCGAGTCGCGCCGACTCGCTGACCTTCGTGTCGTCGGGGCCGAGCGTGAAGACCGTGAAGCGCCCCGAGGAGGGCGCGGCCCACGCCTCGATGCGCACGGTCGACGTGTAGAGCGTCAACGCCCACTTCGTGTCGATGCGCGCAATCGCGGGCCAGGGCACATGCCAGGTGCTGAGCGGGTTGCGCACCGTGACCTCATGCTCGAGCACGTCGACGCGCGGGGTCCAGTAGAGCGCCACGGTGACGACGACCAACAGCACGAACCACACGCCGTATCGCAGCAGACTCTCGAGGTCATTGCCGACCACGAGCCCGATCAGACCCAGGGCCGCCACGATGCCGACCGCGATCGTCAGCACACGGCCGAAGGCGGGGCGAAAGCTCGCAGGCTGAAAACGCATGCGCCCAGCATCCCAGACGCCCGCACCATGACCACGCGGAAGGACCTCCCGTGACCAGCACCACACCCACCACCGTCGAGACCGTTCTCGAGGTCGACGACCTCGGGGTCGACTTCTGGGTCGACGGCGAGTTCTACCCGGCCGCGGTCGGCCTCAGCTACGCGGTCAAGCGCGGCCAGGTGCTCGCGATCGTCGGAGAGTCAGGGTCAGGCAAGTCGTCGAGCTCGATGGCGCTGCTCGGCCTGCTGCCTCCGACCGCCCGAGTCTCAGGCAGAATCTCGCTGCTCGGTCGCGACATCTCGAACCTCAACAAGGCCGATCTTCGCGCGGTGCGCGGCCAGCAGATCGCGGTCATCTTCCAAGAGCCCATGACGGCGCTCAACCCGGTGTATACCGTGGGCTTCCAGATCGTCGAGACTCTGCGCACCCACTTCGACCTCACGCCGTCGCAGGCGAAAGAGCGCGCGATCGAACTGCTCGAGAAGGTCGAGATGCCCGACCCTCCCGTCGCGTTCAACAAGTACCCCCACCAGCTCTCGGGCGGTCAGCGGCAGCGCGCCATGATCGCCCAGGCGATCTCGTGCGACCCCGTGCTCCTCATCGCCGACGAGCCGACGACCGCGCTCGACGTGACGGTGCAAGCCGAGATTCTCGAGCTGCTGCGTAGCCTGCGTACGCGTCTCGACAGTGCGATCGTGCTCATCACTCACGACATGGGTGTCGTCGCCGACCTGGCCGACAACATCCTCGTCATGAAAGACGGCGTCGCGGTCGAGCAGGGCACCGCGCTCGACATCTTTCAGCGGCCGCAGCACCCCTACACGCAGTCGCTCCTCGCCGCCGTGCCGCACCTCGGCATCAATATGAGCGAAGGGGGCTCGCAGTCGACCGATCGTCGCGGTGTTGAACCGGTTCTCTCGTTCCGCGACGTGTCGATCGAGTACCCGAAGCGCGGACGCGTGCCGGCGTTCCTCGCCGCCGACGACATCACGCTCGATGTCTTTCCGGGAGAGATTGTCGGTCTGGTCGGCGAGTCGGGCTCGGGCAAGACCACGCTCGGGCGCGCCGCGGTCGGTCTGCTGCCGATCAAGGAAGGCCAGCTGGTCTCGGCGGGCATCGACATCTCGAAGGCCTCGCTGCGCGACCTGAAGCCCTTGCGGCGCAAGGCGGGCATCGTGTTCCAAGACCCCGGCTCGAGCCTCAACCCGCGCATGCCGATCGGCGAGAGCATCGGCGAGCCGCTCATGCTGGCCGGTGAGGCGAGCGGCAAAGATCTCGACAAGCGCGTCGAAGAGCTGCTCACGCAGGTCGAGCTTCCGGCGAGCTACCGCAACCGGTATCCGCACGAGCTCAGCGGCGGTCAGCGCCAGCGCGTGGGCATCGCGCGTGCCCTCGCTCTGACGCCAGAACTGCTCGTTGCCGACGAGCCGACGAGCGCGCTCGACGTCTCGGTGCAGGCGCGCTTCCTCGACCTGCTGCAAGAGTTGCAGGAGCGCTTGCAGTTCGCCTGCCTGTTCATCAGTCACGACCTCGCGGTCGTCGATATCCTCGCGCACCGTATCGCTGTGATGCACCGGGGTAGACTGGTCGAGCAGGGTTCGCGCGATCAGATTCTGCGCAACCCCCAAGACCCTTACACTCAGCGCCTCATCGCCGCTGTTCCCCTGCCCGATCCCGTGGCGCAGCGGGAGCGTCGAGAGCAGCGCGCAGCCACCAAGGAATAACTCATGGCACTCGCCACCCGCACCGACCTGCGCAACGTGGCGATCGTCGCCCACGTCGACCACGGCAAGACCACCCTCGTCGACGCGATGCTGCGGCAGACCGACTCGTTCGCCGCGCACGCCCACCTCGAAGACCGGGCGATGGATTCGAACGATCTCGAGCGCGAGAAGGGCATCACGATTCTCGCGAAGAACACGGCGGTGACCTACAAGGGTCTGCACGCCGAAGGCCGCGAGATCACCATCAACGTGATCGACACCCCCGGCCACGCCGACTTCGGCGGTGAGGTCGAGCGCGGCCTCAGCATGGTCGACGGCGTTGTGCTGCTCGTCGACGCGAGCGAGGGCCCGCTGCCGCAAACCCGCTTCGTGCTGCGCAAGGCGCTTGCGGCGAAGCTTCCGGTCATTCTGCTGGTCAACAAGACCGACCGGCCGGATGCCCGTATCGAGGCCGTCGAAGAAGAGACCCACGACCTTCTGCTCGGGCTGGCGAGCGACCTGCAAGACGAGGTGCCCGACCTCGATGTCGACGCCATTCTCGATCTTCCGGTCATCTACGCCTCGGGTCGCGCCGGCGCGGCGAGCCGCAACCGCCCCGCCGATGGCGAACTGCCCGACAACGGCGACCTCGAGCCACTGTTCGAGGCGATTCTGCAGCACATCCCCGCGCCGAGCTACGACGACGAGCACCCGCTGCAGGCCCACGTCACGAACCTCGATGCGAGCCCCTTCCTCGGTCGCATCGCTCTGCTGCGCATCTTCAACGGCACCCTCAAGAAGGGCCAGCAGGTCGCCTGGGTGCGCCATGACGGCACGCACAGCTCGATGCGCATCACCGAGCTGCTCAAGACCCGCGCGCTTGAGCGCTACCCGGCCGAGTCGGCGATGGCCGGCGACATCGTCGCCATCGCGGGCATCGAAGACATCACGATCGGCGAGACGATCGCCGACCTCGATGACGTGCGACCGCTGCCGGCGATCACGGTCGACGAGCCGGCGATCTCGATGACGATCGGCACCAACACCTCGCCGCTGGTCGGCAAGGTCAAAGGCCACAAGCTCACCGCTCGTATGGTGAAAGACCGCCTCGACCGAGAGCTCATCGGCAACGTGTCGATCCGCGTCGTCGATGTCGGCCGCCCCGATGCGTGGGAGGTGCAGGGCCGCGGCGAGCTCGCGCTCGCGATTCTGGTCGAGAACATGCGGCGCGAAGGCTTCGAGCTCACCGTGGGAAAGCCTCAGGTGGTCACCAAGACCATCGACGGCAAGCTGCACGAGCCGTTCGAGCACCTCACGATCGACGCGCCCGAAGAGTACCTCGGCGCGATCACGCAGCTGCTCGCGGCCCGTCGCGGGCGCATGGAGGGCATGACGAACCACGGCACGGGCTGGGTGCGCATGGAGTTCATCGTGCCGAGCCGCGGTCTCATCGGCTTCCGTACCGAGTTCCTCACCACGACGCGCGGCACGGGCATCGCGAACGCGATCGCGCACGGCTACGAGCCGTGGGCAGGGTCGATCGTCTCGCGCAACAACGGCTCGATCGTGGCTGACCGCTCGGGCGTCGTCACGAGCAACGCCATGATGACGCTGCAAGAGCGCATGACGTTCTTCGTGAAGCCCACCGAAGAGGTCTACGAGGGCATGGTCGTCGGCGAGAACTCGCGCGCCGACGACATGGACGTCAACATCACGAAAGAGAAGAAGCTCAACAACATCCGTTCGTCGACGGCCGAAGAGCTCGAACGACTCACACCTCCTCGTCAGCTCACTCTGGAGGAATGTCTGGAGTTCGCACGAGAGGATGAGTGCGTCGAAGTCACCCCCGAAATCGTGCGCATTCGCAAGGTCGAGCTCGACCAGACGATGCGTGCTCGCGCCGCGTCGCGTCTGAAGAAGCAGAACGCCTGATCGCGCGACTCGCGCCCAGCCCGACCCCCAGGAGCACCATGTCTCTGTCGCGACCCCATCGCACCCTTGCCGCCGTCGTTGTCGCCCTCTCGCTTGCGACGGGAACCTCGGCCTGCAGCACCGGCACCCCCCTCGACAACATCGTCGAAGGTCTGGTGCAGCAGGGTATCGATCAGGTGGCGGGAGGGATCGACGATCAGATCAGAGGCCTGGTGGACGACGTGCTCGGCGGTGTCGAGATCACGGGTGACGGTGAGGTACCCGCGAGCTTTCCCGCAGAGGTCGCCGTGACCGGCTCCGTGCTCGGCGGCGGTGCCGCCCCCGACGGTCTCGGCTGGGTCGTGCGCACGCAGCTCGACGGCGGCCTCGGCTTCGCCGATGCGGGCGCGGCGCTCGAACAGGCCGGGTTCGCTCCTTCGGGTGTCTCGACAGACACCGGAAGCGGATACGGCGCCTACACGAGCGCGGCGTATCGCGTCGATCTGTCGGTGGCCACCGACGATGCCGGTACCGTCACGGCAACCTATGTGGTGACGTCGCGCTGAGCCAGTGCAGTTAGGCTGAACGGGTGAAGATCGCGCGTTTCAGCACCGGTGACGACCCTCGTTTCGGCATCGTCGACGACGACGAGCTCGTGGTGCTCTCGGGCGACCCGATGTTCCATGGTTACGAGACCACCGGTGAGCGCGTTCCGCTCTCTGACGCGCGCATTCTCGCGCCGGTCATCCCGCGATCGAAGGTCGTCTGCATCGGCATGAACTATGCCGCGCACGTGCAGTCGATGCAGTACGACGGTCCGCAGAATCCGCTCATCTTCTTGAAGCCGAACACCGCCGTGATCGGGCCCGACGAGCCCATCATCCTTCCGCCCGTCGACGGGCGCATCACCCACGAGGGCGAGCTCGTCGTCGTCATCGGAGCCGTGGCGAAGCGCGTCAAGAAAGAAGACTGGCGCGACGTCGTGTTCGGCTACACGATCGGCAATGACGTCTCGGCGCGCGACGTGATGTTCGCCGATGGCCAGTGGGCCAGGGCCAAGGGGTACGACACCTTCGCCCCGATCGGGCCCTACATTGAGACCGAGCTCGACCCGACGAACCTCGACATCGCGACGTTCGTCGATGGCGAGCCCCGCCGCACCGGCAACACGCGCGACATGATCTACGGGGTGCCCGAGATCATCGAATTCGTGAGCGATGCCTGGACTCTGCTGCCGGGCGACATCATCATGACGGGCACGCCCGACGGACTGGGCGGCTTCACCGACGGACAGACCGTCGAGATCACGATCGAGGGTCTCGGCACTCTGCGCAACCCTGCCAAGAATCGCGACGACCGCACCGACGACCGCAGCGTCGAACCGGCCTGACCGTCTGCCGATGACCACCCTCACCGCCGGGTCTGTCGCCGCGGTGCAGCGGCGCACCCGCACGGTGCTCATGATCGGTCAGGTGCTCGCCGGCCTGGGCATGGGGGCGACCCTCTCGATCGGTGCCATTCTCGCCGCCGAGATCTCGGGCTCTCCGGCGTTCAGCGGCATGGCGGCGACGATGGTGACCCTCGGGGCCGCCCTGGCGGCGATTCCGCTCGCTCGGCTCGCGCGGCGTGCCGGGCGGGCGCCAGCGCTGGCCACCGGTGCCCTGACGGCGGCGACGGGTGCCGTCATCGCGATCATCTCGGCGGGTGCGCAGAGTTTCGCCCTGCTGCTGCTGGGCATCGCCCTCATCGGCTCGGGCACGGCGGTGAACCTGCAGTCGCGCTTCGCCGCCGTCGACCTCGCATCGGTGTCAACCCGGGGTCGCGACCTGTCTCTCGTGGTGTGGGCGACCACCGTGGGTGCCGTCTCGGGGCCGAACCTCATCGGCCCCGGGGAGACTCTCGGCGCCTATCTCGGGTTGCCCGACCTCAGCGGACCGTTCCTCTTCACGGTGGTCGCGCAGAGCCTCGCCGCCGTGCTCTACCTGGTCGGCCTTCGCCCCGACCCGCTGCGGGTCGCGGCGGCCTGGCAGGCCGAGCAAGAGCGTGCGACGCGCGATGAGGCCGAGCGCACCGGCAGCGCGCCCCCGACGCCGACGATCGCCGTCGACGACCAGCCGGGCATCCGTCTGGCGATGCTCTCGATCGCTCTCAGCCACGCGACCATGGTCTCGGTCATGGCGATGACCCCGGTGCATTTGACCGCGCACGGGGCGAGCCTCGTGATCGTTGGCTTCACGATCAGCCTGCACATCGCGGGCATGTACGCCTTGTCGCCCGTCTTCGGCATTCTCGCGGATCGCGTCGGACGTCGCACGACGATCGCTCTGGGCCAGGGGATGCTCGCCGCGAGCCTGCTGATGACCGGCTTCGGCGCCGAGAGCGAGGGCTGGGTCGTCGCCGGCCTCATCTTCCTCGGTCTCGGATGGAGTGCGAGCACGGTGGCGGGCTCGGCTCTGCTGACCGAATCTGCCCGACCTGATCGTCGACCCATCGTGCAGGGGCGCAGCGATCTCGTCATGAGCGCCAGCGGTGCGCTGGGCGGTGCGCTGGCTGGTGTCGCGCTGGCGCTGCTCGGGTACTCCGGACTCTCATTCCTGACGATGGCGCTCGTCGCGACGGTCGTCGTGGCACTTGCGGTGACGCGCCGAGCACGTTCCCGCCCGTTCCCAAGCCCGTCGACACCTGCAGAAGCGAAGAACGTTCGCCCCGCGAATAGGGGGTAGCCCCACCCCTCGGCTTCTCGGCGAGCCTCACCTAGAGTGGAGAAGCGTCGAGGCAGGGGGTCTCGACGCATCGCGGTACGGCGGGGGGCGTCGTCTGCGATTCGCTGGGTTCGGGGGGAACCGTGAAAACGCACATCGCGATCGCAGTAGCGCTCTCTGCACTGCTCGTCATGCCGTCGGTCACCGCAACGGCGGCGCCCGAGGTCGACGACTCGGTTCCGGGCCTTGAGTCGTCGACCGACTACAGGGCTGCTGACACAGCGGGCTCGTTCGACGCGGCATCCACTCTGATGCCCACCGCAGGTGTCTACGAGTCGGAGCGGGCCCTGATTCTGCAGCAGACGAACACTCTGCGCGCCCAAAACGGCCTGCCGCCACTGCGCTTGAACGCGGCTCTCAACGACATCGCACAAGACTGGTCGGTGCGCCAAGCACAGGCGTCGGCCATGTCGCACCGGCCGAACTTCCACCTGCTGTACCCCGCGGGCTGGTCGCGCGCGTCAGAGAATGTCGCCGCGGGCTACAGTCCGACCTCGGTCGTGAACGCCTGGGCCGGGTCGCCGGGCCACCGGGCGAACATGCTGTCGAGCAGCACCGACATCGGCATCGGGGTTGCCGCGAGTTCGACGGGGCGGCTCTACTACACGCAGAACTTCGGGCGGTACACCTCGGCGCCGCCGACGCCGCCGGGCGATGTCAATCGCATCTCCGGAAACGACCGCTTCGCGACCTCGGCGCAGATTTCGGCGCGAACCTTCGGACCGGGGGTGAGCACGGTATACGTGGCGAATGGCTACGGCTTCCCTGACGCCTTGAGCGCGGCAGCACTCGCGGGTGCCGCAGCGGGCCCTCTGCTGCTCGTCTTGCGCGACAGCGTTCCCTCGGTGATTCTCAGCGAGTTGCGCCGGCTGGACCCCGATCGCATCGTGGCGGTGGGTGGCACGGGAGTGATCTCCGACTCGGTGATGGCCACTCTGCGCACCGTCGCCCCTGATGTCGATCGAGTTCTCGGTTCTGATCGATTCGAGACCTCGCGCAACCTCGCTCGCGATGCCTACGGTCAGAGCGGCTCGGCGGTCGTCTATGTGGCGACCGGCTACGGCTACGCCGACGCGCTCGCCGCGGGCCCCGCTGCGGCTTCGGTCAGTGCACCCGTGGTTCTCGTGCCCGGTGATGATGGCGAGGCCGATGCGGCAACGCTGAGCCTGCTCCGTGATCTCTCGACCGATCGCGTGGTGATCGTCGGCGGCGTCGGTGCTGTGAGTGCCGGCATCGAGCAGTCGCTCGCCCGTGCGGGTCTGACCGTCGAGCGCATTGCCGGCGCTGATCGCTACGCCACGGCTGCGTTGATCGGTGCCCGACACTTTCCTGACGCCACCCGCAGCTACCTGGCCACCGGCAGCGGCTTCGCTGACGCTCTCTCGGGCGGGGCCGCGGCGGGCGCCCTGGGTGCACCGCTCTTCACCGTGCTCACGGGCTGCGTGCCGAGCGGCGCCTACGCTGCGCTGATCAACCAGCGGCCAGACGACCTCGTGCTTCTGGGTGGTCTGGGTGTGCTGACGCCGAACGTCGCCGGGTTCTACCGCTGCTGAGCCGAAGAGCTCGAGGGCGGTCGAGCAGTGAGCGGGCATCCGGTCGGCGTTCTTTCGTGAGCACCTAGACTTTTCAACCGTGACCAGCCCCACCTTCTCGACCGCGACCGGCGCCGACGTGCGCGTTCGGTTCTGCCCGTCTCCGACCGGAACCCCGCACGTCGGGCTTATTCGCACAGCCTTGTTCAACTGGGCGTACGCGCGGCACACGGGCGGCACAATGATCTTCCGCATCGAAGACACCGATCAGGCGCGCGACAGCGAAGAGAGCTACCACCAGCTGCTCGACGGCCTGCGCTGGCTCGGCATCGACTGGGATGAAGGCGTCGAAACGGGCGGGCCGAACGAGCCCTACCGCCAGTCGCAGCGTGGCGAGATCTATACGGGCGTCATCGAGCAGCTGCGCGCGAGCGGGCACCTCTACGAGAGTTTCCTGACGGGCGACGAGATCGAGGCGAAGAACCTCGAGCTCGGTCGCGACCCGAAACAGGGCTACGACAACTGGGAGCGCGACCTCAGCGACGAGCAGAAGGCCGCCTACCGCGCCGAGGGCCGCGAGCCCGCGCTGCGGCTGCGGGTGCCCGACACCGACTTGAGCTTCACCGACCTGGTGCGCGGCGAGATCACCTTCCCGGCAGGCAGCTTCGTCGACTTCGTCGTGGTGCGGCCGAACGGCGCGCCGCTCTACACCTTCGTCAACCCGGT
This sequence comes from Microcella sp., assembly GCF_019739195.1. Taxonomy (NCBI): domain Bacteria; kingdom Bacillati; phylum Actinomycetota; class Actinomycetes; order Micrococcales; family Microbacteriaceae; genus Microcella; species Microcella sp. Next base: position 705,866 of record NZ_JAHHDS010000003.1, on the reverse strand, counting down.
GGATGACGCGCTCATGGGCGTCACCCACGTGCTGCGCGGCGAAGACTTGCTGTCGTCGACCCCGCGGCAGATCGCGCTCTACCACGCGCTCATCGAGGTCGGCGTGGCGAGCGCGATTCCGCAGTTTGGCCACCTGCCGTATGTGACGGGCGAGGGCAACAAGAAGCTGTCGAAGCGCGACCCCGAGTCGAGCCTCTTCCACCACCGCGACCGCGGCTTCATCCGTGAGGGGCTGCTCAACTATCTCTCGCTGCTCGGCTGGTCGCTCGCGGCCGACCGCGACGTCTTCACGATGGACGAGATGACGGCCGCCTTCGACGTCGCCGACGTCAACCCCAACCCCGCGCGGTTCGACGTGAAGAAGGCCGAGGCCATCAACGGCGACCACGTGCGGCGGCTCTCGCTCGATGAGTTCGTCGAGCGCAGCATTCCGTACTGCAGCGGCGCGGGCCTCTTCAACGACGTTCCGCGCCCGGCCGAGCGCGCTCTGCTGACGGCCGCCGCTCCGCTGGTTCAGGAGCGCGTCGCGCTGCTGGGCGAGGTGCCGGGTATGGTCGCGTTCTTGTTCACGACTGACGACGATCTGACGATCGAAGCGGATGCTCGCGCCTCGCTCGACGCCGACGCGGCCGCCGTGCTCGATGCTGCACTAGCCGCGCTCGAGTCGCTCGAACCATTCGAGCCCGAGCCCATCGAGGCAGCGCTGCGCGCCGCCCTCATCGATGGTCTCGGGCTCAAGCCGCGCACCGCCTTCGGGCCGCTCAGGGTCGCCGTCTCGGGTCGGCGGGTGAGCCCGCCCCTGTTCGAGTCGATGCAGCTTCTCGGCCGCGACTCGACGCTGGCCCGGCTCAGGGCGCTGCGCGCGACTCTCTAGCGCGGCTTCTCGGTAGCAGGCGCGGCAGGCATGCGCCGCACGTCGGCGACGCGCTCGGCGATCGCCACTTGCGCGGGCGGACGTAGCAGCACCCATGCCAGGGCCATGACGACGACCGACACCCCGAACACGATGGCCCCGAGCCAGCTCTCGCCGTCGTCGATGCCGAGATACATCGCATTGAGGTTGCGGCGCGCGCCGGTGAGCAGCACCAGGCCGACGTGCACGACCGTGAACGCGAGGTAGAACCAGAGCACGAGAGAGTGCGTCTGCCGCGCCCACGCGTCAGAGAGCGCTCCGCGGGTACGCATCCACTTCTCGGGCCAGACGGGCGAGAGGCGCAGCCCCGTGGCGAGCGCGAGTGGCGCGGCCACGAACACGGTGGCGCCGTAGAACAGCACCTGCAGGCTGTTGTAGTACGCCCAGCTCGTGTGCGCGGGCCAGTTGAGCGAGAGGTATTGCACGCCGGCTGAGATCGCGTTCGGCACGACTGACCACTCGGTGGGCACGATGCGCGCCCAGTGCCCGGTCACGAGCAGCAGAGCCACGTAGACGAGGCCGGTCGCGATCCAGAGCGCGACGACGACGAGGTGCCACCAGGTGTGCAGCCCCAGGCGCTTCGGGGGGTTCGCCGTGCGGGGCAACCGGTTGCGGCGAGTCACGAAGGCGATCGGGCGTGCCTTCGATCGCAGGTGCAGGGCCGAGCTCACGATGAAGAGCAGGAAAAACCCGTTGAGAAAGTGGGTCCAGCTGAGCCAGGCCGGAAAACCCTCCGGTGTACCGGGCGGCGGGGCAACCGAGCCGGGAAACTCGGCGATGAACGCGGCGCCGGTCGTCGAATCCCGCCACCAGCGGGCGATGAGGATGCTCGCCGCGAGTACGAGCACAGCAACAACAACGGCCACCACGAGGGCGCGGCGGTTGCGGGGTCTCGCGTCGGGCACCCCTCTACGGTAGTCGGCGGCGGGTGGGGGAGCGGTGAGGGTGGGCACAGCATCCGGAGGTCGTGTCGACGCCGTGGGAGACTGGGGTCATGACCCTGCTGAACCCGCACCGCCCCGAGTGGGTGCGCTGGATTCCCGCGGTCATTCTCTCGATCATCATCCTCGGCGTCGTACTCTTCGCCCTCATCGCCGGGCCGCGCATCGCCGCAGGCCCCGGCCCCGCTCAAGAGGGCCAGGTCACCGATCTCAACTGGTCGGTCTTCACCGACGACGGTCTGCAGTTCATCGAGAGCGCGCGTACCCCGCGCATCGACCTGAGTTCGCCGCCCGTCGACGCCGTCGAGATCGGCCTGCCGGCCGACGGGTCGCTCACGGTTGGTCCGCATCAGACCGGCCTCGACTACCGGCTCGTGCTCATCGCGACCGATGCCGAGCCGAACGGCGCCCTGTTCACGACGCCGCAGTTCACCGTGAACTCTTCCGGTGGTCGACTCGAATCGGTGCGCGTCGAAGAGCGCGGGGCCTTCACGTTCCGCGAAACCTTCCTCGCCGTGAGCGAGCGAGCTCCCGACTTCGGCTACACGCCGCCAAGCTCGCAGCAGCTCGCGCAGGCGGTGACAGATGCACGCGAGAGCGGTCGGCCGGCCGTCGTGCGCACAGACCGCGGCCTCGACGCCGGCATGGGCGTCGTCGCCGAGACCACGTGCTTCGGCGGCGGCTTCTGCCAGCTGTCGTTCATCGTGACACCGGCCGTAGGGTAAACTCGCAACTCGGCCCGGTCACGGGCCGCCTCAGCGCCGGCCCTGGTCGCGCTGATGGGGTGTGGTGTAATTGGCAACACGGCTGATTCTGGTTCAGTTGTTCTTGGTTCGAGTCCAGGCACCCCAGCTTCGACAGTCTTCTTCTGCAGCGGCGCGCGGCTCTTCGTGCCGCTCCCGGTGCGGAGCGCTTTCTCTCGTGCCCTGTGCCTACGGCGGCATGTGCCGCGCGAGGCGCACTGCGACGACGACACCAGCGTTCCTTTCAGCATGGCTATCAAAGAATATAGACACTGCCACTATCGATAGTGGTACTATCTGTGCATGAGGATGTCCGAGCTCAGTGCCACGACCGTCACACCCGTGCCGACGCTCAAGTTCTACCTGCGTGAGCGTCTGCTGCACGCGGGTGAGCGAACGAGCCCCAACCAGTCGCAGTACGACGAGACCCACGTGGAGCGGGTGCGCCTGGTGCGCGCCCTGCTCGAGGTCGGTGGATTGAGCGTCGCGCAAGCAGCTTCCGTCATCGCCGCGCTCGAGGCCGAGCTGCCGCTGTCGAGCGTCTTCGGGGTGGCGCAGCGTGCGGTGAGCATCCCCGCCTCGATCGCGGCCGACGAGATGGATGCTGAAGCCGCGCCCACCGTGGGCGCGACCCTCGTCGCCGAACTGTGCGAACGTCGCGGCTGGCGCGTGTACCCCAACAACCCCGGTCTCGCGCTCGCGGCCCGAGTGCTCGACACCTACGCCGAACTCGGACTCGAGGGCATCACGACCGCCGTGCTCGAGCCTGGTGCTGATGCCGCGCAGCTCGTTGCCGGCGCCGACCTCGCGGCCGTCGCCAGTGCGGCACCCGACACCGCGGCCATGACGCGCATCGTCGCCGTCGGCACGGTGCTCGGCGACAGTCTGCTGGCGGGGCTGCGGCGCATCGCCCAAGAGGCCGAGTCGTTTCGCCGCTTCCCGTTGCCCGAGGGCGCGCCCGCGCCCGATCCACTCACTGCCGCCGCGATCGCGGCCCACCTCGAGGACTGCTGATGATCACCACTCCCACCCCCGCCACCGACTGGCGTCTTGACCTGCCGCCAAGCCGCTGGCACCGCCCGCTGCTCGTGCTCGGCCTCCTGCTCGCGGGGCTCACCATCGCGACGCTCGTCGGCTGGCTCGTCGACGATCGGGAACTGCTCGGCGTGAACCTGTGGGAGAAGCCCCTGAAGTTCGCGATCTCAGGCACGATCTACGCCGTGACCTGGGCGTGGATCATCGGCCACTTCACGCGCTGGCAGCGCGCCGCGTGGTGGGCGGGCACCGTCATCGCGGTGACCCTCGCGATTGAGCTCGTCGTCATCGTCGGCGCGGCTGCCGCCGGCATCACGAGCCACTTCAACGTGTCGACCCCGCTGGCCACGACCCTCTGGTCGATCATGGCGACGGCGATCACGACGCTGTGGGTCGCCACGTTCGTCGCTGCTGTCGCCCTGTGGCGCAACCCCGGTGCCGACCCTGCTCGCCAAGCGGCGATTCGCACCGGTGTCGCGATCTCACTGCTCGGCATGGGCCTCGCCTTTCTCATGACGGGCCCCACCGCCGATCAACTCAATGACTTCCAGGGCATCGCAGGTGCCCACGCGGTCGGCGTCGCCGACGGCGGCCCCGGACTGCCTCTGCTGGGGTGGAGCACGATCGGAGGCGACCTGCGTATTCCGCACTTCATCGGCATGCACGCCCTACAGGCTCTGCCGCTGCTCGCGCTGCTGCTCGAACTCGGTGCGCGCCGGGTGCCCTTGCTGCGCGACGCGATCGTGCGTCGAGCCCTCGTGCTCACGGGAGCGGGCGCCTACCTCGGCGTCGTCGGTCTGGTCACGATGCAGGCCTTGCGCGGCCAGTCGATCGTGGCGCCGGATGCCCTCACGCTGTCGATCGGCATCGCCATCGCCGCGCTGGCTCTCGCCGTGTCGTTCGGGGTGGTCGCCGCGGGATCGCGGCGGCAGAGACTGGCATCCCCTGTGAACTCGGCCACAAGAGGGTGACCTCGCCGTAGGTTCGAAGCATGACGTCGCACACGGCAGCCGTGGTCGGGTCGGGCCCCAATGGGCTCGCCGCGGCCGTCGTGCTCGCGCGCGCGGGAATCCGCACGACGGTGTACGAGGCCGCCGATTCGATCGGCGGCGGTGGGCGCTCCGCAGAACTGACCGTGCCGGGCTATCGGCACGACATGGGCTCGGCCGTGCATCCGCTCGCCGTCTCGTCCGGGTTCTTCCGTCGCTTCGAGCTCAGCAAACGCATCGAGCTGGTGACCCCCGAGATCTCGTACGCCCACCCGCTCGATGACCGCCCGGCGGCGATCGCCTATCGCGACCTTCAGCACACTGCCGAGCAGCTCGGCGTCGACGGTCAGGCGTGGCACCGGTTGTTCGCGCCTCTCGTCGATCGAGCGCAGAAGGTTGCGCAGTTCACGGGCTCGTCACTGTTGCGCATCCCCGCGCATCCGCTCACGACGGCGATCTTCGGGCTGCGCGCGCTCGAGCAGGGCAGTCTGGCCTGGAACCTGCGATGGCGCGACGCTGCAGCGCCTGCGCTGCTCTCGGGGGTGGCTGCGCACTCGGTGCGGCCGATGCCGTCGCTCTCGACCTCGGGTACGGCCTTCGCTCTCGCCACGGCGGCCCACGGCGGCGGGTGGCCGATTCCGATCGGCGGCAGTCAGGCCATCATCGATGCTCTCGCCGACGACCTGCGCGCACACGGCGGCTCGATCGAGACCGGGGTCGAGATCACCGACCTCGCTCAGCTCGGGCCGGTCGATGCGGTGCTCCTCGATACCACCCCGCGTGCGCTCGTGCGGCTCACCGGTGACGCGCTGCCGAGCAGCTATCGCGCGCGCATGCTCGCCTATCGCCACGGCGACGGCGTCGCGAAGGTCGACTTCGCGCTGAGCGGCCCCGTGCCGTGGTCAGAGCCGGCGCTGCGCGACGCCCCGACTTTGCATCTCGGCGGTAGCCGTGAGCGCATCGCCGCCGCCGAAGCGGCCGTGGCGAGCGGTCGGCACGCCGACGACCCCTACGTGCTCGTTTCTCAGCCCTCGGTGGTCGACACCTCGCGAGCGCCCGCCGGCCACCACGTGCTGTGGAGCTACACGCACGTGCCGCACGGCTCGACACTCGACCAGACCGAGGCGATCATCCGTCAGATCGAGCGGTGGGCGCCCGGATTTCGCGACGTCATCATCGCGTCGTCCAGCGCGACGGCGATGGACATGCAGCGGCAGAACGCGAACTACATCGGGGGCGACATCGCGACCGGCGCCGCGACGCTGTGGCAACTCGCGGCGCGCCCGACCCTCTCGCTCGACCCGTGGCGCACGCCGATGCCCGGTGTGTACCTCTGCTCGTCTGCCACGCCGCCTGGACCGGGAGTGCACGGGCTCGCGGGCGCCTACGCGGCGCGGTCGGCACTGCGTCACGAATTCGGCATCGAACGGCTTCCGTTTCTGGGAGTCGGCAAGGGGGAGAACTGATGGCCCGCACGACCCGACTACTGCAGTGCCCGCCCGAAGCCGTCTTCGCGGTGCTCGCCGACGGATGGACCTACCCCTCGTGGGTGGTCGGAGCGTCACGCATGCGAGCCGTCGACGAGAACTGGCCAGAACCCGGTGCGCGCATCTTTCACTCGGTCGGCGTCTGGCCGGCCCTCATCGATGACGAGACGGAGGTCACCGAGTGGAACGCGCCGCATCGCGCAGCGTTCATCGCCCGTGGCTGGCCGATCGGCGAAGCCCGCATCATTATCGAGGTGAGGCCGCATCGGCAGGGCTGCGTGGTGCGCATGCACGAGTACGCGGTGCGAGGTGCCCTGCAGTACGTGCCGCGCGTGCTCACTGACCCGCTGCTCGACTTCCGCAACCGTGAGGCACTGCATCGGCTCGGCTACTTGGCCGAAGGGCAGTGGGTCAACGACGAGACCGAAGAGCGGTCGACCCCCGAAGAGCGCGGCGACGCCTAGCGGGTGAACGACGGGTCAGTCGAGCTCGAGCGTCTCACCCGGCTGCAGCACCGTGACGCGCCCGCCGTGCGATTCGACCACGTGCGTGATGCGCGCGTTCGCCATGGCGTTGCCGGCGTCGGAGTTGACGCGCTCGTGCGTCGGGAACGCGTGCCGCGGTCTGACCGCGTCGAGGTAGTCCATGACCTCGCCGATCTTCAGCCACGGCGCGCTCGAGGGCACGGCGAGCACGGGCACCTCGCCTGTGGGCACCGTGTACGAATCGCCGGGGTAGTAGAGCGTCTCGTTGACGAACACGCCCACGTTGTCGACGATAGGAATCGAGCGGTGGATGGTCGCGTGGTGCCCGCCGAAGAAGGCGAGCGCGAACGGACCGGCGGAGCGCACGTCGCCACCGTCGACGATCTGCCAGTGGTAGTCGGGATGCGCGGTCGCCACCCCGGCCGGAGCGAACAGCTCGACGGGCCCGGGCGCGTCGGCCAGCAGGCGGTCGAGGTGCTCGCGCGTCACATGGTCGCCGTGCTCGTGCGTGATGACGATCGCGGCGAGGCCCGTGACGGCGAACGGGGCGGTGAAACTGCCGGGGTCGATGACGAGGGCGGCGCCGCTCTGCTCGACGACGAGGCAGGCATGCTCGCGCTTGGTGATGTTCATGGCGCCACCCTACTCAGCGCTTCTGCGTGAGCAAGGGTGTCGCGCGTGCGCACGACAGACCCCCTGGGGGTATGCTGGCGGCGTGATCGACGACATCAAGAAGCGAGCCTTGCACCGTTCGCGCATTCTGCAGGGTCAATTGCGCGGCATCGAGAAGATGATCGAGAACGAAGAGTACTGCGTCGACATCATCACGCAGTCGCTCGCCGTGCAGAAGAGCCTGCGCAGCCTCAACAAGCTGCTGGTCGAAAACCATTTGCGCACCCACGTCTCCGACATGTTCGACGAGGGCGGTGACGCGCGCGAGAAGGCGGTCGCCGAGCTGCTGGCGGTGTTCGAGTTGCAGCAGAACCGCGGCACCTGAGCCGAATCGCCTTCGCTTCGGTAGCGCGCCATAATCAGCGCATGACATCGTCGTCGAAGCGCATCGTCGTCGCCATCAACCCGAACGCCTCGTTCGGTCGAGGGCGCGAGGTCGGCCCCGCCGTCGTGACCACGCTGCGCGGCCTCGGCCATGAAGTCACGAGCCTCATCGAGCCCGACTTCGCTCAGCTTCTCGACGCGACCCGCGCGGCGGTGCGCGAGAAGCCAGACGCGCTCGTCGTCGTCGGCGGCGACGGCATGGTCAATCTGGGCGTGACGGCCCTCGAGGGCACGAAGGTGCCCCTCGGCCTTGTGCCGAGCGGCACCGGCAATGACGTGGCACGCGGTCTGAGCATCCCGATCGACGACACCGAGGCGGCCATCGAGGCCCTCGTGGCTGCGCTCGATCGCCCGCCCCGAGTCATCGATGCCGGCACGATCTCGTTCGGCGGCGGGGATGAGCCGCGGGGCCACGCTCGATTCGGTTGCATTCTGTCGGCAGGCTTCGATGCGCTCGTCAACGAACGGGCCAACCGCATGACGCGACCCCGAGGGCGCAGCCGCTACACGATCGCGCTGCTCGTCGAGCTCGCCAAGCTGCGACCGATCGAGTACACCGTGACGCTCGATGGTGTCGTGCACACCGAGCGCGCCATGCTCGTGGCCGTCGCGAACAACCTCTCGTTCGGCGGGGGAATGAAGGTCGCGCCAGCGGCGAGTCTCGACGACGGACTCTTCGACGTCGTGCTCGTGCGGCCTCTCGGCAGACTCGCGTTCTTGCGCATCTACCCGCGCGTCTTCGCCGGCACCCACGTCACCGACCACCGGGTCGTCGTGCACCGAGCGCGCTCCGTGCGCGTCGTGGCCGAGGGCGTGGTGGCCTACGCAGACGGCGAGCGCATCGCGCCGCTACCAGTCGACATTGAGATGGATGCGGGCAGTCTGCGCGTGCTGGCATAAGCCGCCGGCCCCGGTTTTGCCGGGGTATCGGCGCTGTGGCATACTCGTACGGTTGCAGCCGCGGCCCCATCGTATAGCGGCCTAGTACGCCGCCCTCTCACGGCGGTAACGCGGGTTCGAATCCCGCTGGGGTCACCACATCCGCAACGAACACCAGCACCACGAGAAGCCTCCGGAAGCGGAGGCTTTTTTCGTGCCACCGCGCAGGTAGTCTGGCCGCATGTCTCGCCTGCGCATGCTCGCTGCCGCACTCTCACTCACGCTCGTCATCGCGGTCTCCGGGTGCGCGAGCATTGAGCAGCTCTTGGCGGGCCCGTCGACGGGTGAACCGCTCATCGGCACGAGCTGGTCGGGCACTGACTCTGATGACGACGAGTGGGGAATCCTGTTTCAGGAGGATGGCACGATCGGCCTGACCCTCAACGGCAATGAGTACGACGACCCGACCGACACGTGGGCCGTGGCAGACGAGATGCTCACGATCTCGATCGCGTTCACGACGGGGGAGGCGACGATGGTCGGACCGTACACCGACGGCGCGACGTCGATCGACCTCGACGGCGAGCAGGGCGACGCGACGTGGACCCTCACGATCGAGCAGGACTAGCCGTCGCGACGGGCTAGGCTGGCCCGCAGCGAAGGGGAGTATCCCACCCTCGTCGATCCCGTCACCACGGTTTGCAGCGTTGCGAGCCCGGGTTCGACGCCGCGGTAGCGCGGGGGAGAGACTTTCGACCGTGACCGACCCTTCCGAAAGGCTCCCGTGAGCGACTTCGTCATTCCCGCCTGGTTCGAGATCAGCTCGCTCATCGTGCTGAGTGTGATCCTCGTGCTCGACCTGCTGCTCGTCGTGCGCAGGCCGCACGTGCCGAGCCCGAAAGAGTCGGGGCTGTGGGTCGCGTTCTACGTGACCCTTGCCCTCATCTTCGCGGGCCTCATGTTCGTCGTCGTGGGCCCCCAGGCCGGCGGCGAGTTCGTCGCCGGCTGGCTGACCGAGTACAGCCTGTCGATCGACAACCTCTTCGTCTTCGTCATCATCATGGCTCAATTCGCCGTGCCCAAGAAGATGCAGCAAGAGGTGCTGATGATCGGCATTATTCTCGCCCTCCTGTTCCGGGGCATCTTCATTCTGCTCGGCGCCGCGCTCATCGAGAACTTCAGCTGGATCTTCTACATCTTCGGCATCTTCCTGCTCATCACTGCGGCTCAGCAGGCGTTTTCGGGCCGCGAAGACGACGAAGCCCGCGAGAGCGCCCTCATTCGTGTCTTGCGCAAGCGCATCGCGATCACCGACGACTTCCACGGCATGAAGCTGCGCGTGAAGATCGATGGTCGACGGCTGTGGACCCCCCTGCTCATCGTGCTTATCGCCATCGGCACGACCGATGTCATCTTCGCGCTCGACTCGATTCCGGCCATCTTCGGCATCACGCAGAGCCCGTTCATCGTCTTCACGGCGAACATCTTCGCCCTCATGGGGCTGCGCCAGCTCTACTTCTTGCTCGGCCACCTCGTCGACAAGCTCGAGTACCTCAAGTACGGCATTGCCTTCATCCTCGCCTTCATCGGCGTGAAGCTGATCTTCCACGCCATGCACGAGAACGAGTTGCCGTTCATCAACGGTGGTGAGCACATCGAATGGGTGCCGGTCATCGACACGGTGACGTCGCTGCTGGTCATCGTGGCGGCCATGGCAGTCGCGGTGGTCGCGAGCCTGGTGAAGCTTCGCGTCGAGAACCGTTACATTCCGACCGCGCTCGCCCGCGCCACCGATGATGATGATGACGATGACTCGGTCGCCCCACCCGAGAGCGGGGTCAACGCGGTTTCAGAAGAGACCCGGTCGTGATTCCGCACCCCACAGAGGGCCAGTTTCTTTCCGGTCAGGTCACGAGCGCAGAGAATCGCGAATGGCTCGCGAGCGTCGAGCGCGAGTTCGAGAAGGCCTTCAGCACTCTCGACGGCATGCGCCTGGGGGTGTCGGTGTTCGGCTCGGCGAGGGTCGCCCCCGAGCATTCGCGCTATGCCCTCGGTGTCGAGGTCGGCCGCCGCATCTCTGACGCGGGGTTCACGGTCATCACGGGTGGCGGGCCCGGGCTCATGCAGGCAGCGAACCAAGGAGCCGCTGAAGCCGGAGCTCGATCGATCGGCCTGACGATCGAACTGCCCCGTGAAGAGAAGCCGAACCCCTATGCCGAGATCGTGCTGCCGTTCGAGCACTTCTTCGTGCGCAAGACCGTGTTCGTGCGCTACTCGTGCGCCTTCGTCGTGCTGCCGGGCGGATTCGGAACGCTCGACGAGCTGTTCGAATCGCTCACGCTCATTCAGACCGGCAAGCTGCACGACTTTCCGGTGATTCTCATCGGCACCGAGTTCTGGACGCCCGCCCTCGAGTGGCTGCGCGACTCTCTGCTGGCGGCAGGCACGATCTCGCCCGGCGACCTCGACCTCATCACGGTGACCGACGACCTCGACGAGATGATCACCGTCATTCAGGCGTGCGTCGAGTGCCACACCCCGCCGCCCGCCTGACCGTGGCCCCAGTGATAGCCTGAGCAGATGCACCGCGCGCGGCTTCTTCTTCGTCGCCGCGGCGAGTCCTGATCACCCCAGGTCGCACTCTCGCCGCGGAGTTTCGACGCGGCCGCATCGCAACCCCGCAAGAAGGGTGATTTCCCCATGAACGACGCAACACCGCACCTGCACCGCCCCCGCACTCTGGCCGAGAAGGTCTGGGATGCGCATCTTGTCGCCAAGGGCGAGAACGGCGAGCCCGACCTGCTCTACATCGACCTGCACCTCGTGCACGAGGTCACGAGCCCGCAGGCCTTCGACGGACTGCGCATGGCCGGTCGGCCCGTGCGTCGCCCCGATCTGACGATTGCGACCGAAGACCACAACACGCCAACGCTCGCGATCGACAAGCCCATCGCTGAGCCCACGAGCCGCAAGCAGATCGAGACCCTTCGCGCCAACTGTGCCGAGTTCGGCGTGCGCCTGCACTCGCTCGGCGATATCGAACAAGGCATTGTGCACGTCGTCGGCCCGCAGCTGGGTCTGACGATGCCGGGCATCACTGTCGTGTGCGGCGACTCGCACACGAGCACGCACGGCGCGTTCGGTGCCATGGCGTTCGGCATCGGTACGAGCGAGGTCGAGCACGTGCTCGCCACCCAGACGCTGCCGCTCACGCCGTTCAAGACCATGGCGATCACGGTCGAGGGCGAGTTGAAGCCCGGAGTCACGGCGAAAGACATCATTCTCGCCGTCATCGCCAAGATCGGCACGGGCGGCGGACAAGGCTATGTGCTCGAGTACCGTGGCTCGGCCATCCGTGCACTGTCGATGGATGGCCGCATGACGATCTGCAACATGTCGATCGAGGCGGGTGCGCGGGCCGGCATGGTCGCTCCCGACGAGACGACCTACGCCTATCTGAAGGGCCGACCGCACGCGCCCCAGGGCACCGACTGGGATGCGGCCGTCGAGTACTGGAACACGCTCGCGACCGATGACGATGCCGTCTTCGACGCCGAAGTGTTTCTCGACGCCAACGAGCTCGAGCCATTCGTCACCTGGGGCACCAACCCCGGCCAGGGTGTCTCGCTCAGCCAGTCGGTGCCCGACCCGTCGACGATCATCGACCCCAACGAGCGCGCGGCGGCCGAGCGCGCGCTCGAGTACATGGCGCTCGAACCTGGCACCCCGATGAAGAAGATTCCCGTCGACGTCGTCTTCATGGGCTCGTGCACGAACAGTCGTCTCGACGACCTGCGAGCGTTCGCCTCGATCATCAAGGGTCAGAAGAAGGCCGACGGTGTCGACGTCATCGTGGTGCCCGGTTCTGCCCGCGTGCGACTCGAGGCCGAAGCCGAGGGCATCGACAAGGTGGTGGAGGCGTTCGGAGGAGAGTGGCGTTTCGCCGGATGCTCGATGTGCTTAGGCATGAACCCTGACCAGCTCGAGCCCGGCCAGCGTTGCGCCTCGACGAGCAACCGCAACTTCGAGGGTCGCCAGGGCAAGGGCGGCCGCACCCACCTCGTGTCGCCGCTCGTGGCGGCGTCAACCGCGATTCGCGGCACGTTGTCGAGTGTGAGCGACCTGATTGCTGACGGCGTTGCCGTCGACCCGCGCTTCGCGACAATCGAAGGGGCACAGGTTTAGTCATGGAGAAGGTCAGCACGATCACGGGCGTCGCGGTGCCGTTCCGTCGCAGCAACGTCGACACCGACCAGATCATCCCCGCCGTGTTCCTCAAGCGGGTCACGAAGACCGGCTACGACGATGCGCTTTTCTCGGCGTGGCGCCAAGACCCCGACTTCATCTTGAACAAGCCCGAGTACGCGAACCCGCGAATCCTCATCGCCGGCCCCGATTTCGGAACCGGGTCGAGTCGCGAGCACGCGGTGTGGGCACTGCGTGACTTCGGCTTCGCGGCCGTGATCAGTCCGAAGTTCGCCGACATCTTCCGCGGCAACGCTGGTAAGCAGGGTCTGCTCGTGGGCGTGATCGACGAGCCGACCGTCGAGAAGCTGTGGGCCGAACTCGAGGCGAGTCCGGGTATGGAGGCGACCGTCGATCTCGAGGAGCGCACCGTGACGGTCGGGAATATCACGGTGCCGTTCGAGATTGACGACTACACCCGGTGGCGCTTGCTCGAAGGCCTCGACGACATCGGCCTGACCCTGCGTGACGAGCAGGCCATCACCGACTTCGAGTCTCGTCGCGAGAGTTGGCGACCCACCACCCTTCCCGCCCGCTGAGGGCCGACCGACACCACCACCGTAAGGTCTCATGAATTCGCTCTCAAAAGACTCGCAGAAGGCTGCCGCACGCGTCGGCCTCACGTCTGACTCCATCGTCATCCACGGCGGCAAGCCATTGCGCGGCCGCATCGAGGTGCGCGGCGCGAAGAACCTCGTCACCAAGGCGATGGTCGCCGCGCTGCTTGCCGACACCCCGAGCGTTTTGCGCGGCGTACCCGAGATCAGCGACGTGCACGTCGTGAGCGGTCTGCTCAAAGCGCACGGCGTCGAGATCACCTCGACAGCGCCGGGCGAGCTCACGCTTGACACGAGCAACGTCGTCGGTGCGCATTTCGCCGAGATCGACGCGCACGCCGGGTCGAGCCGCATTCCGATTCTGTTCTGCGGGCCTCTGCTGCACCAGCTCGGTGAGGCCTTCATTCCCGACCTGGGCGGCTGCCGCATCGGCGACCGCCCCATCGACTTCCACCTCAACGCGTTGCGCGCGTTCGGGGCGATCGTCGAGAAGTCGCACCAGGGCATCCACCTCACGGCGCCGCAGAAGCTCGTGGGAGCGCACATCGAACTGCCCTTCCCGAGCGTCGGAGCGACCGAGCAGGTGCTGCTCACGGCTGTTCGCGCCCAGGGCACGACCGAGCTTGTCAACGCGGCCATCGAGCCCGAGATCATGGACCTCATCGCGATTCTGCAGAAGATGGGCGCGATCATCTCGGTCGAGCCGAATCGCGTCATCGTCATCGAGGGCGTCGAGACCCTGCGCGGCTACACCCACACCGCGATCGGAGACCGCAATGAGGCCGCGAGCTGGGCGGCGGCGGCGCTTGCGACAAAGGGTGACATCACCGTCGGTGGTGCGAAGCAGCAAGAGCTCATGACCTTCTTGAACGTCTACCGCAAGGTCGGGGGCGAGTTCGAGGTGCTCGACGACGGCATTCGCTTCTGGCACCCCGGCACGCCGCTCAAGCCGGTCATGATCGAGACCGACGTGCACCCCGGCTTCATGACCGACTGGCAGCAGCCGCTCATCGTCGCGCTCACGCAGGCCGAAGGCGAGTCGATCGTGCACGAGACCGTCTATGAGAACCGGTTCGGCTTCACCGAGGCGCTCAACGAGATGGGTGCGAACATCGTCGTGCACCAGGCTGGCATCGCGTCGATCACGCGTCGTGTGCCGCGCCGCCCGCTCGAGCAGGCCGCCGTCATCACGGGGCCGACGCCGCTGCACGGCGCATCCGTTCGGGTTCCCGACTTGCGGGGCGGCTTCAGCCACCTCATTGCGGGCCTCGCCGCGTCAGGCACCTCGACGATCAGCAACGTCGGCATCATCAGCCGGGGCTACGAGCTGTTCATCGACAAACTGCGAGCCCTCGGGGCCGACTTCGAACTCGTCTGAGTCTTCTCGCGCTACGCCGCGCACGCACTACCCTTGACCCGTGCCTGACTCTGCAACGAAGCCGAAGCGTCGCCGCGAGAAGACGCTCTTGTGGCACTCGATCGCCGCGCTCTGCCTGCCCCTGCTGACCCTGATGGCGCGCTACCCGGTCGTCGACGGCGAGAAGCTGCCGAAGACCGGTGCCTTCATCCTCGCCCCGAACCACTACAGCGAGATCGACCCCGTCATTATGGGGCGCTTCATGTGGAAGCTCGGGCGGGTGCCGAGGTTTCTCGCCAAGGCGAGTGTCTTCAAGGTGCCGGTGCTAGGGGCGATCCTGCGCTGGTCGGGGCAGATTCCGGTCGAGCGCGATGCGCGGTCGGATGCTCCGCTCAAGGCGGCGCAACAGCTCGTTGATCGCGAGCTCGCGGTCATCATCTACCCCGAAGGCAGCCTCACCCGCGACCCCGACCTGTGGCCGATGCGCGGCAAGAGCGGTGCCGTGCGCATGGCCCTGCAGGCCGGCGTACCCATCGTTCCCGCGGCGCACTGGGGCACCCAGCAGATCATGGCGCGCTACTCGAAGAAGATCAGCTTCTTTCCGCGCAAGACCATCTACTGCAAGATCGGCGACCCCGTCGACCTGAGCGACCTCGCCGGGCGGCCTCTCGACCAGGCGACGCTCGCTGAGGGCACCGACCGGGTCATGGCTGCTATCGCCGCCCTGCTGGGCGACCTGCGCGGCGAGACGCCTCCGGCTGAGCGGTGGGACCCGATCAAGAACGGTCAGAGCGAGACGGGGCGCCTGTGAGCGCGGCGCCGGGCGACCGTGCGGTCGACAGCGGCGAGACCGAGCATCCACCGCTGACCGAAGCCATCTCGGTGCCGTCGGCGGCTGCCGGCCCGGGTGCCCTGCGCATCGCGGTGCTCGGTGCCGGTTCGTGGGGCACGACCTTCGCCAAGGTGCTCGCCGACGGCGGTGCTGACGTGCTCGTGTGGTCGCGGCGGCGCGAAGTTGCCCACGAGATCACCGAGACCCATCGCAATTCGGGCTACCTGCCGGGCATCAACCTGCCGAGCAACCTGCGCGGTCACGACTCGCTCGAGCACGTGCTCGCGGGCGCGCAGCAGGTCTACCTCTCGGTGCCGAGCCAGAGCCTGCGCAGCAATCTCGCGTCGATCCGCGACATTTTGCCCGCCGAGGTGCCGATCGTCAGTCTCATGAAGGGCGTTGAGCGCGGCACGGGCCTGCGCATGAGCGAGGTCATCGAGGGCGAGCTCGGCGTCGAGCGCGAGCGCATCGCCGCGGTGAGCGGGCCAAACCTCGCACTCGAGATCGCGCGGCGCGAGCCGACGGCGGCAGTCGTGGCCAGCATCCATCACGAGACGGCGGTCGCAGTCGCGCAGGCTGCCACCAACGACTACTTCAGAACGTTCGTCAACACCGACGTCATCGGCACCGAGTTCGGCGGGGTGCTCAAGAACCTCATCGCCGTGGCGGTGGGCATCGCCGACGGCGTCGGATACGGCGAGAACACGAAGGCCTCCATCATCACGCGCGGGCTCGTCGAGCTCACCGACTTCGCCGTCGCCTTCGGCGCGCGGCCCGAGACGATGATCGGCCTCGCCGGGCTGGGCGACCTCATCGCCACGTGCGAGTCGCCGCTCTCGCGCAACAACGCCGCCGGTCGCCTGCTGGGGCAGGGCTACGGCTTCGAGCAGGTCATCGCGCAGATGAACCAGACGGCAGAAGGCCTCGCCTCGGTGGGGCCGATTCTCGAGCTGGCCGCCACCAAGGGCGTCTCGATGCCCATCGTGGCCCAGGTGGCACAGGTGCTCGACGGCACGCTCGACCCGCGCGAACTCGCGCCGCACCTCGCGACCGACTCTGACGAGCCCCAGGCGGAGTAGTCGCAGCTACGAGCCCACCAGCCTGAGCGGCCCCGGCGCATCTCTCACCGCTTGCGACACCTCGCACGCATTGTTCCGTGCGACGTGTCGCAAACAGTAAGGCGCAGCACCGCAGGTCGGCGGCCCAGCCCTCGGTAGGCTTGCAGGGTGATCACCTCTCTCGCCGGCGGCCGCGTGCTGGCCGAGAAGCACGGTGCGACGCCGCCCCGGGTGGTGGCGCTGCACGGCTGGGGACGCGACGGCACCGACTTCGCGACGGTGCTCAGCGGGCTCGATGCGGTGAGCATCCACTTGCCCGGTTTCGGCCCGGCGCCCGCCCCCGACGACGTGTGGGGCACCGAAGACTATGCCGATCTCGTCGCCGAGGCGATCGCTGCCTACGCCCCCATCGTGATTGTCGCCCACTCTTTCGGCGGCCGGGTAGCGGTGCGGCTCGCAGCCCGCCGACCTGAGCTCGTGCGCGCCCTCGTGCTCACGGGTGTGCCTCTCGTGCGCCTCGCACCGCCGACCCGTCCTCCGCTGGCCTTCCGCCTCGCGCGCTGGGCGAACGCGCGCGGCCTGCTGAGCGATCAACGAATGGATGCTCTGCGCAACGAGCGCGGCTCAGCCGACTACCGCGCCGCTCACGGAGTCATGCGCGGCATCATGGTGCGTGCCGTGAACGAGAACTACGACGACGAGCTGGCAGTGCTGGCGGGCACGACGCTGCCGATGCGCTTCGTGTGGGGTGCTGCCGACACTGCGGCGCCGACTGACGCCGGCCGTGTCGCGGCCGAGCGAGCGGGCGCGCCGTTCCGCACTGTCGACGGCTGCGCGCACCTGCTGACCGGCGACCTCGAGCTCGCCGTGCGCGAAGAGCTGCTGTCGGTGCTTGCCGAGACCGAGGAGCCCGCGTGATCGACCTGCTGCTGAGCTGGCCAGTTCTCGCTGCGCTGGCACTGGGTGCAGTGGCCGGGGTGCCTGTCGCTGCCCGTTGGTTGCGCGTTGCCCAGCGCGAGCACTACGTGCCCGGCTCTGTCTCGCGCATGGCGTGGCTCTGGGTCATACGTGAGCCCGCAACGGGCCCCGCTCTCATTGTCGCGGGCCTTGCCATCGTGATCCCTCTGACACTTCTCCTCTCGCTCGGCGATGCAGCGCCCTTGCTCGCCGTCAACCCGCTCGCCTTCGCGGCCATCGTGCTGCTCTCACTGCTGCCTTTTGGACTGTCGCCGCGCGGCACGTCGAAGAAGCTCGCGTTCACCGGGCGCCTGAAGCGGCTGCTGATCACCTGGGTGGTGGTGCACCTCGTCGTGGGCATCCTGCTGACGATCGTGCTGGGCGCCGCGGGGCCCGCCCTCACCCTGTTGCTGAGCGCACCGCTCACCGACCTCGCGCTCGCGATCATGGCGCCGATCGAGAAGGCAGCGTCGCAGCGCTACGTGACGCAAGCGCAGGCGCGCCTCAAGCAGACCGGGTCGCGCGTCGTGGCGATCACCGGCTCGTACGGCAAGACGAGCACGAAGAACTACGTCGCCCACCTGCTGAGCGCGGCCTTCACGACCGTCGCGAGCCCCGCCTCGTTCAACAATCGCCTCGGTCTTGCGCGTGCCGTCAACGACAGGCTCGTGCCCGGTACCGAGCTGTTCGTCGCCGAGATGGGAATGGCCGCGCCTGGTCAGATTGCCGAGCTCTGCCGCCAGTTTCCGCCCTCGATCGCCGCGATCACCGTCATCGGTGAAGGCCACTTGCAGCGCATGCGCACGACCGACGCGATTCTGCGCGAGAAGTCGTCGATCACCGAGCTCGCGCCCGTCGTCGTGCTGCCGATCGACGACCCGCGCCTGGCGGCGCTCGCCGAGCAGTGCCGCGCGGCTGGAAAGACGGTCGTCACGACGACGTGCCGCGACGGGGTCGACGCCGACATTGCGCTGACGCCGCCCGCCGATGGGGCAGCGGATGCTGCGCCCTGGTCGATCCGCCTCGGCGAGGGCGCCGAGCCCGTGCCCGTGAGCATCGGCGGCACGGGGCATGCGGTGAACGTCGCAGTCGCCGCGGGTATTGCGCTCGCGGCCGGGGTGCCCGTGGCGGCGATCGCGGCCAGGCTCGGCGACCTGCCCGGCTCGCAGCACCGCGCTGAAGTGCAGCAGGCTCCGACTGGCGCGCTCGTGATCGACGACACCTACAACGCGAACCCCGTCGGGTCGCTCCGCGCCCTCGAGGGCGCGGCATCCCTCGCTGCCGAACGCGGAGGCCCGCTCGTGGTCGTCACGCCCGGCATGGTCGAGCTCGGGCCCGTGCAGGTCGAGCGCAACTGTGCCTTCGGCGCCGCGATCGGCGCGGCCAACGGGCTGCTCTTCGCGGTCGCGCGCACGAATCGTGCAGCCCTGCTCGCGGGCTACGCCAGCACGGCCACGAGCGAGGCCCCGGGAGCCATCGCCGTCGACACTCGCGAGGCCGCCGTCGCGCGCGCGGTCGAGGCCGCGGGTGACCGGGGCGTTATCCTCTACGAGAACGATCTGCCCGACCACTACCCCTGAACGGCCGCTCGGGCACGACTGCCGCGGCCACCGACAAACTGAGGTGAACATGGCGGGTTCCGCCCCCTGGGCCGTCGTCTTCGGCGGCCCGAGCCCCGAGCACGAGATCTCGATCCTCACCGGTCTGCAGGCCGAGCGAGTGCTGACAGCCGCCGGTCACAGTGTCGTGCCGATCTACTGGTCGCCGACGGGGGAGTGGTTCCGCGTGCCCGACGCCACCGAGGCGAAGGACTACCTCGCGGGCGCACCGCAGGGCTCGACCCCGCTCGAGGCGCGCATCTCGGGCGAGCCCGGCCTGTACCGCCGCAAGAAGCTCGGCTCAGAGCGCCTCGAGATCGAGGCCGCACTGCTGTGCCTGCACGGCGGCGTCGGCGAGGGCGGCGGCGCGGCCGCGGTGTTCTCGCTGCTGGGCATCCCCGCCACGGGCTCGACGCTCTTCGCGGGCGCGGTCGGCATGGACAAGCTCGCCTTCGGTGGCCTCATGCACGCAGCGGGCATCCCGTCGCTGCCGCGCGAAGCCGTCTCGACCATTGTCGAACCGACGTTCGCGGGCCCCTACATCGTCAAGCCGCGCTTCGGTGGCTCGTCGATCGGCATCGAAATCGCCGACGATGTGGATGCTGCGCGCGCGCTCGCCGCGACAAGCGTTCACCTGCGCACGGGCGCGGTGGTTGAGCCCTACCGCCCCGAACTCGTCGACCTCAACATCGCCTTCCGCACCTACCCCTCGCTCGAGATCACGCAGCTCGAAAAGCCTCTGCGCGGCGAGAAGGGCAGCGCGGTTTACTCGTATGCCGAGAAGTACCTCGCCGGTGGCGCGGGTGCCGAGGCGGGCTTCATGAGTGCTCCGCGCGAGTTTCCGGCTGCGGTGCCCGATGCCGTGCACGCGGCGGCCCGGTCGCTCGCGGAACGCGTCGCCGAAGTCACACGTCTCACGAGCATCGTGCGCGTCGACCTGTTGCTCGACGAGAAGACGGGCGAGTTGTTCGTCAACGAAGTCAACTCGATTCCCGGCGCCCTCTCGCTGTACCTGTGGGCTCCGCAGCAACCGGCCGCGACCGTGCTCCTCGACGCTCTCACCGAGGCGCGCGACCGCCGTGTGGTGTTCGCGCAGGCCGGCTTCGGTGGCGGTGCCGCACTGCGCGCCGCGGGCGGAATCGCGGGCAAGCTCGTCGGGCTCGACGGCCCGCGCGCCTGAGCGGCTAGGGCGTCGGCTCCGGGGTCGGCTCGGCCGTAGGGCTCACTGACCCGCCGCCGAAGACGTCGGTCGCGGCGAGGCACCGGGCATCCGCATCCACGACCGCGACGGCCTCGCTGAGGGTGCGCACGGCGTCGGCTCCCGCGATGTAGGTGATGTCGACGATGATCTCGGTCACGGGCGTGCGGCCGTAGGTCGTGAACACGTAGCGCGGAGCATTCGACTCGTCGAGCAGCCAGTCGACTCCGTCGACGTCGAAGCACGGCAGATCGCTCGGGCCCTGCTCGGGCAGCCCGCACCGGTAGATGACGGCGGCGGGGTCGCCCCACGCGGCGGTCGCCTGTGCGTTCGTCGTGCGCCGATCGAGGTCGCCGACCCGGTCGGGAACGCGCACAGAGATCGCCGCGCACTCAGGATTGTTCGCATCGGGCCCGGGCTCGAGCGGCACGGTGCCCGCGCACCCGGCGAGCGCGAACGCGGCGACGAGAGCCACGACGGATGCCCGGCGGGCTCGAGCGGAAACGGTGCGTGTCGACATCGGCACCACGCTATCGCGGCGAGGGTGTGCGAACGCTCGAACGCTGGGCTCTGCCTAGATGGCCTGGTCGCTCGCCGAGAGCAGCCCTGAGAGCACGATGAACCCGAGGAAGACGAGGACGAAGACGAGGATCACACTGAGGAGCGAGAGCACCCCGCCGACGCCGATGATCATTCCTGTGCGGGTTCCGCTCGACATGCGCGAGAGCGGGCGCACCATGGCCCGCCAGACGATCATGTGCAGGCCGAGCACGAGCAAGGTCGGGCCGAGGAAGGTCAGGGTGAACCCGACGATCTCACTGACGGGGTCGATGCCGAAGATGCTGCCACCCGTGCCGACCTGTACGGCGATCGCGACGATGCTGAGCACCAGGCCTACGACGGGCAGCGCTATCGACAGGCGTCGGAGCGTGCGCCTGGCCCGAGTCACGGCGTCTGAGTCACCCGTCGATGTGGGCGTCAGCTCAGAGACTTCGGCGTCGGCGACCGTGTCGGAGGACGCAGTCGAGCCGAACAGCTCTTCGACCCCGTCGGCCGGGCCGTACGGCGAGTCGGGCAACGGCTCGGGTCGGTTTGGCGCGGAGGCATCTGTCATGGCTAGACACTACTGGCCGTCGGTGCCGCGCACACTCGTGCAGCAGCGAGTGCCGCAGTCAGGCGCCGAACCCGCTGCCCGCACTCGCGAACGCGCTGACCAAGAAACCGAAGAACAGCAGCACCGCCACCAGGATCACGCTGCCGACCGCGAGTGCCACCGTGACCGCCAGGATCATGGCAAACGCCTCACCGCGGGTCTGCCCGGCGACTCGACGCAGCAGCGCGCGCCAGATCAACAGGTTGAGCGCGACGACGAAGAGAACCGGGCTCGCCGTCACGGCGATCCACACGAGCGCGTCTTCACCGTCGGTGAGATTGTCGGCAGCCGTGCCTAGCCCCATCGCCGCGAGCACCACGAGCACGACGACGAGCAGCACCGAGAGTCCCGCCGTCGACCAGATCGCGACACGCAGGATGCCTCGGCCTCGGTCGACCCACGCTGCTGGGGTAGCGCGTGGTTCGGGCACGGGAACCGATGCGCCGGTCACACCCTCGGCTGGACCGTACGGCGAGGCCGGCGGCGGCGCGGGCACATCGGTCGCGGAAGACTCAGACATGGCTCGACAGTACTGGCGCGCACTGGCGCGGACTACCGTTGAGGCGTGAGCCACGCCCAGAATCCCGACACCCTCGCATCAGTTGGCGAGCTCGCGGCGCTCGCGCGCATCATCCCGCTGCTGCCCGAGAGCGAGTCGACGCTGCTCGGCCCGGGTGACGACGCCGCCGTGCTCGCCGCACCCGACCGCCGAGTCGTGATCACGACCGACATGATGATTCATGGCCCCGACTTCCGCACGGCGTGGTCGACGATGCACGATCTCGGCTTCAAGGCTGCGGCGACCAACCTCAGCGATGTCGCGGCGATGGGCGCCCGCCCCACAGCGCTCGTCGTGGCGCTCGCCGCCCCCGCCGAGACGCCGGTCGCCGAGCTCGAGGCGCTCGCCGAGGGGCTTCGCGATGCGTGCGAGGCGCTCGCGCCCGGCTGCGGAGTCGTCGGCGGCGACTTGAGTGTGTCGAGCGTGCTGACTATCGCCGTCACGGCGTTCGGCGACCTCGACGACCGTGACCCCGTGACACGCTCGGGCGCGCGGCCGGGCGACTGGGTCGCGGTCTCCGGCCCGCTGGGGCTCGCTGCCGAGGGGCTGCGGATCCTCTTCGAGCACGGGGTCGATGCGACGGGGGCTCCGGATGCTGATGCCGCAGCTCGGCTGCGCGCCGAGCATCCCGTGCCGCTCGCCGCCCAGCTCACGCCGCACCCGCCGATCGCGGACGGCGTGGCCGCCGCCCTCGGCGGAGCCTCGTCGATGCTCGACCTCAGCGACGGGCTGGCCCTCGACGCGCGCCGCATCGCTCGCGCGAGCGGCGTCAACCTCGACCTCTCGAGCGAGCAGGTGCGCGAGGTCGCGCTCGCGCATGGCCTCGACCCCGCAGCCCCGGCGTCGCTCGCGCTCACCGGGGGAGAAGACCACTCGCTGCTGGCGACCTTCCCGCCCGACGTCGCGCCGCCGCTCGACGCGCTGCCGGGCGGCTTTCGTGTCATCGGCCGGGTGGTCGCTGCCGATCGTCACGGGCCCGCGTTGCTCGTCGACGGCCGGGTGTTCGACGAGCGCGGCGGCTGGGACCCGTTCGCGGAGTGGAGCGGGCAGACTGGCTGACCAGGTTGACGACCTCGGGACAAGGTCGGCTTGACCGCTAACCTTTCGTCGTGGACGTCGGATGGGTTGAACGAGAGTTTGACCGCCGTGCCTCCACCTACGACCAAGGCTCCTTTCACGCTTCCGTTGCGGACGCCGCCGCGCGGTTCGCCGCTCCGACAAGCATCGAGACCGTGCTGGATGTTGCGACGGGCACGGGACTTGTCTTGCGCAGCCTGCAGACGCTGCCCGCTGCTCACCTGACAGGCATCGACGTTTCCTTGGCCATGTTGAAAGTTGCACGTACTGCTTTGCCAGGTGTGCGCTTCCTCCAGGCGAGTGCACATGATCTGCCCTTCGAGTCGGGGGAGTTCAACGTGATCACCTGCGTTTCAGCGATGCCCTACATAGGAAGTCCCGACGCGGCTGTCCGCGAGTGGCGCCGAGTACTCGCCGACGATGGGCGCATTGTTGTTTCCGCCTTCGTGACCGACGGACTGACCGGCCCGACGCTGACTCGACGCGCCGCCCATCAGCACGGTCTGATTGTTGAGGATCCGAACGCGGCGACGTCCACTGTCGAGAAGTGGCGCGAGATCTCCGCGAGGGCCGGGATGCACGTTGTCCGCGCCGAGATCTCGACGACGCCAATTCCGAGTGCGACGGCAGACTCATTGCTCAGCCCGCAGTACCCGTTCGACGTGCGCAACGACCTACACGACGCAACCCCGGATCAGTGGGCTCTCGTCGGTGCAACATTGCGCGAATTGATTACAGCAACCGTCGAATGGCGGGCATCGGTCTTGTTGGTGGAGCTGCGCAACGATCGGAACTCGCGCTCCCAGCGGAAGTGACCGTCACACCCACTTTGATGTACATCTGCATGAGTCGGTTGTACAATAGGCACATGAATCCCCTCAGCGTCGCCGACGCCCGCAAGCAGTTCTCCGAGGTCATCGACCGTTCGCAGACCGAAGCGGTGTTCATCGAGCGCCGCGGACAACGTGCTGCGGTCGTCATCAGCCCCGAGCAGTATGAGCGCATGCTTGACGCGCTCGACGAAGTCGACGACGTTGCCGCGTTCGACGCGGCGATGGAAGAGGAGGGGCCGAACATCCCCTGGGCGCAAGCGAAGGCCGACCTGGGCTGGGCGTGAGCTACCGAATTGAACTGCGGCCGGCCGCCATTCGAGCCCTCAAGAAGATCGACCACCGAGATCGCGAGCGCATCCGCGGGGTGATCGCCCTACTCGGCGACGACCCTCGGCCGCCGGCCGCGAAACCCTTGCGCGGGCGACCCGCCTGGCGCGTGCGCGTCGGCGACTATCGCATCATCTACACGATCGACGACGGAGTGCTGCTCATCGTCGTCGTGACGCTTGGCCATCGCCGCGAAGTGTACGACCGCTGACCCGTGTCAGCTGCCGGTCGGCTCCAGCCAGTAGATGACCGTTTCGCCGTAGCGAGATGTATTGGCGAGCTCGAACCCGACCACAGCACCGTGCGGCAAATGCCGCCCGCGGATTTCGACCACACCGGCGAGTTCTAGCTCCCCTCGGTTCCGATTGGCGCACTTGGGCGGGGAGCGCGCCAGAGCTTGGGCTCAACTAACCGGTCCTGCACCTATGGCCCTCGGCGATCCCAATGGTGCCTGCTGACACGTTGAGCGGTCACCGTAGGCGGGGAGCTCCTTCCAAAACCTGATTCTGTCGGGTCCGACTGCCAGAATGAAACGGTGGATGTCGAGGCGATCGCCGTTGCTGAGGTCAGTCGGCTCGTGGCCACTTGCACCGCCCTAAAGCCCTACATTTCGCTGAACGACAAGACCCCCTTCACTGATGGTCACGTCGACCTCTACTCCGGCCTGAAGCAGTCCAAAGAGCAATGGTTGGGCAGGGTGGACGTTCAAGTAAAGGGTCGGTCAGTAAAGGCAAACGAGCGGACGTCGATAACGTTTTCGATCAAGCGCACTGATCTGAAGGCGTACCAGAAAAACTCCGGCGTGCTCTACTTCGTGGTGTTGGTCGAAGACTCCGGTGCGAGTACCACGTATTGCGCCCTGCTGTCACCGTTCGCCATCGAGGACCACTTTGCCCGGTCGTCGCCAACGACCAAAAACATAACGGTTGGCCTGAAGCTGTTCCCCACGTCGCCATCGGAGATCCAGCCCATCTTCGCGTTAGCTCTGAAGACACGGGAGCAGCGCATCTCTCAAGGATTCGATGCGGTTCTCTTCGAGCGGATGAAGAGCTTGACCATCCACACAGCAACAGAGATCGACTTCGCTGTGCCAGTAACTCTCTCCCCTGGCTCTGCCGATTTTGCGCTTGTGCTCACCACTGAGGATGGGCTCGAGGTTCCCTTGTCGGGGGTCTTTCAAGTCACGCCGCTGGCCTTTACGAAGCGTCCGATCGCCGTGGAGTTCAGAAGTGGAGATATGGCGTACAAGGGCGGGACAGCAGTTCAAACGGCCGACGGTTCAGTTGAGATTGAACTTGCAGCTGGTCTGAGCATCGTCTTTCGAGCTTCTGGCGATCAACACTCGATGAGTTTCTCGTTCACGCTGGAGCGCTCCCTTGCGGACCGCCTGAAGGGCCTTGAGTTTTACGCCGCGTTGCTCGCCACTCGGGCAATCAGCATTGACGGTGTTGAGCAGCAATTCGTAATGGCGGAAGGTGACTCAGACGCGGAGTTGATCACGCACCTTAGTGCGCTTAGAGAACTCCGTGAGCTTTTCGACTTGCTGAATGTGGACACGCGGTTTATCGACATCCAAGCAATCGACGACAAGCTTTCGAGGCAACTGAGCGTGCTTCGACGGGCCTTCGTTCACGGTGAGGAGATATCCGATCCAGAGCTCGAGACTTCTCGTGTGCTTCAGAAGGTGGGGGACTGGGGGCTCATGTTCTTGGTCGTTCCCGGGAGCAAGCCGGGGAGATGGCGAATGGTCGACCCGTTCAATGATCTGACTCGCCAGCAATACAGGATGAGCTATATCGATGAGGGAGTTCGTCAGGTCATTCCAGTAACTGCGTACGACATGGTGGAACCCGATCAACTTGGCACAGTTCTGAATGCGAACCTGCGCTCGATCGTCGGAGCCTATGAAGCGCTGTCGGACTATTCTTCGACATTCGGTCAGGCAAATCTTCGTGTGCTCGCCTTGATCGCGGCGGCTGATACGCACGAGGCGCGAGCGGAGGAACTGCTCGAAGCGGCAATCGCGCTGAACAACTGGCTCATTGCTTCTGAGGGACAGAAACCACAGCATCTACTGAATTCTTGGCAGATGAAATGGCGTAAGGGCGGTCTTTCGGCTCCGGAACGCAACGAGGTGCGCGCCTTCCGAAAGAGCATCAAAGACGATTCAGAGATCTCTCCGCGGAAGCTCCTCTTGGCCTGCGCCCTGCTTCTTGGAGAAGAGGAGGAGGTGGCTTTCTTGGCGGGTCAACTCACACCAGACGAATTGAGTGAGATGCAGGGGTGGCCAATCTGGAGACTTCGCAAGGACCCACCTTCGTAGAGGTCTTCTTTGCAGGCTCTACCAACGCCCCGCTCGAACCAATCTGAAGCAAGGAGCGGCGAACCTTTACTTCGTTGGTGGGATCCGAAGCACAAGAGTGCTCTTGGTCTTGTGTCCTTTGCCTACGGCACTGGCTACCGGGCCTAGTGGAACTCGGCGGCGGCCAACCCAAGTTCGATCGCAAGCAGGCAGGGTGAGGTGTGGCGTGGAGCAATCGGTGAACGAAGCTTGCGCTCTAAGGGACTTCTCTCCATCTATCGGATTCTGGCTCCAGCCAGTAGATCGCCGTCTCGCCGTACCGCGACATCTTGTCGAGCGCGAGTCCAGCGGGCCAGGCGGGCACCGGGGTGCGTGACGAGCGCTCGAGCGCGATCACCGCATCCGTCGCCAATCGCGGCACGAGCCCCTCGAGTACGTGGTCGAGCTCGAGCCCGACCACCTCGTACGGCGGGTCGATGAAGACGAGATCAAACTGGTCGAGCGCCGACGACAGGTACGAGGTCGCGGGCTTGCCGATGATGCGGATGCTCGGCCTCTCGCCGCGCCCCGCCCGACCACTCACGAGCGCGGCGTTGGCCTTGCACACCTGCACCGCCGAGTACGACTTCTCGACGAGCACGGCCGAGGCGGCCCCGCGGCTGATGGCTTCGAGCGCGAGGGCTCCCGAGCCGGCGTAAAGGTCGAGCACGCGTGCTCCGGCGATCGCGTCGCGGGCCTCGAGCGCGCTGAAGAGCGCCTCGCGCACGCGGTCACTCGTGGGGCGCGTGCCAGCGCTCGGCACCTTGAGCGTCAGCGAGCCCGCGAACCCGGAGATGATGCGTGTCACGGCCTCCACGCTACTGCGCTGCTGGGCGGCGCACGGCGCCGGGGCGCCAGACGGTCGGGTCGCGCGAGTAGCGTTGAACCCGTGAACACCAGCCCGCTCGACGCCAAACTCAGCAGCGCGGTGGGCGATCGCAGCGCGAACTCGCTGAAGAAAGCGTTCGGGATGCTCACGGTGGGTGATCTGCTCACCCACTATCCCCGGCGCTACGCCCGGCGCGGCGAGCTCACCGCGCTCAGCGAATTGCGCGTCGACGAGTCGGTGACCATCGTCGCCGAGGTGATCGAGGTCGTCGAGCGGTCGATGAAGCAGCGCAAAGGCAGCATCCTCGAGGTGCGCATCACCGATGGCAAAGGCATTCTCGTTCTTACGTTCTTCAACCAGGCGTGGCGCAAGAACGACCTCAAGCCCGGGGTGCGGGGCATCTTCGCCGGCAAGGTCGGCGAGTACCGCGGCACGCGGCAGCTCGCGCACCCCGACTACGAGCTCTTCGAAGCGGGCGACGAGCGCGACTCGGGGCCCGAGGCGAAGAAGTGGGCGATGATGCCCATTCCGATCTACCCGGCGACCTCGACGGTCGCGAGCTGGCAGATCGCCAAGGCGCTCGGCGTCGTGCTCGATACGCTGCCGACGCTCGACGACCCCGTGCCCGCCGAGGTGCGCTCGGCTCTGCGAGCCCACGACTCTGAAGCCCCCGAGCTGCTCGACCTCACAACCGCATACCAGTACATCCATCGGCCCGAGAATGACGGCCAGTGGCGCCGCGCGCGCGACACCCTGCGCTTTCACGAGGCCTTCGTGTTGCAGGCCGCCCTGCTGCAACGTCGCGCGGCCCTGCGCGAGCAGCCCGCGACGCCGCGCACGCCCGGCGCCGAGCTCGCCGGCTTCGACGCCGAGCTGCCCTTCACGCTCACCGACGACCAGGTGCTCGTCGGCGACGAGATCGCCCGCGACCTGGCCGCCGACGCACCGATGAACCGGCTCGTGCAGGGCGAGGTCGGGTCGGGCAAGACCCTCGTCGCGGTGCGCGCCATGCTCGCGGTCGCAGAGAGCGGCGGGCAGAGCGCTCTGCTCGCTCCGACCGAGGTGCTCGCGGCGCAACACTTGCGCTCCATCGTGCACACCCTCGGCCCTGACCGCGCTGCCCGCCTCAGGCCCGTGCTGCTCACCGGGCAGCTGCCGATGGCCGAGAGGCGCAAGGCGCTGCTGGCGATCGCGAGCGGAGCATCCCGCATCGTCATCGGTACCCACGCCCTGCTCGGCGACCAGGTGCAGTTCGCCGACCTCGGCCTTGTCGTCGTCGACGAGCAGCACCGCTTCGGCGTCGAGCAGCGCGAGAGCCTGCGCCGCAAGGGCGCTCGGCCGCCGCATGTGCTCGTGCTGACAGCCACGCCGATTCCGCGCACCGTGGCGATGACGGTGTTCGGCGACCTCGACATCTCGACGATCGCCCAGTTGCCCGCGGGCCGCACGCCCATCGTGAGCCACGTCGTGCCGCTTGCCGACAAGCCGGGCTGGTGGAATCGCGTGTGGCAGCGCCTCGGCGAAGAGCTCGAGCAGGGTCGGCAGGGCTTCGTCGTCGTGCCGGCGATCGACCCAGCGACACGCGAAGACGACCCGGATGCTCTGGCCGATGACCCGACCGACGGCTCTGCCGACGACGTGGATGCGGTGGCCCGCCCGCCCGCGACCGTCGCTGAGTTGACGCCCCTGCTGCAATCGCACCCAGCGCTCGCCGGGCGCCGAGTCGAGCCGCTGCACGGCCGGATGGCGACCGACGAGAAAGACGCGACGATGCAGGCCTTCGCGCGCGGCGAGATCGACGTGCTCGTCGCGACGACCGTCATCGAGGTCGGCGTCGATGTGCCGAACGCCTCGACCATGGTCGTCGTCGACGCCGACCGGTTCGGCGTGAGCCAGTTGCACCAGCTGCGCGGCCGCGTGGGGCGCGGCGGCGTGCCCGGACTGTGCCTGTTCGTGACCGCCGCGGTGCCCGAGAGCCTGGCGCGCGAGCGGGTCGAGGCCGTGGCGAGCACGCTCGACGGCTTCGAGCTCGCGCAGGTCGACCTCGAGCTGCGGCGCGAGGGCGACGTGCTCGGGGCTACCCAGAGCGGCGGGCGCTCGAGCCTCAAGCTGCTGCGTGTGGCCACCGACGGCGACCTCATTCTCGCGGCCCGCGAGGCCGCGGACGGGGTGCTCGAGGGGGATGCGGCGCTGAGCGGGCATCCGGCGCTCAAGGCCGCGCTCGATCGCCGTCTCGATGACGCCGCCCGCGACTTCTTGGCGAAGAACTAGCGTTTCGTCGATTTCGCGGCTGACCGCGCGGGAGAGAAGATAGGCCTGTGAGGGTCATCTCGTACAACCTGCGCAAGCACGCCGCCCGCGGCGAGCTCGAGAAGCTCGTCGAGTCGCACTCACCCAACCTGTTGTGCCTGCAAGAGGTCGACACCGAAGACCTGCCACGTGAGCTCGGCCCGCTGCATCTCGCCGATGCGACCAAGCTGAATCGGCTCGGCCTGGCGATCTTCTACAACCGCGAGCGTTTCGAGGCGCTGAGCACGAAGGCTTTCGCTTTGAAGCGCTCGCTGCACGATGTCATCGCCAAACCGGCCCACGAGCGGCTGCTCGGCACTCACCTGATCGATCGCGTGCACGACCGCGAGCTCGTCGTCGGGTGCTTCCACGCCGCCCCGCTCACGGCGCTCAACTCGTTGCGCCGCACGCAGATCCGCGCGGCGCACGAGGCGCTCGACAGCTTCGGGTCGACGCTGCCGACTCTCATGGTCGGCGACTTCAACTACCCCATCTTCAAAGACCACCTCTCGACGAGCGTGCAGGAGACCGGTCACGAGGTCACTCTGAGCGATGCGCGCACGTACACCCGCTACAAGTTCTTTCGAGGCCACTTCGATTTCGCCACGTCGATCGGACTCGACATCACGCGGGTCACGACCCTGCCGCAAGGCGAGTCAGACCACCTGCCGATTCTGGTGACGGCGAACTACTCAGACACCGACCGCGTCGACACGGGCTCGATCGAAACTCTGAAGTCTGACGACGAAACATCCGTGTGATCTGTGCTCGCTAGGGTGGGGGCATGAGCACCATTGCTGTTGTTCCCGGGTCGTTCGACCCCGTCACCCTCGGCCATCTCGACGTCATCGAGCGGGCGGCGGGCATCTTCGACGAAGTGCACGTCGTCGTCGTGCATAACCCGGCGAAAGAAGCGATGCTGCCGATTGCGCAGCGGGTGTCGCTCATCGAGCAGGCGGTCGCCGACCGAGCGCTGCCCGACAGCATTCTCGTGACGAGCTGGAGCGTCGGACTGCTCGTCGACTATTGCTCTGACGTCGGAGCCAGCGTGCTCGTGAAGGGCGTGCGCAGCCAGGTCGATGTCGCCTACGAGACGCCGATGGCCATCGTCAACCGCAACCTCGCGGGCGTCGAGACCATCTTCATGCTGCCCGACCCCGCTCACGCTCACGTCTCGAGCTCGCTGGTGCGGCAGGTCTCGGCGCTGGGCGGCGATGTAGCGCCCTACGTGCCGCGGGCCGTGGCCGAATACCTCGACACGGTCGATCAAGACTGACGTCGGGCCCGAGCGGCTCAGAGCGCTCTGAGGCCGTTGCCCACGAGTACGACACCGACGAAGAGCAAGATCACGCCGAGCATCGCCGAGTTGTGGCGGATCATCCAATCGCGAATGCTCTCGAGACTGCCGTAGACCCGTTCGCCGGCGATCAGAAAGGCGATGATGGGCGCTCCGAGTGAGATCGACGAGACCCCGAGAAAGATCCCGAGCACCACGACCGCCTGAGCGCCGACGAGGCCCGCCGTGCTCGCGGCGACGCCCGACCCGAACGCCAGAATGATGTTCTTCGGTTTCGTGGCGGCGAGTGCGGCACCGAGCGCGAATGATCGCAGGGCCGAGAGCCCGTCGATGCGCGACATCCACCCCGGCAGCTCGACCTCGTCGTCGGCGCTGGGCCGCCCGCGCCACTGCCGTGCTGCGAAGCCGATGCTCACGCTGCCGAGAACCACCAGCGTGATGGGGCCGATAACGCTTCCGCCGCCCACTCCTTCGGGCACGAGCTCGGCGAGCAGGTAGCCGGCCACACCGACCACGGCGATGCCCGAAGCCCACCCGAGCACGAAACCGATGCTGGTGGCACGCGGATAGCTCGACAGCAACATGACCACGACGGCGACGACTCCGAACGGGCTGAAGGCGATGGCGATCGCGAGCGGCAGAGTCTCGCCGATGACCGTCAGCACGCGCGACCGCTCACGCGCCGAGGGTGCTGAGGGCCTTGCCGATGAGCAACACACCCACGAGCAGCAGAATGACGCCGACCACCGCAGAGTTGTGACGCACCATCCAGTCGCGCAGCCGGTCGAGCGCGCCGCTGATGCGCTCGAGCGCGACCATCGAGAGCACCACCGGCACCATGATCGGAATCGACGAGACCACGGCGACAGCCACGAGCACGATCGCGGCCTCGCCACCGCTGATCATGGTCGCCTCGACGCTCACGCCAAGGCCGACGCTCAGCAGAAGGTTCTTGGGCTTGATGCCGCCGAAGAACGCACCGAGCGTGAACGCCGAAGGGGTCGAGATACCTTCGACCTTGGCGATCCACCCCGGCAGTTCGAGTTCGTCGCCAGGCTTCGGGCGCGCGCGCCACTGACGCACGGCGAGCACGATCGCCGCGATTCCGAGCAACAGCAGCAGGTAGGGCGCCGAGATGGAGGTGTCGTCGTCGCTGTGCGGCAGCACCGACGCGAGCAGAAAGGCCGCGGTCGAGACGACGGCGATCGAGATGACGAAGCCAATCAAGAAGGCGAAGCTCGCAGCCCTCGGCTTGCTCGACAGCAGCATGAGCACGACCGAGGCGATCGCGAGCGGGCTCAGGGCGAGCGCCACGGCGAGTGGAAGAACGGTGCCGATGGCATCAAGCATGGCGGGGCCTCCTCGGGCCGCAGGTGCGATCGCCTGCGCGAACGCGCGAGCACCTCACAGTGAACACCAGTCATGCACCGGGCACCAGTGGCTAGGGTGGCCACCATGGGTGCATGGGGATCAGGCGCGTTCGAGAACGATGCGGCGATGGATGCCGTCGACGAACTCGTCGACGGAACTTTCTCGTTCGACGAGCTGCGCGAGCTCATGGCTTCGGAGTACCTGGAAGAGCCGGGCGGCTCGATCGCCCTCGCCCTGACCGAGGTGGCGCTCACGGCGCTCGGTCGTATCGACCCGCCTGCTGCGCTCGACGAGGTCGACATCAGACTGATCTCGACGCAATTCGACGACCAGACCTACGATTTCATTCTCACCGCGGCCGAGCGGGCCGTCGGCTCCGACGGCTCCGAGCTCTACGAGCTCTGGGAAGAAGCGGGCGACGACGACCTGCGCGAATGGCGCACGGCATCTCTCACCTCGATCGAGACGCTGCGCGCCGCGATCTCGGAATGACCTCGACTACTGAACGGACGGACCCTCAATGACGCACCCCCTCACTCTCGGCTACAAAGCCTCGGCCGAGCAGTTCGACCCGCGCGAGCTCGTCGAGATCGCGGTCGCGGCCGAGGCGCACGGCATGGAGAGCGTCGCCGTGAGCGACCACTTTCAGCCGTGGCGGCACACAGGAGGGCATGCTCCGTTCTCGTTGACGTGGATGTCGGCGGTCGGCGAGCGCACGTCGAGCATCCGTATCGGAACTTCGGTGATGACACCGACGTTCCGCTACAACCCCGCTGTGCTCGCCCAGGCCTTCGCGTCGATGGGCGTCATGTACCCGGGGCGCATCTTCCTGGGTGTCGGCACGGGTGAGGCACTCAACGAGATCGCGACCGGCTTCGCCGGAGCGGGTGAACAGGAGTGGCCCGAGTTCAAAGAGCGCTTCGCGCGCCTGCGCGAGAGCGTCGACCTCATGCGGCAACTCTGGAGTGACGACCGCGTCAACTTTCGCGGCGAGTACTACTCGACGCACGACGCGTCGATCTATGACCGGCCCGAGCAACCCATTCCCGTCTACATTGCCGCCGGTGGGCCGTTCGTCGCGCGCTACGCGGGTCGCGCGGGCGACGGCTTCATCTGCACGTCGGGCAAGGGTGTCGAGTTGTACACCGACGAGCTCATCCCGGCCGTGAAGGAAGGCGCCGAGAAGGTCGGCCGCGACTTCGAGCAGATCGACCGGATGATCGAGATCAAGCTCTCGTACGACACCGACCTCGACGCGGTCCTCGAGAACACCCGGTTCTGGTCGCCACTCTCGCTCAGCAAAGAGCAGAAGCACGACATCACCGACCCGGTCGAGATGGAGAAGGCGGCGGATGCTCTGCCGATCGAGCAGATCGCGAAGCGCTGGATCGTCGGCAACGACCCTGACGCCGTCGTCGCCGAGATCGCGAAGTACGTCGAGTACGGCATGAACCACCTCGTGTTCCACGCCCCGGGCCACGACCAGCGCCGGTTCCTCGAGCTGTTCGAGCGCGACCTTGCCCCCCGATTGCGGGCGCTCAGCTGAACCTGGGCGAATCCGGGCCATCGCCGCGGGCGCTGGTCTCCTAGAAGACTGTCACTGGCCCAGACTCCCGCCCGGTGACGTTCTCTGGGGGGATTCCGCACCATGTCGAAGCACCGTCGTCACGCGTCGCGCGCGGCGTACCGACGTCACGCCTGGTCGACGACGCGCACGGTCTTCACGTCGATCATCGCTGGCCTCGTGCTCATGGCGAGCCTGGGCTTCTCGACGCCGACGCGCGAAGAACTGTTCGCCGTGTACGTCGATGAGAACGCGCAGCCGCTCGCAGTCGCGGCCGTGGATGCTCTGCCGATTGCCGAGCGTCACGACTTCGGGGCCACTCCCGGGTACGAGACGTTCATCGCCGGTGGCACGAATCACGACTGGGCGAAGCTCGTGCTGCTGATGGGCGACTTTCCGCTCACCGACAGCAACGTGACTGTGGTGACGCGGTGGATGCGTCAAGAGAACTACGTTGACGCCTGGTGGACTCGCAACAACCCGCTCAACAACGGCTGGGGCTCGGGCGGTGGGGGCGGAACCGGTCGCTACGCGACCCTCGTCGACGCTGCCGAGAACGCTGCCGAGGCGCTCAACACCTTGGGCCGCTACAGCGAAATCGTTGCGACGCTGCGCGCCTCTGCGCCGACGGCCGAGGTCGAGCGCGCGATCTGGTTCTCGGGCTGGGCCACAGGCATGTACAACAACGGTGCGCACTGGTCGTACGCCGACGTGCCGGTGATCGAAGCCCCGCCGAGCGCCTGGGGTAGGTAGCCGCCAGGCGCCCGGCTCAGTGCTGTCATCGCTCGCGCTAGCGCGGAGGCAGCAGCTGCAGCATGAGTCGCTGCGTCTGCCGTTCGCGCTGCTCGGTCGACATCTCGCGCTGCACCTGTCGAGACAGCTGGTCGCGCGAGTCGAGCTCGCGCGGCCGTCGGCTCCAGGCGACCAGCGCCACGCCCAGCCGCAAGGCCAGACGGTCGATGAGGCCGACGCGCCGCGCCGAAGCGCGGGTCGTGATCGTAGGACTCGGGGGGTGCTGCTGTTGACGACCCGGCCGGGCCGCCGTCATGGTGGTGTTCATCAGAAGTGGTTCCTCACTGCCGTCGGGCGCACGGTGGTGCAGCCCTGTCGAGATGCGGTGCTCATGGCACAGCGGGGGAGGGCGGCGCGCACGGTCGCGCGCGCCGCCCGAGAGCCCTGCGCAGCGCACCCACGATCAGGTGCAGCCGTCAGAGCCGTGGCGGATTCGAAAGAGTTCGAATCGGGCTTCGAGAGCGTCGCCACCGGCATGGAGCGGGCGGCGGAAGTGCTGC
The DNA here is from genome assembly GCF_019739195.1 of Microcella sp. Taxonomy (NCBI): domain Bacteria; kingdom Bacillati; phylum Actinomycetota; class Actinomycetes; order Micrococcales; family Microbacteriaceae; genus Microcella; species Microcella sp. Next base: position 670,604 of record NZ_JAHHDS010000003.1, on the reverse strand, counting down.
TGCCCGATCAGGCGGTGAAGACGCCGACGAAGCCGGCGGTGGTGGGGATCATCCCCTGGGTGAATCGAATCAACACGCTCGGCCTCCTTTCGTCATATGGCGCTCACAGAACCTAGCGCCCCCGACGGCCGTCGCGCAACGACCGAAACTCGCCGTATCGCGACCGATGCCGTTTCGTTACAGTGAGCGCATGACTCAGGCTTCGTCACCCACTGTGGATGCGCGTCGACCTGGCGGCGTGAGCTTCATTGGCGTGCTCGCCTATGTGGGCGGCATCGTCGACATCATCGGCGGCTCGATGTTGCTCGTGCTCGTCACAGGCGCCGCGATCGTGCAGAACCCGGTGCCGGGCGGGCTGCTCACGGCCATCACGATCATCATCGCTGGCATCATCGTGGTGGCCGTCGCGGGGGGCCTGTTGCGCGGTAGCAACCTCTCGCGGCTGATCTTCACCGCCGTGCGCGTCGTCTCGATCGCCACTCAGATCATCGCCCTCACCTCAGGAGGAATCGCCCTCTTCGCCGGCGTCGTGAGCGTGCTGATCTCGGCCATCGTGCTGAGCTGGCTGTGGACTCCGCGGGCGAACGCCTACTTCGCGCTGGAGCGCGCCCCGCGTTGAAGAATACCCCCTGGGGTATGCAGTAAGATGATCGTGACACGACAGAAGGAGTCACGATGTGCCAGCAGATCACGTGCCGTAAGTGCGGCAAGGCCACCTGGACCGGGTGCGGTCAGCACGTCAACCAGGTGATGCGGGGCATTCCGCAGCGTGATCGCTGCCAGGGTCACGAGAACGAGCCCGGCTTCTTCGCGCGGCTGTTCTCGCGCGCCTAGCGGGGGCAGATTAAGAGAACGACAGCGCGTATGCCGCCCCCGACTCACTGCGGCGTGGCGGCCGGCCGTCGCGCAGGCGACCTAGCCCCTCGATCACCAAATCGACCATGAGCGCATACTCCTCATGGTGATCGTGGCGCTCGCGGATGGTGCGGCTGATCCCCGGATACGTGTCGGCGAGGGTGCCGTCATGCAGCGCCTGCACCCGATCGCCGAGAGCGGCCGCACTGGGGCGGCGTGCCTGCTGGGCGGTGAAACCCATGATGGTGCCGTCGACAATGTGCAGTCCGTGGTGGGCGAGCTGGGGCGTGAAGCCACCGTCGAGAAGGGCGGTGGTGACCGCTTCGGCATAGCGCAGCCGCGCGTCGCCGACCCGGGGTCGCGCCGTGACCAGCTCGACTGCCCAGGGCCGCTGGAGCAGGGCGCGGTGGGCGCGGTGCATGATCGACGAGAGGCGAGCGCGCCAGTCGTCAACCGCGGGGTGCGCGTCGTCGACCCACGTCTGAACGATGGCGTCGACCATGGCGTCGAGTAGAGCGTCTTTGTTGGCCACATGGCGGTATAGCGACATGGCTTCCACCCCTAACTCCGAGCCGAGACGGCGCATGCTGAGCGACTCGAGTCCGTGCACGTCGGCGAGGGCGAGGGCAGCCTGCAGCACGCGGTCGTAGCTCAGGGCATCCCGGGGCGGGGTCATGCGGCCTCCTTGACAGGGTGGTCGATCCATGAGTAGTTTACGCCGTAAGCATACAGTGTAAGCAACTCAGCGGAAGCCCGAAGGAGCCCGTCATGAAGTCAGTCGTCGCCACCACGTACGGTGGGCCCGAAGTGCTGCGTGTGGTGGATGCTCCGACTCCCGTTGCCCGTGAAGGCCAGGTGCTCGTGCGCGTCGCCGCGAGCTCGGTGAACCCGCTCGACTGGCACGAATTGCGCGGCAAGCCCTATCTGGTGCGGATCATGCGGGGTCTCACGCGTCCCAAGGCTTCGTCGACCGGCATGGGCTCTGATGTCGCCGGAACTGTCGAAGCAGTCGGACCCGGGGTGACCAGGTTTGCCGTTGGCGACGAGGTGCTGGGCTTCGGCTCTGCGGCCTGGAGCGAGCTGATGGTGGTGGGCGAGGCCGGGCTCGTGCACAAGCCGACGGCGCTGGCGATGACCGATGCGGGTGGCGTGGGTGTGGCCGCGATAACAGCGCTTCAGGGTCTGCGCACGGGCGGGCTCATGGCGCCAGTGGCGTGGCTGCCGGGCGAGGTCGAGCCGATGCGCCCCCGGGTGCTCATCATCGGCGCCTCGGGCGGGGTAGGCACTTTCGCCGTGCAGATCGCGAAACTGCTCGGTGCCCACGTCACGGCGGTGGCGAGCACGCGCAACGTGGAGCTTGTGGCGCGGCTGGGGGCAGATGACGTGATCGACTACACAACGACCGAGGTCGCACACGGCCTGGCTCGGTTCGACCTCGTGCTCGAGCTGGCGGGCATGCGCAGTCGGCGCGATCTCGCGCGTATTCTGACGGCGACCGGCACCCTCGTCGCCTGCGGTGCGCCGAAGGGCCAGTGGTTCGGTCCGCTCGCAGCACCGGCCGGGCTGGCGATCGCCTCCCGATTCTCGAAGCGCACCTACACGTCGTTTCTTGCGAAGCGCGACACCGACGACCTGCAGCAGTTGGCCGACTGGCTCGGCACGGGTGCGCTGCGGGTCGTCGTCGACGAGGTTTACGCCCTCGAACGCATTGCCGTCGCCGTCGCGCACAACGAGGGCGGTCACGCCCGCGGCAAGGTGATCGTGACGATCTGAGCCGGGCGCGTGACCTGCAGCTGGCCGGTCTCTAGGCTCAGAGCAGGGCGCCGAGAGCGCAGCCAGACGGAGAGAGGGCATCCATGTCGTTCCAGGCGTACCTCGACGCGATCGAGGCGAAGACCGGCAAGACGCCGCGCGCGCTACTCGACGAGGCCCGAGATCACGGCTACGACGACGCAGCGGTGAAAGCGGGTGTGATCGTGCAGTGGCTCGCCGATGACTACGGTCTCGGGCGCGGGCATGCGATGGCCATGGTGCACGTCATCAAGAAGGGTCCGTCGATCGATCCGAAGCACGTCGGCACGGGTGGCACCCACAGCGACGCCAGTGACACGCTCTGGCTCGACGGCGTCGCCACAAAGCCCGCGTAGTCGCTGTCGCCCCTCGCCTCTACGCTCGAACCGTGGTCGCGAACTCTGAGAAGCCCGCGCTGCTGTTCGAGAGCGTCGAGGCGTGGGAGTCGTGGCTCGCCGAGCACCTCGACGACCCTGGAGTGCGGCTGAAGATGCGCAAAAAGCGCTCGACCGCGCCGGGCATCACCTACGACGAAGCGCTCGAATCGGCACTGTGCTTCGGCTGGATCGATGGGCAGATCTACGGCCTCGACGATGACTACTCACTGCAGGTCTTCACACCGCGCCGTCCTCGGTCGGTGTGGTCGCAGCGCAACGTCGGCATCATCGAGAGGCTCACGGACGCGGGGCGTATGCGCCCGCCGGGTCTCGACCAGGTCGAGCGCGCGAAAGCCGACGGGCGGTGGGATGCCGCCTACAGCCAGAAGGGAATGGTCGTGCCCGCTGATCTGCAGGCGGCTCTCGATGCTTCGCCTTCGGCCGCCTCGACGTTCGCGTCGTTGAGCTCGACTGCCCGATTCGGCATCGTGTTCCGCCTCGACGGCGTCAAGCGGGCAGAGACCCGCGAACGCAAGCTCGCTGGCTACCTCGAGCAGCTCGAGCGGGGCGAGTCGCCGATCTGAGCGGGCTCGTCGCGGGCGGGGCCGCACCCTCTCGGGTATGTGCCGTCTGCGGCATGTGCCGCGAGAGGCACACTGGCTCAGCAGGGATCCACTCGCACGGCATACCGGGGCAGAATGGGCCAGTGACCGAGTTGCGCGTGTGGGGAATTCCGGGTCTTCCTGAGGTGGCTCCCGGCGACGACCTGCCGCGTCTGATCGCCGACGCGGCGCGTGACGCGGGCGTCATTCCCGGCGACATCCTCGCCGTCACGAGCAAGATCGTGAGCAAGGCCGAGGGCCGCATCGTGCATGCCGCCGACCGTGAGCAGGCGATCACTGACGAGACGGTGCGCATTGTGGCGACACGTACGCGCGCCGACGGCGGCACGACGCGCATTGTCGAGAACCGGCTCGGTCTCGTCATGGCCGCCGCCGGCGTCGACGCGAGCAACACCGCCGACGGCACAGTGCTGCTGTTGCCGGTCGACCCTGATGCGAGTGCCGCGGCGATCCGCACCGCCGTCGAAACGGTCGTCGGCGCACCGATCGGCGTCGTCATCACCGACACTGCCGGGCGAGCCTGGCGAGAGGGCCAGACCGATATCGCGATCGGGGCGAGCGGCGTGCGCCTGCTGGATGACCTCCGAGGCTCGCACGACGCCGCGGGCAAACTGCTCGAGGTCACGGCGCCAGCCGTCGGCGACGAGATCGCGGCCGCCGCCGACCTCGTGAAGGGCAAGTCGAGCGGCATTCCCGTGGCAGCCGTTCGCGGACTCGAGCGACTGCTCGACGCCGCGGCACCGGGCGCTCGCAGCCTGGTGCGCCCGGCCGAGGACGACCTCTTCACGAAGGGCACGAAAGAAGCCTGGGACGACGGCTTCTCTGCCGGCGTTCAGATGATCGGCTACAACTGACCGGGCATTCGCGGTCAGAAGACTCCCAGAGCGCTCTCTGCCCGATCGTGGCAGAGTCGAGGAATGAGCATGATGACGACGTCGACGGCTGAGGGCCTCAGCGCTGAGGAGTTCGCCGAACTCGGTTCGAGCATCCGCAAGGCCATGAACGGCGTGCTCGACGGCAAGCCCGAAGCGGTCGATATCGCTCTCACCGTGCTGCTCGCCGAGGGGCACCTGCTGATCGAAGATGTTCCGGGCGTCGGCAAGACCATGCTCGCTCGAGCCCTCGCGAAGTGCATCGCCGGCACGGTCAACCGCATTCAATTCACGCCCGACCTGCTGCCGGCCGACATCACGGGCGTCAGCGTCTTTCGTCAGCAGCTCGGCACCTTCGAATTCACGCCAGGGCCGGTGTTCGCCCACATCGTCATCGGCGACGAGATCAACCGCGCGAGCCCCAAGACACAGAGCGCCCTGCTCGAGTGCATGGAAGAGCAGCAGGTCACGGTCGACGGCCGCACCCACCACCTCGAGAGCCCATTCTTGGTCGTCGCGACGCAGAACCCCATCGAGATGGAGGGCACCTACGCCCTGCCCGAAGCGCAGCGCGACCGCTTCATGGCGCGTATCTCGATCGGCTACCCCGACGCAGAGAGCGAAGCGCTCATGGTGCGCGATCGCGAGCACGGCAGCCCGCTCGAACGGCTGTCGCCCGTCGTCGACATAGCGGGCTTGCGCCGCATGATCGCCACGGCGCGCGAGGTCTACGTGAGCCCCGCCGTCGAGCGCTACGCCGTCGCCATCGTGCAGGCGACGCGCGACGACTCCGCTCTGCGGCTGGGTGCCAGCCCGCGCTCGACCCTGCAGCTCGTGCGCGCCAGCCGTGCCCGCGCCGCGCTCGACGGCCGCGACTTCGTCGTGCCCGACGACATCGACGCTCTCGCGACCACCGTGCTCTCGCACCGCATGCTGCTCGTGCCGCGCGCCCAGCACCCCGATGGCCGGCCGGTGCGCAGTGTCGACGAGGTGGTTGACCGCATCGTCGCAGCCACAGCGGTGCCTGTGCCCTCCTCGCGGGCCTAGGTCGCACCGTGCCACGCCTGACCGCGCGCGGCATCGCGTTTCTCGTGGTGGGAGTCGCGATCGGAGTCGTCGCCTACCTCATCGAGCGACCCGAGTTGCTGCCCATCTCGGCGGTCGCGGTTGCGGCGCCCCTCATCGCTCTACTGGCCGTGGCCACCTCGCAGCCTCGCGTTCGGGTCACGCGCCAACTCGACCCCGTGGTCGCCATTGAAGGTGAGACGGTGCGGGTCGACGTCACCGTCAATGGCCGCGCCCGAGCCGCCGAATGGGTCGAGCGCGTGCCCATGCACCCCGGCTTCGCCGGCCCGGGTCGACTGCGCGAGGTGCGGTCGACGCGGCCCGCCACCTTCGGCTACCGCTTCGCACCCGGTCGACGCGGGCTCGTGAGTGTCGGCCCTCTGCTGATCGAAAACCGCGACCCTTTCGCGCTCGCCGTGCGGGTGAGCGACACGATCGCGACGACCACCCAGCTTGTGATCCCGGCCGTGACGCCGCTGTCGGTCGGGCCGATGCCCGATCCCTCGACGGAGGCGGGGCCGCGCACCACGCGCTCGCGCGAGCGGTCTGACGATGACGTCGTCACGCGCGAGTACCGCGACGGCGATGCTCTGCGCCGCGTGCACTGGCGCGTGACGGCGCGGCAGGGTGAGCTCATGGTGCGCCAGGAAGAGCCGCAGGCCGGGCCCCATGCTCGGCTCATCGTCGACACCCAGGCAGCGTCATATGCTGACGCTCGCAGCGTGCGGGGCACCCGAGGCCGAACGGCGTCGAGCGACGACTTCGAGTGGATCGTGCGCATGGCGGCCTCTGCTGCCGTACACCTCGCCGAGCGCGGCTACACGGTCGAGCTGGCGACGCCCGACGGCCGCGAGGCGCTCGACGACGAGCAGACTCCGGTCGCCGACGGCCCGGTCGGCGACGTGCTCGGGGCGCTCGCGATCGCCACGCTGACCCCGGCCGACAACGACCTCGAGGCGAGCCTGCCATCACTCCTGCGCTCGGGCTCTCTGCCGATCGTCGCGCTCTCGGGCGCGCCCGACGCTGAGACGACGCGATGGATGCTCGCTCAGCGCGCATCCGCCGCCCCCGCCATTGCACTGCTCGTGGGCCCGCCCGCCGCGGTCGTGCGCGATGACGGCTCGATCGACCCCGACCCGGCACGGGATGCGTTCGAGCGTGCCGGCTGGACCGTCGCTCGGGTGCCTGCGCGCTTCGCCCCTGATAGCGCGTGGCTCGCCCTGCTCGGCGTGCCCGAGCCGAGCCTGCCCGACTGGGCCGTCGCGCCTGAGGCCTCTCGTGTCTGAGCGCGCGACCTCGCCGATTCCGCAGCGGCGCTCGACCCTGGGGTTGAGCGCGGCGGCGCTACTCGCCGTCGCTGCCGCCCTCACGGGCTTCGGCGTGCTGCTCGACGAGGGGCTCTGGGGCCCGACGGCGCTGGTCGTCGCGACCGCGGCCATCGCTGCCGCAGCGCTCGTGCGCGTCGCGATGCGGCGCGCGCGTCGGCTCTTCTCGGTGGTGGCGGCACTCGGCGCCGCGGGTGTCGCTGCGCTGCTCTCGCTGACTCTGCTGTTCGCCGCCGACACAGCGCTGCTCGGGCTCGTGCCTACGCCCGACACGCTGCAGCGCTTCGTCGAGCTGATCCGCGCGGGTGAGCTGTCGATCGCCGAGCAGTCGATTCCGGCAGTGGCCGACGAGGGCATCCGCTTCCTGCTCGCCTCCGGCGTCGCCGCCTTCGCAGTTCTCGTCGACACCGTGGTGACGGCGAGCCGACGTCCAGCCGCCGCGGCCATCCCGTTGCTGGGCATGCTCGCTGTTCCGGTGATCCTCGCTCCAGGAGCCCTGCCGCTGCTCACGGTGCTCGCGACGACCGCGGCCTTCCTGCTGCTGCTCGCTCTGCATCGACCCGCGGCGAGCGGTGGAGCACCCGCACTCGGTCGCGCGGTCGCGGTCGCGGCCTCGGTACTCGTCGCGGCGCTCATCGTGCCGCCCTTGCTGCCTTCTGTGGTCGCGGGTGCCGCACTGCCCGGTGGGGGAGTCGCGGGCCTCGTCACGGGCATCAACCCTGTGCTCGAACTCGGCGACGACCTGCGGCGCAACACCCCCGTGACCGCCCTGCGCTACAGCACCGACGCCGACGGCGGCCTCTACCTGACGCTCTCGCACCTCGCCGAGTTCACCGATGACTCGGTGCAGCCCGTCGTCGCGGGCGAGCAGGTGCAGCCCAGCACCATCGGCCCGCCCGCGTGGCTCGGTGCCGCAGTCGAGACCACCTCGGTGTCGACCCGCATCCAGCTCGAGAATGTGCGCACGCGATGGCTGCCGTTGCCCAGTGCTCCCGAGACAGTGACAGGGCTCGCGGGTGAGTGGCGCGTGAACACCGCCGGAGTGACCCTGAGCACGGTCGAGGGCAGCGTGCGCGAGGGAGCCTACGACGTCGAAAGCCTGGTCGCACAGCCGACGCCCGAGCAGTTGCGCAGCGCCCTCGTGGCCGCACCGCGACTCGAGCCGTACCGCGCCCTGCCCGAGGGCATCGACCCGATCATCGCCCTCACGGCGCAGCAGGTGGCCGACGCGGCCCCAGGCGACTCGGCCTACGACGCCGCGCTCGCACTGCAGCGATACTTCACCCAGGGCGACTTCGTCTACTCCGAGTCGGCGCCCGTCGAGCTCGGCTACGACGGCACGAGTGCAGACATCGTCGCCGTGTTCCTCGAGGCGCGCGCGGGCTACTGCGTGCACTACGCCTCGGCGATGACGCTCATGGCGCGCACGCTCGGCATTCCGGCGCGGATCGCGGTCGGCTTCTTGCCCGGCGTGCGCAACCCCGACGCACCGAGCGAGTACATCGTGAGCACCGACGACCTGCACGCGTGGCCTGAGCTGCACTTCGATGGCATCGGCTGGGTGCGGTTCGAACCGACCCCTTCACGGGGAGCCGTGCCCGAGTACGCCTCTGCTGACGTGCCGGCACCCGACGATGTGCCCGAGATCGACCCCGAGACGGGCGAGCCGATCGATGCGGGGCCCGACGCGCCGGCTCCTGGTACCGATACCGAGACCGACCCGGTCGATCGCGTCGTCGGGCCGACCGACGCTCCCGACGCGGGCGGACTCATCGACGGCGGCAACGACGGGTCGGCAGACGGTTCCGGGGCACCGGGCACGCTCGATGGCGGCACGGATGCTCGCGCTCTCGCCGCGGCCCTCACCGCGTTGCTCGTCGCTCTCGTGCTCGCCCCCGCGCTCTGGCGAGTACTGCGTCGCACGGCGCGGCTGCGCTCGCCGGATCCCCTCGACCACTGGCGCGAGGCGCGCGACACAGCGCGCGATCTGGGGCTGCTCGCCGACCCCGAGCAGACACCGCGCCAGCTCGCCGAATCGTGGTCGTCGGCGTGGTCGACCGACGAGGTCGCTCAGCTCGATGCCCTGCGTCACGCGCTCGAGCAGCGGGCGTTCGCGGGCGGGGCGCTGCCAGCGACCACTCCCGGCTCCACGGCCCGGGTGCTGGGCGCCCTGCGCGGGTCGGCACCCTGGTGGGCCCGCGCGATCGCGCGCATCGCGCCCGTGTCGCTTCTCGACCGCACACCGCGTGACGAGCGGTTCTCGGTCGATTCGGCCTCGATGGCCGGTGTGGCCGACAACTAGGCTCATCCTCATGTCTGCACGCGCCTCGCTCGTGATCCCGGTGCGTCCGGCTCTCAGCGCCAAGGTGCGGCTCGCTGTCGATACCTCGCCCGAAGCGCAAGAGCGGCGCGTGGCGCTCGCCGCGGCGATCGCGCTCGACACCGTCGAGGCGGCCCGCCGGTCACCGAGCGTTGGCGAGCTGTTCGTCGTCGGGTCGCTCGCCGAACCCGTCGACGGCGTGCACGTCGTGACCGACCCGGGCTTCGGGCTTCTCGTCGCCATCAGCGAGGGCCTCGCGCGATGCGACGATGCCCTACCCACGGCGGTGCTGCTCGGCGACCTGCCCGCCCTGCAGCCCGCCGACCTCGATGCCGCCCTGCTCGGGGCCAGCGAGCACCACTGGGCGTTCGTGCCCGACGCCGATGGGGCCGGCACCACCCTCGTCGTCGCGCAAGAGGGGCTGCCGCACTCGCTGCGGTTCGGCGACGACTCAGCCGAGCAGCATGGCCGCAGCGGCTATGCCGAACTTGAAGTCGCGCGGACGTCGGGGCTGCGGCGTGACGTCGACACTCTCTCGCAGCTCGACGAGCTCGTCAGGCTCGACGCTGAGGGAGTCGTCGTGCTCGGCCCCCGCACGCGCGCCCTGCTCTAGGTCGCGCTAGGCCCCGTCGCGCACGTCGGTGATCGTCAGCGCGAGCCGTCGGCCGGTCGCCGCATAGCCCTGCTCGCGGTGCGCCTGGGCGACCGCGACGCGCTCGGGGCTCGGCGTGCCGTATGTCGTCGTGCGCTGGCGCGCGACGCGCCCGATCGACGCGGCCATCGCCTCGAGTTCGGCGACCGTCTTCTCCGAACCGTTGTCGGCGCCGGCCATGCGGCTGATCGTCTCTTCCATGAGCGTGCCGCCCACGTCGTCGGCGCCGCCCTGCAGCATGAGCTTGGTGCCGTCGTCGGTGAGCTTGACCCACGAGGTCTGAATGTGGTCGATGTGGCCGTGCAGCATCAAGCGCGCGACGGCGTGCACCGCACGGTTCTCTTGAGGCGTCGGGCCGGGCCGCGCCACACCCGCGAGGTAGACCGGCGAATTCGCGTGCACGAAGGGCAGAAGCACGAACTCCGTGAAGCCCCCGGTGTCGTCCTGCACGCGAGCCAGGGTGCGCAGGTGGGCGACCCAGTGGTGCGGAGCATCCACATGCCCGTACATCATCGTGCTCGACGAGCGAATGCCGAGGCGGTGCGCCGTGCTGACGATCTCGATCCACTCGGCGGCGGGCAGCTTGCCCTTGGTGAGCACCCACCGCACTTCGTCGTCGAGAATCTCGGCGGCCGTACCCGGAATCGAGTCGAGACCCGCCTCTTTCGCCGCCGTCAAGAACTCCGCGAACGACAACCCGGTGCGGGATGCTCCGTTCACGATCTCCATGGGGCTGAAGGCGTGCAGGTGCATCTCGGGCTGGCGCTTCTTCACCTCGCGCGCGAGATCGAAGTACGCCGTGCCGGGAAGGTCGGGGTGAATGCCGCCCTGCATGCAGATCTCGGTCGCGCCGAGCGCCCACGCCTCGTCGACCCGGTCGCCGACCTGCTGCATCGAGAGCGTGAAGGCGTCAGCATCGGTGCGTCGCTGCGCGAAGGCGCAGAAGCGGCAGCCTGTGTAGCAGACGTTGGTGAAGTTGATGTTGCGGTTCACGACGTAGCCGACCGAGTCGCCCACGGTGTCGTGCCGCACGCGGTCGGCGAGGTGCGCGAGCGCGTCGAGGTCGGCGCCGTCGGCCGAGAGCAGGGTCAGGTAGTCGTCGTCGGTCAAGCCGGCCGGAGCATCCTCGGCTCGCCGCAGCACCGCGCGCACGCCCGTGCTGACGGCGACGGATGCTCGCCGCGCCTCATTCGTCATGCGCGGCCCTCGTGCCGCGGCCGTGCTCTCGCGCAGCTCGGCCCAGTCGCCGTAGACGTCGTCGAAGTCGCCGCGGGTCTCGGTGCGCCGACCCTCGGTGTCGATCTCGACGTGCAGGTCAGTACGGCCGGTGCCCTCGCGCGTCGCCCAGTCGGGGTCGGGCTCTTGCCACGGTGATCCCTGCACGACAGCCGATTCATCGGCGAGACCGTCGGGCAGTGCGAGCGCGCGCACGTGCGGCACGATGCGCGGGTCGAGCCACGGTTCTTCGGCGCGCACGTAGTGAGGGTGCGCGGTGAGGCGCTCACGCAGCGTGAAGCCGGTCTCGGCCGTGAGGCGCGCGAGCTCGTCGATCTGCGGCCAGGGGCGCTCGGGGTTGACGTGGTCGGGGGTGAGCGGGCTGACGCCGCCCCAGTCGTCGATGCCGGCGCGCACGAGCAGCTGCAGCTCTTCGGCGTCGGTGAGGTTCGGCGGGGCCTGCACCCGGGCACTCGGCCCGAGCACGAGGCGGCTGACGGCGACGGCGGCGATGTACTCCTGCAGCGCGAGGTCGTCGGCGGCGCGCATGGCCGTGCGCGGCTTGGCCCGGAAGTTCTGAATGATGACCTCTTGCACGTGCCCGTGCCGACGCGCGGTCGCGCGAATGGCGAACATGCCGTCGACCCGCTCGGCGTAGGTCTCGCCGATGCCGAGCAGCAGGCCTGTCGTAAAGGGGATGGCGCTGCGGCCAGCGTCTTCGAGCACGCGCAGGCGAAGTTCGGGGTCTTTGTCGGGCGAGCCGAAGTGGGCGAGCCCGCGCGTCTTGAACAGCCGCTTGCTCGTGGTCTCGAGCATCATGCCCATGCTGGGCGCGACGGGCTTGAGCCGCTGCAGCTCTTGCCAGGTCATGACGCCGGGGTTGAGGTGCGGCAGCAGTCCGGTCTCTTCGAGCACGAGAATCGCGACGCTGCGCAGGTAGTCGATCGTCGAGTCGTAACCGCGGGCGTCGAGCCACTCGCGGGCGGCGGGCCAGCGGTCTTCGGGTCGGTCGCCGAGCGTGAAGAGCGCCTCTTTGCAGCCGAGCGCGGCACCCTGACGCGCGATGTCGAGCACCTCGTCGGGGCTCAAGAACGGCGCTTTGCCCTGCGCCTCGAGCTGGTTCGGCGTCTGCACGAAGACGCAGTAGTGGCAGCGGTCGCGGCACAAGTGCGTGAGCGGAATGAACACCTTGCGCGAGTAGGTGATGACACCGGGGCGTCCGGCCTTCTCGAGCCCCGCATCCCGAACCCGCCCCGCCACAGCGAGCAGTCGATCGAGGTCGTCTCCGCGGCAGTGCAGCAGGGTTTCGGCCTCGCTCGCGTCGAGCGTCACACCGTTCTCAGCGCGCTTGAGAGCGCGAGAGATCGCGGATGCCGTGGGAGTGAAGTCGAACGCAGTCACAGTGCGCTCAGCCTACGCCCGGCGCGCTCGTGCCCCCTGAGCCTGCTTGGCGCTCTGCAGTCGACCTTGCCCTCATGACGCAGTCGAGTCACAGGCACGCAGTCTTCTCGAACTGAGCCCTGGTGCTCGTGATGGTTCCGGCGTGACCACCATTGAAGAATCCGTGGACGACGAGATCGGGGGTGAGCCTGGCGAGGTCATCGAGATCGAACCACGCGTACTCGAGTCTCTTGTACTCACCGCGTGGCCATGCGTCGTGCTGGGAGCCCGCGCGCACTTCGTATTGTTGCGATTCCGCGAGTTCGGTCAAGGGAGCGTCCAGCTGCACTTCGGTCGGTGCGTCACCCTGCTCGAAGTCCCATCGCTTGAGGAGCTCGATCTGAAAACCGTCCTGATCGACGATGCTCAGGGCGACTCCCGTTACTTCTCCCTCGCACGGAGCCAATACGGCGATAGGCACACCGGCGCTCGAGATCGTCACGCCGACCGCGCCTCGAACTGCTGGCGTGCATCCTGACATCGACACGCACAGCACGATTGCCGCCACCCCGGTCGCAACGTTCCGAGCTGCCATGTGATCGACGCTAGCAACTCGCCGAATGTCACGGCATCACGGCTCGTCACGGTCGCATATCGACCGACACCGATGTGACCTGCCCCCAGCTGCCGAACTCTCGGTACTCAAGACAGGACCCACGTCGCCCGAAGAGCCGACTCGGGGCCTTCGTGGGGTCAGGTTCCGCAGAAAGTCGTGTACGGCCCCAACGCGTCGGTGGCGGCCTCGGCATAGCGCTCGAGTCCGGGGCGCACGTCGTACGGACGGGCGACGGCCTCGAGCAGCCGGTCGAACGGCGCGAGGTCGCCATCTGTCGCTGCCCCCAGAGCCTCTTCGACCAGGTGGTTGCGCGGAATGTACACCGGGTTGACGCGGTCCATGGCGTCAGCGTCGGGCTCGAGAGCGAGCCACCGTTCGGCCCAGGCCGTGCCGGTCGCACTGTCGAGCACGACGGGTCGAACGCCACCGCTGGCGCATACCGAGAGCGCGCGCAATGTCGAGGTGTAGTCGACCCGCGCCTCCTCCATCAACCCGAGCAGGTCGGTGGCGAGTACCGCCGCTGTCTCATCGGAGACTGCCTCACCGAGCCCCAGCTTCGCACGCATGAGCGACAGCCACGCGTCGGCATAGTGCGCGCTGAACCGCTCGAGGGCCGCAGTCGCGAGCCCGATGGCGTGCTGCAGGTCGTCGTCGATGAGCGGCAGCAGCGTCTCGGCGAAGCGGGCGAGGTTCCATTCGGCGACGACCGGCTGGTTGCGGTAGGCGTATCGGCCACCGTGGTCGATCGAGCTGTAGACGGCGCCGGGGTCGTAGGCGTCGAGAAACGCGCAGGGGCCGTAGTCGATCGTCTCGCCCGAGATCGTCATGTTGTCGGTGTTCATGACGCCGTGCACGAATCCGATGCTCATCCACCGCGCGACGGTCGTCGCCTGTGCTTCGATCACCATGTCGAGAAGGGCGAGCGCCGGGCGCTCCGCCTCGGCCGCCGCTGGCGCGTGCCGGGCGATTGCGATGTCGGTCAGGCGATGGAGCAGGTCGCGGTCGTCCTGCGTCGCCGCGTACTGAAAGGTGCCGACCCGTAGGTGGCTGCTCGCGACGCGAGCGAGGAGCGCTCCATGCAGCGCGGTCTCACGATGCACCGTGCGGCCGGTCGTGACAACGGCTAGCGATCGTGTGGTCGGCACGCCGAGCGCATGCATGGCTTCGCTGATGATGTACTCGCGCAGCATGGGCCCGATGGCCGCGTAGCCGTCGCCGCCGCGTGCGAAGGGTGTTGGGCCCGACCCCTTGAGGTGCAGGTCGTGCAGAGCGCCGTCGATGTCGGTGAGCTCGCCCAGGAGCAGTGCACGCCCGTCGCCCAATCGAGGGCTGAATCCGCCGAACTGATGGCCCGCGTAGGCCTGGGCGACCGGCGTCGCTCCCTCCGGCACCGCGGAGCCCGTCAGCAGCGCGATGCCCGCGTCGCTTCGGAGCCAAGTCGGCTCGATGCCGAGCTCGCGGGCGAGCGGCTCATTGAGCGCGAGCAGTCGCGGTGCAGGCGCGGTCTGCGCCGACCACGGGATGCTCAGCTCAGGCAACTCGCGAGCGAAACGCCCGTCGAGCGCGACGGAACCAGCGACCGTGTGCGCGGTCTCGCGGCGGGTTGCCGTGGGCGAGCTCATCCCACGACCGTACGCCGGTCACCTGAGCGCGTCGACCGCGCCAGGCGCGAGCCTCGACGCGAACCAACCACAGAGTGCGGCACGACATGTCTTTGCGTGCACCTACCCCAGAGACTTCAACCGATGCGGAAGTACGCGAACACCATTCACGAAGTTCCGCATCCGTTGAAGTGCACCGAGGTGCCCTGTTGCTGCTGGCGGATCTGGGGCGGGAGCGACATGGATCTGCGTGTCCTCCCCAGTCGCGAACGGAGTTTGCTCGCACCCGACCTCTCCAGGGCGCGAGAAAGTGGGCGATCCGCAGGGCACGCTGGTGGGATGGCCGGCTTCTCAGGGTTCGATCCCGTCATCCGTCGACTCGGCGGTATCGCGTCGCGACGCGAGTTGAGGCACGCCGGGTGGAGCGAGACAGATCTCTGGTTCGCCTGGCGCTACGGCAACCTCGACCGTATTCGCATCGGGTGGTACGCGGCGAGCGACCTGCCCCTAGACGCTCGGGCGGCGTGGGCAGCCGGCGGGCCGCTCGCGTGCGTGAGTGCGCTCGTTCACCACGGAATGGTCAGGCCCGAGGTCGCTGACGAGCTCGACCTGCACATCTCTCTGCCTGCAGACGGACACGTGGCACGACATGCGCCCGAAGGCCTCGTGGTGCACTGGAGCACGGCCGCCCGATACTCGGGCACGCGCCAGGCGGTGGCGCCGTCGGTGGCGTTGCGTCAGGCGCGGGGCTGCTCGAGCCCCGCGGCAAGGGCTGCTGCGGCGAGAGTTGCCGAAGTGTCGAGGTCGCGCATCCAGAGCGGCACCGCGCTGGCGGCGAAGCCGTCCGCGCGCAGCCCCGTAAGGAGCGACTCGTCTTCGACGCCGACAAGCCAGGCGTCGAGCAGACCGCCCGATGACCGCGAGCCGTAGTGCCGGGCGACCGCGGCGGCATCCGTCTCGACGCCGATCGCCGTGAGGCACGCGTCGGCCATGCCGCGCACGGCCGCTCCGGCGATGATCGGTGAGACGCCGACGATGGGCGCGCGGCCGGCCGGCGACGACGAGCCGGCGCTCAGCACGGCGTCGCGCATGCCGGGGATGCTCAGGATCGTGCCGATCGACACGACCGGGTTCGACGGCGCGATGAGCACGACATCGGCGGCCGCCAGCGCCGCGAGCGCGCCGGGGGATGGGCGTGCCGTCGCGAGGTTCTGCTGCTCGAACCGTGCGGCGGGCAGGGTAGCGCGATGGCGCGTCCACCACTCCTGAAAGTGCAGGCGCTCGCCGGCCGTCGTCACGACATAAGTGTCGACCTCGTCGTCGGTCGCGGGGTGCAGCGTCACGCCGAGCGGCCACCGCGCTTGCAGTCGAGCCGAGACCTCAGACGGCGTGAGCCCCGAACGCAGCCATGCGGTGCGCGCGATGTGCGTGCCGAGGTCGAGGTCGCCGAGGGTGAACCAGTCGGGGGTCACTCCATGGGCCTGCAGCTCGGCCGAGACCCGCTCGGTCTCGCCCACTCGCCCCCAGCCGCGCACCTCGTCGTTCTGGCCGCTCAGCGTGTAGAGCAGCGAATCGTGGTCGGGCGCGATGCGCAGCCCGGCGAGCCACCAGTCGTCACCTGTGTTCACGATGACGTCGACCTGCGCATTCGCGAGCGCAGCATCCGCATCGTTCGGCGCACCCGACGACGCGCGCCGCACCGCCTCGCGCACACCGCGCACGAAACGTGCTCCGCCGACGCCGCCCGCGAGCACCACGATCTTCATGCGGTCAACGCTAGCGGCGGGCGATCGTTGACCGAACCATGCTCATGTGCGCGCGAACCTGTTGATCTGCGCAGATGCGGCCTAGCGTGTCATGCAACCGTCACTGCGCGAAACGCGTTCGAAACGACGTGAGCGCACACTGGCCCTTGTTCAACGCTGCAGAGGGGAACCACCACCCATGACCACGATCCGCGCCGCCATCACCCAGACCACCTGGACGGGCGACAAAGAGTCGATGATCGCGAAGCACGAGCAGTTCGCGCGCGATGCCGCCGCCGACGGGGCTCAGATCATCTGCTTCCAAGAGCTCTTCTACGGGCCCTACTTCGGCATCATCGAAGACGCCAAGTACTACGACTACGCCGAGCCGGCCGACGGGCCGATCGTGCAGCGGTTCGCTGCGCTCGCGAAAGAGCTCAAGCTCGTCATGGTGCTGCCGATTTACGAAGAAGACATGCCCGGCGTCTACTACAACACCGCGGTGGTGGTGGATGCTGACGGCACGGTTCTCGGAAAGTACCGCAAGCACCACATTCCGAACCTTGACCGGTTCTGGGAGAAGTTCTACTTCCGCCCCGGCAACCTCGGCTACCCGGTGTTCGATACGGCCGTCGGCAAGGTCGGCGTGTACATCTGCTACGACCGGCACTTCCCTGAGGGATGGCGCGAGCTGGGCCTCAACGGCGCCGAGCTGGTGTTCAACCCGAGCGCGACGAAGCCCGGCCTCTCGAACCGGTTGTGGGAGCTCGAGCAGCCCGCCGCGGCCGCCGCGAACCAGTACTTCATCGCGGCCAACAACCGCATCGGCACCGAGAGCGACGAGTTCGGCGACCTCGCGGTGACTTTCTACGGCTCGAGCTACTTCGTCGACCCGCGTGGCAACTACGTCGGCGACGTCGCGAGCCAAGACAAGACCGAGATCGTCACACGCGATATCGACCTCGACCTCATTCGCGAGGTGCGCAACAGTTGGCAGTTCTACCGCGACCGCCGCCCCGACTCGTACATCGCGACGGTGAAGCCCTAAGGAGGCCCGGCCATGACCACCACCCTCATCACCGGCGGCACCGTCGTCAGTGCCACGGGCCGCGGCGCGGCCGACGTACTGCTCGATGGCGAGACCATCGCCGCGGTGCTCGCGCCCGGGTCGACTCTGCTCGGGCACGATCTGTCGGCATCCGTCGACACCGTGATCGACGCGACGGGCAAGTACGTGATCCCTGGCGGCATCGACGCGCACACGCACATGGAGCTGCCCTTCGGCGGCACCGCGGCGATCGACACCTTCGAGACGGGCACGCAGGCCGCGGCCTGGGGCGGCACGACGAGCATCATCGACTTCGCGGTGCAGACAACCGGTGCCAAGGTGTTCGACGGCCTCGCCGAGTGGCACCAGAAGGCCGCGGGCAATTGCGCGATCGACTACGGCTTTCACCAGATCGTCGGCGGCGTCGACGACGACTCGCTCGCCGCGCTGCCCAAGCTCATCGACGAGGGCATCACGAGCTACAAGATGTTCATGGCCTACCCGGGCGTCTTCTACGCCGACGACGCCCAGATTCTGCGCGCGATGCAGGTGGCCGCCGAGCACGGGCTCATGACGATGATGCACGCCGAGAACGGCCCGGCGATCGACGTGCTCGTTGCTCAGTTGCTCGCCAAGGGCAAGACCGACCCGTACTACCACGGTGTCGCCCGCGCCTGGCAGATGGAAGAGGAGGCGACGCACCGCGCGATCATGCTCGCTAACCTCACCGGAGCCCCGCTCTACGTTGTGCACGTGAGCGCCAAGCAAGCCGTCGAGCAGCTTGCTGCCGCGCGCGACATCGGCCAGAACGTGTTCGGCGAGACGTGCCCGCAGTACCTTTACCTGTCGCTGGAAGAACAGCTGGGTGCCGTGAGCGAAAAGTACGGTGCCTTCGAGGGCGCCAAGTGGGTGTGCTCGACTCCGCTGCGGTCGAAGGCCGAGGGGCACCAAGACCACATGTGGCAGAGCCTGCGCACGAACGACATTCAGATGGTCTCGACCGACCACTGCCCGTTCTGCATGAAAGACCAGAAAGAGCTCGGCCTCGGCGACTTCTCGAAGATACCCAACGGCATCGGCTCGGTCGAGCACCGCATGGATCTCATGTACCAGGGCGTCGTCACGGGCCAGATCACGCTCGAGCGCTGGGTCGAGATCACCTCGACCACGCCCGCGCGCATGTTCGGGCTCTACGGCAAGAAGGGCGTCATCGCTCCCGGTGCCGACGCCGACATCGTGGTCTACGACCCCAATGGCCACACGTCGATCGGCATGCCCGTCGACGAGGCTGGCAACCCCACGGGCAAGAAGCACCACATGAACATGGACCACGCGGCGTGGGAGGGCTTCGAAATCGACGGGAAGGTCGACACGGTCATCTCGCGCGGCTCGGTCGTCATCCAGAACGACGAGTTCCACGGGCGAGCCGGGCACGGGCAGTACTTGCGCCGCGGCCTCTCGCAGTACCTGGTCTGAGTCGATACCCACCGCGCACGAGCAACGAGAGACGAGCATCCATGGATTTCGGCGCTGTTCTGCAGACCAACCCGCCCGCCAGCCGCACGGTGCACCTCGCCATGCTGGCGGAGCAGTACGGGTTCAGTCACGTGTGGACCTTCGACAGCCACATCCTGTGGCAAGAGCCCTACGTGATCTACTCGGCGATCCTCGCCGAGACGAAGCGCATCACGGTCGGTCCATTCGTGACGAACCCCGCGACCCGCGACTGGACGGTGACGGCGAGCGTCTTCGCGACCCTCAACGAGCTCTACGGCAACCGCACGATCTGCGGCATCGGCCGGGGCGACTCGGCCGTGCGCGTGACGAACGGCAAGCCCACGACCCTGGCCGAACTGCGCGAGTCGATTCACGTCATCCGCGAGCTCGGCAACTCGCGGGCCGTCGAGTACAACGGCTCGACGCTGCAGTTTCCGTGGAGCCACGGCAGCGAGCTCGAGGTCTGGGTGGCCGCCTACGGCCCGCTCGCGCTCAAGCTCACGGGCGAGGTCGGCGACGGCTTCATTCTGCAGCTCGCCGACCTCGACATCGCGAAGTGGATGATCGAGACCGTGCGCACCGCGGCCGACAACGCCGGGCGCGACCCGATGGCGATCAAGTTCTGCGTGGCGGCCCCGATGTATATCGGCACCGACTGGGACCACATGCGCAATCAGGTGCGGTGGTTCGGCGGCATGGTCGGCAACCACGTGGCCGACATCGTCGCGAAGCACGGCGAGAGTTCAGACGTGCCGAAGGCGCTCACCGACTACATCGCGGGCCGCCAGGGCTACGACTACAACACCCACGGCAAGGCCGGCAACGACCACGTCGACTTCGTACCGGACGAGATCGTCGACCGCTTCTGCGTGCTCGGCGACGGCAAAGACCACATCGAGAAGCTCGAGGCGCTGCGCGACCTCGGTGTCGACCAGTTCGCCGGCTACCTGCAGCACGACAACAAAGAAGAGACGCTGCGCGTCTACGGCGAGCACGTCATCCCGGCGATGAAGGGCAGCAAGACCGCGCGCGTGTGAAGGCTCGGGATGCCCGCGGCGGGCATCCCGCTGCTTCCCAGGCACCCGAGCGCACGATGAGGGCATGACGTTCGAACCCACGCGTGAGGCCGGGCTCGCCCGGCTCGCCGAGTTCGTTCCCCGTGCCGGTCGTGCCTACGCTGCTGAGCGCAATACCGACCGAGGCCCGGGGGATCGCTCGAACGTGTCGACCCTCTCGCCCTGGGTGCGGCACCGCCTCGTCACCGAGCGCGAGGTCGTCGAGGCCGTGCTGCAGCGGCACTCGCTCGACGCGGCGGGCAAGTTCGTGCAGGAGGTCTACTGGCGCACCTACTGGAAGGGCTGGCTCGAGCTTCGCCCGAGTGTGTGGGCTCGCTATAGCGCGAGTGTGGCGCCCGCGCTCGACTCCCTGAGCGCCGCCGACCGCGCGACATACGACGACGCGATCGCGGGCCGAACGGGCATCGAGGGCTTCGACGACTGGGCGCGCGAACTCGTTGAGCTCGGCTATCTGCACAACCACGCGCGCATGTGGTTCGCGAGCATCTGGATCTTCACGCTGCGCCTGCCCTGGCAGCTCGGCGCCGACTTTTTCTTGCGGCACCTGCTCGACGGCGACCCGGCCTCGAACACGCTGAGCTGGCGGTGGGTCGCGGGCCTGCAGACTGTCGGCAAGACCTACCTCGCCACGACGCAGAACATCGAGTTCGCGACCGAAGGCCGGTTCAGCCCGCGCGGGCTCGCGGAGAGCGCGCCGGCGGTCGACGACGACGGGCCGATTCCTGCGCCCGGCCCGGCGCCTCGGCCCGAGCCGCTGCCGCGCGGTCGCGTCGGGCTCCTCCTGCACGAAGACGACCTGCACTCCGAGAGCCTCGAGCTCGCCGGCCTCGAAGTCGTCGCGGTCGCGAGCCCGACGGCGGGGGAGCCGCGGTCGCCCGCGGCCGATCCGGCGAACGCGCTCGTGGCGGGCTTCACCGCGGCGGCGCTCGCCGACGGCCGCGCACGGGCCGGCGCGCACTTCGGGGCCGACGCCAGCGCGCTCGACAGGCTCACGGCATCCGCGATTCGCGACTGGGCGAGCAGCTACGACCTGACCGCGATCGTGACCCCGTACGGCCCCGTCGGACCGGTGCGCGACCGCCTCGATCAGCTCGAGAGAGAGCTGAGCGACGACCTCACCCTCACCCGCATCCTGCGCCCGTGGGATGCCCTCGCCTGGCCACACGCGACCCGCGGGTTTTTCCCGTTCCGCGAGAAGATTCCTGCACTTCTGCGCGAGCAACAGATCGGGCCCTGACCGGCGATAATGGGCGCTATCCCATTCCTGCGACTCAAGGACCGATAACCATGACCGACACTCTGAACCGGTCACACACTCCCGCCCCCGCTTCCGACCCGGCCGACGGCACGCGTGCCTACGACCTCGATCGTGAGTACGTCTTTCACTCGTGGAGCGCGCAAGGGGCACTGAAGCCCTTCGTCATCGCGAGCGCGAAGGGTTGCGAGGTCTACACCTACGACGGCGAGACCTATCTCGACTTCTCGAGCCAGCTCGTCAACACCAACATCGGCCACTCGCACCCGAAGGTCGTCGAGGCGATTCAGCGCCAGGCCGCCGAGCTCGCCACCGTCGCGCCCTCGCACGCGAACCTCGCCCGCGGCGAGGCCGCGAAGCGCATCGTCGAGAAGGCGGGTGACGGCTTCTCGAAGGTCTTCTTCACCAACGGCGGCGCCGACGCGATCGAGAACGCCGTGCGCATGGCCCGCCTCACGACCCACAAGCACAAGGTGCTGAGCACCTACCGCAGCTATCACGGCAACACGGGTGCGGCGATCGCGGCGACGGGCGACTGGCGCCGCATGCCCAACGAGTACGCCTACGGCCACGTGCACTTCTTCGGCCCGTTCACCTACCGCAGCGAGTTCTACTCCGACAGCCCCGAGCAGGAGTGCGAGCGCGCCCTGCGCCACCTCGAGCGCACGATCGTCGCTGAGGGCCCCGGCACGATCGCGGCTATCCTGCTCGAGTCGGTGCCTGGCACGGCCGGCATCTTCGCGCCTCCGGCCGGCTACCTCGAGGGCGTGCGCGCGATCGCTGACAAGTACGACATCGTCTGGATCGCCGACGAGGTCATGGCCGGCTTCGGCCGCACGGGCGACTGGTTCGCGTGGCAGAACCCCGAGATCAACCCGAGCCGGGCGACTCCCGACCTCATCGCCTTCGCGAAGGGCGTCAACAGCGGCTACGTGCCCGTGGGTGGTGTGGTCATGAGCCCGAGCATCGCCGCGGCATTCGACGAGCGCGTGTTTCCGGGCGGACTCACCTACAGCGGGCATCCCCTCGCCGCCGCCTCGATCGTCGCCTCGATCGACGCGATGACCGACGAGAAGATCGTCGAGAACGCACGGATGATCGGCGAGCAGCACCTCGGACCGGGCCTTCGGGCGCTCGCCGAGAAGCACCCGATGATCGGCGACGTGCGCGGCCTGGGCGTGTTCTGGGCGCTCGACCTCGTGACTGACCGCACGACACGCGAGCCCGTCGGCCCCGAGATCATCGGCGCGCTCAAGGCCGAGCTCATGGCGCGCAAAGTGCTGCCTTTCGCGGCCGACAACCGCATCCATGTCGTGCCGCCGTGCATCGTGACTGCCGACCAAGTCGCAGTCGCCTTGCAGGCGTATGACGGCGCTTTCACGGCTGTCGCGCAGAGTCACGGCCTGTAATCAGAACTGGCCGCGGGCACCTCTTGCGATCGGGCGGGAGATGCTCGCGGCCGTTCTATGAGCGCCCCCCCGTTGCCGACGGCGGTGAGTGCCCTGCGGCGCTAGACTGGGACGCTATGCCTGCCCCCTCGAGCCCTTATCGCGTGAATGTGCGCGACATCGTGCACCGCCCCGGCGAGATGCGCGAGAAGACCCTCGACCTCGTGACGCCCGAGCAGCTCGGGGCTGGCGCGGCGATCGTGCCGGCGGGTGCCGAGCTCGAAATCGACCTGCGCCTGGAAGGGCTGCACGACGGCATTCTCGTAACGGGTCAGGCCCGCACGACGGCGCGTGCCGAGTGCGTGCGGTGCCTTGACGAGGTCGCGATCGACCTTCGAGTCGATTTTCAGGAGCTTTTCGCGTATTCTCCTGAGGTTGCCGATGACTACCAGGTTCACGAAACCCACGTGGATGTTGAACCGGTCGTTCGTGACGCGGTAGTGCTCGCACTGCCGTTCCAGCCGGTGTGCCGAGACGATTGCCCGGGGCTCGACCCCGAAACGGGCGAGCGCCTCGCAGACCATCCGGAACGGCGGCCGAGCGAAACCATCGATCCTCGGTGGGCCGCGCTCGAAGGCTTTCAGGCCGAATCAGACTGACACCGTGGTGCGCTCACGCGCACGGCGGTGGTGAGAGAGAAGAGAGACATCATGGCTGTTCCCAAGCGGAAGAAGTCGCGCGCCAACACCCACGCACGTCGTTCGCAGTGGAAGGCCGAGGTTCCCACCCTGGTCAAGACCATCGAAAACGGCAAGGTCGTCTACAGCCTCCCGCACCGCGCGAAGGTCGTCGAAGACTCCGCCGGCACGCCCCTGTACATGGAGTACAAGGGCCGCAAGGTCGCCGACGTCTAGTCAATCAACGGTGGTTCATTCCACTCTCGAGCAAGCTCTGGGAGTCACTATCGAGCCCGAGCTGCTCGACCTGGCGCTCACGCATCGATCGTGGGCGTATGAGAACGGCGGCGTCGCGACGAACGAGCGGCTCGAGTTTCTCGGCGACGCCATTCTCGGGCAGGCCGTCACGGTCATGCTTTACACGACCTACCCCGACTTGAGCGAGGGCGATCTCGCCAAGCGTCGGGCCTCGCTCGTCTCGGCCGTGGCACTGGCCGAGGTTGCTATCTCGATCGGCCTCGGCGAGCATCTCAAGCTCGGCAAGGGCGAAGAGCTCACGGGCGGCCGCGAGAAGTCGTCCATCCTCGCCGACACCGTCGAGGCTCTGATCGGCGCCGCCTACCTTGACCTCGGCGGTGAGGTGGCCACCGATCTCGTGCTGCGCCTCATCGCGCCGTTACTCGCTGACCCCGACCGGTTCGGCGCGGGCATGGATCCGAAGACGTCGCTGCAAGAGCTCGCCGCTCGCCTCGGGCTGGGCCTGCCGACCTACGAGATCGCCGACGACGGCCCCGACCACTCAAAGGTTTTCACTGCCACGGTCATGCTCGCCGACAAACCGGTTGCCACCGGCCAGGGCAGCAGCAAAAAGCAGGCCGAGATGGGCGCTGCTCTCGAGGCCTTCACCACCTTGCAGTCGCGGCGCTGAGCCGTGCCCGAACTGCCCGAAGTCGAGGTCGTTCGACACGGACTGGAACCGGCCGTCACCGGCGCACGCATCGACGCTGTCGAGGTGTTCGACGAGCGCTCGCTGCGCAGACACGTCGGCCCGAGTGAAGATTTCATCGAGCGGCTGACGGGCGCGACGCTGCTGGGCGCGGTGCGTCGCGGAAAGTTTCTGTGGTTGCCATTGGCCGGGGCAGATACACCTACCGAAGCCCTCGTCGCCCACCTGGGCATGAGCGGCCAGGTGCTGCTGCGTGACCTCGACGCCGAGCCTTCTGCACTCACGCGCGTGCGGTTCACTCTGACTCATCCGCTGCACGGCCCGCTGCGGGTCGACTTCGTCGATCAGCGCATCTTCGGCTCGATGGCGATCGACGCGCTGCTGCCGACGCCCGACGGGGCGGCGGCCGGATACGGTCTACCGCTCGCGAGCATCCCGAGCCAGGTGGCCCACATCGCGCGCGACCCTCTCGACCCGGCCTTCGACGAGCGGCTCTACCGTCGCCGGCTCGCCGCTAAGCGAACCACCGTGAAGC
This sequence comes from Microcella sp., assembly GCF_019739195.1. Lineage (NCBI taxonomy): Bacteria > Bacillati > Actinomycetota > Actinomycetes > Micrococcales > Microbacteriaceae > Microcella > Microcella sp. The sequence continues at coordinate 645,745 of NZ_JAHHDS010000003.1, read as the reverse complement.
GAGCGCTGCTCGACCAGACCCTCATCAGCGGCATCGGCAACATCTACGCCGACGAGGCGCTCTGGGCCGCGCGCGTGCACTACGACCAGCCGACCGAGACGCTCTCGACGCGCAAGAGCGGCGAACTGCTCGCCGAGGTGCGCGCGGTGCTGCGTCGCGCGCTCGTCGAGGGCGGCACCTCGTTCGACGCGCAGTACGTCAACGTCAACGGAGCCTCGGGGTACTTCAGCCACTCACTGCGCGCCTACGGCCAGCAGGGTCGACCGTGCGCCCGCTGCGGTCGCCTCATCGTGCGCGAGCAGTTCATGAACCGCGGCTCGCACTTCTGCCCGCGCTGCCAGCGGATTCGCTGAGCGTCACAGGTCTTTGCGCCACGCGCCTTCGTAGACGAAGGGCACGAACCCGAGCGCTTCGTTCACATCGAGCATCGGCCGGTTCTCTTCAGCGTTGTAGGTGACGACAGCCGGATGCCCGGGGCGAACTCGTTGCAGGTGCAGCAGGTTCGCGGCCTTCAGCAGCAGGCCCAGGCGGTGCCCGCGGTGCTCGGTGAGCACGATCGTGTCTTCCTGGTCGACCGGTCGAGTGCCATCGTCGGGTGCGACGAGTTCGGTGAACCCCGCGAGCCTGCCGGTCGGCACGTGCTCGACCGCGGCGACGAAGGGCGTGCGCGGGCCATCCGCCTCCCCTTCTTCATCGGCCAGCAGGCGCTCGACGGTCCACGGGTCTTCGGGTTCTTCGAGACCGGCCGATGGAGCATCCGTGCTCATGCGTGTCAGAAGGTGCGCGATGTCTTCGCGCCACTCCGGGGGAGTCCGATCGCCCCACAGATGCACGCGGTAGTCGGGCCCGGCGATCTCGGAGGCTTCGTCGTGCACGAGCCGCAGCGCCTGCTCGTCGAGCGGCAGCGGCAGTTTGCTGCCGCGCTCGACTTGCTCGAGCCGGTAGCCGAGGGCGACCAGCAACCGCGTCTCGGCGGTGTCGGCGGCGACATCGCCGAAGCCCGTCGGGGCCGCCATTCGCTCGCCACCGACCTTCCAGCACGGCGCGTAGACGATGGCGCGACGCTTGCCGTCGACACGCGCAACGTTCTCAACATGCTCGGCGAGCGCGCGCCCGACTCCGCGCCCGCGTGCCTCCGGCAGCACTTCGACGTGCAGCCACGCCGAGTCGATCGCCTCTCCGAGCCGGTACTCGGCGATACCCCGCCCGACGACCTCGCCGTCGCGGCGCGCGAGAAACAGTCGCTTGGGCTCGAACTGCTGCTTGCGCCAGCCGGGCAGCATCTCCTCTGGTGGTCGCGCCTCGTCGCCGGTTCCCGAGTCGTGCGCGTTGACCCGCGTGCGCACCGCGACGGCCGCGATGAAGTCGGCGGCGTCTGGTGCATCCACGGTCTCAGGAATCACCACTTCGGTAATCACGATCTCGCTCATGAGGTCTCCTCGTCGGCAGGCCAGCCCGCCAGAATAGCCCTCGCCGCTCCGGTACGGTAGGCCTGACCGTTCTGCGCCGTGCGGCGGTCGCCGTCGACCGTGCCGAGAGGGGGCAGCGCGTGCACCTGAAGAGCCTGACCCTCAAGGGCTTCAAGTCGTTCGCGCAGCCGACCACCTTCCAGTTCGAGCCGGGCGTCACCTGCGTCGTCGGTCCGAACGGCTCGGGCAAGTCGAACGTCGTCGACGCTCTCGCCTGGGTCATGGGCGAGCAGGGAGCCAAGACCCTGCGCGGCGGCAAGATGGAAGACGTCATCTTCGCCGGCACCGCGACGCGCGGGCCGCTCGGCCGCGCCGAAGTGCTGCTCACCATCGATAACGCCGACGGCGCCCTGCCCATTGACTACAGCGAAGTCACGATCTCGCGCACCCTGTTCCGCAACGGCGGCAGCGAGTACGCGATCAACGGCACGGCCTGCCGCCTGCTCGACGTGCAAGAGCTGCTGAGCGACTCGGGTCTCGGGCGCGAGATGCACGTCATCGTCGGGCAGGGTCAGCTCGATGCGGTGCTGCACGCGAGCCCCGAAGACCGTCGCGGGTTCATCGAAGAGGCGGCGGGAATCTTGAAGCACCGCCGACGCAAAGAGAAGACGGTGCGCAAGCTCGAGGCGATGCAGTCGAACCTCACGCGCCTGAGCGATCTGGCGGGTGAGATTCGGCGCCAGCTGACTCCGCTCGGCCGGCAGGCTGAGATCGCGCGCGAGGCGCAGACGATCGCCGCGATCGTGCGGGATGCTCGCGCGAGGCTCCTCGCCGACGAAGTGGTCGCCCTGCGCGAGTCTCTGGCCGACCACGCCCGCACCGAGAGCGAGCGCACGAGTGAGCGCATCGTTGTGCAGAGCCAGCTCGACCAGACGCGTCTGCGCGTGCAGCGCATCGAATCGCAGCAGGTGGGTGACGCTGTCGATGAGGCTCGGCGCGTGACCTTCGAGCTCGAGCAGGTGCAAGAGCGCGTGCGCAGCCTCTCGAGTCTCACGCAGCAGAAGTTGACGCTACTGAGTCAGCAGGCCGAGCTGCCCGGCATGTCGACGACCATCACGCAGGCTCAGGTCGATGAGGCTCGCGCCGAGGCCGAGGCTCTGCGCGAGGGTGTTGCTGCCGCCGAGCAGCAGGTGGGCGAGGTCGCCGCCCGCACGGCGACCGCGCGTGCCGCGCTCGACGCCCTCGACGACGAGATCGCGGCGCAGAGCGCGCTGGTCTCGCAGCACGACCTCGAGCTCGCCGCGCTCGCCGGGCGCGTCGACGTGGCACGCTCGACGCTCGCGGCCGCCCGGGGCGAGCTGCTGCGCCAGCAGAACGCCCTCGAGGCGGCGACCGCGCGGCAGCAGGCGACCCGCGCCGACCTCTCCGCCCTGCCCGAGGTCGACGAGGGCGAAGGCACCGACGAATCGCGCGCCCTCGATGCCGCGCTCGCCGACGCCGATGCGCGCGTGGCCGAGATCACAGCACGACTCGACAATGAGCGCGACACCGTGCACGCCCTCGAGCGTGAGCGCGATGCCCTCGCGGCCCGAGTGAGTGCCCTCTCTCAGGCCATCGACACGGGTGACGGAGCGAGCGGACTCGTGGGCTCAACCGGCATTCGCGGCCTCGTCAGCGACCACCTGCAGGTGACGCCGGGCTTCGAGGCCGCGATCGCCGCAGCGCTCGGCACCCTCGCCGATGCCGCGCTCGCCGACGACCTCGACGCGGGTCTCGCCGCCCTCGAGCGCGCGCACGCCGCCGAGGCGGGCCGCGTCGATGTCGTGCTCGCCCGCGTGTCCGGCGCTACCGCGACCCTGTCAGCGGTGGGCGAACTCACGCCCGCCACCGAGGTGCTGACCGCGCCCGACGGCGTGCTCGCCCTGCTCGCGCGCACCTTCATCGCCGACGACCTCGCCGCCGCCCGCGCCGCCTGGCCCGCCGTGCAGAAGCTCGACGGCGCCGACTCGGTGAGCATCGTAACCCGCGAGGGCGACGTGCTGACACGCTCGGTGCTGCGCGGCGGTTCCGGTGCCGGACGCAGCCGGCTCGAGCTCGCCGCCGAGCGCGACGCCGCCTCGGTGCGGCTGACCGAGGTCTCGACCGGCATCGAGCGAGCTCGGGGCGTGCTCGATGAGTCGCGGGCATCCCTCACCGCATCGAAGCAGCAGGCCGCTGAGGCGCTCGCCGCCGTGCGCGATCAGGATGCTCAGCGCGCCGCCCGCAGCGAGCAGGTCTCGCGGGCGCGAGCACAGGCCGAGGCCGCCGAGGCAGAAGCCGCCCGGCTCGCGCTCGGGGTAGACGCGGCGCAAGAGTCGGTGCGCGAGGCCGAGGCGGCCGTCGAGCGTGCGCAGGCCGAGCACGAGGCCTTCGCTGCTCGCCCTCGCCCCATGCTCGACGCGTCGGCGCGCGATGCTCTCGTCGTCGACCTCGAGGCGGCGCGGGCGGCCGAGCTCGAGCGACGCATCGAGCTCGAGACCGTGCGCGAGCGCGTGCGCGGCGCGCGCGAGGCCGCCGAGCAGCTCGAGAAGCGCCGCTTGGCCGAGAAGGCTGCGGCCGACGAGGCCGCACGCCGCACGGTGCTGCGGCAGCGCCAGGTCGAGCGTGCGACGGCCGTGGCGGTCGCCCTGCCGGCCGTGCAGCAGTCGATCGACCGCTCGGTCGCCGAAGCACGTGTTGCCCTTGCTCAGCGCGAGTCGGAGCGCGCGGCCCAGAACGACGAGCTGCTCGAGCTGCGCCGCACCGAGAGCTCGCTGCGCGAGCGCCTGAGTGCGATCACCGAGGGCGTGCACGGCCTCGAGTTGCAGATCTACGAGAAGAAGCTGCACCTGACGCAGCTGCTCGAGCGCGCGGGCGACGAGCTCGGCCTCGTCGAAGACGTGCTCGTCGCCGAGTACGGCCCCGCAGTGCCCGTGCCCGACGATGATGCGCTGACCGCGGCCGCGCGGGCCGTCGCCGACGCGATCGCGGCCGAGGCGGCGTCGCGCGTCGACCCCGATCCCGACGCGCCAGCATTCGACCCGACGAGCGACGACGAGGCCGCCCGGGTAGCCGACATTGTGGCCCAGGCCGCCGTGCACCCGTTCGCAACTCAGGCTGAGCGGACAGATGTGACAGGTAGCACAGCACCTGACGACGCTCAGCCTGAGTTGCGAACAGACGCTGCCGGCAAGCCCTTCGACCGCGCCGAGCAGCAGGCCCGCCTCGCGCGCGCCGAGCGCAAGCTCAGCCAGCTCGGGCGCGTCAACCCGCTCGCCCTTGAAGAGTTTGCGGCGCTCGAGCAGCGCCACAAGTTCCTCACCGAGCAGCTCACCGACCTCGCGAGCACGCGCCGCGACCTGCTCACGATCATCGACGAGGTCGACTCGACGATGCAGACGATCTTCGCCGCCGCGTTCGCCGATACTCAGGCGGCCTTCGACGTCGTGTTCCCGATCTTGTTCCCCGGCGGCACCGGCAGCCTGCTGCTGACCGACCCCGAGAACATGCTCACGACGGGCATCGAGGTCACGGTCAAGCCCGCCGGCAAGAAGATCGAGCGCTTGAGCCTGCTGAGCGGCGGCGAGCGCTCGCTCGCGGCGGTGGCGCTGCTCATCGCCATCTTCAAGGCCCGCCCGAGCCCGTTCTACATCATGGACGAGGTCGAGGCCGCGCTCGACGATGCCAACCTCGGCCGCTTGCTCACGATCTTCCGCGACCTGCGGCAGAGTTCGCAGCTCATCATCATCACGCACCAGAAGCGCACGATGGAGATCGCCGATGCGCTCTATGGCGTCAGCATGCGCCACGACGGCGTGAGCGCCGTCGTCGGTCAGCGCGTGCAAGCGCCCGACGAACGTGCCGTTTAGCAGGCTCCGACTGAAAGGTCTACCCCCTTTCGGGGGGTAGCGTGCGCGCCTAGCGTGGAAGCTCCTCATCGAAAGGAGCACAACATGAAACGAGGACTCGCAGCACTCGGAATCGCCACGGTGTTCGCACTGTCGGCGTGCGGCAACCCCACGACGGCGGAAGACGAAATCATCGACGAGCCGATTCCAGGTGAAGAGCAACCGTTGCCCGACGACGACCTGAATGACGACGTCGACGACGACATGAACGACGACCTCGACGACGACCTCGACGAGGACACCGAGGAAGAGACCGAGGGCTGATCTCGTCTCGTCTCGGGGCGCGATAGCGCCCGCTGCTGCCCCCGCTCCGGCTACCCCCGGCGGCGGGGGCAGTGCCGTTCACGGCGTTCGTGCTGCGAGCGAACGCTGTGGCCCTGTTAGGTGAGCCGCAGATCATCGCTGCGGTGTACCCGCAGCCAGCGCGCGCCGTACCCCTGAAGCTCGAGCTCGACCCGGCCTCGACCGTCGGTCTCCACGCGTCCGTCGTCGAGCAATTCGACCAATTGCACTGGGCCCTCCACATCCGGCACCGTGATCGACACCGTCTGAGGATGGGATGAGAAGTTGTGCACGGCGATCATGGCCCCTTGTTCGCCGATCATCGCGTGCGCAAGCACGCAGGTCGACTCCTGCTCGAGCAGGAGGAACCGACCCCATCCGATCTCTGACGATGCTCGATAGCGCTTGATCAACAACTCCATGTACCGCAGCAAAGAGTCGGGGTCATTCCGCTGCTGGGCGGCGTTGACGTGCGCAGGGCCGTAGCCGTCGCCGGTGACACGTGGCGCCAGGCCCCGTCGCGGCGTCCGTGAGAAGCCTGCGCCCGGGGAATCGTTCCACTGCATCGGTGTGCGCACCGCTTGCCTGCCCTCGATGTCGAGGTTTTCACCCATGCCCAGCTCTTCGCCGTAGAAGAGCACCGGAGTGCCCGGTAGCGAAAACAGCAGACTGTAAATCATGCGCACCCGTCGCGGGTCGCCATCGAGCATGGTCGGCAACCGGCGACGGATGCCCCGATCGAACAGTCGCATGTGCTGCTCGGGCGCGAAAGCCTCGAACACCTCAGCGCGCTCGTCGTCGCTCAGCTTGTCGAGCGTGAGCTCGTCGTGGTTGCGCACGAAGTTTGCCCACTGCGCCTCTTCGGCCAGAACCGGCCGGTCCTGCAACGCTGCGGCCAGAGGCCGGGCATCCTCTCGAGCGAGCGAGAGGTACATCTGCTGCATGGCGACGAAGTCGAACTGCATCGTGAGGCCTTCGGCATCGCCGTCGCCGAAGTAGGGCAACTGCTGCTCATAGGGCAGGTTGTTTTCGCCGAGCAGCACGGCGTCACCCGCGCGGCGAGAGAGATACTTGCGCAGGTTCCGCACGAGCTCGTGCGGGTCGCTCTCGGCTTGTTCCTCCAGCAGGTACGACACAGCGTCGACACGAAATCCGCTGATTCCGAGCTCGAGCCAGAACCCCATCATCTTGGCAATCTCATCGCGCACGCGGGGGTTGCCGAGATTGAGGTCTGGTTGGTGATGGTAGAAGTTGTGCAGGTAGTACTGCTGAGTCTTCTCGTCGAACTGCCACACGCCGTCTTCAGCGTCGGGAAAGACAGGCTTGGGCTGCGTCGCCGGAGGCTCGTCGCGCCAGATGTAGAAGTCGCGGTACGGCGAATCACGGCTCGAGCGGGCGGCGCGGAACCACGGATGCTGATCTGAGGTGTGGTTGACCACGAGATCGGCGATCACGCGAATGCCCCGGTCGCGCGCGGTACGGATGACCTCCACGAGGTCTCCGAGGTGCCCGAGTCGAGCATCCACCCCGTAGAAATCAGTGACGTCGTAGCCGTCATCCCTGCCGGGTGTCGGGTAGAACGGCATGAGCCATAGGCATGTCACTCCAAGCTCGGCGAGGTAGTCGATGCGGTGAGAGAGTCCTTGCAGGTCACCGACACCGTCGTCGTTCGAGTCGAGAAAGGTCTCGATGTCGAGGCAGTAGATGACCGCGGTCTTCCACCACAGGTCGCTTGTGTCGGTGAGCCTCATGCTCCGACCTCCGCGAACGCCGGAATCAGGTGCGTTGCGGCCATCTCGAGGAACGCGCGCTGGTCATTTGGTACTTGGTGCAGGTACACACGATCGAACCCCACATCGAGCATCCGCCCCACCTCGTCGACGTGAGCGGTGGCGTCAGCCGACACGAAGACCGAACCCTTCACCTGCTCGGGGGTCACGTGCTGGGCAGCCTGTTCGAATGCTTCGGGCGAGTCGATGTCCCAGCACAGCGGGGGAGGGAAGACGTTGGTGCGCCACAGCTCGTGAGCTTCGCGCAGCGCCTGTTCGTGCGAGTCGGCGTAGGCGACGTGCAGCTGAAGCATGACGGCGCCGTCGCCACCCGCATCTCGGTAGGCGCCGATGACCCGCTCGAGCTTCTCGGTCGACTGATTGACGGTGAGCAGACCGTCGGCCCACTCTGCGGCCCAGGCGGCCGTCTCAGGGGTGACCGCCGCGGCGAAAAGTCGAACCGGATGCTCGGGCAGTGTCCAGAGGCGTGCCCGGTCGACGCGCACTCGCCCCTCGTGACTGACCTCGTGCCCGGCGAGTAGCTCTCGGATCACGTGCACACTCTGCTCGAGGCGCTCGTTGCGTTCGGGCTTCGACGGCCAGCGGTCGCCCGTGATGCGCTCGTTGAGGTTCTCGCCGCTGCCGAAGGCCGTCCAGATGCGATCGGGATACATGGCGCCCAGGGTCGCGATCGCCTGGGCGATGATCGCGGGGTGGTATCGCTGACCGGGAGCATTGACGGCGCCGAAGCGCAGGCTGGTCGCCTCGAGAGCGGCACCGAGCCACGCCCAGGCAAACGCCGACTCACCCTGGCGGGTGTTCCACGGAGCGAAGTGATCGGAGCACATGGCTTCGGTGAAGCCCACTCGCTCAGCGAGTTGCACGGCCTCGAGCAGGGTGCGAGGGCCCAACTGCTCATGAGATGCGTGATACCCCAGTCGTGTCATGGTGGTCCCCCGGTTCGCGCCAGCACGGTCGTTCATCGACCATAGGGAGGTCAGGGCCACCGCAGATAGGGGTCACGCTGGGGGCAGTGGTCGTGTACCCTGCCGGTTCACGAACGCGGTTCAGACGGTCAGCACCGGCAGCGCGGGCTCGCCACGGCTGAGTCGGAGCGCCGAGGCCGGCAGCTCGGTGACCGCGGCCGCGCAGTGTTCGCGCGCTGCCTGCACGCCCGCCGGGCCGAGCCAGCGCGGGTCTGCGACGCCGTCGGTCATGAGCGGCACCGTGAGCTCGCGCGCCTGCACTGCGGCGTCGGGCTGCAGGCCTTCGGGCACGCCGTCGTGGTCGTCATCGACGACGATGCGTTCGGCGAGAGCGACGCCGTCGCGCAGCAGCCGCTCGGCCCTCTTGGTTCCGCCCGCCGAGACCTTGCCGGGCGATGACTTCGCGACGGGCATCCACTCGGCACTCTGCTCATCGCGCCGCGCGACAAGCTTGTAGACGAAGCCGGCCGCCGGTGACCCAGATCCCGTGACGACAGAGGTGCCGACACCGAAGGCATCAACCGGGGCACCACGCAGGGCCGCGATCGACGACTCGTCCAGGTCGTTCGTCACGGTGATGCGGGTCGCGGTGGCGCCGAGCGAGTCGAGCTGCGCGCGCACTTCGCGCACGAGCGAGGGCAAGTCGCCGGAGTCGAGCCGCACGGCACCGAGCGAGGGCCCAGCGACACGCACCGCGGTCTCGATGGCCGTGCGCACGTCGTAGGTGTCGACGAGCAGGGTCGTTCCCGATCCGAGCGAGTCGACCTGTGCGCGAAACGCGTCTTCTTCGGTGTCGTGCAGCAGGGTGAACGAGTGGGCGGCAGTGCCCATGGTCGGCACACCCCAGGT